>JBMOMR010000111.1:0-33968 GCA_049324715.1 Chloroflexota bacterium | reverse complement strand
TCGATGTCGCGCACGTCCCCGGCGATAACGCCGAGATCGAGGCGCAGGGCGGCCTGGCCGAGGTCCTGCGCGTCGCGGTCGCGGACCCGACGCGTCAGCACATCAAGGTCGTTTACGTCGGCCCGAAACCCGATCTGTTGCGCAGTGAGGCGCAGGCCATCATGACCGGCCACCTCGGTGCGGATGGCGTGTTCTATGCCGATGAACTCCTGCTCAAGTGCCCCACCAAATATGAAGAGGCCGTGCCCGAGCAGGCATCGGGCAACTAGTAAAGAGACCCTAAAGGTTTTTCAGCCTTTAGGGTTTTAATTCCAAGGAGACGGTATGCTTGCTGAATTTGGCTATGGCGTTTTAGTGGTGACCTTTTTGCTCGCGCTCTACAGCGTGGGCGCGTCTGTGTATGGGTACTTCAACAAATCCGCGTCGCTGGTGGAATCCGCGCGCCGCTCGATGTTGTTGACCTTCCCCCTGCTCAGCATCGCGGCCCTGTCACTGATTTCCTTATTGGTAAACGGTGATTTCAACGTGCAATTCGTGTACGAAGTGACCAGCAGGTCCATGCCCGCCTATCTCAAAGTTACCGCCTGGTGGGGTGGACAGGCCGGGTCGCTTCTGTTCTGGTCGTGGCTGATGTCCGCCTTTGCATCGGCTGTCACGCTCCGCAAATGGGACCGCGACCAGGAATTCCTGCCGTGGGTGATCGTCGTCGCCAGTGTGACATTGGCCTTCTTCCTTGCGCTGAACATCCTCTTCGAGAATCCGTTCGCGCGTCTCTACCAGACCTTCGACGGGAACATCGCCGCATACACCCTCGCCCCTGCCAACTCGACTCCCATCGTCCCCGCGGACGGCCGCGGTCTGAACCCGCTTCTGCGTCACCCGGGTATGATCATCCATCCGCCGATGCTTTATCTCGGCTTCGTCGCCTATGTGATCCCCTTCGCGTTCGCCCTCGCCGCCCTGATAACGGGACGCACCGACGACCGCTGGATCCGCATCACCCGCCGCTGGAGCCTGTGGGCGTGGCTGTTCCTCTCCTTCGGCCTCGTCCTTGGCGGACGCTGGGCCTACGATGTGCTCGGCTGGGGCGGATACTGGGGCTGGGACCCGGTGGAGATCGCCGCGTTCATGCCCTGGCTGACAGGCACCGCCTTCCTCCACTCGGTGATGATTCAAGAGAAGCGCGGGATGCTCAAACAGTGGAACATGGTGTTGATCATCCTGACGTACGCTCTCGTCATCTTCGGCACGTTCCTGACGCGCTCGGGCGTGCTGTCCTCCGTCCATGCCTTTGCACAGAGTGCCATCGGCCCGTCGTTCTTTGTCTTTATCGGAGTCACCTTCGTCACATCCATCGGATTGCTCATCCACCGCTGGGAAGACCTCAAAGCCGAAGCCGAGATGAAGTCCATGCTCTCGCGCGAAGCGCTTTTCCTGCTCAACAATCTACTTTTCATGAGCGTGCTGGTGGTTTCCTTCTGGGGCGTGATCTTCCCGCTCATCTCGGAATTGTTCACCGGCCAGAAAGTGACCGTCGGCCCGCCGTTCTATGAACGTGCCAACTCTCCACTCTTCGCGGCGTTGATGTTCCTCATGGCGATCGCTCCGCTCTCGGCCTGGGGGCATTCCACCTTGCAGACACTCGGCCGCGCCATCTGGAAACCCACCATCGCCGCGCTGGCGATCACGGTTGCCATTTTCTTCACCTACACCCAGAACTGGATCGCGCTGATCGGTTTCTTCCTCGTCGCGTTGGTCATCCTCGTCACCTTGTATGAATTCTGGCGCGGGGCGCGTGCCCGTCAGAAGACACAGGGCGAGGATTTCTTCAGCGCCCTGGCGCACCTGACCGGCAAGAATCGCCGCCGCTATGGCGGATACGTCATCCACATCAGCATGATGTTGATGGCGATCGGCATCCTCGGCATCGAACTCTTCCAGAACGAAACGCAGGGGACGATCCAGGTCAACGAGTCGTTGGAATTGCAGGGTTACAAACTGGTCTACAAGGACATTGCCCAATGGGACGATGCCTCGACGGGCGTCAACTACACCCGCGCCATCATGGAAGTGTACAAGGGCGACCAACTGGTCACCGAACTGCATCCGCGTACCGATTACTACTACGAAGCCCAGCAGAACATGACGATCCCCGGCGTTCGTTCCACCATGGCAGATGACGTGTACGTTCTGCTCGTGGACTGGGAGCCCGCCTCTGCCGTCGGCGCGACCTTCAAACTTTATGTCAACCCGCTGGTCAACTGGCTGTGGATCGGTTCCCTGCTCTTCCTCGTCGGCGTGATCATCGCGGCCTGGCCCGAAAAGGACCCCGAACGCGCCACCGTCCGTGCGACGCGTTCCGCGCGCCAGACCAGCGCGGCGGACTAATGTAATCGGTAAATGGTAATTGATCTGGAGAAGCTCATGACCCGCACGTTACGCAACACGCAATATCGCGCAGCACCCCTGTGGGGCGCAATATTTCTCATCCTCATCCTTGCCGCTTTGCTGACGTCACCCGTCTCCGCACAGGACGGACAGCCCCCGACGGATGACGACGTGAACGCCATCGCCAAGGAACTGTATTGCCCCGTTTGCGAGAACACGCCGCTGGATGTGTGCGCCACACAAGCCTGCGCCCAGTGGCGCGACCTCATCCGCTTGAAATTATCACAAGGCGAGACCGAGTCGCAGATCAAGCAATACTTTGTCGAAAACTATGGCGCGCGCGTATTGAACGAGCCGCCGCGTGAGGGACTCAACTGGCTGGCGTATCTCGTCCCTCCGGTGATCATTCTGGCTGGCGCGGCATTCCTCGTGCGCGCCCTGCGGATGATGAAAAAGCCCGTTGCGGCCGTGCCCGCCGAAGGTCCGCGCGTGGAAGCGCCCGCCGACGATTACATCGCGCGGTTGGAAGAAGAAGTCAAAAAACAAAAATAACGTATCATCCGTCATTGCGAGGAAGGTGTTCTCCCCGACGAAGCAATCTCCGCATGGTGGAGGAGATTGCTTCGCGAAGAGCGCTCGCAATGACGAGGAACAAGTGGAGAATTTCATGACCGAAACAACCGAAACCCCCATCCGCCGCGGCGTGCCGCTCTGGGCACAGATCATCATCTGGGTTGGACTGCTTGCCCTGCTCGTGATGGTTGGGGTTACCCTGATGAAAAGACAGGAGGGGACGGTCCAGCCCGGCGACGTCATCCCCGATTTTTCGCTTCCGCTTTTCAGCGGGTACGAATACGCGGGCCAGTCCGAGGTGAAACTCTCGGATTTCCGCGGCAAGGTGGTGGTGATCAACTTCTGGGCCTCGTGGTGCAAACCCTGTGAGCAGGAAGCCGCCGAATTGCAGGAGGCCTGGGAGTTCTATGAGCCGACGGGACAGGTGATCTTCCTCGGCGCGGATTACGTGGATACCGAACCCGAGGCACGCGTCTACCTGCAAAAGTATGGCATCACCTTCCCGAACGGGCCCGACATGGGGACGCGCATCTCGCAGTTGTTCCGCATTCAGGGCGTGCCTGAAACATATTTCGTAGACAAGACCGGCGTCCTGCGCTACGTGCAGGTGGGACCCTTCTCCTCGCTTGGACAGATCCAGGCGCAGATCGAACTGTTGCTTGCAGAATAGGGATATCCATGAACCTTGGTGCTTTTTTTCTTGTGCTCGCATTGGCGCTTGCTGTCACTTTTTATATTGCCCAGCCATTTTTAGAGCGCCGCGGTCGCCGCGCGACTGCCGAAGCGCATGATGTTTCTGCCCTCATGGCCGAACGCGACCGCGTCGTCAACGCCTTGCAGGAATTGGACTTCGACTTCAACCTCAACAAAATTCCCGCCGAAGATTACCCCGTTCAACGCGCAGAACTTCTCAAAAAGGGCGCGGAGGTTCTAAAGAAACTGGACGAACTCGCGCCGAACGAAGTTGGCGCTTCGGCGGAAGACCGCGTGGAGAAGGCCGTTGCCGCGCGCCGCGCCGACCTTGCCTCCACAAGTGACATCGTCCGCGATGACGACGATGTGGAAGCGCTCATCGCCGCCCGCCGAAAAACGCGCAAGGAAAAATCGGGCGGCTTCTGTCCGCGCTGTGGCAAGCCCGTCCTCGTCTCTGACCGCTTCTGCCCGCATTGTGGGAAGTCCATCGCGTAGTACGTATTGCGTAACCCGCGCAACACGAATTACCAATCACCAATTTCGAAATACGCAATACGGAATAATTCAATGAAATTTCGTTATCTCTTGATCACGCTCCTTGCTTTCCTCCTCGCCGCCTGCAACTTCTCGCTCGCGGAAGATATCACGCCGCCGCCGAACTACATCCCGCCCACGCCCATGCCCACGCTCGGCCCGCTCCATCCAGCCGAAGCGCCCAGCATCGAAAACGGCGCGGCCATCTATGCCGAAAAATGCGCGGCCTGTCACGGCCCCACCGGCATGGGTGACGGCGACCAGGGCAAGCAGTTGCCCGTCACGGTGGCCGCACTCGGACTGCCCCAGGTCGGGCGCGTCGCCGCGCCTGCCGATTGGTTCACGGTCGTCACGCGCGGCAACATCGAGCGCTTCATGCCTCCCTTTGCCAGCCTCACCGATCAGGAGCGTTGGGACGTGGTCGCGTACGCGCTCACCTTCCACACCACCCCCGAACAGGTCGCGCAAGGCCAGTCTGTGTTCGAGGCCAATTGCGCGGGCTGTTCGCTCGATTTCTTCAAAGACCAGACCGAGATGGCCGCGCTCAGTACGGACGATCTCGTCCGCCTGCTGAAAAATGGCGGCGACAAAGTGACCGCGCTCAGCGGAAATATGAGCGACGATGACCTGTACGCGGCCGCGGCCTACGTGCGGACTCTCACCTTCGCGGTCACGCTTCCCACTCCGACGCCCGAGCCGGCCATGCCCACCCCGACCGTCGCGGCCCCCGAAGCGACTCCCAGCGCGGCCACAGAGGAATCTGTCACGCCCGCCGCCGAAGGGACGGAGACTCCCGTCGTTGAGGGAACGCCCCTCGTGACAGAGACCGCCCTCCCGTCTGCCCTGAGCACGGTCGAAGGGTCCACGCAAGAAGCGACAGGTGGAAAGGTGACGGGGTCCGTCAGCGGCGCGGATGTAGCGGGGATCACCGTCACCCTGCGCGGATTCGATCACGCCTCCGACGCGAGCGGCCCGCAGGAAGTCGTCTCGGAAACATCTGTCATCGATGCGCAAGGGAATTACGTCTTCGAAGGTTTGGAGATGCCCGAGAATCGCATCTACTTGATCGAAGTTGTGTATCAGGGAGTGACGTACAGCTCGGACGCGTCGTTCGTGACGGCAGGCATGACCGAACTCGCGGTGCCGCCCTTCACGCTGTATGAAACCACCTCCGATTTTTCCACGCTGAAGTTCGACCAGGTGCATTTCTTTGTGGATATTGCCGATGGCACTGCACAGGTGATTGGCGTTTACACGTTCTCGAATTCGGGCGACAAAGCCATCATGATCCAGTCCTCCACCGATGTGCCATTCATCAAGGTGCCTGCGAACGCGGAGAACATTGGCTTTGACCTGACGCAGGACAGCGCCCCATTGCTCGCGGCCGAAGGTGGCTTTGCCATCAAGCCGAGCGAGACGCCATACGGGCTGGTGGCTTTCTACACACTGCCCTACGACAAGAAGGCACAGATCGTCCAGCCGTTTGCCTTGTCCGCCTCGTCGGTGCTGGTGCTGGTCCCCGATGGCGTCAAACTGAAGAGCGACCAGATGACCGAAGGCGATGTGCAGGATTTCCAGGGGACGAATTACCGTCAGTACACCGGCGCGGGGGTCGAGAGCGGCGGATCGCTGACCCTGGACCTGAGCGGCGCGCCCAAATCCTCCGGGACGAGCGCTCCCAGTTCCCAACAGAATCTGCTGATCGGTATCGGCGCGCTGGGTTTGGTGTTGATTCTGGCGGGCGTGTGGATGTACATGCGCGACCGCAACCGCGTGGATGAAGAGTTGGACGAGGAAGAGGAAGAGACCGAGTTCGACAGCGAAGAAGAGATCCTCGATGCCATCATCGCCCTCGATGACCTGCACCGCGCGGGCAAGATCAAAAACGAAGCGTATCGGACGCGGCGCGAGGAATTGAAGGCGCGGTTGAAGAATTAATACTGCGTGTTGCGTATTGCGTATTTCGTAGCGCAGTCCGCAATTCGTAATACGGGATGACCATGATCGAAGTTAAAAAACTCGTCAAACGATTTGGCATGAAGGCCGTCCTGCGCGGCGTGGATTTCCGCGTGGAGCGCGGCGAGTTCGTGGCTTTGCTCGGACCGAACGGCGCGGGCAAGACCACCTTCCTGCGCATCCTTTCATCGCTGGCGCGTCCCTCGCTGGGCGAGGTGAAGGTGGCGGGATATCAATTGCCGCATCATGCCGCGCAGGTCCGCGCCCGACTCGGGGTTGTCTCGCACATGCCGCTTCTCTACGGCGATTTGACCGCCGAGGAAAATCTCGAATTCTACGCGCGCATGTACGGCCTTGAAGGCTACCGCTTTCGAGTTACCGAAGTGCTCACCATGGTTGGACTGGAGAATCGCAGGCACGACCTCGTCCGCACCTTCTCCCGCGGGATGCAGCAACGCCTCGCCATTGGCCGCGCCGTGCTCCACGATCCCGATGTGATGCTGTTCGACGAGCCCTATACAGGACTGGACCAGGACGCCTCGTCCATGCTGGATGAGGTGCTGAAGTCTGTCGCGGCGCAGGGACGTACCGTGGTGATGACATCCCACGACCTGGCCCGCGCCGAGGACCTCGCCACCCGCTTCGATATCCTGACGCGCGGCGTGATCGCGGCGAGCGCGACGCCCAAATCATTGGGTAATAACAACCTGTTGACGTTTTACAAACAGGCATTGGCAGGTTGACCATGGACGATACCCAAGTGACTACAGACAAACCATTGGTCGTTCAGCGCCCACCATCGGCGGGCTTTTTCAAAGCCACATTCGCCGTCGTCCGCAAGGACCTGACCGCCGAATTCCGCTCACGCGAATTGCTCTCGGCCATGCTGGTCTTTTCCCTGCTGGTCATCCTCATTTTCAACTTCGCCCTCGAGCTCAATGCGAAGGAGCGGCAGTCTGTCACCGCGGGCGTGCTGTGGACCACCTTCGCTTTCGCGGGTACGCTCGGCCTGAACCGTTCGATGGCCGTGGAAAAAGACCGCGGCTGTCTCGATGGCCTCCTGCTCGCGCCGGTGGACCGCGCCGCGATCTACTTCGGGAAAGTCATCAGCAACCTGATGTTCATGTTCGTGGTGGAGGCGATTGTCCTGCCGTTGTATTACATCCTGTACACGCCTCCCAATTTCTTCAACCCCGGTTTGTTGCTCGTCATCCTGCTCGGTTCCATCGGTTACACCACCGTGGGGACGCTGCTTGCCAGCATGGCAGTCCAGGCGCGCACGCGCGACGTGCTCCTGCCCATCCTGCTCTTCCCCGTCGCCGTCCCTGTCCTGCTTTCGGCTGTCCAGGCCAGTAATGGCTTTCTCACCGGGGCAGACATGTCCGAGATCTGGCCGCCGCTCAATCTGCTCATCGTCTACGATATTATCTTCACCGCTGTCGCCTTTATGGTCTTCGATAGTGTCGTTGAAGAATAAATTCTGCCTATAAGTAACGAATCTTTTACCAAAGGAGTATTATGACCTCAAAACCTGTCCTGCTTAAGATCCTGGATGTGGTCTCCATTATTGTCCTCGCCGTCTCCACATACCTGGCCCTCTTCTACGCCCCCACCGAAGCCGTCATGGGCGATGTCCAGCGCGTGTTCTATTTCCACATCGGCACCGCCTGGGTCGGCATGCTAGGATTCATCTTCGCGGCCGGGCTGGGAATCACCTATCTCATCACGAAAGACTTGAAATGGGACGTTGTGGAAGTGGCCGCGGTCGAGATCAGCGTGGTCTTCTTCTTCATTACCATCGTGCTTGGCTCCATCTGGGCGCGCCCCTCCTGGGGCACCTGGTGGACTTGGGACCCGCGTCTCACCACGGCGGCTGTCACCGAACTCATCTACGTGGCCTACTTCATGCTCCGCAATGGCATTGACGACCCCGAGCGCCGCGCCCGCTTTGGTGCGGTCTACACCCTGTTGGGTGGTCTGAGCGTGCCGATCACCTTCATGGCCATCCGCTGGGCCGATAGCCGCACCATCCATCCCGTTGTGGTCGGTGCTGCCAGTGCCGCCCAGGAGAAACTGCCCCTCAGCCCCGATATGAAAGTGGCCTTCTTCTTTGCCCTCTTCGCTTTTACCGTCATCTTCATTGACCTGTTCTGGAACCGCATCCGCCTCGGCCAGTTGGAAGCCAAAGTGGAACAACTCAAACTGAAGGTAATGTAACCATGCCAACCCCAGATACCACAGTCTACATGATCGGCGGATACGCCGTTTTCTTCATCGTCAGCGCCATCTACCTCGTCAGCCTCTACGTCCGCAACCGCAGTCTTCAGCGCGATCTCGAAACCCTCGAAGATTTGGACGCCAAAAAGTAGTCCGCGAAACCCGCCCAGAGTCCGCTATAATGTAGCGGACTCGCCTTTTATTGACCTTCGGATGAAGACCTCTTCCCGTCAGATTCCCCTCATTTGGTCGATCAGCCTCCTGGTCGCGTTAGTGGCGCTTCTCTTCGTGACCTCGGCCGGTTTCGCCGCGCCCGCGCCTCCTCCTGGCCCCGACCGCTACAAGGTCATGAACGTCAAGTACACGGCCTACGAGTGGTACATGGCCACCTTCCAGAAGAATCAGATCGTCTGCAGAATTGTGGTGGACTATGAAGGCATGCCAACCCTCGAGGATGTCTACATTGACTGCGGCCAGGAACTGACCGACGCGTGGGTGGCACAGCCTCCCTGCGTAAAAGTGGAGAAGGTCAACCGCTGCAAAGGATATTACCTCTTCCTTGCGGATGTGCATCCCGCCGACAAAGACGTGGCCGTGGAACTGCCCGCGCCCTCCGTCTGGCTCGATGTGACCGATTGCCTCGCCGTTTCGTCCCTGGCAACCAGCGTATGCGAGTACATTCCCAAATTGGTATTGACCGCCCAAGAGCCCCTGGCCGAACACCAGATCACGCGCGTGGAAGGGAGGCTCAACGGGCAAAGTTTTTCCTGCGAAGGCGACGCCTGCGTACTTGAATTGGAACCCACCGGCGACGATGGGGTGTTGTTGGAGTTTTGGGCCTATTCCACTTATGGCGACAGCAGCCAGCGATTTACCGCACAGGTGCGCGTCACCGAGACGGATTTTGGCAACCCCGATGCACCATCCTGGTTTGTGGATGTTCGTTCCAGCCAGTGGAAAGGGGTGGAGATTGCCAGTTGCGCCGAAACCTGGCAGGTTTTCCCGCCCGTTGGCGGACCGCCTGCCTGGTTGGCAACCCCGAATCACGTCAGCGGATTATCCAGCAACATTCCCTATAACTACCTGGCGGCGAATCTCATCCGACAAGGGGCGGTGGACGTGAGCGGTTGTTCCGATGGCGGGTTGTCGCCAGACGATATCGGCGCCAGCGAATGCGGATTGGAAGCGGCGCGTGGCGCTGTGAATGACTGGCAGAACCGATTCGACAGTCTGATCCTCGATGTGGCGCACGAGACGGGCGTCCCCGCGCAAATGCTTAAAAATCTGTTTGCCCGTGAAAGCCAGTTCTGGCCGGGCACGGTCCTGCCGGGCGGCGATACCGGGCTTGGGCAGATCACCGATCAGGGAGCAGATACCACCCTGCTGTGGAATCCCACTTTCTATAACTCCTTCTGTCCACTTGTGCTTTCTGACGAGGCCTGTGGTGGTGGGTATCTCGATCTCGAGCAGGACCAGCAGGAAATGCTGCGCTTCGCCCTCGTCAACAGCGTGAACGCCACCTGCGCGGACTGCCCGCTGGGGATCGACCTCCCCCGCGCCGAGTATAGTGTGTCGGTCTTTGCGCATACCCTGATGGCGAATTGTCAGCAGGCTTCCCAGGTGGTCTGGAACTATTCCGGCAAGAAGATGCCCGGTCAACTGGATATTTCCTTCGAGGATATGTGGAAGTTCACCCTCGTCAACTACAACGCTGGAGGGGGATGCCTGGCGGAAGCGTTACAGCAATCAAATAGTGCTGGCGAAGAACTGACGTGGGAGAACGTTTCCATGCACCTTGCGCCGGCATGTCGTGCGGCGATCGGGTATGTGGAAGATATCAGTCGGTAGTTGATTTGGATGCAAGTCAAACGGAGACGGTCACCCGTCTCCGTTTTTTTATTTCTGGTGTCGGTTTGCATGATAGATATTGATAAGTAATTCAAATAGATGCATATTATCTCTATCACTTGTTTCTATATGGGAATAATTTAGAATCAAGTTAATATTTGTGAAATAATACACAAAATAATGTGTGAGGAATCGTGAAAACAAAATTCGCCAGCCTGTTAATTACCCTGATGTTCATCCTGTCGGCCTGCGCGCCGGCCGCGATATCCACAGCCGCGGGGACGGAAACGCCTGTGGGAACGGAAGCCGCCACAGAGGTCCCGACGGAAGCGGCGGCAAGCGAATGTCTTGCCTGTCACACTGACAAACAGCGCCTGATCGATACGGCCGCGCCCGTGGTCGAGGCGGAGGCGGAATCTACAGGCGTTGGCTGAGGGGGCGAGGTGGCTCCGTTGGAGCCATGGGAGAAAGCCATTGTAGACGCCGAGAAATTCCTGGCCACCGAACACGGAAAGATCGCATGTACGGAATGCCATAGCGGTGATGCGGCAGCCACCGATAAGGCGGTTGCGCATGAGGGGCTGGTCGCCAGCCCGAGCGCCCAGGCGAATGTGTATTGCGGCGAATGCCATGAAGAACAGGTGGCATCGTACGACAGTGCCTTGCACAACACGCAGGCCGGCTATTGGACCGCGCTCGATATGCGGTCGGGAGATCTTCCTGAAAGCCATCCCGCGCTGGAAGAGATGTTTGGAAATCACTGCGCCACCTGCCATACCACCTGCGGTGAGTGTCATGTGAGCCAGCCCGAGAATGTGGGCGGCGGCCTGTTTACCGGGCATGTGTTCGAAAAGACACCGCCGATGACCCGTTCCTGCACGGCCTGTCACGGGAGTCGCGTGGGCAATGAATACCTCGGCAAGAACGAGGGCATCCCCGGCGATGTGCATTTCCGCGAAGGGCGCATGAACTGCGTGAAGTGTCATGCAGGTGAAGATTTGCATGGCATGGCCCAGACTCCAGAATCTGCCGAAAGCCGTTTGAGCGGTGCGGAAGACCCGAAGTGTGTGGATTGCCATCCCACGACGGCTCCGGGCGGGGACGAGAATCCCATGCATCAGGCCCACGGCGACAAACTTTCGTGCCAGGTCTGTCACTCAGTGACCTACACGAGTTGCGATAACTGTCATGTGGCTGTCAGTGAAACCAGCGGCAACCCCTATTTTTCAACAGACGCCACTTACCACACCTTCCTGATCGGGCGCAATCCCAATCCAACGGAAGATCGCCCGTACGAATATGTCCCCGTACGGCACGTGCCGGCCTCGCCCACTGCGTACGATTTCTATGGTGCGAACCTGCTCCCGAATTTCGACTCGAGGCCAACGTGGCTCTATTCCACGCCGCACAATATTCAACGCAATACACCGCAGAACGCCTCTTGCTCGGCCTGTCACGGAAATGCGGATCTCTTCCTGACCGCGGACAAGGTGAGTGAATCCGAACAGACGGCCAACGCCTCGGTCATTGTGAATCTTCTGCCGCCTCCCGTGGAATTGATCTTCGCGGCCCCGCCCATGCCTGCGGACCATGCCGAACACGTCACCAATTCCTGCACAGCCTGCCATGCCACCGGTATTCGTAATGCGCCGGTCTTCCCGGAGAACCACGCAGGCTACACCGACGATAACTGCACCGGTTGTCACAAGTCGCAATAATGAGACTTGCTAATTCAGAAAATCTTCCTAAAGGAGAAGAAAAAATGTCCAAGAAGTTCCAAATGTTGTTCGGGCTGCTGATGATTTTCAGCATGATCCTGAGCGCCTGCGGCGCCCCCGCCGCCGAACCCGTCGTCGAGACGGAAGCCCCCGTCGTCGTCACCGAAGCGCCGGTTGTTGAAACAGGTCCGGATGCACAGGCTCTGTTCACCGACCTTGTTGCCACCCTGACACCCGATAATGGTTTCGGCTCCGTCAGTGCCGCCAAACTCAGCGAAGAGCTGGTTGAGAAGCCCCCCTTCCTGCTGGATGTGCGCGAAGTTTCCGAAGTTGAAGCCGATGGCTATATCGAAGGCGCGATCAATATCCCGGTGCGCGAAGTGCTCAACAACCTGGATAAACTGCCCGGTCTCGATGAACCGATCGTGGTCTATTGCGCCTCTGGGCACCGCGGCTCGATGGTGATGGCCTCCCTGAAACTGCTGGGCTACACCAGCGTCCGCAATCTGGGCGGCGGCACCGGCGCGTGGAAAAAGGCCAGCCTGCCTCTCGTGGCGGGTGTTCCCGAAGCCCCTGCCGTTATCAACAGTGCTGCCATCGTTGAGGACAAGGCTCTGTTCGATATGCTCAACGGCTTCCTGAGTGGATTGCCCGAGGGTTACTACACCGTCAAGGCCGACAAACTCGCTGAAGAACTGGTGGATGCTGCTCCCGTTTTGATCGACGTTCGTACGACCGCCGATTGGGACAAAGACGGCTATATCGAAGGCGCCATTAATATCCCGTTCAATGACTTCTTCACCAGCCTCGATAAACTGCCCGCCAAAGACGCGAATGTCGTTGTTTATTGCGCTTCCGGTCATCGCGGCGCCATGATCATGATGGCCATGCGACTGATGGGCTATGAGAACGTCCGCAATTTGGGCGGCGGCCTCGGCGCCTGGAAGACTGCCAATTTACCCGTCGTTGGCGGTCAGCCCACCCTGAATGCGATGTACAGCACCATGCTGTCCACCATGACCGGCTACAACGCCCTCAAGCCGGAAGACCTGCTGGTCGAAATGACCGAGGATACCCCGCCCTTCCTGTTGGATGTCCGCAGCGTGGAAGAAGTGCAGGAAAGCGGCCACATTGAAGGCGCGACCAATATTCCTCTGAACGAACTCACCCAGCACCTTGACCTGTTGCCCTCCTTCGATACCCCCATCGTCACCTATTGCGGCACCGGCTGGCGTTGCACCATTGCCATGACCGCCTTGCACGGCATGGGCTGGAAGAATGTCCGCGCTCTCAAGGTGGCTTTCGCCGACTGGGTCGCCGCGGGCAACCCGGTTGTGGCGGGCGTCCCCGAGCCGATGGTTCTCAACGCTGCACAGCCTGCCGCCAACCTGGTGGCTGCTGTTGAGCCCGCCCTCGCGGCACTCAAGGAAAAGGGCTGGGGCGGCATCACTGCTGATGATCTGAACACTGCCCTGGTCGAGAAGCCCAACCTGATCATTATTGACGTCCGCACCCCCGAAGAAATTGCCGAAAAGGGCATCATCAAGTTGGAAGGCCAGCAATTGCTCGTTATCCCGCTGGCGGACTTCGTCGCCAATGCCTCCCAGTGGCCCGCTGACAAGAATGCCGAGATCGTAGTCTACTGCGGCAGCGGTCACCGCTCCACCATCGCCATGACCATCCTGCTGACCAACGGCTATACCAACGTCCTCAGCCTCAAAGGTGGATTTGGCGCTTGGGTCGAAGCAGGCCTCCCCACCGCGGAATACGTTGCTCCCTAGCGGCGTACCGTAACATTCCACTGCTCTAATCGTTCGAATAAGCCGCCCGCATCCAAAGGGGCGGCTTATTCAATCTCATGGTGTGTCCATCAATAATGTTTGTGTCCTCAATATTAGCCTTGATTAGGGCATTGACCTAACAAGTCATTCGGAATTATTGACGATTATCACTACCCAATTGTATGACAAGGACTTATGCTTATGTTGAATTATCATAACGATCGCTTATCCACCAAGGAACAAAAAATGGTAGAACTATCCACGCTGCGAGTTTTCCTGACCGCGGCTGAAGAAAAGAATTTCAGCCGCGCGGCGGAACGTTTGCATATGTCCCAGTCGGCGGTCAGCCAGAACATCCAGGCGATGGAACGCGCCTACAACGTGGAACTCTTCCTGCGACGCGGACGCTCCATCGTCCTGAGCGAGGCGGGACAGGCCCTCCTGCCGATGGCGCGCGAGGTCATGCGCGCCGCGCGCCTTCTGGAAGATGGCCTGCAGGAGGTCAACAACAAGGTTGGCGGGGAATTGCTGATCGGGTGTTCCACCTCGGCGGGAAAATATCTCATGCCCGCCCTGCTTTCCACGTTTCAACAACAGTACCCGGCCGTCCATCCCCGCGTCAAGATCTTTGGACGCGAGGGCGTGTACGAGCGCCTTCTGAACCAGACCATTCCATTTGGAGTGGCCAGCAAACACTTCGATCACCGCGACCTGGAATGCATGCCGCTCTTCGACGACCACATCTACCTGATCGTCCCGGTCAACCATCCCTGGGCAACCTATGGGCGCGCTACGCCCGATGACCTGCTGGATCAAAAGATCATCATGCGCGAGGAAATGTCTGGCACATGCGAGACCGTGATGGAAAGCCTGAAAAGTTACGGGATCACTCCCGACATGCTCAACGTGGTGATGGAACTCGGCAACCCTGAAGCGATCGAAATGGCGGTGGAGCGCGGCGTGGGAATCGCCTTCGTCTCGGAGATGGTGGCGGCGCGCGGACTGGCATTCGGCCGCGTAAAAAAAGTGGAATTGGAAGGGCTGGACTTGCACCGCACCGTCCACATGGGACGCCATATTCATTATCCGTTCACGCGGGCACAAAGCCTGTTCTGGGATTTTGCAAAGGTCCAGCACGACAAATTGAACACGGAGATCTGGAACAGCCTGGTAAATTTTGCTTCCATCCAATGAGATTATCCGCATTCGTTTTCAGGAGGTGGCTATGGCCTTCTCAGAGTCGCTTGACAGAATGGCCGTTTTGAAATGCGAATGACGCGAATAATTTCATAAAAATTCGCGAAATTCGCCTATTCGTGCAATTCGTGTTGAGAATCCTCTGACTTTGAGAAAGCCATGAGGAGGGGCAAGCGTAATTTGAGACCGTGGGTATTATATGTTAAACTAAAGAGGCCCTCCCTTACCCTTTGCAAATCGCCAGGGACTTCCCTCGGGAGAGAAAAATATCGGATGAGGCCATGTTTACATTAATCGAAAAAATCATCTTCGTGTTGGTTGTTGGCGTATCTGCATATCTTACTTATAAAGGCGCGCGACGGATCGTCAACCATATTTCGAGCGGGCAGGGGAAAGTCAACTGGGGGCTTATTCCAAAGCGCATCGGAAAGGTCATCCTCAAGGCGGGATTTTTTCAAAACGTTTTTCGATTCCGACTCGTGCCGAGCGTCTTCCATCTGTTGATTGGATGGAGTTTCCTCTCGCTGATGGTGATCGACCTGACGGATCCGATCTACGCTTTCAGCGGGGTGCGCGTACTGGACCATCTCGGCCTCTTTGGGAATCTCTACAAATCCCTGGCGGACTTAGCCAACATCGCGGTACTGATTGGCATCCTATTCATGGCGACGCGGCGCTTCATTGTCCGACCCGCGAACCTGTCCACGCGTGAGACGACGTTACTGCATCCAAAGGCGCGGTTCGGAATCAAGCGCGATTCGTTCTTCGTGGCGTCGTTCATCATCGTCTGCAACGTGGCACGCTTGTTCAATACCTCCTTCTATCTGGCAGGGACGGGCGAGTCGTCCGCGTGGGAACCGATCGCTTCCGCGGTGGCCCGCCTATGGTCAGGGATGGACCCGAGCGCGATCGCGGTGGGGGAGCATGTCGCATTCTGGATTTATTTCGGCGCGATCCTCGTCTTCCTTCCGTATTTCCCATATTCCAAACACATCCACATGTTCTTTGCGCCGTTGAATTTCGCGCTCAAGCCCGAACGAAAATCCATCGGACAGTTGAACTACATCAATCTCGATGACCAGTCCATTGAGCAATTTGGCGCGGCAAAGATGAAGGACCTCGGCTGGGAGCAGGTGATGGACAGTTACGCCTGCATCATGTGTATGCGCTGTCAGGAGGTCTGCCCCGCGTACAACACGGGGAAGATTCTCTCGCCCGCCGCGCTGGAGATCAACAAGCGCTATCACCTGAACTATGGCGGCGCGATGGACGGGGAACTGAAGACGCTCATCTCGGACGAAGCGGTCTGGGCATGTACGTCTTGCGGCGCGTGCGTGGACATTTGTCCCGTGGGCAACGAGCCGATGCGTGACATCCTCGACATCCGCAGAAATCTCTCGATGATGGAGAGCGCGTTCCCGAAGCAATTGGAGACGGCGTTCAAAGGCATGGAACGCAATATGAATCCGTGGAACGTTTCGCAAGCGGATCGGATGAAGTGGGCAGAGGGACTCAACGTCCCGACCATCGAGCAAAATCCCGAGCCAGATATTTTGTGGTGGGTGGGATGCGCTCCCGCGACAGATGCACGCGCGCAAAAGACCGCGCAGGCTTTCGCAAAAATCCTGAACGCGGCGGGAGTCAATTTCGCGGTGCTGGGAAAGGACGAATCCTGCACAGGCGATTCGGCACGCCGCGCGGGACGGGAAGACATTTTCTTTGGGCTGGCAACGCAGAATGTGGAGATATTGAACTCGGTAGGGGCGGGGTCTCTCCGCCCATTTAGAATCGTGACGACCTGTCCGCATTGCTTGCACACGATCAAGAACGAGTATCCCGCGTTCGGCGGAAATTACGAAGTCATCCATCACACGCAGTTCATCAACGAACTCGTCGGCGCAGGGAAGATTCAACTGGAAGTGACGCAGGATGATCTTAAAGTGACGTTCCACGATCCATGCTATCTCGGACGACACAATCAGGTTTTCGATGCGCCGCGCGAGGTGCTGAAATCCGCAGGCGCGTTGACGATTGAGATGCCGCGTCACGGAGCGAAATCCTTCTGTTGCGGCGCGGGGGGCGCGCAAATGTGGAAGGAGGAGGAAGCAGGCTCAGGTCGGGTGAATGAAGCGAGGTTCGCAGAGGCGAAAAAAACGTTGGAGACCTACCAACCGTCGGTAGGCGCGGAAACCGTCGCGGTCGGCTGTCCGTTCTGCATGGTTATGCTCACAGACGCGTCCAAAGCGGACGGGGGAGCGGTTAATGTGATGGATGTCGCGGAAATAGTTGCCAAACGTCTTAAAGCCTAGAATGGGCGAAGTGCTATACTGCATTTGATACCAGAGGAAAAACAAGGGGGTGGCGAGATGCTGAAATCGAACCAGCCCTGCTCACTATCCAGAGCAGGGCAGGTTATCCATCTAGCGAGGTGTCTATGCAGTTGGCACGCAAACTCCTTTACGGGGGAATCGTTGTTCTGCTTCTGGCAGGAGCATTGCTCCTCGCCCCCAGCCTCCACGCCAGCGCTTACGAGCCAGGTGTTTTGGATGAGTTGTCATCCGTGGAAGTTCCACCCGCCAAATTGGAACCCTGCCTCCATTGTCATATTCAGGGCGAGCACAAGAACCTGTGGACTCCCACCGCGCGCTGGCTCGTCTTCGGGACGTTGGGACTGGTCTTCCTCTTCGGCTTCTGGCAATCCGCTTCGATCTGGACCCAGCGCAAGCCGTTCAAGCCATTGACGACGCGCGTCGCCGACTGGATCGAGGAACGCTACCAGATCGCCAAGCCGCTGAACGAGATGCTGAAAAAGCCTGTCCCCTCGTTCGCCCGCTGGTGGTGGTACTGCCTGGGCGGAATCACCTTCTTCCTGTTTTTGATTCAAGGAACCACGGGCATCCTGCTGGCCTTCTATTACAAACCGACCGCCGCCGAAGCCTATGCCAGCATTCAGTTCATCGAGAACGAGGTCTATTTCGGGGCGGCCATCCGCGCCATTCATCATTGGTCTGCCAATGGGATGATCGTGATGGCGGTGGCGCACATGATCCGCGTGTTCATCATGGGCGCGTACAAGCCGCCGCGCGAAATGAACTGGGCCAGCGGGGTGATCCTGCTCGTCCTTACCCTCGCCTTTGGGTTCACGGGATATTTGCTCCCGTGGGACCAGCGTGCCTTTTGGGCCAGCACCGTGGGGACGGATATCGCGGGCGCTGTGCCTGCGGTTGGCAACCTCGTCCTCATCTTCCTGCGTGATGGCTGGGGCGTGACCGAGGCCACGCTTGGAAGATTCTTCGGCCTGCACGTGCTGGTCATCCCCATTGCCACCGTGGTCTTCATGTTGTTGCACTTCATGATGATACGGCGTCTGGGCGTCAAACGTCCGCTCTAGGAGGAACCATGAAAGATAGATCATCCCACGAAATCCTTCCAGACGATAAGCCCGTCCCGTTTTTCCCCGACCACTTGATGACCGAATTCTGGGTGGCGATGGGTTTCCTCGGACTGGCGATTGTTATCGGCGTGCTTGGCATGTTCAACCCCGTCGGCCTCGGCGATCCCGCCGACCCGTTGAATACGCCGCTGCACGTCAAGCCTGAATGGTATTTCCTCTTCCTTTACCAATTGCTCAAGGTGGTCCCTGGTTACATCTTCTTCGGGCAGATCGAAGGCCGCATCTTCATCACCGTCGCTGTGATCGTCGCCCTGATCGCCTGGATGATCTTTCCCTTCTTCGACAAGAAGGAAGACACCAAACGAGCCTGGTGGATCCGCGCCGCGCTTTCCGCACTGGCGTTGATTGCCATCATTGCCCTGACCATCTGGGGAGAAGTGAGTTAGCCATGCCCGACATTACCCGACGCGACTTTTTGAAACTGATGAAAGGCACGGGCATCGCCCTCGGTGCGGGCGCGATCGCCGCGCCCGTGGTGGCGTACCTCTACCCGACCGACCTGTCGATCTATCCCGCCGAGCCCGTGTTGGTCTGTGCGGAGGCTGAACTGCCTGTCGGCGAATCCAAAACCATTCCATTCGGACGGTATCCTGCCCTCATCATCAACACATCCGATGGGTTGAAAGCCTACTCTGCAGCCTGCACGCACTTCGCCTGCACCGTCAAATGGAACAATGAGGCAGGCACGATTGACTGTCCATGCCACGACGGCTTCTTCAAAGTGGAGGATGGCTCGGTCATCAGCGGGCCTCCGCCCAAATCGCTATTCGCGCTCGAAACCGAAATCGTGAACGGGAAGATCTACGTGAAAGTGGGAGGTGGGTTATGAAAGCAAAACTTTTGGCAATCTGGAAAAAAGTTGTTGATGGCCCGAAGCAATTCGTTATCTGGTGTGTAGGATTTTTCAAAGCGCTTTGGCACGGGATTATACGCAACCTCCCGCGTATCCGTGATTTCTTCGTCCAAGTGCTTGGCCAGGCGCGCGTCCTCAAGAAACTTTACCCGGGCATCATGCACTTCCTTATCTTTTGGGGAGTGACCGTTCAAGTACTCGGCACTGCCATCAATCTGATGCAGATGAAGCTCTTCACGCCGTTCGAACTGGTCGATGCCCCGGATTATGGCTGGTACATGGGATTCCCGCGCGACAACTGGTACATCGCCTACGAAATCGCGATGGATATCGCGGGACTCTTCATCATCGTCGGTGTGCTGATGGCGGCCTACCGCCGCCTCGTGATGCGGCCGAAATATTTGCAGACCAACTGGGACGACTGGTTCGCCCTCGGCATGTTCCTGCTCATCGCCCTGATCGGATTCACGAACGAGGCCATGCGACTCATCGCCGCGGACCCCGCCTGGGCGGGCTACTCCCTCATCGGCAATTGGCTCGCTGACGTTTTCCGCGCGGGCGGCATGACCGTCGAAACGGCGTTTACCTGGCATAATACGCTCGTCGTCATTCATGTCATCGTGGCGCTCCTACTCGTGGCGGTTGTCCCGTTCACGAAATTGCGCCACATGTTCAACGGGCCGCTCAACATCCTCGTCCGCCCCCAGCGGCCGATCGGCGCGCTGTCCAAGATCGAAGACATTGAAAACACGGAAGTCCTCGGCGTCAACAAAGTGACCGAGTTCACGCCCCAGCAACTGCTCTCCTTCGACGCCTGCCTGAAATGCGGACGCTGTCAGGAAGCCTGTCCCGCCAACATCAGCGGCATGGACTACTCCCCGCGCGACCTCGTCCAGATGCTTCGCAAGGGCATGAACAACGCCCTGCTGACGGGCGATGCCGCGGTGGATGGCGATGTGCTGGGCCCCGTTGTCCCTGAAAACTATTCCTGGCAATGCACCACCTGCGGCGCGTGCATCGTCAAATGCCCCGTCTTCATCAACCCCGTGGACGAGGTGATGGACCTGCGCCGCTACCAGGCCTTGACCAGCGGCAAACTGCCCAAGTCCATCTCGGACCTGCTCCGCAACTTTGAGCGCTACGCCAATCCGTGGGGTATTCCGCCCGACTCGAAGATGGAATGGGCGGACGGTTTGAATGTCCGCGAACTCGCCGCAGGCGACCAGGTGGACATCCTGTACTTCGTCGGGTGCGCGGCGGCTCTCGATCAGCGCAACAAAAAGGTGGCGCGCGCCTTCGTCAAACTCCTGCAAAAAGCAGGCGCGGACTTCGGTGTGCTCGGCTTCGACGAGATGTGCTGCGGCGAGACGGCGCGGCGCATGGGCAACGAGTACATGTTCCAGGAATTCGCCAAGCAGAATGTCGAGACCTTCGGCAAGATTAAATTCAACCGCATCGTCGCCACCTGTCCGCATTGTCTCAATACGCTCAAGAACGAATATCCGCAGATGGGCGGCGATTACAAGGTGATGCACTACACCGAACTGCTGGCTGAGTTGAACCTGCCCGTCCCTGGCGCAAATGCCGTGGAAGGCAAAGTAACCTATCACGACTCGTGCTATCTTGGCCGCTACAACGACATCTACAAACAGCCGCGCTCCCTGCTCGACAAAGCGGGCGTGCAACGCGTCGAGATGGCGCGCAAGATGGAAGACAGTCTCTGCTGCGGCGGCGGAGGCGGTGGCATGTGGATGGAGTTTGATGTAGACAAGCGCATCAACCACAAGCGTTTGCAGGACGCCATCGACGCGCAAGCGGATGTGGTCGCGACGGCCTGTCCCTACTGCATGATCATGTTCGAGGACGCTATTAAAGCCAAAGGCCTTGGCGAGAAGATGAAGACCCTCGACATCGCCGAGGTGATGGAGAAGCAATTGCAGTTGTGAGCGAGAACCCAGGTTTCTCCAAGAAACCTGGGTTCTGTTTTTGTAATTAGTGGCGGGTTGGCCGAAGGCTCAGCCCGCTTTTTATGGAATATGGTACGATGTCAAAGAGAATTTCAAGTCAGGAGGATGCCCATGTCACGTTTGATCGTTCTAACAAGCATGATGACCATCCTGTTGGCCGCCTGTATGCCGACCGTGACGCAACCAGCGGGACCGAGCGCGGAGGAGATGCAGGCGACGATCGACGCTTCGGTCGCGTTGACGCTCACCGCGCACGCCCAGACCGAGGCCGCGGCCGCCTCGCCCACGCCGTTCCCATCCAACACGCCTCCACCGACGCCAACCCGCTTCTTCCCCACGCTGATGCCCTTCCCCACATCCACGCCCTCCTCATTGGGAGGGGGGATTCCGCCCACGGTGGCCGTGGACTATGCCTGCGCGGTCGTCAACAAATATCCCGGCGACAATACCATCTTCAAGCCCAACAAGGATTTCGACGTGAAATTCTGGATACGGAACATCGGCATGAAAAAATGGGACAAGGGCGCGGATCTCGCGTTTCACGATGGGACAAAAATGATCACCACCAATATCTTCTACGAATTGCCTCAGGTTGATCCCGATGAGACCGTGGGCCCCTTCATCTTCGACGCCAAAAGCCCCAAAAAAGCGGGCACGTTCACGATGACGTTCAAAGTGCAGGGCGGATTCTGTTATCCCTATATTCGCATCGTTGTGCAAAAGTGAAATTGGAACGGAATGAAAAAATGCGGCAGTCGTTTTGACCGCCGCATTTTTGTTTTTATGATTGGATTTATCCGCCGCCGACCTGCGCCAGCAATTTGCGGTAGGCATCCGCGTTGGGAGGGTTCAACATCAAGATCTGGTTGATGGCCGCGATGGCGCCATCCTTGTCGCCTTTGCCCAGCAGGGATTCGCCCACCGCGTCCAACTGCGTGATCGCATCGGCGGTTCGGCCTGCCTGCTGGTAGAGCGAGGCGAGGGCGCGGCGCAGGGCGGGCTGGTCGCTGTGGTCGATAAGCAGTTCTTCGAGGAACGAGATCGCCTCCGCATTTTGTCGGTTGCTTTCGAGATAGGTCAGATAGTTTTCGAGTTCGGCCAGCGCCTGTTCGGAGCGCGCCATCCTCAGGTTCAATTCGACCAAATTCTTGCGGACGGTTTTATCTTCGGGTCGCAGGGTGCGGATCTGTTCGAAGACGCGCAGGGCCTGTTTCCAATCCAGCCTTTGCATGTCGATATCCGCCATGCGTTGCAGGATGTGGACGTTCCACGAACGGTTCGCATTGGCCTGCTGGACGAGGCGCAGGGCGGTGGTGTACGTCTTGCGCGCCATGTCCAATTCGGCGAGGCGATAGTAGATGTCGGCCAGATCGAGGTACTCGTTGATGGCCTCGTCCACTTGACCGCGCGCGGTGAGCTGGTCGATGAGACGCGAACGGGCGGCCAGATCCATCGGCGCGAGTTCGATGACGCGGCGCAGGAGTTTGGTGGCTTGATTCGGTTCGCCGCGCACGCCGTAGGCCTGTGCCACGGTGGTGAATTTCGCGATCGCTTCGGGAGCGCGTCCCTCCTGGACGAGCAGGTCGCCCATCAAGGTGTGAAGCGGGAGGTACTGCGGTGCAAAGGCCAGCGCCTCGAAGGCCGCGTCCATTGCGGAGCGTAACCGTCCCTGACGCGCCAGCGTGTGGACGTGGTTGATGCTTTCCAGCACCTGACTGCTCTGCGCCTGAATGACAACCTCTGCCAGCGGCAATGGGACTTCGCCCTCCGCCTTCGGAAGTTGCTCGCGCGCCTTCACCAGCGTCTCGCGCCAATCGGGACGCATCAACATCTTGTGGACGTTCTCGCACAGGACTTTGAGCGCGCTCTCGTCCTTTTGAACGGATTGCGCTTCGATGATCGGCTCATACAACTGACGGATCTCATCGGACAGGTCGGCGGGCACCACGTACGAATCGGCCAGTTTCAACGCTTCGAGATATTCCACGGCCGCTTCGTTGTAGCGCGCCATGCGCACCATGATCTGTCCCAGCAAAATGCGCGAGGCCAGTGCAAAATCGGTGTGTTTGACCGAATATTGCAGGTGGCGGAGCGCGCTTTCGAGTCGTTCGCTTTTGAAGCGCAACAAACCAAGATCAAAATACAACGACGGGTGTTTGAAACCCGCTTCGAGCGCCTTCTCCAATTCCTCGGCGGCTTGCAGTTCCTGATTCTTCGTCTGCGAGTCGATGGCCTGACCGAGATGCATCACCACCTTGGTCTGTTCGGCCTGTTGCAGTGACAACTGCCCCGTGCCGCGCATGATGGCCTGCAGGCCGCGTCGTTCCTGCGCGGCGGGACTCTCGTCGTTGTACTCGAAGAGGGCCTCTGCCAGCCGCGTCAACGCCTTTTGACGCGCCTCCGCCACCGGGTCCAGCCCGCTCGAAATGGGACGGGTTGGCGCCTCCAGTTCCTTGATCTGCGCCATACGGATCGGCCCCGTCCCGCCTTTTTGTCGCACGGGCTTGGGCAGCAATTGTCCCGATTTCAGCAATGCCTGTGCCTGACGCGCTTCGGCGCTTTCGGGCAAAATGGTCAGCGCCTTGTTGATCAACTCGGCGGTCTTTTCGAGATTGCCCGCGCGCTGGAGCAGGCTTGCCACGGCCAGATACTCGGCGATGGCAGGCTTCACGTGTCCCAATTTTTCGTGGATGAGTGCCAGCCGCGAATGGGCCATGATGTGATCGGGATTGAGCGTAGTGACGTGCACCCAGTTTTCGATGGCCTTGTCCACATCGCGCTGATTGAGGAACAGGTCCGCCGCGCGCATGGCCGCGTCCACCGCACCCTTCAGGTCGCCGAGACGCTCCGAGAGTTGTGCGATGCGTTCCAGCGCGACCGGGTCTTCGGGCGGGATCTTCACCACACGCTTGTAAATTTCCAGCGCCTCGTCGAATCGCGAAAGTTGATGGAGGGCCAGCCCCAAGTTATTGAGCGCTTTGGGTTGGTCGGGAAATTCCTGCAATGCGGCGCGGTATGAGGCGGCCGCTTTTTCCCACTGCTGGTCCCAGGCGGCTGAGTGGCCGTCGTTCATGTGCTTTTGAAAGATATCTTCGCGTCCGGGCATGGCTCTATTTTACTCTACAATCATTTCATCCCTCTGGGATTGAGAAAGCAACGTGACCATTTGACCATCCGACTATGCGACCAGCAGACTATCCGACCACCTTCATCTCGCCCCAGTTCGACCCCGCGCGGGCTTCCGTTTCGAGAGGGATGTCCAACCGATAGGCGGACTCCATCACTTCCTTGACGACGCGTACGGTCTTGTCCAGCTCGCCTTTCGGACATTCCAACACCAACTCGTCGTGCACCTGCAACAGCATCTGCGAGGACAGTTTCGCGGTTTTCAGCGCGGAGGGAATCTTCAGCATGGCGATCTTCATAATGTCCGCCGCTGTCCCCTGAATCGGCGCGTTGATGGCCTCGCGCTCTTCGCGGTTGCGCAGGTTGCGATTCATCTGTCCCTTCAAGGCGGGGAAGTAGCGGCGGCGTCCGAGCAAGGTCTCCACGTAACCCGTCTCCGTCGCGGACTTGCGAATGCCGTCAAGATATTTTTTGATGCCAGGGAACTCGCGGAAATATTCAGCCACGAAATCTTCGGCCTCTGCAAGAGTCAATTCTGTCGAGCGCGTGAGACCGAACGCGGACATGCCGTAGATCAACCCAAAGTTGATGGCCTTGGCATGGCGGCGTTGATCCTTTGTCACATTCTCCAATGGAATGTTGTAGATCGCCGCGGCGGTCGTGGCGTGGATGTCCTGTCCCGCGCGGAAGGCCGCCAGCATCCCCGCGTCCTGCGCCATGTGCGCCACGATGCGAAGCTCGATCTGCGAGTAATCCACCGAGAGGAGAACATTCCCCTTCTCAGCGATAAACCCATTTCGCACGCGGCGTCCGAGTTCACTGCGGATCGGGATGTTCTGCAAGTTCGGGTTATTCGATGAGAGACGTCCCGTCACCGCGCCGACCTGGCTGTAAGAGGTGTGCACGCGTCCCGTCTTCGCGTCCACGGCGAGGGGCAACGCGTCCACGTAGGTGGATTTCAACTTCGAGAGTTCGCGCTGTTCGAGAACGAGGTCAACGACGGGATGTTGTCCACTCAACGACTCGAGCACTTCGGCATTCGTCGAATAGAATCCGCTGGCAGTCTTCCACGAGGCCTCGGCTTTCAATCCGAGTTTGTTGAACAGCACATCCGAGAGTTGTTGCGTGGAATTGATATTGAACGGCTTGCCGACTGACGCGTAAACATCCTTTTCAATTTCAGCCAGTCGCTTCGTCAACTCACCAGACATTTTTTCAAAGAACGGCAGGTCGAGTAGCACGCCCGTCATTTCCATTTCGGCCAGCACTTCGGTCAGCGGCAGGTCAATTTCGTCCATCAATTTTTCGCCATGCACGCGCTTCACTTCGGCCTGCATCACGGGCAACAGTCGCAGAGTCGATTCTGCGTCCGCGGACGCGTAGGGCGCGACCGCGTCCACCGACACATCGGCCATGCTGATCTGTTTCTTGCCTTTGCCGATCAACTCCTCGATGTGGATCATCTCCACGCCCAAACGCGCGAAGGCGAGATTCTTCAATCCCATGTTGCGCGAAGACGGGTCAACGATAAATTCCGCCAGCATGGTGTCGTACGTCAATGGCTCCACGCGCAGTCCGTGCCGCGCCAGCACAATGAAATCATACTTGGCGTGATGCGCCACCTTGCCAATCTTCGGATTGGTCATCGGTGGGCGCAACGCTTCAATCACCTCTTCGAGCGGCAGGTTCGTCCCGATGCGATGGCCGACGGGAATATAGATCCCCTCGCCGTCTTTGATCGCCAGCGAGATGCCAACCAGTTCCGCCTGCATCTCTTCCGTGGACGTGGTCTCGGTGTCGAACGCGATCACCTTGGCCTTGTTCAACTCTTTGACGAGCGCGGCCAATTTCTCGGACGTGTCCACCACGCGGACTTCGATATTCGACTCGATCTGAGGCGTGACGACGAACGCGGCAGGAGCCTCGAACATGGACATCTGTCCCGCCTTGCCTCGCGCGGGACTTGGGGCGGGCGCGTCCGCCGACGCGCCTTTCAGCGCCGCGACCTTATTCACCAGCGTCTTGAACTCCAACTCGCCGAGCAGTGACGTCACAGCCGCCGCGTCGAAATCGTGGGCGCGCGCCCGCTCGAGGTCCAGTTTGATCGAGAGGTCGGTGCGGATCGTCGCCAGGTCGCGGCTGAGGTAGGCCGAGTCCTTCCCCGCTTCCAGTTTGCCGCGCCAGCGATTTTCCACCTCGTCGAGGTGAGCGTAGATTTCGTCCAGCGTCTTGAATTTGTTCAGCAACCCGAGCGCGGTCTTCTCGCCCACGCCTGGCACGCCAGGGATGTTGTCGGACGTGTCGCCGACGATGGCTTTGTAATCCACCACCTGCTCGGGTCGGACGCCGAACTTGCTGGCCTGCACGTCTTCGGGCGTGATGTAGGTTTTGTCGTCGCCCGCGATGTAAACGGCGGTGCGGTCGCCGACGAGTTGGAGCAGGTCGCGGTCGCCCGTGATGATCTTCACGCCGAGACCCTGCGCGGCCACCTGACGCGCGATCGTGCCGAGCACGTCGTCCGCTTCGTAGCCTTCCATCTCGAGACGCGGAATGT
The DNA here is from genome assembly GCA_049324715.1 of Chloroflexota bacterium. GTDB lineage: Bacteria > Chloroflexota > Anaerolineae > Anaerolineales > Villigracilaceae > Denitrolinea. The sequence continues at coordinate 7,109 of JBMOMR010000111.1, read as the reverse complement.
TGAACGCATCCACAATCTGGCGAATACGCTCGATCTGTGTGCGCAGGTCATCGGGCATTTTTTCGCGTGTGGCCTTGTATTCGGGATAAAGTTTGTCGCGGAAAGTTTTGCCCGTGTCGAACGCGACCGCCAGATATTCGGGCTTTTCCAACTCGAGGATGCGGACGAGTTCGCGCGCGAAGCCATAAGTTCCCGCGGTGGGCTCGCCTTTGGATGTCTGCCAGCGCTGGCTGCCCGCGCCGCCCGCGGTGAGGGCGAAGTACATGCGGTAGGCCAGGGCGTGTCCGTCAATTAGATAAAGTGTAGGGGGCATGGGGGCTCCAGTGTTCAGTAATCAGTAATCAGTTTCGGATTGCGTATTCCGTGTGTACCTGTTTACTCTTAACAAAAAACGCAGAGCGCTGGGATGCCATCCTCGCGCCCTGCGCCGCGCACAGGATTGGGACCGCGTCTACTTGCCGCGCGGCTGGGAGATTCCCTGACGGTCGCGCGTCTGCTTGATGTAGTCTTTGACGAGTTGTTGCGGATGCGGCTGGGTGCCGCCCATGATGAGGTAACCGGGCGCCCAAAAATCGCCCGATGGGTTTTCACGCTTCATACGCGGAAATTCCGCGAAGATCTTTTCCGAAGTCTGCTGGCGCATGATGCGCATGAGATAGCCAGGGGAAGTGTTCGGCGGCACGCTCACCACCCACTGCATGTACTCCGGGCGGACCGCTTGAAATTCCAGTCGCCAGGCAAAAGCGATGCAAATGTTCGGGAGCCATTCGCTCAAGCGCCCGGCCAGGTCACCGGTCAGGTAGTGGGAACTAAAGCGCGGCACCAGAAGGCAGGCGTAGTTAAGGTGATACAGCCCGGGCGAGGCGGGTTCCAGGATGACGCGTCCCGCCACCTCGGTGATCGAGTGCGGACGGGTCTCATCCAATTCGCCGGGCTGGGGCGGACGAATGGGCGTGGGAGGCCGCTGTACTTTGGATGGCGCGGTCACGTCCAGTTCATCCACTTCGTGTTTGACCGTCTCGCCGTACTCATGTTTGACGGTCTCATCGAACATCAGATCGCGCAAAGGCACGGGCGGCGACGATTCGCGGCTGACGACGCGCGTCTCGGCCAACGGTGTGGACGGACGCGTCTCCAGCGCGGAATGATCGATCTTCGCCTGTTTCACTTCCATCGCGGGCGGTGCGGATTTCTCCATCCGAAAGGCGGGTTGCGGCGCGGGGATGGGCGTGGGGATGTCGTTGATAATGTCCGAGATGGACGGTACATCCAGGTCGGCTTCGTCGGTCGGGACGGGGGCGTTCGCGCGTGACTTTGGGGTGGGTTCTGCCACGAACGGCTGGACCGGTCCCGTCTTCTCCACGGCCAGCGAGCGCGCCAATGAATTTGCCTGTGAACGGATTGTGCTGAACGGCGTCTCCGCATCGAAGACCAGTGCCAGCACGACGCCTTCCGTGAGGGTGGTGGCGTAGAGCATGTGCTCGGCGCGCGTGGTTTCGAGACGCGCAAAGCGCAACAAATCGCCGCCCTTTTGTTCGTCCCAGTTTCGGGAAACGATGCGCACCAGTTCGTTGGCGGTCTCCTGCGAGAGTCCGCCGGCGTAGGCCCACAGCGAACGGCCGCGGGTGATCAGGGCCGCCTGTGCGGAGGATTCCAACGTCAGCCGTGTGAGTCTCTGCGCGGCCTTATTTACGTCCTGTAACCAGAGCAATTCGGCGTTTTCTGTCATGGAAATTTCCCCGGGGAGTTCAATGATCGGCTCGGGAGAGTTTTCTTCCGATGTGGAACCGAGCATTTCCATTAATTCGGGCAGATAGAAGGGCTTGCGGAGCAACGTCCACGGGCGGAGCGAATCCAGCGCGGGGGGCAGATCCTCGTCGGACATGATGACCAGCCCAACGTCCGCGCGAACCGTGCGGAGGGCGCGTCCGATCTCGAGGACGGCGTCCATGCCCAGGTCCACATCCAGAAATGCCAGTTCACAATCTTCACTTTTAAGTTGAATGAGTGCCGTCGGTTCATCCCCCGCGATATATACGTGGAATTGTCCGCTTTCTTCCAAACTGGAGCGGAGCATGGCGCCAAAACTGGTCTGTGGCGTAACAACTAACAGGGATTTGCTCATATTTTATTTAGTGTATCACTTTACATACTCGAAGGCAAGTGAGACGAAAGGGTGAGAGGATTGTGTAGTTTTACTAAATTTGTATAGTCAACTTGACTTTATTGCCAGTCCGTGCTATTTTAGGGCAGATATTTTGTTAAGGATGGATTATGCAACGCGAACGTGTTTCTGAAAATGTGTATTGGTTCCAAAGTGACGTGTACGCGCAGGTGACGGCGGGCGTCATTGTGGGACCGCAATGGGCCGTGGTGGTGGATACGCTGGCCCTGCCCGACGAGACGCTGGGGATACGTGACTTCATTGAGCGCGAACTAAGCGTGCCGGTGCGTTATATCATCAACACGCATTATCACGCCGATCACGCCTGGGGCAATTGCTTCTTTCCCGGCGCGACCGTGATCGCTCACGCCCGTTGCCGCGAACTGCTGGAGGAACGCGGCATTCCCTCGCTGGAGGCGGCGCGCAGGCAGAACAATGCCCTTCGACAGGTGAAGATCGTCCTGCCGCACATGACGTTCTCTTCGGGCGAGTTGACTCTGCGCGTAGGCAAGAAGAACTTGACGATCATGTCCACGCTCGGTCATAGCCACGATGGGATCGCCGTCCTGGTGGAAGAGGACCGCGTCCTCTTCGCGGGCGACGCGTTCATGCCCCTGCCCTACGTGGTGGATGGTGACCTGGAAGATATCACCACCTCCATCCGCAAGATCGGGCGCATGGGACTGGAGAACATCATCCAAGGTCACGGCGACATCATTTTGCGTGGTGAGATCGACGCGGCGGTAAAGGAGAATCTCAATTACCTCGCCAATTTGAAGAAGAACGTGAAAGCCATAGCGCGCCGCCGCAATCCCGAGGAACTTCTGGAAACGATCACCATCGAATCGTGCGGGAAGAGCCGCGTCTATTTGGGCGGGCTGGCCGAGTCACTGCACCAGCGCAATTTGAGCGCACTCCTTAAGCAATGGGCTGAAGAGGAAAAGCCAAAAGAACGGGCAAAGCCAAAAGAAAAGGCGAAGGCAAAAGGCAGAAAATAACGCGGATGGAGTAAAATACTGTTGTTCAATCGTCCCCGCCGTCGAGCGGCGGGGTTTCATATATAAAAGGAGAATCCCCATGTATCACACCATCATCATTGCAGGTAACGTCGGCCGCGACCCCGAAATGCGCTACACACCATCCGGGCAAGCGGTCACTTCTTTTTCCGTGGCCACCAACCGCCAGTATACCGGTTCGAACGGCGAACAGGTGAAAGAAACCATCTGGTTCCGCGTTTCCACCTGGGGCAAGACTGCGGAAGTTTGCAACCAGTACGTCAAAAAAGGATCGAAGGTCCTGGTGGAAGGACGCCTGACCGCCGACAAGGCGACGGGCGGACCGAGGATCTGGACCAAGCAGGACGGCTCTGCAGGCGCCTCCTTCGAAGTGACCGCCAACACGGTCCGCTTCCTCTCCTCCCGACAGGATGGCGGTGAAGGCGGCATGGGTGGCGCAATGGACGCCGGCGACATGGTCATGCCGTCCGAAGATAACATTCCGTTCTAGATTGGAGGATGCATGCCAAGTACCCCGCGCCCAACTCCCGTCAATCTCGAGGTGCCGCCCGGGCTGGAGATCATCTATGCCAACCTGGCGCGCATCTCCCATTCCCCGGCCGACATCGTCCTGGACTTTGCCCATGCCCTGCCCGGCGAAGCCAAAGCCAGCATCAAGGCGCGCCTGCTCATGTCGCCGCTCAGCGCGAAATTGTTCCACCGTGCTTTGGGCGAAAACCTGGCACGCTACGAAGCGGCATTCGGAGAGATCAATGTCCCCGTGAACTCATCACTGGCCGAGCATCTCTTCCGTCCGCATCAGCCGCCCGAACCGCCCGACGAAAAGAAGTGAACCATGCATAAACTCGAATCCATCTCGGAGCAGATCCGAAAGGATTTCGACGCGCGTACCATCGCGCGGGACAAAGCCCTCGCCACCGCGCGACAACTGACCCGCTCGTGCTCGCTCGCCATCCGCGCCGCCCATCGCCTCGAAACCGACGGGATGGCAGGCCAGCTCGCCGAGGCGCGTTCCCTCGCGGACGCGTTGCGCGCCGAACTGCAAAACCATCCCGACCTGTACTTTGCAGGCTACACCCAGGACGCGCTCAAGGAATTCGTGGAAGCCAACGCCACCTGCGCGCTCATCCAAGACCAACCCCTGCCCACGCCCGATGAATTGGAAGTGGGCGGCGCCACCTATCTTAATGGTTTGGCCGAGGTGGTTGGCGAACTCCGTCGCCGCACGTTGGATATCCTCCGCCACGGATACTCGCAGGAAGCCGAACGCCTGCTCGGATTCATGGACGATATCTACGGCGTGCTGGTCAGCATGGACTATCCCGACGCGATCACGAACGGGTTGCGCCGTCAGACCGATCTGGCGCGCAGTATCATCGAGAAGACGCGCGGCGACATCACGTTCAGCCTGCGCGGCGAGCATCTCGAGCAGGCGATCGGCAGGCTGATCGGCCAATTGAACAGCGACCAGCCCGAAGTCGGGAAAGAGGCGGGGAAGTTCATCCCACGCGAGGACGATTAAATGGCACGCGGCGGCCGCAGGCATCCCCTCGTCATCTACCGCAGTGTCATCAATCGTTGGTGGCCCGAAACGATGGCGCTTGGATTTCTGGTGATGTTACTGGCTTGGCCTGTGTCCAAAGATCCGTTGGGGCAAAGCCAGCCATGGCGCTGGCAATGGTTGTTGCTGGTGGGCGGATGTGTTGTGTTGTCGGCGTTTTTTTTGCTGATCTTGCGTAGCATGGCCTATGTTCAGGTATTCCCTGCATACATTAAATTGGCAACCCCTCTGCTCCGCCTCAACATTTCGTACAAACGATTGCGCCGCTCGACGACCGCCGAAATGCGGACGCTCTTCCCGCCCGACCGAATGCGCGGCTGGAAGCGCGATGTGATCGCCCCGCTGGGCGGACGCACCGCGGTCGTGCTTGAACTAAGCGGCTGGCCCGCCGACCCGCAATTGATGCGCTTTTTCCTGTCCGCGTTTTTCTTCAAGGATAAGACGCCACACTTTGTGATCCTGGTGAATGACTGGATGCGCTTCAGCACTGAACTGGAAAGTATGCGCGCGGGGGAGGGAAAGGCGCCGCCGCCCGCACAGAAGCGGGGAGTCGATCAGTCCATTCTCGCGCGCTTGCCGCGTAAAAATTCATGAACATCTATTTCGCCTGTTCCATCACGGGCGGACGCGCCTACGAGGCGGTCTACCAAGCCATCACCCGCGCACTTTTAGACTTGGGCATGGAAGTGCCCACCGCCCACCTCGCCGAGACTGGGGTGGTGAACGAGGAAAAGGTGATCGAGCCGCGCACCGTCTATGAGCGGGATGTGGCGTGGATGCGCTCCGCCGACGCGCTGATCGCCGAGGTGAGCGTCCCTTCGCATAGGGTGGGCTATGAGATCGGTTTTGCGCTGAATTTGGGGAAACCTGTCCTCTGCCTGCACGAGCAGGGACGCGCCGTCTCGAAGATGGTCACGGGCAACCCGCATCCCAACCTGACCGTTCGCTCCTACCAGACTGTGGCGGAAGCGGCGGATTTGGCACGGAATTTCGCTTCCAATCCCCGCTCGACTTTGTGACAGTTATCACTAATTATCCGTGACATTTGGGAATGTCAGACAAGTGAGAAGTCTGCTATTATACGGGCGGAGACGGAACATAGACACCTCCAACATGCTCCTCACTGTCTCCTCCTTTGGCGAATGCCTCCGCCGGTTCTCCCCGGCGGAGGCCTTTTTAAGCACAAAATTTTGGGTTTAAGCGGTTGGGGGAGTGTAGGCGGGCAGGACCACGAAGAACGTGCTGCCATGTCCCAGTGCAGATTCCACCCAGATTCGCCCCTGATGGTTATCAACGATGGATTTGACGATGGAGAGTCCCAGGCCGGAGCCGGGCACATTTTCGGGCACATTTTCGCCGCGGAAGAATTTTTCGAAGATGCGCGGCTGGTCTGTGGGGGAGATGCCCGGACCGTTGTCTGTCACTTGCAGGATGATCTGCCCTCCCTCGGCGCGCACGTACACATTCACCTCTCCGCCGGGCGGTGTGTACTTGATGGCATTGCCGATCAGATTGTCGAGCATTTGGCGCAGGCGCAGGGGATTTGCCTTTAGCGCGGGCAGATGGGGTTCGGCGGTAAAGTGGACGGTCATGCTGCGTGCGCTGATCTGTCCGCCCAGAACGTCCAGTGTGTAGCCGATGATATTTTCCAGTTGGATGATCTCGCGGCGGGTGTCGAACCCTGCCTCGAGACGGCCGAGATCGAGCAGGTCGTTGACCAGGGATGTGATGTCGCGAATGCTGGATTGCAGTCGCGACATGAATTCGGTCTGGTGCTCGTTCAACGGTCCCGTGCGGCCGATCAATTCCGCGTAACCCAGCACCGAGGTCAGGGGGGAGCGCAGGTCGTGCGAGACCGTGTGGACGAAGTCGCTTTTGATGTGGTCCAGTTCTTTCAGATAACTGATGTCCTGCAACGTAATGGCGGAGCCGATGTTTGGGATGGAGGCAAAGTGCGCATTGAAGACTCTGCCGTCATCGAAGTTGATCTCGTGGTATTTCAGACCTTCGTCGACGGAACGCCCCAGCAGGGACTGGAGGTCGGGGTGCGAAAGCGCCTGTGCGACCGGCCGGTCGAAGACGGATTCGATGGTGACCCCGAAAGCCTGCGCGGCGGCGTGGTTGATCAGGATGATGTGTCCCTGTTTGTTGAGGATGATGACGCCGTCGGCAATATTGTTGAAGATGGTGTCGAACTCGGTTACCTGGCGCTGAAGCGATGAGGTCGTCCGCTTGACTTCGCCGCGCACCCAGTCTCCGATGGCGCGGGCGCGTTTGAGACTGCGCCGAACCGCCGTGACCAGATCGTCGGTGTGCAAGGGTGGGAAAATGTATCCGCTCAACCCAACGCGCAGGACTTCTTTTGCGA
>JBMOMR010000110.1:0-34178 GCA_049324715.1 Chloroflexota bacterium | reverse complement strand
AGCGGAAGGAGGCCAGGTGTTTTTCGCGCGAGGTGGCTTTGTCGATCTCCTGTCCGCGCGTGTCAATGATGAACTGGAAGGTCGAGTCCAATGCGATGATGGGGTCGCGCAGGGGCTTGTTGTTGAGGCTGTCGGACACGCCTCCGCTGATGAGCATGAGGACGGCGCAGAGCAGGTGCGGTCGGATCTTGCCGAACCCGCTGATGCTGAACACGGCGTGGTCGAGCATCGGAAGTTGGATGGTGCCGCTGATGATCGCCCCGACGATGGTCCAGCCGAATGCCACTGCGACCATGGTGGATAAGTTGTCGTAGGTGGTGTAGAGCAACAGATGGCTGATCTGCGGCACGAACAGGCCGGTGATGCGCGGTGCGAGCACGAGCGGGACGATGACGATGTACAGACCGAAAAGTGCGCTGGTCAGGATCCAGAATAGGACGCCGAGCAGGATCTTCTCCAAACGGGATGTGAGCCAGCCAGCCAATCCGCCGGTGAGGGTGGTGAGGGTGCCGCCCACGATCAGTTTGAGCCAGGGCAGCATGCCGTGCGATTGGGAGAGCAGTACGGCGTCAAATCCCCACAAAGCAATCGCAAAGGCCAGCCCGCCTGCGGCGCCGTAGGTCAGTCCGTATTTTTGTTTTCGGTTTTTTAATAGTTGTTCTTTCTCGGGGGTGAAGTCGTTCATGGTGTTCCTGATTTCTGAATGGGATGCAAACGGGCAGGAAGTTTCTGCCAGCCATATTATTGTACCCAAGAATTACCACTTTCAATGAAGGAACGTAAAAATGGGAGTGGATGATCTTGTGGACTTGAAAAAGATCTAACCACGGAGCGCACGGAGATATTCCTTTGAAACTCTCTGTGAACTTTGTGTTCTCTGTGGTCAGAGAACTTTCGCCCATTCTTTTGTCACTCCAAAATATACTTAGATGGAGGAGCAGGGCTGGTTCTGGTGTAAAATTCTTCGAACCCTGTTCCAAAATCTGATTTTCAGATACAATCGTGAAATATATCACAAGTGTAATGGAGGTTTCTCATGACAGTCAAAGTTGGCATTAACGGCTTCGGACGAATTGGTCGGCAGGTTCTCAAAGCGATCCGCGACATGTATCCGAAGGAATTGGAAGTCGTTGCGTTCAACGACATCGGCGACATGAAAACCATGGCGCACCTGCTCAAGTACGATTCAAACTATGGCCGCTTCGACGGGACCGTTGAAGTCCACGATGAAGGGCTGTTGATCGACGGAAAGAAGGTCAAGGCGTTCAAAGAGACCGATCCCTCCGCCATCAAGTGGGGTGACCTGGGCGTGGAGATCGTCATCGAAGGCACCGGCCTGTTCACCATCAAGAAGGATGGCGTGAACAAAAAAGGCAAGACCGTGAAGGGCGCCGAGAATCACATCACCGCGGGCGGCGCGAAGAAGGTTATCATCACCGCTCCAGCCGAAGGCGAAGACCTGACCGTCGTGATGGGCGTGAACGAGGACAAGTACGACCCGAAGGTCCATCATGTGGTCTCGAACGCTTCCTGCACCACGAACTGCCTCGCGCCCGCCGCGAAGGTGGTACACGACGCGTACTCGATCAAGCGCGCTTTCATGACGACCGTCCACGCGTACACGAACGATCAGAAGATCCTCGACATGCCTCACTCGGACCTGAGGCGGGCGCGCGCCGCCGCGATGAGCATCATCCCGACGACGACCGGCGCGGCCAAGGCTGTGGCGTTGGTCATCCCCGACCTCAAGGGGAAGTTCGACGGTTATGCCCTGCGCGTCCCGACCAGCACCGTCTCGGTCGTGGACTTCACCGCCGAACTCGAGAAGGAAACCACCACCGAGGAACTGCGCCAGCTCTTCCGCGATGCCGCCAAACAGCCTCGCTTCAAGGGTGTCTTGCAGGCCATGGACGAGCCGCTGGTCAGCATCGACTACAAGGGCGACCCGCACTCCTCCTCGGTTGACCTGCCGTTCACGATGGTGCTCGGCAAGGAAAAGAGCAACTTCGTCAAGGTGGTCACCTGGTACGATAACGAGTGGGGTTACTCGTGCCGCACGGCGGATTTGGCCGCTCTCATGGCAAAGAGCCTGTAAGAGGTACACGGGTAAACACGTACACAGGTACACAAGTAGACACGAAAGCGTGGTTGACTTGTGTACCTGTTTACTTGTGTACGTGTCTACCTTCCACGGAGAAAACCCATGAATAAAAAGACAGTCAAAGACATTGACCTCAAAGGCAAGCGCGTGCTCATGCGCGTGGACTTCAACGTGCCGATGGCGGATGGCAAGGTGACGGACGACAAGCGCATCAAGGCCTCGCTGCCGACCATTCAGTACGTGCTCGATCAGGGCGCGTCGGTGATTCTGATGAGTCACCTCGGCCGTCCGAAGGGCGGACCCGATCCCGTCTTCAGCCTGAAGGCCGCCGCGGAAGTTTTGGCAGGACATCTCAAACGTCCCGTCCAGATGGCGCCCGATTGCGTCGGCCCCGAAGTGGAGAAGATGGCGAAGGCGCTCAAGCCCGGTGACGTTTTGATGCTCGAGAACACGCGCTTCCACGCGGGCGAAGAGAAGAACGATCTCGAACTCGCCAAGCAGATGGCCGCGCTGGGCGAAGTCTACGTCAACGACGCGTTCGGGTCGGCGCACCGCGCTCACTCATCCACCGAAGGTGTGGCGCGCTTCCTGCCCGCTGTCTCTGGCTTCCTGATGGAACAGGAACTGGAATATCTCGGCCGCGCGGTGGCGAATCCCGAACATCCCTACGTTGCCATCCTCGGCGGCGCGAAGATCAGCGACAAGATTCTCGTGGTCGAGACCCTGCTTTCGAAATGTGACAAACTCATCATCGGCGGCGGAATGGCCAACACCTTCCTCGCCGCGCAGGGACTGGACATGCAGGACAGCCTCGTGGAGGCCGCGTCCATCGAGACGGCCAAGTCCATGCTCGCGAAGGCGGGCGACCGAATCATCCTGCCCGTGGACGCGGTCATTGCGGACAAGTTCGAGGCGGAAGCCAACGCGCAGACCGTGGACGCGGACAAAATCCCCGCGGGCTGGCGCATGATGGACGTGGGGCCGAAAACGCTCGAGAGTTACAAACGCGCTTTGGACGGTGCCCGCCTCGTCGTCTGGAATGGCCCCGTCGGCGTGTTCGAGTTCCCGAAATTCGCGGAGGGGACGTTCGCCCTCGCCAAACTGCTGGCCGAGTCGGGCGCGACGACCGTCATCGGCGGCGGCGATTCCGCCAGCGCGGTCAAGAAAGCGGGCGTAGCCAAGCAGATGACGCACGTCTCCACGGGCGGCGGCGCGTCGCTGGAATTTCTCGAAGGCAAGGAATTGCCCGGCGTGGCCGCGTTGCTGGATAAATAGTTCGATAGTTTCGTAGTTTGTTGGTTACATAGTTGTGGGTCGCGCGATGAGCGCGGCCCATTTTTGCAGACTTAGTCCGAAGCGGTGTGCTGAGCCTGCTGAAGCAGGCTTTGTATATGAGCACGGGTGATTTATCCCCGTGCGGCCCCCGTTGCCGCGCGAACGCGTCTCGAAATTGGATTTATCCCCCGTGCGCCTCCACTTCCGAGCGGACGCGCATAGAAATGGGAAAATGTACGAGACGCGCGGCGCGTTGTCGCGGAGGCTTCATTTCAATTTACCGACACTTTACACGCGGGACACGCCAGATTAACCAGCCTCGGCTATAATCAGCAAAACTTGAGAAAGGGAATCCTATGCCCTTTGCAGATGGCGAAACAATCGGCCCGTACCGCATCGTAGAACAATTGGGACAGGGCGGCATGGCCACGGTCTACAAGGCCTACCATGCCGCGCTCGATCGTTATGTGGCGCTCAAAGTGTTGCATCCCGCCTTTGGCGAGGACCTGAACTTCGAAGCGCGCTTCAAGCGCGAGGCGCGCCTCGTGGCAAAACTCGACCATCCCAATATCGTCCCCATCTACGATTATTCCGAACACGAGAAACGTCCCTTCCTGGTGATGAAGTTCATCGAAGGCGAAACGCTCAAAGCGCGCATGGTGCGCGGGCCGCTTTCCTCCAGCGAACTGACCAAAATCATCGAGGCCGTTGGGGCGGCGTTATCCTATGCCCACAAGATGGGCATCCTGCACCGAGATATCAAACCGTCCAATGTCTTGTTGACCAACGAAGGCCCGATCTACCTCGCCGACTTTGGGCTGGCGCGCATCGCCTCCATGGGCGAGTCCACGCTTTCGGGCGACATGATCATGGGTACGCCGCAATACATATCACCCGAGCAGGCCATGGGCAAAAAGAATCTTGACGAGGGCACCGACATCTACTCCTTCGGCGTCATGCTTTATGAAATGACCGTGGGCCAGGTCCCCTTCAATGCCGACACCCCCTTCTCCATCATCCACGATCACATTTACACACCGCTTCCCATCCCGCGTGCCATCAACCCCGACATTCCAGAATCTGTCGAACGCGTTTTGCTGAAAGCCCTTTCCAAAGAACGCGCCGACCGCTACGCCACCATTGCGGACATGGTGACCGCCTTCAAACAGGCGTGGAGTCTGGCGGGCGTTCCCATCCAGGGGACGATGATCACGCTTCCACCTCACCCCGCGCCGGTCGCGCCGCCCGCCGCGTCCCCCTCCGCGCCTGAGGCGGCCGCCAAACCGAAGAAGAAAATTTCGCGTTGGATGCTCATCGCAGGCGCAGTCATCCTCTTCCTTTGTTGTCTCTTCGCCTTTTCGGCCATCCGCCGCGGCGGACTCTTCCCCAGCGCCGACAAAATTGCCACACGCACCGCCGCCGCACAGACCGAGTCCACGACCATTGCTCCGCAGACTCCCATTCCCCCGGCAGAACTCGAGGCCCGCAACCTGATTGACAATTTCGAAGGCAAGCCTCCCGCCGGCACTTCGGGCTGGGAGGGCTATTTCGATGAAGCCACTGACACACAACTGGATTGCTCTCCCAACGCAGAAGCCGCGCATAGCGGCGCGCATTCATTACGCTTCAAGTTCGACGTTGCCGTCAATAGTTGGGCCACTTGCGGATTCTATTTCAATCAGCCCGAAAACTGGAGCGCGGCCCACGGGATTTCGTTTCACCTGCGCGCGGACCGTGCCGGCCTGCCCCTCCACGTGGATCTGTACGGCGGCGCGCCCGGCGCGTTGACCACTTACTATCACGCCATCGAGACCACGCAGGAAAGCGTGGATGGCTGGATTCGTGTGGAACTCCGCTGGGACCAAATCCTGCGCGCCGAATGGGAGGAGAATCCCGGCAAACCGTTCGATCCCAACGCAGTGACGGGCTTCTCCATCGGTCTCGCCACAGGGGAGACGGGACGAGTTGGCGGGACAGTCTGGCTGGACGATTTGAAATTGCTCAATACCCCCATCGCTGGCGCGGGGGAGGAAGCCGTCACCAGTCCCGAAATCCTGGAAGCCCAGCGTGCCGTGAGCCAAAATCCCGATGACGCGTTTGCCCACTTGCGCCTGTCTCTGGCCTATTGGGACGCCGACCAGCCGCGCCTCGCGTATGAAACCCTCGGCAAAGGCGCTGAACTGGCTGGGCAGGACCAGGCATTTTTCGTCACCGCGGGCGGCGAGTTTGCCCAGCGCGAAGCGTGGATCGCCGCGGCGGGCATGTACCAGCGCGCGGTTCTTGCCCAGCCCGGTGGAAAAGCCCCGCCAGAATTACTTGATTCCTATCACGAGGCCGTCTACAAGGCCGCGGCCAGCGAAGACCTCCCGCTCCAATTGACATTTAATTCCATCGCCAGGGTTGACGAACCCCTTGCCTTCATCGCCGAGGGACGGTTCTCCCTCCATCGCGGCGACAATGCCAAAGCGCGCGATTTCCTCGAACGCGCCCGCGGCCTCCTCCCAACCATGCCCGAAGTCTTCCTGCTGGATGCCGAGATCACCATCAAGGAAGACCGAAAGCCCGAAGCGCGTCAACTGCTGGAACAACTGCTGGCGAATCCCGACACGCCCGAATGGGTGCGTGTGCTGGCGGAATCTTATCTCGTCCAAATCCCCTGAGAGAGAAAACATGCGAAACCCCCTCGTTGCTGGAAACTGGAAAATGAACAAGACCGTCGCCGAGGCGCGCGACCTGGTCTTCAAAATGGCCATTCAACTCCGCGAAATCCGCGGCGTGGAAAAAGTGCTCTGTCCACCCTTCCCCGCGCTGGTGGCGGTCTCGTCCCTGCTCGTCGGCACAGACATCGGCCTCGGCGCGCAGAACATGCACTGGGAAGCCAAAGGCGCGTTCACGGGCGAAGTTGCGCCGAACATGGTGAAGGAATTTTGCAACTACGTCATCCTCGGCCACTCCGAGCGGCGGATGTATTTCGGCGAGACCGACGAGACCGTGAACAAGAAAGTCCGCGCCGCGCAGGCCGCGGATTTGACGCCCATCGTCTGCGTCGGTGAGACGCTCGAACAGTACGAGTCCAACCAGACGGGGGAGGTGGTCACTCGTCAAGTGAAGTCGGGCCTGGCTGACACCGATCCCGCGCAAGCCGCGCGCCTCGTCATCGCCTACGAACCCGTCTGGGCCATCGGCACGGGACGCGCCTCGACGCGCGAAAACGCCGAGGGCGTCGTCCGCGACCTCATCCGTCCCGCGCTGACCGAACTGTTCGGCGCGGACGCGGCCCAGTCCATCCGCGTCCTCTACGGCGGGTCGGTCACCGCGGCCAACGCGGCGGAATATTTCGCCAGTCCCGAAATTGACGGCGCGCTCGTCGGCGGAGCCAGCCTCAAAGTGGATGAATTCATCGAGATTGCCAAAGCCGCCCGCACCTCGCTCATGTCCAGGCCGATGAATTGACTTGTCTAAGTACCGTAAGATTTATCTTGCGCCTACGGGGCAACATGAATGTCCCTGGCACCGCCCGCCAGGGCAAGTGTGCGGTACTGAAAACTGATTACTGATCACTGTGTTCACTGGCCTCGCTTGGTTCCTCCTCACCCTCACGCCGCTGGTTTTTCTACAGCGGCTTCTGCACCGCGAGATTCAGGCGGTCTTCCTCATCACCACGCGCCACCCAGGGTTGACGGTGGGCCTCTTCTCGATGCTCTTCTTCCCTGGCGTGCTTCTGCACGAAATCAGCCATTTCATCGTGGCGAAATTGCTCGGCGTGCGGACGGGCGGATTCTCCCTTCTGCCGCAGGTGTTGCCCGATGGACGCCTCATCCTCGGCTACGTGGAAACCCAGCGCACGGACGTGGTCCGCGACTCGCTGATCGGACTCGCCCCCCTTGTTGCAGGCGGACTCTTCATCGCCTACGCGTCCATCTACAAATTGAATTTGCTCCTGCTCTGGCAGACATTCCAAAACGGACAGGGGGAACTCTTCCTCGCCGCGCTGCGTGCCCTGCCCTCTGTGAACGATTTCCCGCTCTGGTTCTATCTCACCTTCGCGGTCAGCAGTACCATGCTCCCCTCCGCCTCCGACCGCCACGCGTGGACTCCGCTCGCGGTGTGGGTGGCTGGCATCCTCGCGCTGGCGCTGATCGCGGGCGCGGGTCCGTGGATGCTCGCCACCGTCACCCCGCCGCTGAACGATTTCCTCCAATCCGTCGCAATGCTATTCGGTTTGAGCGCGGCGGTCCACGCCATGCTCCTCCTGCCGACATTTCTCATCCACAAGTTTGTGGCGCGGGTGTTCAAGGTGGATATTCAGTAGCACCACAGGTCAACGTCCATAGTAATAGATGACCAATTGCGGACGCAAACTAGCCGCCGCGTTGCCGCTGTAGAATCCGATGGTATCAGCGCGCATGTTGTCATTGTCATCCTGCTGGAAGCGAAGTCGAAATTGAGTATTTCCAGTTAAGTTGACATAAGACAGCCCGGCATTGTTCAGCCATGCATAATTCGATGCAAGATCAACCATGCTGGTAGCGGACAGGGAAGGCGCAATTTGGAAATCGTGAGGGAGTAAGGAAATGGAAGAACCGAAGTAAGGTTTGCGAATATCCACCAATAGTGGACTCCAATAAAAGTAAACGCCTTGCGTACTGGAGGGAGTGAGAGCGATGGCTGCAGAATGTATCGTAATTGTGTCTGATAGCGTGGATGTGTCGAACGAGAGAATGGCGCGGTATTGGCGGTCATAGTTGTCATCTCCCACTAAAAGAGAGCTTCCCATGGAATCCGCCTTGAGACCAATTCCGCTGGTTTCCGTCGATTCCCCAATATAACCGTCTTGTGCTCCGATTGAGTAAAGGATTGCATGACGTAACGATAGGACATAATTTGATGTCCAGCGATCCGCCGTTGAACCGTCCCCGAGCTGTCCACGGGCATTCCCTCCCCAACAATTAACTTTGCCGTTGGAAGTCACCGCGCAAGTATGAAAATGACCGGTCGCGATGGCAACTCCGCTTGAGAATCCATCGACTTCCACGGGTTGGAGACGATTGATAGTTGTCCCATCGCCAAGTTGGCCGTATCCATTATGCCCCCAACACATCGCCTTCCCGCTCGCGGTCAATGCGCAAGTGTGACCCAGCCCTGTGGTAAGCGCGGTTACGCTTTCGACAAGGCCAATGACATTTGTTGGCGTTAATCGGTTGATGTCTGTGCCGTCGCCAATCGCGCCATTTAGATTGTCTCCCCAGCACTTAACTTCTCCGCCAGACATGATCGCGCAGGTATGCCTATAGGCGCTTGAAATCGACGCGACGCCGCTTGCTAATCCGAACACGCCTGTAGGGGTCAGCCGTTGGATCGTCGTTCCATCTCCCAATTGACCAGCCCCATTTGCGCCCCAGCAGAGAGCCTCGCCTTGTGAAGTAACTGCACAGGTATGAATATCGCCGTTGGAGATGGCGACTATTTCTTTTGGAAGTCCAACCACATTGTTTGGAGTCTTGTGGTTTGTGGTAGTCCCATCTCCCAACTGGCCGCGCGAATTATCTCCCCAGCACTTCACTGCTCCACTGGAATTCAAGGCGCACGTATGCCAATTACCCGCAGAGATGGCAATGATATCTGATAAGCCAGTAACGATTGTCGGCGTCAAACGCGTGGAGGTCGTTCCATCGCCCAACTGACCGCGTGAATTATCACCCCAGCACTTCACTTCTCCGTTGGATGTCAATGCGCACGTGTGATTCCTGCCTGCGGCCAGGGCGACAACGCCTGCCGTCAATCCCTTCACGGCTACAGGAGAAAGATACGGCAAAGAAGATGTACTTTTTACTCCCACCCCCAGTTCGCCGCTCGAGTTCAGTCCCCAACACTTCACCGCCCCATCGTTTGTGATCACGCAAGAATGGTCTCCTCCCAGGTCGATCCCTTTGATGTTCGACAAAAGGGGCGCCGCGGATACTTCCAGGTCTGTTCCCCATGGAATGGAAGCCGTTGCGGTTGCAGTTTGCGTGTGTGCGAGACTCAATATCAGAATGATGGAAATTAGCAGGGGCAATGTGGTCTTGTGGCTAATATTCATGGGCTTCTCCAAAAACAGGGAGTGTCAAATATTTGTGACGCAGAGTCATTATAATACTTCTTCAACTTGACGAAGTACGACGCCTGATTTATAAGCAACTCACATCGAACATGAAAAGACTCCTCCTCCCCTTCGCCACCATCCTCCTCTCCCTCCTCCTCGCATTCTCCCTCCTCAACCTCGACCACGAGTGGGGTGACGACTGGGCCTCCTACCTCATGCAGGCCGTTGCCATCACGAAGGGCGAAACGCAAGAATTCATCCAGCACAACACTTTCACGATGCGCGAGTCCACGCACTTCATCGGCCCCGACGCGTACCCGTGGGGCTTCCCCGCTCTCCTCGCGCCGTTCACCCTCGCCTGCGGCCCGCTCAACATCCTCTGCATCAAATCCATCAACCTGATTTTCTGGGCGCTCTTCCTGCTCGTCTTTTACCTGCTCATCGCCCGCCGCCTGCCGCCGCTCGAAGCCGCGCTCGTCCTCGCGGTCTTTGCCTTCAGTCCGCTCCTGCTCAACTTCAGCAACCAACTCACATCCGACATCGCCTTCCTCTTTTTCTCCACCCTCGGCCTTTTCTTAATCGTGGGGCGGATTGCCAATCCGCCTTACAAGAATATTCTCCTCGGCCTCGCGTTATTTTTCGCTTTCTTTGTGCGGACGAATGGGATTCTTCTCGTCCCGACCCTCTTCCTCGCCCAGGCCTTTGACTACCTCCAGGCGCGTCCCCGCATCCTCCCTGACTGGAAGCGGATTCTGACCAACGAGGCGATTCCCTACTACGTCTTTGGTCTCCTCACTTTCCTCAACCTAATCCTCTTCCCCGCGGGCGAGGGATCGCACTTCGAGCATCTCTCGCTCATCTCCATCTCCAGCCTCGCGGACAACCTCTCCGCGTACGTTGCCCTGCCCGCCTTCTTCTTCAGCGACCTGCCGTATCCCGAAATCATTTACGGTGTGTTGCTTCCCTTCATCCTCGGCGGCATTGTCCTGAATTTCAAAAAGGATTTTCCCCTCATCGCCTATCTCGTCTTGAGTTACGTGCTCTTCATCGTCTGGCCTGACCAGCAGGGGATTCGATTCCTGTTCCCGTTGTTGCCTCTGCTCGTCTACTTCGCGTATCAGGGCATGACGGCCACCTTCTTCGCGTTGACATCCCAATTTCCGCGCGCGGGCGTGTGGCTGACGCGCGGCTTCTGGCTGGTCATCGCCGCGGCCTTCGCGTGGACTTCCCTCACCGCGGCGCGTGACAACCTCGCACAGGGACGCGGTCCCTATGGCAATGTCTATGATCCCTTGTCGCTGGAGATGTTCGAGTATGTCAAACTGGAAACGCCCCCCGACAGTGTGATCGCTTTTTACAAGCCGCGCGCCCTGCGTCTCTTCACCGACCGCAGCACCTTGCTGATTGACCAATGCGACGCGCTTCCCCTCGCAAAATACGTTGTCCTCCGAAAATCGCGCGGCGGCGTGGACCAGATTTCCCCCGACGATATCGAGACCTGCAACCCGTCCGTGCTGGTGACGAGGGTCTTCCTCAACGATAAATTCCTGATCTACGAAATTAACTCCAAGTAAAAAAGGCTCTTGCCATCCAACAGTAGGGGGAACCTGCGCGTTCGTCCAGGGCAGACACCCAGGTCTGCCCCTACTTTCAATTTGTTTTTCTCCACCTCGCGAGCCACATCTTCCTGTGGACGCGGACGCGGGCTTCGGCATTGGCGCTGGCCCACAGAGAACTGGCCCGCTGATAGACTTCCTCTTCGAGTTTTTCGTAACTGTCCCATTCGGTCTCGATGTAGGCTTTCATCTCGGACGGCATATCCCAGTAGTAGAAGAACGTGAATTTCTCGGCGCGCTCCTGCACGAACCAGCCACGCGCTTCCACGTCGCGCAGGGCCTCGAAGCAGGCGGCGGTATCGGCGAGGCCGCTGGGGATGTCAACGAGGCGGCCAGCCACGTCCACGCGCGCGTCAGATTTGACCTCCACGGCCCAGTTGTCTTCGATGGGACGCATGTCGAGCAGGATGCCGTTCGGTTTGAGCGTGCGATGGATTTCGCGGAGAGCATGGACCATGCTCGCGTGTTCCATTCATCAGAGCGACCAGGACAGCAGGGCGATGTCGAATGTCTCTTTGGGGAGGGGGATGTGATAGGCGGACGCGCGGGCGAAGTGGACGCGTCCATGCAGGTCGGAGGGGCAATCCGCGCGGGCGAGGTGCAACTCGTCGAAATCGGGATCCAGCCCAACGGTCAGGGAGGAGGCGGTGGCGTATTTCCAGGTGAGGCGTCCGTCGCCGCATCCGATTTCCAGGACGCGCGCGTCCGCGAAGTCGGCAAAGTCGAATAAATATTTTCGTTCGAAATTTTCGGGGTCTTTTTGGGGTTTGCCCATTACCAGAGTCCAGGGAATAGGCGGTAGCGCGTCTTTTGCATGTACTCGCGGTAGCCTTTGAGTTCGTCCGCGAGGAGGGCTTCTTCATCTTTGGCGCGGGCGGCGAGGATGAAGGGAAGGGCGAGGGTCGGGAGGACGGCCCACCAGGAACCGAGCGCGAGCGGCGAGAGGATGATCATCAGCAACATGCCGAGGTACATCGGATGGCGGACGAGCGCATAGGGGCCGCTGGTGATGACCTGCTGTTCATCCTGCACTTCGATGACGCGCGAGGCATAGGTGTTGATTTTGTAGACGAGGAAGATGAAGACGAGGGAGGCCGCCACAACGATTTGCGCGGCGATGGACACCCAGGCGGGGACGTCTGACCAGCCGAAGCGTTTGTCGAAGCCCGGCAGGAGGAAGGCGGCCAGGTAGAGAAGCGCGGAGAGGGCGATGATGATGCGCTGTTCGGGACGCGTTTCACTGTAGCGTCCGCGGCGGTCGAGCAGGGCGGGGTCGCGCTGGGCGAGGTAAACGAGAATGAACGCCAGGGCGAACGCCAGCACGGTGAGCCACATCCATCCCTGCCAGTAGTCGAATGTGCCTGCAGGCCAGAAGAGCATGGCGGCGATGATGACGATGCCAAATGCAAGCCGCATGATGGCGGAGATGACGGGGTTGGCGGGGGAGGCTTTGGACATGGGAGTCTCCTTGTACACGGATTTTTTTAAATCCGTGTACCAAATTATTTTCTCGCTTTCATCACTTTCACGGAATCGGCGATGAGTTCTTTCAAGACTTTCTTATCTACGTCTTCGAGACGCTTGATGTAGAGACAGCCTTTGCCAAGCGAGTGTTTTCCGAGTTTTTTGAGAAGTTTTCCGTAGCGGTCGAAGCCTGGCATGATGTAAAGCGTCAGGTTTTGTTTGCGCGGGGAGAAACCCGTCAGCGGCCAATCGCCTTCCTGACGGCTCCGCTCACTTTTGTAGTGATAACTGCCGAAGCCGACGATGCTCGTGCCCCACATTTTCGGCTCGGCTCTGGTGGCGGACTTCATCATCTTTAAGATTTCGTAGCAGTCTTTGCGCGTCTCTTCGGGGTAGGCGGCGAGGAAGTCGTCCACGCTGGCGTCGTTCAGTTTGGTTTTTAGTTCGGCCATGTCAGTCTCCTATTGTTAAAATTTTGGCTCCTCGAATTTTACCCTGCTTCATCTCGTTCAAAGCAATATTGGCATCCTTTAATTCATATTCCTGAAACTCAGGCTTGATTCCCGCCTCCGCCGCAAGGGACAGGAACTCGCGCACGTCCTGCCGCGTCACATTCGCCACGGACTTGATCTCCTTCTCCATCCACAACTGCGACGGGTAATCGAGCGTGGACAAGACCTCCCGATCCGTGTCCTGCTTGCGGATGGCGTTGATGACGAGTCGTCCACCTGGCTTGAGACGTTTCAACGCTTCCATGTCTGGACCCCAAACGGGCGTGGTGTCGATGACCGCGTCTAGCGCTGACGGTGGGACTTCGTCAATCGCGCCCGCCCAGGTTGCGCCGAGAGACAAAGCAAATTCTCTTTCCGCTTCACTGCGGCTGAAAACAAATACCTGTGTACGTGTGTACTTGTGTACGATCATCTTGAGTACGAGATGGTTTGATCCCCCAAAACCCATCAGCCCCAGAGACTGTCCATCGCGGAGATTGCTCAATCGCAGGGAACGGTATCCAATCGCGCCCGCGCACAGCAACGGCGCGGCTTCGGAATCGGACAGGGAATCGGGGATGGGATGCACAAAGTCCGCGCGGACTTTCATGGTCTCGGCGTAACCACCGTCCACATCGCGGCCTGTGGCGCGGAACTGTGGACAAAGATTCTCCTGCCCCGATTTGCAGTAGTCACATTCGCCGCACGCGGACGCGATCCACGCCATGCCGACGCGTTGACCTGTCTCTGTGATGCCGACCGCCTGGTGTCCCAGAATGATCGGGAGATGGGGAGGGGGAGTCCGCCCTTCGATCTCGTCCAGTTCGGTGTGGCAGACCCCGCAGCGGGTGACGCGCAACAAGATTTCGTCCGCGCCCGGCTCGGGGTCCGGGACGGATGCGAGCGAGAGCGGAGTGGGATTCTGGGAGAGCGGAGCGAGTCCGCGCAGGAGCATGGCTTTCATGGGGTCATCTCAAAACAGGAATGGGAGGAACATTTTCGTTTTCTTCATGTATTCCTGATACTGCGGTCCGAAAAATTTCGTGCATTCGGCCTCATCCGCTTTGGCGGTGAGAACGAGGAAGAGAGTTGCAGCGGCAACCAGAATCCCACCGAAGAGGGATGGCAACTTGAAGAATATTCCCCACGCCAGCAGGAACAGGGAACTGTATAGCGGATGGCGGATGTAACGATAGATGCCTGTCGTCACCAGTTGGGAGGTTTTCTCGAAAGCCAGCAGGGATGGGTCGCCCTCGCGTTTGTCCACGGGTTTGCCGCGCGAGCGCAGGGAGTGGACGCCGAATCCCAATGGGATGAGGGAGGCAAAAAGCAACATCCACGCGAGAAGTTGGTGAGGTGCGAATGGGTCGCGGAACCAGAAGTCCGCGTTGAGGAGAAAGAGGGCGAGAATGGCTTCCCAGGCGAAGAAGCGGTAGAAGCCGTGCGAGCGCGGCTGGCGTAGGGATGCGCGGGAGATGAAAACCAGAATGAGTGTGCCGAGAGTGAATAGGAGCGTTTTCATTTCGGCGGCAGGGAGGCGGCGAATTCCACGCCCATCTTCACCCAATCGGCAAGTTGTTTGGCGGTTTTGGTTCCCGCAGGCTCCACCATGAGCCAGCCCTTCATCGGGCGCGGTCCGTTCTTCATGGTGAATATCTTGACGTGGGCGCGTTGGAGCAGTTTTTCGTAATCTTCCAATTTCACGCGCACGATCAGGTCATCGCCGAGGATGCCGCAAGCCATGTTCCCATTCAGCATATACCCCACGCCGCCGAACATCTTCTTCTCGATGATGGGCGTTCTCTGCACCTCGGTGCGAATCCGCTCGGCGAGTTTCAGGTTGTATGCCATGTAATCTCCTTTATGGTTTCATCAAGCGTCCCATGAACAGGATACTGCCCGTTTGGTTCTCGCGGATGATGAACAGGAAAGGATGGTCGGCGCGGAATTCGATGGATTCTGATAACCCCTTGCTGCGGAAAACGACCGCCGTCGCGGCCGCGGCCTCGCTGCCTTCTTCGTTCACCTCGATGAAAGCCTTGTGCAGGGCGGCGGAGATGAAGAAACCTTTTTCACTGCCGTCCATGCCTGTGAAGTTGGCCCTCTTGAAGTTGAATGCGTCGGACATGCCCAGTTCGATCAGCATCTCGTTCAACTTGAAGGCCGCCTCCGTTTTGAACCTCGGCGCGTTGACGAAAACTTGCTGTCGCCGAAGTTCCGCGGTCGCCTGGTCGAGATACGCGGGCGTTAACTGATCTTCGAGCGCGACCAGTCCATCCTTTTCCTTTGGAAGCAGGATTACCATGGATAGCGCTTCTCCCGCGTAGGGCAGTTCCAGGATTTGTAGGGACTCCGTTTCGGCATAGGGATATTCGTCCGTGCGGATCATCATGGACGCGTAGACTTTTCCTTGCGGCGACCAGAAATCGCCTCGCCGCGTCCATTTCGGGTCGAACTTGCGCGCCCAGTTGCCTTTGAAGTAGATGGCGTTGACCAGTGCGAGCCGCGTCAAGGCATCGAGCATACCGGAGGGAATCAACTCGATAATTTTCTTTTCGGTCTTCTCCTCCACCCACGCGTTGATGATTTGGCGCGTGCCTTCCGTATCGCCCGCGTAATCCACCGGCGTAATCCTGACGCCGTAGTATTTTAGCGTTAGATCAAGAAATGCCGCCAGAAACGGGTATCCAATTTGCGGCCAGAGCGAGTTGGCAACTTTGAGTTTGATCCCGCCCTGCGCTTCCGCCTCTGTCAGTTTCGCCTGCAAGTTTGCAAACGCGGCGTGTAGGCTCTCGTCCGTCTGCTCGAAGTGCAGGACGCGCGTCATCTGGGATTCGGTCCCGCCGCGCGCGCCCGCGTAGGTCATTGCCAGAGCGGTGGAGATGCTGAACGGCGCGAAGAACAGGTTGCCGTCCGCTTTTCGCAATTGCCGGTACAGGTCGAGCGCAAAGGCATTGTTGCCTCGCGCCAGGGTTTGGACATCGGCCGGACTCATTTCTCCTCCAATTACCAATTACCCCGTCCCAAACTGACGATCGCCCGCATCTCCCAACCCAGGGACGATGTACGCGCGTTCGTTGAGATGATCGTCAATCGCGGCGAGATGGATGGGGATGTCGGGGTGCGCCGTCTGCATGGCATTGATTCCCTCGGGCGCGGCGATCAGCCCGACGAATTTGATCTTCTTCACACCCCAGCGCTTCAACACGTCCGCGGTGGCGGTGGCCGAACCGCCCGTGGCCAGCATCGGATCCAAAATGAGGCAGACGGAGACGGTTGGCTCGAGCGGCAGTTTGTTGTAGTACTCCACGGGGCGGAGCGTCTTTTCGTCGCGGTAGAGTCCGATATGCCAGACTTCGGCGCTGGGCATCAACTCCCAGAAGCCTTCCACCATGCCCAGTCCTGCGCGTAGAATGGGGACGAGGCCGATCTTCTCTTTCAGTTCCGCTCCTTCAATTTTGGCGAGGGGCGTTTCCAGTTCACGCGGGACCGTTTGGAGGTCCGCGGTGGCTTCGTAGGCGAGGAGCGCGGCGATCTCGCGGACAAGTTCGCGGAATTTCTTCGGATTGGTGTTCTTATCTCGCAAGCGGGAGAGTTTGTGGGCAACAAGCGGATGTTTGGATTCGTAAACGTTGGACATGGTTGGCCTCCAACGACCGATTATAGTCCCTTGTTTACGGTGTGTTTATGGCGATGCTTGTTTTTATGCACAAACAAAATCCCGTCATTGCGAGGAGTGGTACTCCCTGACGACCCTGGCACCGCCCGCCAGGGCAGATGAGCAATCTCCTCGACATGAAGGGGATTGCTTCGCGAAGAGCGCTCGCAATGACGGGCTGTGTTTACGGATTGAGAATGAACAGCCACGAATTGCTGAAAGTGCAGATCATCCTTCCATCCTGGCTGACGCCGAGGAAACCGAGCAGTCCATCTTCGAGGAACGGATGGTTCTTGTTGAAGTTCTTTTTTGCGTCTCCCAGTTGGTCTTCGATCTGCTGGTTTTGCGCTTCATATTGATTGGACTGATCGGTGTACATTTGCAATTGCGCGGGGCTGAGCCCGCCGGGGATTTCCATTTTCGGGAATTCGAATTTTCGGTCGGGAGGCGGCTGGTTTGTATCGATCTGCCCGATGTAAACGCCATTGGTGTACACATCGATCAAGTTCTTCCGCGCCACAATGGCGAGACGGTTGGTGGCGTCGTTGAACCAACTGAAGGAGTTGTCGTTCGTCTTCGGGAAGTATTCCCGGTAGTTGCTGATCTCGCCTTTGATCACCGCCAGGAACGCAAGATGGCCCGACGCGGTGCGCGTGATGATGACCATATACTGACTGGGTTTGTTCCTGTCACCATCCGAGCGGAACATGAAACCGCATCCAGAGAGGCTGTTGCGCGTGTTCCATTTGATGTCGGTTGCCATGGCGAAATCCGCGGCAGTGATCAGCGGATAGTCATTGGCGTACCCCGTTTGCTGGTAACCTTCGAGGTCGATCGTGACGGGGTTGTGGATCCATGCCACGTAGCCCGAAGCGGGGTCCACGCCGTAGCGCGGAAGTTCCGCCACCACGGGCGCGATGGCCGTCGAAGTGGCGAGACGCGAAGGTTCGTTGAGCGCGGCGCGGGCGGTCTGGGTGGCGTAGATTCCCGCGGCTTGTTCCGTCGCTTTGACGACCGCCGTCGCGAGTTCTGCTCCCGATCCGTTCTCCTCGATGGCGCGTGCGGTGACCGTCTCGCGGATGAGCGCGCTCATGGGAGTCAGAGTCATGGACATCGGATCGAGCGGCGTCGTGCCGATTCCACAGGCGAGGATGAAGAGGATGGCTAGCAGTCCGAAGAGGGGAAGATGCTTTCGTTGCATGGCTATTTCACATCCTTCCGCTTGATCAAGTACAGGATGAGCGCGAAGTAGACGATGGAAATTTCAACCTGCGCAAACCACGATTTGAACAGCCAGGGATAGTAAATGGATGGATCATCCTTATCCACCCACGCCCAGCCATATTGAGCCGTGACAGCATCAATGACCCCCTCCGCGGCTTTCACCGCCGAGACACGTGAGATGTTGTAGACCGCCAGGTCTTCCTGGTATTTGGTCATCTCGCCCTGGTAAACGTCGGATTGAGCGCGGTACAGGTTCATTTGATTCTTGTAACTATCCTGAATGTCTTTGACCTGATTCTGATAGGAACTCAACGCGTTGAGATATTGCGCCATCTTGACCTGATCGAAATTATCGTCGGGAGGAGGAGGCGAATCTGGGATGACAGGCTCGGGCGGCTCGGGCGGGAGGGGGGGCGGTTCGGTCGGCGCGGCCTGGTCGATCTCGGCGGAGTAAAATTTCCCAACGCCAGGGAAACCGCAGGAGTTTTGGTCGAAGAGATTCACGCCCATGCACAGGCATTGATTGTAGGCTTTATCGTCAAGCGTCATCGCGTCGCGCAGATCTTCGGGCAATTGCCAGCAGGCATCCGCCGCCACATCCTTGCCCGCGCCGACGATCCCGAGCAGGCTCTGGAACGCCCAGCGCGTCGACGCGACCTGGCTGATGGCGGGCGGAATGGGAGCCAGCGCGCCGCTCAACACGATCAACGGGACGACCATCATAATCATCGTCAATGGCGCGGACGCGGAGTTGGGCGCGAGCGCGGACGCGACGAGTCCAAGCATCATGCCTGTCAACGTCGCGAGCACCATCGTCACGTACACCTGCCCGAATTCTGCAAATCCTCCGGGCATTTTGAAGGCGAGGTAATGCATGACGGTATAAGCCAAGCCGTGATAGAAGGCAAGAATGAGTGCCACCCAAACCTTCGAAGTGACATAAGGGGCGATCTGTAAATTCACGAGGCGTTCGCGTCTGTAAATATCGGCCTCACGCACAAACTCGCGCATCTGCGACATGCCGCCTACCAGCAGGGCGTAGACCGTCATCAGGAAGAGCGTCACGCCTCCGTTCGCGGCGTCACCGCTTTCAAAACTGAACGGGGCGCGTCCCATGGCGGGAGCAAGGAGAAGGTCCAATGCGGCCACGGCGGGCGCGGCCACCAGCATCAGGATGAGACTGGAACGGTCGCGTCGGAGGATGGTGATATTCCGCTTCGACAGGACGATGAACTGACGCCATGCCGAACTGCGCGGACCCGTCCGCTTCTTCTCCACCTTTTGCGGGGTCTGCGGACCCGCGGCTTTTTTCTCCTTTGAGAGCAACGGATCATAAATGTACTTCTGGTACGCGGCATGTTCCTGGTAACGCTGCGCCCAATCCTTAGCGCTGCCTTTCGACGCGTCGTCAAGGATGGTGTAGATCTGGTCGAACTCCATCGACTTCACGCGTCGATCATGTTCGCTTCGATACTGGTCGAAGTAGGCCAGCGCCTCGTTGGGCGGACCGAACCATGCCAGATAGCCGCCGCGAGCAAGGAAGGCTACTTTGTCCGCGAGCATCACGTTCTTCGTCGCGTGTGTCACCATGATTATGGTGCGTCCCTGATCCGCGAGACGGCGCATCAAATGCATGAATGTGGTCTCTGTCCCAGGGTCGAGACCCGAGGTCGGCTCGTCGAGGAAGAACAGCCCAGGCCGTGTCAACAATTCCACGCCGATGGAGACGCGTTTCTGCTGTCCGCCGCTCAGTCCGCTGATCTGCACGTCCTTGCGGTGGGTGAGATCGAGCTCGGAAAGCACTTCCATAATGCGTTTTTGGCGTTCGGCGGGAGTCGTATCTTTCGGCATTCTTAATTGCGCGGCGAAATCCAGCGCCTGATAGACCGTCAACTCCATGTGGATGATGTCTTTTTGCGGCACATACCCGATCTCGTTGCGGATGGCGTCGAAGTTCTGGTACACGTCAGTGCCGTTGACGAAGACCTTTCCATGCGTGGCGGGACGGTAGCCCGCGATGGAATCGACCAGCGTGGACTTTCCGCCGCCGCTTTGACCGACCACTACAATAAATTCGCGAGGCTGGTAAACGAGAGAAATATCCTGCAACAAATTCAAGTCTTTACGGACCCACTTATTGAGATGGTAGGCTTCGACTTTCAACCCTTCCGTCTCGTCGTATCGCGTAAACTCATCCTCGCCGACGATGAACTTGTATGGGCCGATGCGGATCGTGTCGTCGGGATTCAGCCAGACGTCGCCCGCGACGCGCTGGTCGTTGACGAAGGTCCCATTGGCAGAGCGCAGGTCAGTGATGAAGTAGCGGCGTCCGACGCGCGTCATTTGGGCGTGGTACCGCGAGACATTGGGCGTGTCCAGCCTCACGTCGTTGCCTGCGTCGCGGCCGAAGGTCATCTTGTCATTTTCGCCGAAGCGGAGCGTGAAGGGGACCTTCGCCGCGGCTTGCATCGGCGATTGATAGGTCATGCTGACCATCATGCCCGGGAACTCACTGTCGATGCGGAGCACATCGCCGTCCGAGAGCACATGCCTCTCCGCCACAGGATGTCCCTGCCAGGTGAGGGTGTTCGTGGCCCCCGTTTTGATAACGATCTCGTAGCCGCGAGGCGTATTCTCCAGCGTGGCGTGGTAGCGTGAGACGATCATCGAATTGATGACAATGTCGTTATCTTCGGAACGCCCGATGGTCATCTTGTCTTTTGTCAGTGTGAAAGATTCGGGTTCGCCGCCAGCCACGGTCACCAGCAGGGTGGGGGGGATGGCGGGTTTGAGCATGGCCGAGAGGTGCAGGTCCTCTTCGATCATGGTCTTGTTGAGAAGCGGATCATCCGATTCGATCACGGGGGTTTTAATGTCGTTCCCGACACTTCTTTTGCCGTTATATTTCAATCTCACCCCCTGGCCAAGTTCGATCTCATCCCCATCCGCGAGACTTTTTTCTGCGCTGATCTTCTGTCCGTTCAACCAAATGCCGTTCTTACTTCCGAGATCCTTGATGAAATATTTTCCATCGCGAAAGTGTATTTGCGCGTGTCGTCTCGATACTTCCACATGATTGACGATGATGTCGGCGGGCTCAATCCTGCCGATCAAAATTTCTCTTTCGGGTAGTTCGATGACCTTACCCACGTTGGGTCCCGCGAGGATGGTTAGTGTGGCAAGCAATGGACTGTGATTCATTTCTAAAATCCTGGCTCCACTATCTTGAACGGCTTTGTGATTAAGTTTACCAATTAAGATATATCTTGTCCTATTATCTCATCTTTTTGATAATCGGCAAGGTGAAAATGGGTATTTTGGCATAAACCTCATGGTTGTTTATCGCTTATTGCGGGTTACATCTTAATGGTCTTAGAAGTGATATTTGACCCATGACTTCCTGTTTGTTTTTTGCTACAGTGGTATTGACAAGGAGCGCGCCATGAAACTCTCGGGTCTGCACATCCTTTTGACCTTTCAATGCACCTACGAATGTGAGCATTGCTTTGTTTGGGGCAGCCCGCGGCAGAAAGGCACACTGACGCTGGAACAGGTGGAGGAAATTCTTAAACAGGCCAAGGACGCGGGGATCAAATCCATTTACTTTGAGGGCGGCGAGCCGTTCCTGTTTTACGCCATCCTTTCCAGGGGTGTGCGCATCGCGGCTGAAATGGGATTCTCGGTGGGAATTGTCAGCAATGGGTATTGGGCCAATTCCGTGGCCGACGCGATGGAAAATCTCCAGCCCTTTGCAGGACGCATCGTAGACCTGACCGTGAGCAGTGACGAGTATCACTGCGGCAAATGTCTCGGCGATTGTCCACAGAACGCGCTGGTGGCGGCCAAGTGGCTCAACATTCCCACGGGCATGATCTCCATCGCGCAACCCGAAGGAGCCGCCCCTGAAACACACGGCAAGATCGAAGACGAGGGGCAGGTCATGTATCGTGGCCGCGCCAGCCAACTCGTCACGCGCGCCGCGTTGCATCCGTGGGATGGATTCGATTCTTGTCCGCACGAAGATTTGCGCGACCCAGGACGCGTCCACGTGGACCCGTTGGGGAATCTGCATCTCTGCCAGGGACTCGTTATCGGCAATTTGTTCGAGACGCCGTTGCGCCAAATCTGCGATGAATATGATGCGGACGCACACCCGATCTGCGGACCTCTCCTCTCGGGCGGACCCGCCGCGCTGGTGACGGAGTACCACCTCGATCACGCTTCCGACTACGCCGACGCCTGTCACCTGTGCTATGAGGCGCGGATGACGCTGAGAGCGCGCTTCCCCGAACTGCTCGCGCCGGACCAGATGTATGGGGTGGGGTTGTAGTTTTTTCAGTTGAGATTTGGAAGGGACAGTGATAATGAAATCCAAAATTTTTGCTGTTCTTGAAATCCTTGCCGCTTATCTTGTTTTGCGGTGGTTGGGAACTTCTCTGCGTGCCACAGGCATCGTCCAATGGGAGCAGGAGACCCTCGGCTGGTCTTACACTGCTGAAATCCTGTTCATCGCCATCCCCGCGCTGGTCATCTGGCTGACGCGTCGAAAATGGGCGGACTACGGCGTCTCGCTCGCGGACTGGGCAACCAATCTCGACATTGGTATCAAGGCGTATCTGGTCCGAATTATTTCCGTCGGCGCGCTGGTTGCCACGCTGATGCTCGGCATCGGGTATGCCAGTTTGACAGGCGGATTGCTCATTTCGATTGCGGATGTATTCGCCATCGCCCTCATGCTCTGGCTTCTGGCGCGCCAAAAGACGGTTCAAAATGGCAAACCGAATTTGATCATCACAGGACTGCTCTTGCTCTTTCCAATTCTCGTCGGGCTGGCGATGGATCGGTTATCAGTGATTGTGGTGTCAACCGTTGTCTGGCAATTCTTCTCGGGCTTCGGCGAAGAATTCGTCTTCCGCGGCTACGTTCAATCAAGACTGAATCGGGCGTTCGGGCGTCCGATGCGGATGTTTGGAATCCAATTCGGCGCGGGACTCATCGTCACATCCCTGTTGTTTGGATTCTTCCACGCCTTCAACACCTACGATCCCGCCGTTGGACTTTCGTCTCTGTCTTGGGGCTGGGCGCTCTTCACCACGTTTGGCGGCCTCTTTTTCGGCATCCTGCGCGAAAAGACGGGCTCGCTCCTCGCCCCTGGCATCGCCCACGGACTTCCCGACGCGGTGGGGGAGGCGCTGGGGAAGATATTTGGATGGATGTGAAAAATGAAAAAAACTGCGTTATCTCTGTTCTTCCTCCTTGCCTATGGAATTACGTGGGGTGCATCGTGGCTCAATACTAGCCTGGATACTGTCCCCGCGCTCACGATTCTCGGCACAATCCTTATCCTGCTCGGACCCGCCCTCGCCGCTATGATTGCTGCGTTTTTTGAACAGGGTAAGAATGGGATACCCAATCTCTTGAAACCCATCAAGAAATGGAATGTCGGCATCGGCTGGTGGATTTTCGTCTTCGCTTACCCCATCGCTTTGCATCTCACGATCCTCGCATTCAATTGGATGTTCACCCGTGAAACGCCGCGCTTCTTCCATGCGGAGGGAGTCCCCGAAGGGAATCCCGCCGTTATCCTGATTGGACTGATCCTCGTCAACCTCGTGCGCGGCTTCGGCGAAGAGACAGGCTGGCGTGGCTTTGCCCTGCCTCGCTTGCAGACTCGCTGGAGCGCATGGACATCCAGTCTTGTCTTGGGATTGGTCTGGGCATTGTGGCATTTCCATCCCGCAAATATCAGCATTCTTGGTAAGTTTCCCGTCCTGTACGTTCTTATCGTCATTCCTGCAACAATCATCTTTACTTGGTTGTACAACAACACGAATGGAAGTCTGCTAATTGCCATCGTATTCCACATGATGTTGGATGTTGCGGAATATATCGTGCCGTTGGGCTTGTATGAGGGCGACATCATCAAACTCACCATCAACGCCATCATGAACTGGATTATGGCAATTCTTTTGATAATCCTGTTCGGGTGGAATTATTTATCCCGTACACTGCCAGACTTCCTGAAAGAACCATGAACACCCCCAAACTGCTCTCGGGCTGGTCGCTGATATTCCTTCATCTCCTGCCTGGATTCCTGCTTCTCGTCGGCTTCCTCATCCTTGCGCCATCCTTTCATCGCGCTGGGATCCCTGTCCTGTTCGCCGTCATCCTTGTCGTACTATTTTTAGTGATACCTTTCGAATGGGGATTTCTCCTCTGGCAGGGCAAACAATCCAAAGGGAGGCTGACTTTGAAAGGCGTGATTGCTTATCTTGAACCCGTCCCAACATGGCAGTATTTCGTCTTCATTCCAGGCTTGATCGTGTGGAGTCTTCTTGCCGCAGGGGCGCTCATGCTCCTGTTTGAGGATTCTCTGCGATTGGCAATCCTCAATTACGTCCCCGTCTGGATGGATGTCATTTCCATGGAGGGCGTCTCGTCCTTCGCCTTGTGGGTTTTGTTCCTCGCCCGATTGATCATTCTCGGCATCATCGCCCCACTCACTGAAGAACTGTATTTCCGAGGTTATCTCCTGCCGCGCATGGAGCGCTTGAAAAGCTATAGTCCGCTGGTTCACTCTGTATTGTTTTCCCTTCAACATTTTCTGGAACCCTATGCGTTCATCTCACGGTTGATGGCATTTTTGCCCGTTGCCTATCTTGTGCAACGCAAAAGGAATATTCTCGTTTCCATTTTCTATCATGTCCTGTTGAACCTTCTCTCGGCGTTCTCCATGCTTCCAATTGTGTTACAGCAATGAGCATGCTGAGACACATACGATTCCCATCCAATGACCAGTTACCTCCTCGCTCCTGACATCGCCCACGGACTTCCCGACGCGGTGGGGGAGGCATTGGCAAAAATTCTCGGCTGGATGTAAAAACAAACAGGAATTTCCCAATGACTAAAAAGAAATCATCTCGTTCTGGTTGTCTTGCACGAATTGGCCGCATTTTCCTTTGGCTGGTCATTATCCTTACCCTGCTTCTGGCGGCAGGTTATATTTACCAGCGCCAAACCACCGCAGCGGATTTCGAGCAGTTCCCCGCGCCAGGTCAACGCGTGGATGTGGGCGGCTACAGCCTGCACATCCACTGCATGGGTGAGGGCAGTCCCACCGTCATAGTGGACGCGGGTAACGGGGACTTCTCCCTCGGTTGGAGCGGAGTCCAGCCCGAGGTGGCGAAGTTCGCTCGCATCTGCACCTACGACCGCGCGGGCTACGGCTGGAGCGATCCCTCTCCCAAGCCGCGCACCGCGGAAGCGATGGCAGAGGAACTCCACACGCTTCTTTCCAATACGGGCATTGAGCCTCCCTATGTGCTGGTTGGGCATTCCCTTGGCGGCTACAACGTCCGCATGTTCGCGGACTTGTACCCCAATGAAGTGGCGGGCATGGTGTTGGTGGATGCAGGTCACGAAGATCAACTAAATCGGTTCCCGCCCGAATATGCCAAACTGAACCAACAACAAGTCTCGTATCTTTCCGTGATGGGGTTCATGTCGCGCTTCGGCATTTTGCGCGCGATGGGGAACTCCTCAGGCGGCGCCGACTTTGCCCCGCCGCAGGTTCTCAAAATGCCCAAGGATATCCAGCCCTTGTACATGGCGATGATGTCGCACCCAGCATATTTCGATGCGACCCTCGGAGAACTGCAAGCCTTGACCGAGACCACTGACCAACTCCGTGCCACGCACACATTGGGCGACCTGCCCCTCATCGTTCTAACTGCCGAGTCTACGCTCGATGCCGCGGCGTTGCAGTCCATTGGCATGCCCGCCGATTTTGACACGAACCAGATCCAGCAGGTTTGGCTGGAACTCCAAGCAGAACTTGCCGCTCTCTCCACCAATTCCGAGCACATTGTCGTCAAGGACAGCGCCCACGCCATCCAACTTGACCAGCCGCAGGCGGTCATTGATGCCATCCGCAAGGTGGTGGGGATGGCGATGGAGGAAAAATGAAACTTTCCATTCAATCCGTTAGCAAACAATACCGCCGCGATTTGTGGGGGTTGCGCGGCTTTTCACTCGACCTCGAACCAGGTGTGCTCGGTCTACTCGGACCGAACGGCGCGGGCAAGTCCACGCTCATGCGGATCATTGCCACAATCACAGACAAAACCGAAGGGGCGATCACCTGGAACGGCATGGATATTTCCAAACATCCCGATGAACTCAGGCAGGTACTTGGCTATCTGCCCCAGGACTTTGGCGTCTATCCAAACCTGAACGCGCGTGAGTTTCTGGAATACATGGCGGCGGTTAAAGGCTTGGACTCTAAATCTGCGAAACGGCGTATCGAAGAATTGCTCGAACTCGTCAACCTGGTTGACGCGGCGAAGCGTCCGCTTGGCGGCTATTCGGGTGGGATGAAACAGCGCGTCGGCATCGCCCAAGCCTTGTTGAACGATCCACAACTCCTCATCGTGGACGAACCGACTGCGGGACTCGACCCCGAGGAGAGAGTCCGTTTTCGGAATCTGATCGCCGACCTATCGGGAGAACGAATCGTTATCCTGTCCACGCACATCGTCTCGGATGTGGAGGCGACCGCCACTTCGATTGCCATCATCAACAAGGGACAGCGCGTCACGCACGCCGCGCCCGAATCCGTTTTGCAGGCGGTCGAAGGCAAGGTGTGGACGTGGATCGTTTCGAGCGATGAGTTCAACAAACTCAAGCAAACGCATCTTCTCAGCAACACCGCCCGCCGCTCGGACGGAGTCCATGTGCGTGTGGTCGCCGACCAAAAACCGAACGCAGAGGCTGAACTCGCCGCAGCGAATTTGGAAGACGCGTATCTCTATTTCGTGCAGTCTTCGAGAATTATGTAACCAGATTTTCGAAGACTCCAACCGTGAGTTAGCAAAGGGTGAACCATCATGAAACTAATCATCCGTTGCGCGTGTTTGGTTTTTGTCGTGACCGCTCTTGTCTCCTGCGCCAGTCCCAAGATCGAATGGACTCTTGTTGACGAGAGCGAGCGCTTCACATTTTATGCCGCGAAAGGGGCGGAGGATTCCGTTCCATTGCTGGCAAAAGAACTCGAATCGAATTACGACCGCATCACAACCGACCTTCAGGTGAATACAACGGAAAAATTCCCAATCTACATCTTCGCGGATATAGATACGTTCCATCAGGCGAGCGGTCAACGCGGCGCGTCCGCGACTCACGTCGGCACAACCCAGGGAATGGATACCTGGATCGTCTCACCGCTCAACACGGGCGGCGCGCTCTCTACCCAGGAAGTCTTGACCGCGGGCGTACATGAATTCACCCATGCGTTGGTCAACTACATCAATGGGAGCCTGGAAGAAAATAATTACCAGATTCCCATTTGGCTCAATGAAGGTCTGGCAGGCTATGAGGCACAGCAGATGATCCCTGAATGGCGGGCGCGTTTGGCGGAACTGGTGGCGGAAAACCAAATCCCTTCCATCGCAACCGATCTTGTGCCAGACAGATTTGAGGAAGTCAAAGGACTCCCATTTTCCATCACGCTGGTTGAATACTTGGTCAAGCAATATGGTTTCGACAAGATCATCGCCATTATCAAATCTCCATCAGAAGTGGAATCGATTCTTGGCGTCACCATCTCCGAACTGGAGTCGGGCTGGCGTGAATACCTGCACGAGACATATCGCTGAATCGTTTTTCCCAGAGAGGAAGACAATGAACACATCCCGCGCCTTGTTCCACATCCTCCGCGCCGACTTCCTCGAGCGCGTCCGCAGTTATGGATTCCTGGGACTGCTTCTCTTTAGCGTCTTCATCACCTACCTCTTCATCCCTGAAACCAGCGACATCCAAATCGCGGGACTGCAACTTGGCGGGTATCGCGCCATCTACAACTCCGCCTGGATTGGCACGATGACGACTCTCCTCATGGGCGAGTTCTTTTTGCTCTTTTCGTTTTACCTGCTCAAAGGCTCCGTCGAACGTGACCGCCGCACGGGAGTCGGTCAAATCATCGCGGCGACACCCATCACGAAAATCAAATACACGCTCGGCAAATGGCTGGGCAACGTCGCCATCGCATCCACCATGACCCTTGCCATCATCGTTGCATCCGCGCTCCTGCAATTTCTCCGCGCCGAAGATACGCACATCAATCTTTGGCAACTCGCCTCGCCCTTCCTCATCGTCCTCTTCCCCGCCCTCACCGTCATTGCCGCCACAGCCGTCCTCTTCGACTGCATCCCTCTCCTGCGCGGCGGCATCGGCAACGTGCTCTTTTTCTTCATCGCCTATCCACTTCTCGCGCTCTCTCTTGACCTGCAGGGCAACACCCTCCTCTACCCCAGCATCTATCAAGCCTGCGCCGCGCAATTCGACAACTGCAATCCCACCCGTCAAATCGACGCGGGTCTGCCTCCGCCTGCTGACTACCCTGCCTTCACCTACGACGGCGTGACATGGCTCCCCTCCATTCTCCTCTCGCGTCTCGCCATCCTCTTCGTTGGCGCGCTCATCGCTCTCCTCGCCGCATGGTTCTTCCATCGCTTCGACCCAGCCAAAGCCGACATATCCTTTATGCGGATTCCCTCCATCAAGCGGACTCCCACGCCGCAAACCGAATCCTCCGCTCAAACCTTGACTCTCCCGCGCCAGCCAACGCATCTTACCCCGCTCGCGCCTGCCTCTCGTCCCTCAGCCTTTTCCTGGCTGATGCGTCTCTTCGTCGCCGAGTTGCGCCTCACCTTCAAAGGGACGCGCTGGCTGTGGTACCTCTTTGCATTTGGCATTTTCATCGCACAAGCGATTACCCCACTTGACATTGCCCAACTCTACATCCTGCCCCTCGCGTTCATCCTGCCGCTTACGTTCTGGTCAAACCTCGGCGTCCGCGAAGTGAAACACCGCACCGAACAGCTCGTCTTATCCGCGCCTCACCCTCTCACCCGACAACTTCCCATCACATGGTTCACAGGTGTTATCATCGCGTTCTTCATCACTTCACCAACTGTCTTTCATCTCCTGTTGGATGGTCAGTGGTCAGCGTTCGGTGGCCTGTTTTCGGGCATTCTCTTCGTCCCTTCGCTTGCCATGGCGCTTGGAGTTTGGACGAACGGCAGTAAACTCTTCGAAGGCGGTTATCTCTTCTTCTGGTACCTTGCCTCAATGTACAGCATTCCCGCCTTCGACTTCATGGGACGCGTTCCGCTCGCATATCAGCAAGGAATTCCTCTTGCATATTTTCTGCTAACCATACTGCTGGTTGTCATCGCTTATTTTGGCCGTCAACGGCAAGCAATAAAATAAGCCAAGGAGAACATGAACGCCACTCGCTCCAGTCATCTATTCTTTCTCGACAACCTGCGCGTTGTCCTCATCGTGCTCGTCATCGCCCACCACGTCGGTCAGGCCTACGGACCGACGGGCGGCGCGTGGCCGATCATGGAAGCGGCACGCGCCCCCGTTCTGGGATCGTTCTTCACCCTGAACCGCTCGTTCTTCATGAGCCTGTTCTTCATGATCGCAGGCTACTTCACGGTCATGTCCGTGGACAAGTACGGCTCGAAAGTGTTCATCAAGGAACGCTTCAAGCGATTGGGCATTCCTGCGCTGGCGTGGATGTTGATGATGATCCCCTTGCAGGTATTTGTCTTCTCAGCGCCTGCCTGGCCATTGGAAGCGGCGCACCTGTGGTTTCTGGAACACCTGCTCATCTTCAGCGTGGTCTATGCCCTCTGGCGGTTGTACTCCAAACCCGTCAGCGACTCCAAGCCGCAAGCCGACCCTCCTGGCTACGTGCGGATCGTGGCCTTCGCGTTCCTGCTCGCCATCGTCAGCGCGCTGGTGCGGATCTGGTTCCCGATCGACCGCTGGGTATACCTGCTTGGCTTCATCAAGGTCGCGTTTGCCGATGTGCCGCGGGACTTGAGTTTCTTCCTCATCGGTCTTATCGCCTATCGCCAGAATTGGATTCTGCGCTTCCCGAAGAAAGATGGCCTGGTCTGGCTCGTAGTCGGCGTGACGTTGGCGGTCGCGTGGTATGTCTACGCGTTGATCGGCAAAGATTATTTATCGCTTACCGACATCCAAATTGGAATCATCTACCCGATCTGGGAGTCGTTGTTGTGTTGTGGAATGTGCATTGGCCTGACCGTGCTGTTTCGGGAAGTTTTCAACTCGCAGGGCAATCATGGAAGCATTCTCGCGAAAAGCCAGTACGCGGCATACATTTTCCATGTACCCGTCGTGCTGATGTTCCAGTATCTGGCGCTTGGTTTTGGCTGGCCGCCTTTTGTCAAATTCGCGATAGTGACGATTCTCAGCGTCCCAACAACATTTCTACTCAGCAATTGGATTCGAAAACCGTTAGGTCTATGATGGAGGATTATGACAGGCAATGATTTTATGGCATGGGTTTTGCGCTCGCCGTTCCACGGCATGTTGAGCAACGGCATGATGTTGATCACCATCACTGGCCGCAAGACGGGCAAGAAATACACCACCCCTGTGGGTTATTATCGCGAGGGCGAGTATCTCTGGGTCATCACCAGCCGTGACCGCACTTGGTGGAAGAATCTGCAAGGCGGCGCGGAGGTCGATTTGCTGTTGAAGCGCAAACCCGTCACCGCATACGCCGAACCCGACCTGGATGAGAAGGCCGTGGAAGCGCGCATGTGGGATTATCTTCGTCACGTTCCGCAAGCCGCCAAGCCGATGGGCATTCGCATAGAGAACGGGAAACCAAACGCGGAAGACATCGCTCGCACCGCGAAGGGTCGGTTATTTGTGCGGATCAAAGTAGACTGAAAGCAGACCTCCGAAGTCTCGAAGACTTCGGAGGTCTTGTTTACTTACGAAAACTTGACGGTGACCACTTCGTGTCCCCGCGCGTTGACTGTCACCTCGCCGCCTCTTCCTACCTTGAGGCGGGTGACTGTTTCCTCGGCCATGTTCGCCCGTTCGGCTTTCGCGAACCTGCGCCACGGCGTGATGGTGACTGGAATCTCCTCGTCGCCGATGTTGTAGCCACGCACGATCCAGCCTTTGCCGTTCTCTGTCTCTTTCACCGCGCTGACCACGAATGACGCGTTGTCCACGCGGACGAATGATCCGCTGGATGGAAGCGTCCCCGCGTGGAGGCTTGTCCCTGTGGCGCGCAGGGGGGATTCGAAATTCCAGGCTTGTCTGTAGGACAAATTGCCAATTTGTCCCGCCTGCTGGGGGAGCAAGTTGGCAACTTGCTCTACAATGATCGAGTAATCAAACTCCCACTCACCGATCATCTGTGCCTTGGGCGTTTCGAGTAGAGGTCCCGCGTGGTTTCTGCGCGAGGTGAAGTCATCGCGCGAGAGCCAGCCGACGGAGCGGAGGAGGGTGAGGGCGATCTCGACGCCTTCAGAACTCGGAAGTCTCTCAGACTTCCGAGTTCTCAGCGCTTCCACCTCGGGCAGGCCGCGGTTGGCGATGGTCAAGGTGTTCTGTCTATCCGAGATGGATGTGAACGCGCTTTGGTAGGTTTCGGGGCGCGGATCTTCCGACCAGGTCTCGTCGAAGGGAGGAAGGCCGATGGGACGTTTGACGATCTCGAAGTGACCGTCGTGGTTGGCGAAGTCTGTTGTGAACGGCGCGGGGAAATGGACGCGCAGACGATGGTCTTTGGCGCGATTGTCCGCGCAGGTGTGAATGTCGGCGCGCGGGACGCCGCGGGTCAGGGTGACGCGTGATGTGATTCGGGTGACGACTTGCTCCTTCGAGCGGGACTTGCGATCAGACGCGAGGGAGGCGGGGGTGAGGAGGTCGAGGTCGAAGGTCAGCGTCTGCTGGACGGGGCCTCGGGCGAGGGTCACACCGCGGAGAATCGCTGAGTCCGCTACGAGGTCGGAGGGAGGCGGGGAGAAGTTGTATTCGTCGCCGCAGTCGCCTGAGTCCACGAATCGATTCAGTCCGCGGTAGGTCTGGCCTGTCGTCTTGTCGGTGACGGTGATGGTTGAGTCGCTGGTCAGTTCGACGGAGAGGAAGTCGTTCTCGATGATGTAGGGCGGTTTGACCTTGGGCTGGGACATCCGCTCGATCAATTTTTGCGCGGCGGGGATGTTGGCG
This sequence comes from Chloroflexota bacterium, assembly GCA_049324715.1. Lineage (GTDB taxonomy): Bacteria > Chloroflexota > Anaerolineae > Anaerolineales > Villigracilaceae > Denitrolinea. Next base: position 2,203 of record JBMOMR010000110.1, on the reverse strand, counting down.
AGGGGCGCGAGCAGACGCATGAACGGCGAGACGTGGATCTCGGCGGGGACGCTCTCTTTGGCGCGCACGTAAAATGTTTTCCAGCCGAGCGCGGGGACGTTTGCCGCGGCGAAGGTGATCTCGGCTGAGTCGGGCGAGCGGGCGTGGATGTGGAAGGCTTCGATGGTGTCGTCGGCGAGATAGCCATCGATGGCTTTGACACTGCGGTTCCAGACGTCCATGTTCGGCTCGGCGTTTTCCGCGAAGATGGCTTCGACGCGCAAGGTGGCGCCGTCGCGGCTGAACTGCATGTCTTGAATGGCGAGGTTGGCGGCGCGGCCATCGTTGACCATGCCGAGTATCCCGCCGAGTTCACTGCGCTTGATACGGACGTTGATGAGTTCGGATGTCTTGCCGCTGGCGGATTGGTGTGGGATGACGTTGCCCGCTTCATCCACGATCTCGAAATTGGAGACGCCGACGGGGAGGGTGAGTTCAGCGGTGACGACGTCGGTGCGGGATGCGGAGAGGGGATTGAAGACGACGAGTGTGGCGAGTGACGATGTGTCGTGCGACGTGTCCACTTGCGCGGCGAGAACTTCGAGCGATTGGCGCGTGATCTCTTCGCCGATCTGATCCACTTGATCGAAGCGCGGGAGCATTTCGTCGTGGACTTGGTCAATGGAGCAACCGCAGATGGAGTCGTGAGGGTGGTTTTGGAGGAGGAGAAGCCAGGATTGTCGGACGATGGACGATGGACGGCGGACGATGGTCTGTGGTCTATCGTCTGTGGTCAGACTTGCAAACGTAGAAAATGGCTCAGCCCACTTCTCCAAAAGATTCTCGCTGGCGTGGTTGCGTTGTTTGATCCACATGCGTGTGGATAAAACCCCAGGCAGAAGGTGCGATCGTTTCGATGAGCGCAGTTCCCCAGTAACGGTCGGTACTGACTTTTGACCTGCGACCTTCGACTTTACCGCCGCCAAATATTTCGGCAACGTGGAATGCACCAGCCGATACCCCTTCAATCCCTTGTTCGCGGCTTTGATGGCTTTGCTGGTTTCCGCGGGCGGCTCCATGTGGTCGGTGCCGAACATGATGAGCAGATCGTCCGCGGCGGAGTGGGGGGCGAGCGAGTCCGCGGCTTGTTGGATCTGCTCGGTAAATTGCGCGGGATTGCTGGCATTGAGGGACGCGCCGTTGCTGTACGAGTCGCGCAGGTAGAGCATGAGGACGCGCGTCCCATCGGGGGATTGCCACCAGAATTCGGTCGGTTGGTCGTCGAGTCCGCGCCAGAGACAGGCGTTGTCAATGCCGAAGCCTTGCAGGATCTGCGGCATTTGTCCGATGTGACCGAACGAGTCGGGCATGTAGCCGATGTTCATCTTGGGTCCGAAGCGGCGCGCGTTGCGGTCGCCCGCCAGGAGGTTGCGAATGTGCGCTTCGGGGCTGACGAGGAACATGTCGGGCAGGATGTGCCAGGGTCCAATGAGCGCTCGTCCCGAGCGGATGAGACGCGTCAGCGTGGACTCGGCCTCGGGTCGCATGAGCAGGTAGTCGTCCAGAACGATCGTCTGTCCGTCGAGCATGAAGTGCTTGTAGTCGCGGTCAGAGGCGAGGATGTCGAGCAACCCGTCCACGAGATGGACGAGTCGCAGGCGGAACTGCTGAAAGGTGCGATACCATTCGCGGTCCCAGTGGGTGTGGGAGATGAGGTGGATGGTTTTCATATTGGGTTCCTCCCGCCCTCATCCCCGACCCTTCTCCCCAGTCGGGGAGAAGGGAGCCTTGCAGGCGTTGAGGATTTTTGTGAGGACGGATTCAATATTGTTGAGAACTTCTTCATTGCGGAATCGAATTACCCGATAGCCGAAACTTTCGATCTGTTTCGTTCGCGTGGCGTCTTCCTCTACTTGAAAGTCATGGATGTCACCGTCTATTTCAACGATGAGTTTGCATTCGGCACAATAGAAATCCGCGATGATATTGCCCATCGGCGCTTGGCGGCGGAATTTGAATCCGCCAAGTTGACGGTTGCGCAGGCGCTCCCACAGCACTTTTTCGGCAGGAGTCGATTCTTTGCGCAGTTCCTTTGCGCGTTGCTGGATGTTGAGAGTGGTTCGGATTCTGTTTTGCATGTTGCCTCGTGTTCCCCTCTCCCGTAATTGGGAGAGGGGGCAGGGGGTGAGGGCCTGACTGCGCCGTGGGGGGGGCCCAAACCCCC
>JBMOMR010000109.1:0-35855 GCA_049324715.1 Chloroflexota bacterium | reverse complement strand
GCGGCGGGACCATCCTGCAAACGCGGCGCAGTAAACGCTTCATGGAAAAGACGGGACAGCGCGACGCCATCCGCAAGATGAACGAGGCGGGGATGGACGCCCTGATCGTGGTGGGCGGCGACGGGTCTCTCAACGGGGCGCAGGTCCTGCATGAGCAGGGCGTACGCGTCATCGGCATCCCTGCCAGCATCGACAACGACATTTGGGGCACGAACATCGCCATCGGCGTGGACACGGCCATGAACACCATCATGGATGCGGTGGACAAACTGCGCGACACGGCCTCCTCCCACAGCCGCGCCTTCCTCGTGGAGACGATGGGACGCAACAGCGGCTATCTGGCGGTCATGGCGGGCATCGTCAGCGGGGCGGAAGTGGTGCTTATCCCCGAGGTGCAAACCACCGTGGAAGAGGTCGCCCAGTCCCTCGAGAATGCTTACAAGCGCGGCAAGAATCATTCCATCGTCATCATCGCCGAGGGCTCGGGCTTCCGTGCCACAGAATTGTCGAAATCGCTGGAGGACATGGACGTGGGCTTCAAGACGCGCGTCACCGTGCTCGGACACATCCAGCGCGGCGGAACGCCGACCGCGTACGACCGTCTCGTGGCCTCGCGCATGGGATTCAAAGCCGTGGAAGCGCTGTTGGCCGGTCAAAGCGGCGTGATGACCGGTCTCAAAGGCCGCGGCATCGACCTTGTCCCCATCGCGGATGTGATCGCCAACAAACGCCAGGTGAACATGGAATATTACGAAATGGCGAAGGTGCTGGCAAGATAGCGATTAGCCGTTAGGAATTAGCAAATCAGCGACTGGATTTCCCAATCGCTGATTTTTTCTTAAACGCCAACAGCCAACCGCCAACAGCCAAACGCTAAGCGCTAACCGCTAAATCCACGTCGGTTCTTCGTATGTCCCGAAGACTCCCTTCATTACCGAGATGATCTCGCCGAGCGTGGCGTAGGCGCGGACGGCATCCAGCAGATAGGGCATGGTGTTCTCGGTGCCTTGACAGGCGATGCGGAGACGATCCAACGCCTGCCCGACGCGTCCCGCGTCCCGCGTGCGGCGGACTTCCTCGAGGCGCGTCACCTGCCGCTGGTAACCCTGCGGGTCCATTTCGAGGATCGGGATGGTGAGCGGTTTCTTCTCTTCGTACGCGTTCACGCCGACAATCTTGCGGATGCCCTCGTCGATCTCGCGCTGGTAGCGATAGGCTGCGTCGGAAATTTCACTTTGGAAGAATCCCTTTTCGATAGCGGGGATGACGCCGCCCAGGTCTTCGATTCGGCGGAAGTAATCGCGCGCCTGCTTTTCGATGCGGTCGGTCTGCGCTTCGACGAAGAACGAACCGCCGAGTGGGTCCACCGTATTCGCCGCCCCTGACTCTTCCGCGATGATCTGCTGGGTGCGGAGGGCGATTGTGACTGCATGTTCGGAAGGAAGCGCCAGCGCCTCGTCGAGCGAGTTTGTGTGGAGCGATTGCGTCCCGCCGAGGACGGCCGCCAAGGCTTGAATGGCAACGCGGACCACGTTGTTCTCGGGTTGCTGCGCGGTGAGACTGACTCCCGCCGTCTGCGTGTGGAAGCGGAGCAGCCACGAGCGCGGACTCTTGGCCTTGAACGTTTCGCGCATCTCACGCGCCCAAATGCGACGCGCAGCGCGGTACTTCGCGATTTCTTCGAAGAAGTCGTTGTGTGCGTTGAAGAAGAAGGAGAGGCGCGGCGCGAACTCGTCCACGTCCATGCCGCGGGCGATTCCCCAGCGGACGTATTCGAGGCCGTCGCTGAGGGTGAAGGCCAACTCCTGCGCGGCAGTGGAACCTGCCTCGCGGATGTGGTATCCGCTGATCGAGATCGTGTTCCACTGCGGCACGGACTTGGAGCCGTACTCCATCGTGTCCACCACGAGACGCATCGAAGGTTCGGGCGGGAAGATGTATTCCTTTTGGGCGATGAACTCTTTCAGGATGTCGTTCTGGATGGTGCCGCGCAACTGATCGGGGCGCACGCCCTGTTTCTCCGCCGCGGCGATGTACATGGCCCAGATGATCGCGGCGGGCGAGTTGATGGTCATGCTGGTGGACACTTTATCGAGCGGGATGCCATCCAGCAGAATTTCCATGTCTTTGAGCGAGGAGATGGCCACGCCACATTTGCCAAATTCACCGAGGGCCTCGGGTTGGTCGGTGTCGTAGCCCATCAGCGTGGCGAGGTCGAAGGCGATGGAGAGACCGGTCTGTCCCTGTTCCAGTAAATATTTGAAACGTGCGTTCGTCTCCTCGGCGGTGCCGAAACCCGCGAACATGCGCATCGTCCAGAGTTTGCCGCGGTGAAGCGTCGGGTGGACTCCGCGCGTGAAGGGGTAGCCGCCCGGCAGTCCAAGATCGGAAGCGTAGTCGAGGTTGGCCACGTCGAGCGGGGTGTAGAGTCGGTTGATCGATTCGGAGGATGTCGTGATGAAGTCCGCGCGGCGTTCGGGCATCGAAGCGAGCGTTTTTTGCAGGTCGGTCTCTTCCCACTTTTCAAGGGAATTTTTAAGTTCGGCAAGTTTTTTGGAATCGTACATGGAGGGTCTCCTCTGGCGAAATTATACCTATTGTACCAACGGCCAGTTTACATCAACGGACAAGTTCATTAAGTTTGACAGGTGCGGAGTTGACGACGCGCACGAACTCCGTGTAAAAAATATCCTCGACGGGAACCATGCCCTTGAATCCAAAGAGCGAATCGAAGAGGGTCTTGCCATCGTCGGTGGCGTAGATGAGGTCGAGGGCGCGCTTCAATTCGGCGGATACCTTCGCGGGGATGGTGCGCGAAAGGAAGAGTCCATCGTAAGGAATGATGGGGGGAATCTGCCAGATGATGGCGACCTCGTCCATGATGAAGGGATACTCGTCTTTGAGCGCGGGATAGGTGCGCGCGTCGATGTACGTGCCGCCGAAATCGCAGATCTCGCCGATGCGGACGGCGCGCACGACCGAGAATTGGCTTTGCAGGAACGCCCCCTCCTCGGTGGGGATCTGGTACCAGTTTAGGACGCCAAGCGGAACGATATACCCGGACGGGGAGTCGGGCTCCGTCCAACAGCCTTTTTTCCCGCTGAACTGGGCGAGCGCTTCGGGCGCGTCGGCGGTGTTCTTCGCGTCGGACGGATTGTAGTAGGCGGTGAAGCGGTCACTGCGTGCGACGTACTGCGCGCCGTACGAGGCGGCTCCCTCCTGCGTGGATGCGAAGGCGGCCTGCACGGCCTCCTGGTTGTAGGCTTTGACAATGGCGAACATGGGCAGAACGGCGATGTGCGCGTTGCCGATCTTCATGGCTTCGATCAACTCGAAGTAATTTGTGGACGCGACCGCGACGACGCGGTAGCCGGTCTGCTCTTCCAGCAGGGTGGCAAGCGTCTGACCGTTGGCGACCGTGACCGGGTCCTGGAATTGAGCCGGAGGCAGGGCCAGCAGGATGGGGTTGGCGTTGTCGCCCAAGTCTGGTTTGGGAGTCGGTTCGATGGTTGGGATGGCGGTCATGGTCCCGTCGATGGTCGGCGTGGGCGTGACGGCGGGAACCGCGGTGGGGAGGTTGCAGGCAGAAAGAACGATAAGCAGAAGGCAGGAGGCAGTCAGCAGTTTGAGAGAGCGCATGGGTCTATGATAACAAGGGCAACCACAGATGAAAAGGATAAAAGGGATGACAATTTATCCCTTTCATCGCTTCCATCCGTGGTTTATAATGCCGCCCATGAAAAATAACGGATGGTTCAACCTCATTTTCCTGATCGTGCTGGCGGCGGGCATCTATTTCATCGTCACCACGGTGCGTGATGCCGTCAATCAGACTGCGCAAAACGCCAATTCTGCGCTTCAGCCTCTTGCACAGGCCAACGAAGCCATGCAGACACAGGTGGCGCAGTTGATGAACCCCACACCCACGATCATTCCCGACCCGGTGACGTACATCACCGAGATCCGCTCCCTGGCGCGTCTGGAGACGATCCAGTATTCGGTGGAAAAGGTAATCACTGCCGAGGTTGGACAAGGCTCCTTCGATTTCCTCTTTGGCGATAAATTGCTTTTCGTCGCGCATGGACTTGTCATCGCGGGCATCGACATGGGGAAGATCGAACCCCAGCACATGCGCTATGAGGGCGGCGTACTTTATGTCACCCTGCCTCCCGCCGAAGTGTTCGTTGCCACCCTGGATAATGACAAATCCTACGTTTACGACCGCGAGACGGGCATCTTCACCAAAGGCGTGAACGATCTCGAAACGCTGGCGCGCCAAACCGCCGAGCAGGAAATCCTCAAAGCCGCGATGGAAGATGGCATCCTGACCCAGGCACAAACCAACGCTGAAAATTTCCTTTTCCGTTTCTTTGCCGCACTCGGTTTCCCGAACACGATCTTCGTGAAGTAACTTTGGCAGAAAGCAACAGCCCGACTCAGCGTCGGGCTGTTTTTATTTTGCAGAGGGTGCATCGCACTCGCTATTCCTTCGCTTTGATCCACCCCATGATCGCCCACGGTGACATCGCAAAGAGTCCTGCCAGCCCAGCCCCGCCGAGTTCGTGGACAATATCGGGATCGAGGCAGACCAGGATGCCGCTCAGGCCGGTCAGAATGTAGGTGAGGATAGCCAGTCGGTCATCCTGACGTTTCGCGGGGTCGCCGTTTCGACGCGTCACCAGCCAGTTGATGAGGAACACGCTGAACGTCGTCAGCCACCAGCCCCAGTAGTTCTGCAGAGGGATCCCAAAATAGGCGCCGTTTACCTCCCACACCCAGTGACCGCCGCGCACCATCATCGGGTCCATCATCACGTCCCAGGCGGTCATCACGATGCCGCCGATCGCGGCGATGGCAAGTCCGCGTTTCCAACCCTCACTGCGCGGCGTGACCCACTCCGCAATGACGAGGGACGGGTACATCATCATGAACCACGCGGCCGGTATCAGGTACGGGACGAGGCCGAGAAATTTCGGCCCCAGTTTATCGGTGTAGTGATACGGCCCGTACACCCATCCCGTTGCCACGCCGATGCTTTCGTACGCGAGACTGACCACGAACGAGATGATGAACAGCGTCAGCGCGGCGCGCCAGTTCCAGCGCAGGCTGGCGTGCAGGAGGGTGAATCCGAATCCGACCAGGGTTGTCAGCGGGGTGAGAATCGGATTGAACAACGCGGACAGGTTGAAGTACAGGACGATCACGTTGTAAACCGTCAGAAGTGCGAACGCGGCGAGGAAAATCCACATCAGTTTACGGGTCATGTTGGCCTCCGACTTTAATTTTACTCAGAAACCAGGTTTCTTCGCCCTCTCCGCTTTGCTTCGGGGATTATAAAGAAACCTGGTTTCTGCGGTATACTCCCCGCAGATTTCTTCCAGGAGGCTCCCATGAAGAGAGCGGTCAGCATCAGCATTGGATCGTCGAAGCGCAACAAGAAGGTGGAAGTGACGTTGCTTGGCGAGCAAGTCAGCATCGAGCGCATTGGCACGGACGGTGATATGGATGCCGCCGCGCTCAAGTACAAGGAGTTGGATGGGCAGGTGGATGCCTTTGGTGTGGGCGGCGCCGACCTGGGTGCGATCGTGGAGGGGAAATTCTATCCCTTCCATTCTGTGCAGAAACTGGTGCGTTACATCCGAAAGACGCCTGTCGTGGACGGCGGCGGCCTGAAGAATACGCTCGAAAACAAAGCGCCCGCCTTCCTGGAAAAGAAGATCAAGGATTATCTCGACCAGCACGGCCGCAAGGTGATGGTCACCGTCGGCGTGGATCGCTGGGGACTCTCCAAATCGTTCGTCGAGGCGGGCTACGAGACGGTCTTCTGTGACCTGATGTTCGCGCTGGGTGTCCCGATCCCGATTCGCAGTATCGGCGGACTTCGGACGCTGGCCGCCATCATGGTCCCCATTGTGACGCGCTTCCCGTTCGAGTGGCTGTATCCCACCGGCGAAAAACAGGATGAGCGCACGCCCAAATATGAAAATTACTATCAGTGGGCCACAGTGGTGGCGGGCGATTGTCACTATATCAAGAAGCACATGCCCGATGACATGAAGGGCAAGGTCATTGTGACGAACACCACCACGCCCGAAGACGTGGAACTGTTCAAAAAATGCGGCGTGAAATATCTCATCACCACCACCCCCGTCATGGACGGACGCTCCTTCGGCACGAACATGATGGAGGCCGCGCTGGTGGCCGTCTCTGGCAAGAACCGTCCGCTCACATGGCCCGAGTATGACGAATTGTTGGGCAAACTCGGTTTCGAGCCGCAATTACAGGAATTGAATTAATCAGGAGGTTCAACCATGTACGCAATTGTGACCGCAGGCGGAATCCCGAATCCCGAAGACCCGCTATACATGTTCCTCAAGGGCGACGCGAAAGCGCTCGTGGACATGGCTGGCAAACCCATGATCCAATGGGTGCTCGACGCGCTCAATGCCGCACAGCAGGTGGATGAAATCATCCTGATCGGCCTGTCTGCCAAGACGGAACTTGTCAGCGCCAAGCCGATCCATTACATCCCCAACCAGGGACGCATGCTTGCCAACATTGTGGCGGGCGTGAACAAGGCGCTCGAACTCAATAAAAAGACCGACTACGTGCTCGTCGCTTCCTCCGACATTCCCGCCCTGAAAGGCGAGATGGTGGACTGGCTGGTCAACAAGTGCATGGAGACCCAAGATGACCTGTACTATGGCGTCTGTCCGCGCGATGTGATGGAAGCGCGCTTTCCCGAATCCAGGCGGACCTACACCCGCCTCAAGGACATTGAACTGTGCGGCGCGGACATCCATGTGACGCACGTCCGCATGGCGACGGAGCATCTCGATCTGTGGGAGCAGTTGATCGGCAACCGCAAGTCGCCTTTCCGCCAGGCATCCATCGTTGGGTTGGACACTTTCTGGAAGCTCATCACTCGCAGTGCCACGCTGAACGAATTGGTGGAACATATCTGCAAGCGGCTTAAGATCAAAGGCCGCGCCATCGTCTGGGAACATGCCGAGCCTGCCATGGATGTGGACAAGCCGCACCAACTCGAACTCCTGCGCGCCGACCTGGAGTCCCAACAGGCCAAAGCGAAACGGGCCGCCAAGGCCGCCGAAAAGAAGGCTGTTGTGAAGAAAGCGGCGCCCAAGAAACCAGCCGTCAAAAAGACCACCTCCTCGAAACCGACGGCAAAAGCCAAGCCGAAAGCCAAAGCGCCCGTCAAGAAGAAATGACCTTTCGCTCCATCCTCGAACTCGACGCGCGTCTTTCCGACCGCCTGCGTGTGGCTGAGAAGCCCGGCCTCCTCCGCACACTGGCGGTCTTCTTTGCCCATTCGGGAGATTCCTGGTTCTGGGGATTGGGACTGGTCATTCTCTGGTGGCAGGGGGATGACTTCTGGAAACGGTGGGCGGTCACCCTCTTCGCAAGCATCGCCGTGTTGGCTGTCGCCGTGATGACGATCAAATTGGTCGTCCGACGCCGCAGGCCCGAGGGTGAGTGGGGTGGCATCTATCGCAGCACCGACCCGCACTCGTTCCCGTCTGGACACGCGGCACGCGCCTTCCTCATCGCCGTCCTTGCCGTCGGGCTGGGTCCCGCGTGGCTGGCGATTTTGCTCTGCCTGTGGGCGCCTCTCGTCTCGCTGGCGCGCGTGGCGATGGGCGTGCATTATGTCTCCGACGTTGTCGCGGGAATGGTCCTGGGAATCATCGTCGGGTTGATCGGGTTGCAAGTCGCACCGCTTTTTCTTAACTGGCTGACGCAATTTTCCATCTCCCCTTTATAGCCTTTTCAAAAAACAAAAATGCCTCGCTGTCACTGCGAGGCATTTCGATTCCTTAAGGCTGAACACTGGTCACTGATGGATCACTGATTCCCCGTCACCGTTTTCCAGTGTTCTTCGATGTGCGCCAGGCCTCGCTCCACCCAGGTCTGGATGGTGAAGCCGCCGCCGTACGTTTCGTGACGGCTGGGACGCGTCCATGCTTCGGAGGAAATGTCTCGCAGGAGCGCGATGTTCGTTCGGACGGAGTCCGCCAGTTCGGTCAGGATGGAAGCGAGCGGTTCGTCCGCGCGGTAATGCTCCGTCATGTACGCCTCGCCATCGAAATTCTCAAAGAGCGGATTCTCCTCCTCGAGCGTGCGGCGGACGCGTAATCCGTAGACCAGTTTCTCGGTGTCGCGCGTGTGCGCCGCGATCTGGTGGACGTCCCACTCTTCCGCATCCTTCTGGACCTTTTGGCGGGCCGCCGTTTCGACAGCCTCACAAAACTGACGCGTGACCTGCTCGTAGCGGTCGAGCAGGCGTTGACGATATTCGAGTAATTGTTCCATATTTGTTGTGGCGCGGAATGCCATTCCGCCTTACGGCATGTTGACGATGTGCCCGGTGAGATGCGCGGCACGCGGACTGCACAGGAACAACACCGCCCGCGAGAGATCCGCAGGCACGGTCGTGCCGGTGTTCTGGAAGCGTCCCAGCCCGCGGCCCACCGCGTGCACGCGGATGTTGTAGGCGAAGAGTTCGCGCGCCGCCTGCCGCGTCAACCCCACGAGGCCGAACAGACTGGCCACATAAGCGGCGCGGTCCAGCACCACGGTACCGCCTGAAAGCGACGCCAGGTTGACAATGACCCCGCCGCCGCGTTCGCGCATGATGCGTCCCGCGGATTGCATGGTGAGGAAGGTGCTGGTCATATTCACGTCGAGGGTGCGATGCCAGTCCCATTCATCCATGTCGAGCAGGGGGGTGTGCGGTTCGACCGAGGCGTGGTTGATCAAAACATCGAGGCGGCCGAAGTCGTCCTCCACTTGTTTGATCAGCGATTGCACTCCCACTTTTTTTGCCACATCTTCCACGTAGATCCGGGTGTTGTTGTAGCCGCGCCGGTGGATTTCGGCGGCCAGCGCTTCCACGTTTTGCGGAGAAATATCGTTGAGTGCGATGCGCGCGCCTTGCGCGGCGAACGCTTCGGCGACCAATCGTCCTGCACCGCGTCCTGCCCCGGTGATGACGACAACCTTGTCCTGAAATTCCATAAGACCTCCACGGAAAAACGAAAAACAGAGATTTACTGACTTGGCGTATCAGAACAGAGAGGCACCTCGCCGTTGCTGTCTTTTGCGTTCAGTTCGAAACCGAAATACGGCGACGGATCGTATGTGTTTTTAATGGCCAGTTCGTTTAGAAAATTACCGTTTTCATCGTTACGGACAATGGAAAAGTGCAGGTGGATGCCGGTGGGGTTGTCTGGGTCACCGGAGTAATCGCCCTGGTAGCCCAGCAACGTGCCGGCTGGTACAAAGACTTCACTTGTGCCGGGCGGAAAGTCTGCAACGATGTAGGAGGTCCCGTCGCGGTTGGCCATGTGGGTGTAGTAGAGCCAGATCTGGCGTCCGGGCGCAAGCGGATCGCTGGGGACGCGCATGATGACGGAGGATTTCCAATCGGCGAGGCGGGTGAGGTAGCCATCGTAAGCCGCGATGACGGGGGTGACACCAACCTCGGTTCCGGCAAAGATGTCGATGCCCTGGTGGCGATGTCCGATTCGGAAGGAATCGTCCCAGAGAAAGCCCACCATGCCGTCGGTGGGAAAGATGAAGGGGGCGTTTCCGCATCGGGAACCGGCGGCCACCTTCCAGTCCGCGTGGGAGACGGGGTCGGCGAAGAACTCCCACACGTGGTTGGAACGTCTGCCAGAGGATGTCATATTCCGATAAATTAACACGCCCGCCGCAACAGCGACGATAATTAGTAGGGATAAGACCGCTCGTTTGGGCATTAATTGATTATACCTTTTCCCGGATTTTTCGGCTAAAACGGGTTGGCAGAATAGATTTTGTGATTACCCTTGCATATTCCTTGCGTTTTTGTTAGGATGACTTTGTTCGAATTCGCCAACCCTATTCTTTTGGAGGTACTAGTATGAACCGCAACTCTCTATCTGTAGTTCTGGTTGTGTTCTTGTTGCTCGCCAGCGTGGCCGTGACTGGTGCGAGCGGGAACAAGACAATCGGTGTCAATGTGCTTCTCAATACCGATATTACTGATTCCATCCTGACCGACCTGGGCACGTATGGCAAAGTGCGGGACGTCGTTTATGAAGTGGACGCCCTTACGATGCAGATTCGCGCCAGCGAATTGGGCGCGATCCAGTCCCTGCCCTATGTGGCCGCGGCCAACCCGGATGCCGAGCGAAATGGCGCACCGGTTGACACGGTGGCAGTTAGCGATTTTATGGATGGTCTGAGCACCTGGGACCAGGACGCCATCAACGTGACCGATTTCGGCTTCAACAATCGCCAGGTTGCGTATGACGGTACTGGTGTGTACGTGGCGGTGCTGGACACTGGTTTGCTCGATTCGTGGCGCCAGTATTTCCCCGAAGAGCGCATTGCTGAAGAATACGGCATTGCCTTTGGCGGTGGTGGGGGCGAAGTGGGAGCTGTCTCCTCCCAGCCGAACAAATGGGAACATGACCAGAATTCTCATGGCTCACACGTTACCAGTACCATTCTCGGCTACAGCCTTACTGGGACGCCGGTCAACGGCGTGGCACCAATGGCGACCATCATTCCGGTCAAGGTGTTGAACCAAAATGGCTCTGGCTGGTCTTCTGTAATTGCGCGCGGAATTGTGTACGTAGCCGATCTGAAGGCGGGCCCATTGGCCGGTCATCCCGTGGTTATCAACATGTCGCTGGGTGGTCCAGAGTTGGACGCTGTGGAAAAGGCCGCCATTGACTACGCCATCAGCAAGGGCGTCATCATTGTCGCATCCGCAGGTAATAACGGTACGAACGGGATGGGTTACCCCGGCGCGTACGCTCCCGTCATTTCGGTGGCGGCATCTGGCTGGACAGGTGAATGGTCCCCGGTGGGTAACCGTAGTTGGTGGTGGAATCTAAATGTAGCTGACCCAACCAACCCGGCTGATTTCTACATCACAGATTTCTCCAGCCGTGAACTCGCTGGGCAGGATCTGGATGTAGCCGCGCCCGGCTCATGGGTGGTAGGCCCCTACCAGGTAAATAGCGGACAGGTTTCCTACTATTTCCTGGGCGGTACAAGTATGGCCAGCCCCCACGTGGCGGGGATCGCCGCTCTGATGGTGGAGAAAAATCCGGCCCTCACCCAAGGACAGGTGGAAGCCATCCTCGAGTCGTCGGCTATTTACCTTGCGCCCGGTTGCCGTGTTGTCCTTGGCCCGACTGGTGTGGCTGAGAACATCTGTTGGGGTGCCGATGCCACTGGGCATGGTCTCGTCACCGCTGACGGGGCGCTTACTGCCACTCCATAACGGATACTCCAACCCTTCTTGATCGTTTTCATTCCGCCGCGGGATTTCCCGCGGCGGAATTCTTATGAAATTATGATTTTTTATTTTCACTTCTCCAACGACTGCAGATTATCATGGCGTCAATTCACTTACCAGTAAAGGAGACAACCATGACCTTCTACCTTCAACCCTACCCTCACCGTCATTCCATGCCGCGCCGCTGGGTGCGCATGGCCGAGGATCGCACTGTCCGCAGTCTTGCGGCCAACGTGCATGACGAGGAAGATGCCTTTGTGCTGACCGCCCTCGTGCCGGGTCTCAAAGCCGAAGACCTGACCATCAACATTCTCGAAGATGTGGTCACCATCGAAGGCGAGTTCAAGCAGGACGAACGCGAGTATCTGATGTGCGAACTGCCTGTTGGAAACTTCCGCCGCTCCCTGCGCCTGCCCGCCGCCGTCAACGCGGACAAGGCCGAGGCGAAGATCACCGACGGTGTGCTCACCCTGCACCTGCCCAAGGCCGAGTCGGCCCGCCCGAAGAAGATCAAGATCGCCGCGAAGTAAACCAGCCAGTCAGGCCTCCGAAGTTCCTGGAACTTCGGAGGCCTTATTCTTTAAGGAAACCCGACACTCCCGTTTATGACGGAATTCCATGCAAAAAAGATTCTTTTGCCACAGATTACACAGAAAAATCTGTGTAATCTGTGGCTGAATTTGATGACCTTTTCGTTAACTAAGGGAGCCTCGGAAACCTTCGCGGAATTCTTTGCGGTCTCGCGGTGAAAAATTTTATTTGCAGTCACGGGTATAATCGGGGAAATCTCGAAACTGGAGAAACAACGTGCGCATCAAATTGACCCTGATTTTCATTCCGCTCCTGCTCCTTTCCCTGCTCCTCGGCAGTTGCGGCATCAAAGAGACTCCCGTCCCAACGGAAACGCCCACCCTCATTCCCACCATCATCCCCACCGCCACGGCCTCCGTCCCGCTGGTCATCCTCGTCGTTCCTGCGGATATGGACTCGACCCAATCCAACCTCTACCAGACCACCGTGTATGAACTGGCGCAGGCGGCGGGCTATCGTTTTCAGGTCCGCAACACCCTCACCGCGGCAGACTTGGAACCGTCCCTGAAGATCGTCGTCGTCCTGCCCCCGGACCCGGGCATCGTCGCGCTGGCTGCGGCCGCACCGCAGGCGCAATTCCTGGCGGTTAATGTCCCCGGCGTGGTGCCCGCGGGGAACGTCAGCGTGATCGGCAGTCAGAGCCGCCCCGACCTGGTGGGTTTCCTCTTCGGCTACATCTCGGCCATGATCACCACCGAGTACGATTATCGCATCGGCATGATCATCCCGCAGGGCGACCCCAATGCGCAGGTCGCGTTCGCCGCCTTCCGTAATGGCATGATCTACTACTGCGGTTCCTGCCCAAAGACCCTGTACTATTTTGACATCTATGGCAACGCACTCGAATATCCGCAGGTGGTGGAAATTCCTGCCGACGAAAAGAAGGAACTCTATCCCGCCTACGGCAACCTGCTGACCGATAAAAAAGTCGCCATGGTTTACGTCTATCCGACCATTGCCACGAACGAATTGCTCACCACCATCGGCACGAACGGAGTCATCTCGATCGGGGATGTGACTCCCAACCCGCGTCCCGTCTACTGGACGGCCAGTCTGCAACCCGACGTTGCCAAGGCCATTCAGGCGGCCTGGCCGGATCTTTTGGCGGGCCGCGGCGGCCTGACGTTTAATCCACCCTTCGCGCTCACCGACGTGGATCCGAGCATTCTCACGCCGGGGAAACAACAACTCGCTGAGCAGGTGCTTGCAGACCTGCTGGCCGGGCGCATCAACATTGGATTGGGACAGTAAAACCGAGAGACGGTCACCGAAAAAGTGACCGTCTCTTTTTTATTCGGAAAATCCCATCGGTGAAATGGGTCCACTGACCGGCCAGGCCCAACCCGCGCGCATGGACCAGGCCAGCGCCTTCAACAGGATTACCGCCGGGCTGGCAGGCTGGATCAGGCACTCGGTCACGCCGGCGCGGTGGGCTTCCAGAATCACATTTCCGCTCGCCGAGGGGAGGATCAGCAGGATGGGGGCTCCACCGAGGGCACGCAGGTCGCGGCAGATTTGCAGGCTTTCCTCCACCGGCAGGGACAGGTCAACCACCGTCAGCATGGGAGCCGCGGCCTGCCATCGGTCCAGCGCAGACGCGGCGGAGGGGACGGATTCAGCCTGCAATCCTCTTTGGTGGAACGCGTCCAGCCAGGCTTGGGAAGATTCATCCTTGTCTGACAGAATCAGCACGGAATGTTCGCTCATGTTTACTTTGTCGCCGCGTCCGCGCGGATATGGTCTCGGTGATGACCAATGTACTATTCCGCAGGTGTGGGCAATCGGGCTTTTGCAGTCTTGACGTTCTTCAAATGCACATGATAAACTTCGCCCGCTTGAAAAAAGCAAATTCCACGAAAGGAGGCGCACGACCAATGATCACGAATCTGTACTACTTTGAAGTTTCCCGCACCGCTCAGGGTGCTGATCCTTGTCGTAGTGCGCCTGCTCACCGTTAGACTACACGTAGTCATCCAACGGCCACGGCGCGCTGAATGCCCGTGGCTGTTTTGTTTTTATGCTCCCTGTGCGGCCATGGGTCAGAGTGACCTGTGGCCTTTTTATTTTCGGAGGAGAAATGCTCAATATTCAGACCCAACTTTTTGAGGGACAGGATGTCCGCCTCGGCCCCATTGACCATGAGGCGCATCCCGATATCGAATCCAAGTGGACGCACGACGCCGAATTCATGCGCCTGATGGAGAGGAAACCTGTCCGCCCGCTTTCGCCCGCGCAAGTCAA
Organism: Chloroflexota bacterium; assembly: GCA_049324715.1. Taxonomy (GTDB): domain Bacteria; phylum Chloroflexota; class Anaerolineae; order Anaerolineales; family Villigracilaceae; genus Denitrolinea. The sequence goes on along the minus strand of JBMOMR010000109.1, from coordinate 21,712 downwards.
GAAGGAATACGAATCCATCGAAAAGCGGATGGATGAGGAACGCAACCTGTTCTACTTCACCGTCCGTGCCCGCGCGGATGACCGCCTGATCGGAAAGGCACTCGTCCAGTGGATCGACTGGACCAATGGCAACGGTTGGATTCAACTTGGCATCGGCGCAGCGGAGGATCGTCGGCGCGGCCTGGGCAGTCAGGTGATGCGCCTGCTGTTGCACTTCGCCTTCGCTGAATTGAATTTGTACCGCGTTTCGGCAGGTGTGCCAGAATACAACGAGGCCGCCATCCACTTGCTCCGCACGTTTGGTTTTGTGGAGGAAATTCGCCGCCGGGAAGCCACAGACCGCGATGGCCGCCGCTGGGACACGCTCACCTTCGGGCTGTTACGCTCGGAATGGGAAGAGCAGGTCAAAGGTCCGAGGTGAAGCGATGAAAGATATTTTCCGCGGCCAACTCGTCCGGTTGACGGTTGAGTCGCCTGAAACAATTGCAAAGTCCCAAACCCGCTGGTTTCGGGATAGCGAACTCCTCCGACTGGCGGAATCCGATCCTGCCTATATGTGGTCCGAAAAGAATCGCAAGGAATGGGCCGAGAAACAAATGGAAAAGGATAACGACAACAACTTCCGTTTTTGCATCCGCACGCTGAGCGACGACACGTTGATCGGTGAAGTGTCCATCCACCCGCAATGGGTGGACGCGGACGCCTGGGTTGGTATTGGACTGGGTGAGCGCGACTATTGGGGCCGCGGTTACGGCACCGATGCCATGCGCCTGATCCTGCAATACGGATTCATCGAGCTCAACCTGCGCCGCATTTCGCTGGGTCTGCACTCGTATAACGAGCGCGCTTTGAAATCCTACGAAAAGGTGGGCTTCAAAGTGGAAGGTGTGATGCGGCAAGACACCTTTCGCGAGGGCCGACGCACAGATGGAATTTACATGGGCATCCTGCGCGACGAATGGCTGACCATGCAAGGAGACACCGCATGAATGGAATATTGAAAGGCAAACTCGTCCACCTAGCGGCGGTGGATCCCGAGGAAGTGAGCAAGAGTTTCGCGGCCTGGAACCGCGACTCGGAATACAAACGCCTGCTCGATCTGGACCCGCCGCGCCTGCATTCGGCCAAGTCCGTGAAGGAATGGATGGAGAAGGAACTGGGAAAGTACAGCGACACGATGTACTGGTTCACCATCCGCTCCGTGGCCGACAACCAACTGCTCGGCGACATCAACCTCGATGTGATTGGCTGGAATTCCCGCGACGCGTTCGTGGGGCTGGGGATCGGTCCGCGAGATTTCTGGGGCAAGGGCTATGGCACCGAAGCCATGCAACTTGCCTTGCGATTCGCGTTCACCGAACTTAACCTGCACCGCGTCACGTTGACCGTTTTTGAATATAACCCGCGCGCCATCCGTTCCTACGAAAAGGCAGGCTTTCGTCTCGAAGGCCGCCAGCGTGGAGCGATCCTGCGCGAGGGCAGGCGCTGGGACGTGCTTTACATGGGCGTCCTGCGCGACGACTGGAGAGAACATCATGATCATCCCAACTGAGTTGGATAACCCGCCTCGTTTGAGCTATCGCCTGCGCCCCGCCAAACTGACGGACGCGGAGGCTGTGGCCGCACTCTCGCTTGCCGTCTGCACGGCGGACGGGGACTCCTCGGTGGCCCTGACATTGGAAGACCTGCGTCAGTACTGGCAGGAACCCGGCTTCCACATTGACACCGATACCTGGGTGGCCGAAACTGCCGATGGAAGAATCGTCGGTTACGAGGAACTCTACAACCGCCACGGCTTTGCCTCCTTCGAAGGGGATGGCTACGTTCACCCCGATTTCGAGGGGCGGGGTGTCGGCACGGCCATGCTGAAAAAATTGGAAGCGCGCGCCCGCCTGTTGATGAAACAAGCGGAACCAGATTTGCGCGTAACCATTCGTAACACCATGAGCATCTCAGACACGTGCGCCCGCGAGATGCACGCGAACGAGGGCTACTCACCCATCCGCTTTGCCTGGCGGATGGAGATCCGATTGGACGAACCGCCCACGGTTCACCCCCTGCCCGAGGGCGTGGAATTACGTCCCTTTGTGGCCGACGCGCACGCGCGTCCCGTCTTCGAGGCGGTGGACGAGGCCTTCCGCGACCACTGGGGACACGTTCCCATGAAATATGAGAACTGGGTCGCTCACGGCCTGAAACGGGACGGATTTGATCCCTCGCTCTGGTTCGTAGCCTGGGATGGAGACCAGGTGGCGGGCGTTTCGCTCTGCCGCTACCGCACCGAAATGGGCTGGGTCGGTACCCTTGGCGTCCGCCGTCCGTGGCGCAAGCACGGGCTGGGACTGGCCCTGCTGACCCATTCGTTTGGAGAATTTTTCCGACGCGGCGAGAAAACCATCGGTTTGGGCGTGGACGCGGAGAACCCGACCGGCGCCACCCGCCTCTACCAGCGCGCAGGGATGAAGGTTGCCAGCGAGTTCGTCCACTACCAGAAGGAATTGCGCCCCGGCCGCGACGTGACCGAAGAGGAATAGCGTCAAACGGCTGTTTGGGCTATACTTGGAATGCTGAAAGGAGCAAACCATGAACCTGCGTTGCACCTACTGTCAAACACCCTTTACAGTGGGCCGGTTGGAGAAGCTGGCCGCCCTCCAGCGCATGCATGCGGAAAACCTGCATCATTACGATGTTTTTTGCCCGCGTTGCCGCCGCGCCAACTCTGTCTCGCGCCAGCGGCTTGAGATCTTCACGCCCGGATGGCAGGAGGGACTGCGAACTCTGGAGGCCGAGGCCGCCAAAGTGGAAAAGGCAAGGGTTGAACCCCCACCGGTGGAGACAAAACCCGCGTCCATGCCAGCGGAGGACACCCGTAGCCGCCACACCCATCGACCTGGCGCGGCCGCGTCCACCCAGGCGGATTCGGCCCCGAAGAAGCCCGCGGCCAAGCCCCCTGTGAAGAAGGCACCGGCCACGAAGACGGTTGCGAAGGCGAAACCGTCCCCCAAGGCAAAGCCCGCGGCCAAGAAACCCGCCACAAAGTCCGCGACAGTGGCGAAGAAAACGGCCACCAAGCCCACCTCGTCCTCGAAGGGAAAGTCGGCGGCCAAGAAGACCGTCAAGAAAAAATAGCCGTGATCGTCGGCAGAAAATAGAATATACTTAGTCATCTCAACCACCCTCAAGGAGAATGAAATGGACATCACCTGTTGGAACTGCAAGACCGTCACCAAACTCGACAAGGCCGCTGTGGAAGCCGCCATTGCCGCCATGGATGCGTCCAAGTTGGGCTTTCATGATATTGCCTGCGCCAGCTGTGGCAAGGCGAATCGCACTGCCCGTGACCTGTTTGTGGCCGGTCTGGCAGACTTCAATGCCGCACCTGAAATGACAAAGCGCGAGATCAACCAGGCCCACAAGGCGGAAAAGGCCGCCAAAGACAAGGCCAAGGACGAACGCGCGGCTGTGAAAGCGGCCGTCAAGAAGGCCAAGAAGTAGGGATCCGTTGACGAAAAAAGTACGCGCCGTCTGTTTTGACTTCGGCGGGGTCATTGCACGCACGGAATATCAGGCGCCGCGTGCCCATCTTGCCGAGCGGCTGAACCTGGAATATGAAGATCTCGTGCGGCTGGTCTTTGAAAGCGAGACCAGCCGCACGGCTTCTGTAGGTGCCATCCGTGCGGACGAGCACTGGGCGGCGGTGGTGCGTCGGTTGAGGCGCCCCGCCTCCGAGGCGAAGACCATCCGTGATGAGTTCTTCGCGGGCGATGTGGTGGACCGCGCCCTGGTGGATTTCATCCACTCCCTCCGTCCGCGTTTTAAGACGGGACTGATCTCGAACGCGTGGGACGACCTGCGCGAGTGGCTCCTCCGCGAGAAGATTGCCGATGCCTTCGACCACATCGTCATCTCGGCGGAGGTGGGGGTGACCAAGCCCAAAGCGGAGATCTACCTCCTTGCGTTGCAGCAACTGGAAGTGAGTCCGAGCGAGGCGGTCTTCGTGGACGACTTCATCGAAAACGTGGAGGGTGCGCGGGTGGTCGGCATGTCGGCCATCCATTTCCGCGATCCAGAGTCCGCGCTGGATGAGTTGAAACACCTGCTGAAAATGTAGCAGGGAAAATGCCGTGAGGTGACAGTCTCGTCCGAAGGCTGTCATTTTTTTATTAAGGTCATTTATGATTCCCAAACTGAACGCTTATCGGCTGTATCTGGCCCTGCAATTCCTGACCGGGTTTGCCTTCAGCATGATCTTCGTGGTCGCCTCGCTCTACGAAGCGACGGTGGCAAATCTTTCGGGCTTGCAGCTGGTGCTGGTCGGGACGACGCTCGAAGTGACTGTCCTGCTCTTTGAAGTGCCGACCGGGGTGGTGGCCGACGCGTACTCGCGCAGGCTGTCCATCATCATTGGATTCTTTTTGATGGGCATCGCCTTTCTCTTCGAAGGGTTCTTTCCCATATTTTCGATCATCCTGTTGACCCAAGTGCTGTGGGGGCTGGGTTACACATTCACAAGTGGTGCGACGCAAGCCTGGCTCTCGGACGAGATCGGGGAAGAGCAGGCGAACCGTGCGTTCCTACGCGGCAATCAATTTGACCTGGCGGGTTCGTTGATCGGCATGTTGGCCGCCATTCCGCTGGGATATTTCGCGGTGAATGTGCCAATGCTTGCGGGCGGCTCGGTCGTTGTGTTGACCGCCTTCGCGTTGTCGCTGTTCATGCCCGAGCATGGATTCAAGCCCGCGCCGCGCGAAGAGCGCAACTCCTTCCAGCACATGGCGGAGATCTTCAAGAAGGGCATCGCGGCTGTGCGTTCACGTCCCGCGCTGGTGTCCATTCTCGGCATCGGCTTTATTTACGGGTTGTATTCCGAAGGCTGGGATCGCTTGTGGGTGAAATACCTGGTGGACAATTTCCCCCTGCCGAATCTCTTTGGCATGAACGAGGTGGCGTTCTTCGGCATCCTGCGCGCCAGCGCGATGGTGTTCGCCATCCTCGCCACGCGGCAGGTGGAAAAACGTCTCGATGCCAGCCACGCGCCCTCCATTGCCCGCGCCATGGTGTGGATCACCGTCCTCATCTCGGCGGGCATCCTGACCTTTGCGTTTTCTCCAATGCTGGCGGTGAGCATCGTGGCCTACATGGCGATCAGTGTGACGCGCAACGTGATGGAACCGCTCTACAACGCGTGGGTGAACCAGCGACTCGATTCGGACACGCGCGCCACGGTCATCTCCATGTCGGGACAGGTGGACGCCATCGGGCAGATCGCCAGCGGACCCGTCGCGGCGCTCATCAGTTTGACCTCCATCCGCGCCGCGATCACGATGGCGGGACTCCTGCTCACGCCTGCGCTCCCACTCATCGGACGCGCCAACCGCCTCCACGCGGACGCTTCGACTCCGCTCAGCACAAGCGCCGAGCCTGCCTCCGTTTCCAACGAGGCTCAGCCTGACGGTTAAATTTGTAGGGCGGAATGACATTCCGCCCCACGCGTGTTATTTCGGATTCCACTTCATCTTTATACTACACTCCCCCGCGCTCCAACTCATCCAGCATCTGATTCGGAATAAGTCTGGCATGGGGTAACGGAGGTGTGGCAGCACGGATCACCTCTTCAGCGTGCAAAGTGCCTGACGGATCTCGCCAAGGTGATAGGCGGTATGCACCACGATCGCCATCGCGCCGCCGATGGAGTCTTCCGTCCACGCTTCGATGCCGCGGAGCATGTTGTCCACGCGGCGGTAGGCCGCTTCGAGTTTGGCTTTGAGCGCGGCCCACTCCTCGTCTGTCACCGTGCTGACCATCCGCCAGACCTCGCCCCAATCCGCGGGGGAGGTGTCGTGGTGGACGATGTAACGCTCCAGCACGTCCAGGTAGAAGATGACGTGAGTCACCTGTGCGGCGAGGGTGGCACACTTTCCGCCAACGGGAATCGAAGCCTCCTGGGCAGAGACCGCTTTCAGCGTGTCCAGAAGCGAGGTCCCTTTGTCGAGATAAATGCCGTGATGAGACTCGAAGGTCTCTTCCATTAACGGAAAAAGATTGTTAGTGAAGTCTTTGGACATTGTCAATTCAACCTGCCTGCATAAAAGCCGATTTGATCCAGTCGATCAACTCCGCATCCACTTCCTTCGCGTTCGTCAATGGGACGATGTAGTTGCACATGCTTCCTTTAGGCTGTTCCTGCAACCGCGAACCCTTTAAATCTTTTGCGTTGATTCCCACTTCAAAACGTGTATTGGTCTTGGGACCGATCATGGCGAATTGCTTTTTGCGCCGCAGGCTCACGTACCCTTTCTTGGGCAGGATCTCAAATTCGCCAAACTTGTTGATGTGTTTCATCAACGCTTCATGGATGGGGCGTTGTGTGGCCTTCGCGCCGGTGTAAATCTCATCCAACACCGCGTCTGTGGATTTGCCTTCGGCGGCGCGTTCTCCATCCGATTTGAGAATCATATGGACGAGTGTGTTCGCGTCGCCATGGCCGAGCCCGAGTTTTGTCTTGAGCGTATCGCGGATCTCACCGTGTTTGGTGAGTCCGCTGTTCTTCACGAAGGCGGCCAGTTCATCGAGCGATTTGCCCGTCTTCTTTTGGATATTGTTAATTTGGGTTTGGACGGCCTGATCGAGACTGCTCATGGGAATCTCCTTTTTTTGAATACCGATAAAGTTGTTTTGATTATAGAACATATATTCTGTAAAATCAAGACCTTGACCTCAACTTTGCCTGCGCCTCCTCCATATCGCGCCTCGCGCGAGCGGCGATGGGCGCGGCCAGGTGACGCTGGATCAGCGCCTCGTCCTTTTCCGAATCGTAATGGTCGCGGTACATCTGCAAAATGGACAGGGTCTCGCCTGCGTATTTTTCCACGCTGACTGAATCGCCTGCCTGCACGAATCCCTCCTGCAAGACGCGGCAATACAAGCCGGGCCGTTCCCCCGCGCGGAATTTCTTCACCCATTGCAGGTCGTCCATGCGCGCGGCGAAGTCGCTGCACGGGATGCGCGGCGCGGTGACCTGGAGTTTGACTTCGCCAACCACGAGCACATCCCCGATGTTGAAAGGCGCGCTTTCCAACTCGCTGATGGTCAGGTTCTCGCCGAAGATGCCCGGGGGCAGGTCGCGTCCGAGTTGATTCCGCCACCACGCGTAGTCCGCCTCCCCGTAGACGTAGACCGCCTGGTCGGGTCCGCCGTGATTCTTCTTGTCCATGATCACGTCGCCATCGAGGCCGAGTTCGCCGATCCACACACGTCCGCTGGCGGGGAGTTTGAAGATGCCCGTCGTGATGAGTTCCTTCCCTTTTTGAAGCGTCCGTTTTTCACCGATATTGACACTGATTAGTTCCATTTCAACCTCATAAATTTGGATTGCGCGGATCGAATTGGGAGGAAGCGACGATCAAATCCTTCAACTGTTCCCACGGTGCTGTGTCATAGGATGGGATCTTGACAAACCGTTTGGCTTTTTGAGTCCCTTCGAGCAGGCCATGCGGATCGGCGATGAATGCCCCGTGGATGAAATCCAGGCGGACATAATTCTCGTGGATGCCGATCTGACAGATGCCCGCGCTGACGATTCCGCCGCGTCCCGCGTGGAAGTAGCTGAGTCCACCCCAACGGACGACCTCCACCGCGTCGGACGCGACCGAAGCGATGACGTTCCGCAATTCCAGCACGATCTCCTGCAAGGACGCGGGCGTGTGCTGAAGAAAAGCCTCGACTTCGTGGAGGGGGAGCATAGCCTGCCTTTAGACGATCCCTGCCGCTATCAACCCAACAAAAATTGAAATGACCGATAGCACTGCCGCGAGAACGAGAACAGCGACGACCGAAAAGATCACCGCCAATACCCTATTCATTTGGAAACGATCCAGGAAGAAACGGGTCAGCCGACCCGCGAGAATCGCGCCCAGAATCACCTCCAGTCCCTGACAGCCAAACGTGGTTCCCAGTGCGATGTTCGTCTGTCTGGAACTTATGACACCGTTCATTATGATAATCTGCATGAAGAACGCGAACGCGGTGAGGAGCAGGAGCAGGATGACGGTCAGGACGACCGAAACGACAATAGGGGTTTTCGATGGCGTTTTCATTGAGCCTTTTTCCAATCTCCGATTTTTTTCGCTCGGATAGGGATTTTGCTCAGCGCATCCTTGTCTGTGATGTAGGTCTCGAAGTAGCCGCAATTCACACAAACATAATCGGTACATTCAACTTTCTTGCCGTGTAACCGTACTTCCAATATTTCATAGGGCTTGTAAAACACATTAGATGAATTGCATTTGATACAAATTCCGTTTTTCATGGCGAGCCTCCGATAAGATTTCTGGATTATAACTTGTCCATTTCCCATCATCAGACTTTCATTAACCTTTCCCGTTTTTCAGTTGCGCGATTGGGTGGATGGTCTTATAGTCAGATGCCTCATCGTCAACTTTACTTTTCGATGACCATCCGACCACATAAACCATCAGACTAGGAGATTATCACATGTTTCACGGCGGTTCCTGGTTCATTTCCATGCGTTCGGGCGACGAAAAGCCCAAAGTGACAAGAGAACTTTTATTGCGCGTCCTATCCTATGCACGCGGGTATTGGTGGCACATCGCGGGCATGCTGGTGACGATCCTGCTCACGACAGGCCTGTCCCTGCTGACGCCGCTCATCTTCCGCAACATGATCGACGTGGTGATTCCCGCCAAGGACACGCATCGACTCGTGATCCTCGGCGTGGCGTTGCTCGGCATCCCCGCGGTGACGGGCATCGTCAACGTCTTTCAGCGCAGGCTGAACGCAACGGTGGGCGAGGGCGTCATTTATGACCTGCGCTCGGCGCTTTTCGCGCGGCTCCAGCGCATGTCCCTGCGTTTTTTCACCAACACCAAGGTCGGCGAGTTGATGTCCCGCTTGAACAATGACGTGGTCGGTGCGCAGAACGCCATCAGCAATACCATCGTCAACATCGTGACCAACCTGATCGAGGCGGTCGCCCTCCTCGTCGTCATGCTCACGCTCGAATGGCGGCTGACCATCGTCAGCGTGCTCATCCTCCCGCTCTTCATCATCGCCGCGCAAAGGCTCGGCACCGTCCTGCGCGACATTGCGCGCCGTGCCATGGACATCAACGCGCAGATGAACGCCCATATGAACGAGACCCTCAACATCGGCGGCGCGCTGCTCGTCAAACTCTTTGGCCGCGCCAAGGAAGAGGAGAAGCGCTTCCGCGAACGGGCTGGCAACGTGCGCGACATCGGCATCCGACGCGCGGTGGTCGGTTCCACCTTCTTCGTCATCTTTGGCCTCGTCAGCGCGGTGGGCACGGCGCTGGTCTACGGCCTCGGCGGCTACTACGTCATCACCGACGTTTTCACCATCGGCACCATCGTGGCGTTCGGTTCCTACCTCGGTCAACTCTACGGCGCGTTGCAGGGACTGGCGGGCGCGCCTGTCGAGTTTTCCACCAGCATGGTCAGTTTCGAGCGCGTGTTCGAAGTCATCGACCTGCCCCATGACATCGTTGAAAAAGATGCGGCGGTCGAACTGCGCGATGTTCAAGGCGAACTCAAATTCGAGAACGTTTCGTTCAACTATCAGGTCGACCCAACCAAACTGCTGAAGGATGTCAAACGCTATGGACGACACGAGGACGTGGGCGCGGTCCTGTCGTTGACGGAAAAGGATAATGGCACGAAGAAGGCGGACGGTCAACGTCGGGACGGAAGCGCCTCCTCCGACGGGGAAGCGGACTCCACCTCCCAGGCGCGCGACGTCGCTTTGGGTGGAATCTCCTTCGCCGCGCGGCCTGGACAGTTGGTCGCGCTCGTCGGTCCCTCGGGCGCGGGCAAGACCACACTGACGTATCTCATCCCGCGTCTGTACGATCCCACCGATGGCGTTATCCGCATCGACGGGCACGATCTGAAAGACGTGACGCTCGACTCGCTCTCCTCTGCCATCGGCATGGTGACGCAGGAGACGTATCTCTTCCACGACACCATCCGCACCAACCTGACCTACGCCAAGCCCGACGCCTCACAAGCCGAGATCGAGTCCGCGGCGCGCGCCGCCAACATCCACCAATTCATCGTGGACCTGCCCGACGGTTACGATACCATCGTGGGCGAACGCGGCTACCGTCTCAGCGGAGGCGAGAAACAACGTATTGCCTTGGCGCGCGTCATTCTCAAAGACCCGCGCATCCTCGTCCTTGATGAAGCCACCAGCCACCTCGACAGCGAATCCGAATCGCTGATCCAGGATGCGTTGAAGCGCGTCATGGCGGGACGGACGAGCATCGTCATCGCCCATCGCCTGTCCACGATTCTCGCGGCGGATTTGATCCTGGTGATGGATAGGGGGCAGATCGTCGAGCGCGGCACCCACGAGGCGTTGCTCGCGATGAATGGGCTGTATGCCCAGTTGTATGAGACGCAATTCAATCGCGAAAAGGTATGATCTCTGCCTGCATTAGAACGGCACCCTCTTCAGTTCTTGCGTGGACCTGGAGAGGGTGCCTGACCCGCGAGGTAGTTATGTTAAAACATAGATGCTGGTGGGTTTAATCACAATCTTCTGTGTAACATTGTTTTGTTAATGAATCTGGCTTATTACTCCTTCGCGAAAATTGAGTAGGTAACAGGCGGTAGATACTCGATAATCCAGTGTCTGTTGAGGTCAATAACGAAAAGCCTGTCATTGATTACGACTGGAGCAAAGTAGGAAGTATAACTATGCTCAATTTTTCTCATTGTCGTCGTGCCTGTGGTTGGGTTGTATTCATACAGGAAAGGAAAGGATTCACCCTCTCCTGAAATAAGGATTTGCCCTTCCCAACTTGCGGCGAATGGCCCATTTCCCAATTCTGGCAATGGCTCTTTTTGAATCCAAACCCTCGTACTTGGATCGTATTCTTCTACAGTTGTAAGATGACAGCTATCAGGAACAAACCCACCTATTGTATAGATCTTGTCATTAACAACTGTTGCGGCAAACCGAATACGTGGAAATTGCATTGGTTGTATTGGATGCCAATCGCCAATGTTTGGGTCATATTCTTCTACAATGTCAGTAATGTCCTCAGGATGATCACCGGGGTAATTCGTTTTTCCGCCGATCGCGTATATCTTGCCATCCGCAACAAGTGCCACTAACATTCCTCGCGCATGATGCATGCTCGGCATATTTTCCCACGTGTCAGTTACTGGATCATATACCTGTACATCGTTGCATGCCTGCGAAGTTGGTGATATCTTCCTGCCACCAATGATATAGATTTTGTTGTTGAATGCAACAGCAGCAAATTGGTCACGAAACACTTCCAAGCCGGCCCGCTGCCTAACTGTGTTTGTGTCAAAATCGTACTCGACTTGTGAAGCAATTGTGTGAAGGGAATTTCCATAGTAATAAAAATATGCTTTAGTATTAGACGTCGCAAACGTTATTATTCCGTTGGCAAAGAAAGGAAGAATCGGATTGTTGTCTCTCGTTTTCCAGGGGTTTTCAGGGATTTTAATTTGACCGATCAAGGAAAAACCAGTCGGGACGACTGGTGTAGCTCCTAAGATCATATAACCGGATGGGATGCCTTCTCCCGGCAATCCTGGTAATCCTTGCGGACCTGGATCCCCTTGTAGCCCTTTTTCACCCTGTTCACCTTTATCGCCTGCAGGGCCTTTGTCGCCTTGATCTCCTCTATCTCCTTGCACACCTTTATCGCCTGCAGGGCCTTTGTCGCCTTGATCTCCTCTATCTCCTTTGTCTCCTTGCACACCTTTATCGCCTACAGGGCCTTTGTCGCCTTGATCTCCTCTATCTCCTTTGTCTCCTTGCACACCTTTATCGCCTGCAGGGCCTTTGTCGCCTTGATCTCCTCTATCTCCTTGCACACCTTTATCGCCTGCAGGGCCTTTGTCGCCTTGATCTCCTCTATCTCCTTGCACACCTTTATCGCCTGCAGGGCCTTTGTCGCCTTGATCTCCTCTATCTCCTTTGTCTCCTTGCACACCTTTATCGCCTACAGGGCCTTTGTCGCCTTGTTCGCCTTTATCACCTGTAGGCCCCTTATCACCTGTAGGGCCTTGAGGCCCCGGCTCACCTGGCGGCCCAGGAGGACCTTGAGGTCCCGGTTCACCTTGTGGGCCGGTTGGACCTTCAACATTCCATATGAGCAGTTTTTCTCCCGCTTTTAGTTGATAGACTTCGTTATCTCCAAGTATTTTGATTGACCCATCGGCTAGTTTTACTCTGGCGCGTATTTCTGTTGAGCTTTCTTTGATACTAAGTAGCGCTTTTCCCCCGGCAAGCGGTTGTACTTTCTTTTTGGCTGTAGTCTTTGACATGGCATCTTCCTTTCTCTGTCAAATAAGGGGTGTCATGGTGTATCAAACACAGATAATCCCGTATTTAATTGAGATCATCCAAGACCGCCGAACCATAAAGTTACATTTCACCCCATTGTTACTTTCAAATTCAGTATAGCACCGAAACATCTCTATTTCAATCTAAAATACGATTTCTGCCCATCACAACCAGCGTCGTCGCGGAGTGGAATCCCACCTCCTCCACGCGCTGACGTAGCTCCGCGCCGCGCGTTTGCAGTTCGGGATGTCCCTCGGCGCGCTGGATGTAGCGCTCGAAGACGGGAGCCAGTTCTTCCATGATGGCAGGGTCGCGGGGATTTTCCGTCAGGTCGGAGAGATCGAAAGTAGAAAGATCAGTCAATTCCAGAGTGGCAACGAGATCGAGCAGTTCCTGCCGCGTGTAGGTCTCGTTATGCACGATGCTATTGACCGTGTCCACGGCGGCCCACCAGTGATGGAGGTGAACGTGCGTCATCTGCGTCTCGGTCTGGTTGTCGCGGTACATCTCGGAAACGAGCAGATGTCCGCCCGGGCGGAGGACGCGTTTCATCTCGCGGAGGACCGGTACAGGGTCCAGGTGGTGAAGCGAGTTGGAGATGCAGACGAGGTCAAAGGAGGCATCATCAAAGTGCAGTTGATGTGCGTCCATCTTTTGAAAATGGATTCTGGGATTCTCCTTGAAAGCCTCGGCGAATCCTGCCGCGGCGCGGTCATTGTTGTCCACGCCGATGATCTCGGCGTAGTCGCTCAGCCCTTCGAGCAAAAAGTGGACGAAACCGCCGCCGCCCGTGGCGACATCGAGCACGCGGCCCGCGGCGATTTTATCGAGGATATCTTTGGGCGTCGGCATGGCTATCCCTCCCGCATCCATCGTTTGACGGCGTCGTGCGGATGCTGGTAGTTTTCCATGGCGTTCAACAATTTCTCGGGGTCAGATTCGCAGAACAGCGACTCGCGATGTTCGCGGAAGACGAATCCTTCCGCCACGGCGTGGTCAATGGCGGCGAGGAGCGGAGCGTAATAATTTCGCAGGTTGAGCAGGCCGATCGGTTTTTCGTGCGCGCCGGTCTGAGACCAGGTGATGGTCTCGAACAATTCGTCGAAGGTGCCGTAGCCGCCGGGCAGGGCGATGAACCCCTGTGCGAGTTCGTGCATGCGCGCTTTGCGGGTGTGCATGGTGGGAGTAACTTCCATGTTGGTGAGTTTTGCGTGCGCCAGCGGCGCGGTGTGCATCGAGGGGATGATGACGCCGATCACCTCGCCGCCTGCATCCAGCGCGCCGTCGGCCACCGCGCCCATCAGTCCCGTCTTGCCGCCGCCGTAGATCACGCGCACCCCGCGCTCAGCGAGGACGCGTCCCAGCGTCCGCGCGCCCCCCAGATAGTCCGCGTGAACCGAGTCCGATGATCCACAAAAAACGCAAATCGAGTCCATGTCGCCTCCATGTTGTGCAAATATGCGCAACTGTACCATGTTAGAGTTCCATTAGTCAAAGCGTCTTATGCTTGACTTCGCATATAGCAGGATTACAATCCGTCACATGGAATACAAGGATTATTACAAAATTCTCGGCGTGGAGCGCAAGGCCAGCGCGGACGACATCCGCAAGGCCTATCGCAAGCTCGCGCTGAAATATCACCCCGACCGCAACCCCGGTGACAAGGCCGCCGAAGAGCGCTTCAAGGACCTCAACGAGGCCTATCAGGTCTTGAGCGATTCGGATAAACGCGCCCGCTACGACCAGCTCGGGAGTGCCTACTCCAACTGGCAGGGACGCGGCGCGCCGGGCAACTTCGACTGGGGACAATGGACGGGCCGCGGCTCCACCGTCAACATGGACGACCTTAACGAAATGTTTGGCGGCACAGGCGGGATCGACTCGTTTTCGGACTTCTTCCGCTCGATCTTTGGCGGGATGGGCGGCGCGTCTGCTTCGACCTCGGGCCGGGCGCGGCAGTCCCCGGGCTATCAGCAACCCCTGACCATCTCCCTCGACGAGGCCTATCACGGGACGACGCGCCAACTCCAATCCGAATCCCGCCGTCTGGAAGTGAAGATCCCCGCGGGGGTGAAGACCGGCTCGAAGGTCCGCGTGGCGAACGCCGCTCCGCAGGGCAATGACCTGTATCTCATCATCGAAGTGGCGGACGACCCGCGCTTCGAGCGTGACGGCGACAACCTGCGCACCACCGCCACCGTGGACGTGTTCACGGCCATCCTCGGCGGCGAAGCCGATGTGGAGACGATGGCAGGCAAGGTCAAGTTGAACATCCCTGCTGGCACACAGCCCGAGCAGGTCTTCCGTCTCGCGGGACGCGGAATGCCGCACGTGAAAAGCCACAACCAGAAAGGCGATCTGTACGTGCGTTTAAAGGTGCAGGTGCCGAAGTATCTTTCTGAAAAACAACGTGAGTTGATCGAGGAAGCCTCAAAGATCAAGTTTTAATGAACCGCAAAGAACGCGAAGGTCGCGAAGTTTAAAGGCTTTTCTTTGCATTCTTTGCGCGCTTCGCGGTAATAAAGAAAAAGAGGAAAAATGAAACGGACTCTCATTGCTTTATCGGTTTTAGTATTGGCCGCGCTGGCCTGTTCGCTGGGCACGTTGCCTGCCATATCCACCCCCGAAGTGTCCGTGGTGGAACCGAACGCGCCGTCCCTGCCGGTGGTGAAGGATGCCCCACAGGACCAGGGTCTGTTGGTGGCGCTCTTCCAGCGTGTCAACCCGGGCGTGGTCGCCATCAAGACGGTCGGCGCGCAGGCGGGTTCGCTCGGCTCGGGCTTCGTCTATGACGCGCAGGGACACGTCATCACCAACTATCACGTGGTGGAAGGCTCGAAGCAGGTGGAAGTGGATTTCACCAGCGGATTCAAAACCTACGGGACGGTGATCGGCACCGACCTCGACTCGGACCTGGCCATCATCAAAGTGGACGCGCCTGCCGACGAGTTGCATCCGCTCCCGCTCGGCGACTCGGACGCGTTGCAGGTCGGGCAGACGGTGATCGCAATCGGCAATCCTTTCGGCCTCGACAGCACCATGACCGTGGGCATCATCTCCGCGCTGGGACGCACACTCGATTCGATGCACTCTACTTCTGGTGGCGGGACATTTACCGCGGGCGACATCATCCAGACCGACGCGGCCATCAACCCGGGCAATTCGGGCGGTCCGCTCTTTAACCTGAACGGCGAAGTGATCGGTGTCAACCGCGCCATCCGCACCGTCAATTCCACGGATACGGGCGAACCGCTCAATTCGGGGATCGGATTCGCCGTCTCGTCCAACATCGTCAAACGCGTCGCTCCCAGCCTGATCAAGGATGGCCGCTACGACTATCCGTATCTTGGCATTTCCTCCATGGACGATCTGAGCCTGCCCGTCATCGAGGCGCTTGGACTGAAGAGTCAGGTCGGCGCGTACGTGACCAGCATTGTCTCAGGCGGGCCAGCGGACAAGGCGGGCATCCGCGCGGGCGACCAACCGACCAGCATCCAGGGATTGCTGGCGGGCGGTGATCTGATCATCGCGATTGACGGAAAGTCGATTCAGACTTTCGACGATCTGTTGCGTTTCCTCATCAACAACAAAGCCCCGGGCGAGACGGTGACACTCACAGTCCTGCGCGGCGAGGAAAAACTTGATATCGTTGTCACTTTGGCGAAGAGGCCAAGGTAGTCATTTGCTGAAATGAAACGTCCGAGATTTTGGTCTCGGACGTTTTTTATTCTCCACCATCAGGCTGGGACTTGTTCGATTTTCCCTCTTTCGGATAACTGGTGACAAAGGTGGAAAGAAGTTTTCCTCCCAGTTTGTCTTTGATTTGGCTGATCTGGATGTTGGTAGAATAGCCCAGGTCAATGCGCGGAAAATCTGCGGCGAGTGTGGAGCAGACCTGCCAGAGCAAAACTGCTTCCGTTTGCACGTCGGGGGAGGATGTGCCCCACAGGTAGGCGCGTCCATCGGGTTGACTGAGCATCGCCAGCGTGGAGGCGACGGGTTGATTCTGCGCATCGGTCAGCGCGTAGAGACGGCCTGTCCCGTTGGCGTGCATCCAAGCGAGACGTTTCTTGAGCACGGTTGCATCCTGTTGGGGATTGCGCGCCGCGAAGAGACCATCCCATTTGTCATCGGCGGCAATTTGCAGGGAGAATTTTTCGCCTTGCTCGAGGATTGGTTGCAGGTCGGGGGAAACGCGTCCCCAGGCATCTTCGGCGCGGAGAAATTCGTGGGTGTAGATCGTCTCGATCTTCCACTGGTTGAACATGTAGGAACGGATGTCCCAGATGTCGGGCGAGTTGTTCAGGTGGATGGTGGGGATGAGTTCGACGAGGCCTTTGGTCAGATCCACGAGCGGGGTGTAGCTGGAATAGGTGTGATGGCGTTCACCATATTCGAGCGAGGCTGCCAGGAGGGGAGTCACGTATCCGAATGACGGCGACCCGCTGAAAGGTCGGGAGGAGGCGGGACGGCGCGGGACAGTCAACGCGGCGAGGAAGTCATCCTTCTTGTCCACGCAGACGAGAGTCAGGAATCCGCCCATCTGCGGATCGGTGTCGGCCAGCATCTGGTTCCAGTCCAGCCGATGGAAGAGAGTCCCTTGCGGCGATTTGGCGAGGAAGGCGTTCCACTTTTCGGTTTCGTCGGGTTTGAGTTCGCGAACGTTTTCCATGCTTCACCTATGGGAGGAATCTGATGAGCGCCTGTCGCACTTTGCGCAGGAAGAGGTAGACGTTGACCCAGCCCGAGATGCCGCCCGTTTTGAGCACCCAGAAGGGGAGCGAATCGGTGCCGAGCGAATCTTTGAAGGCGAACAGGCTGGAGTTGCCGCCCTCGCCGAAGTCGATCATGTCGAATTCGCCTGCGAGGTTTTGCGCGGCAAAGTAATGGATCGCGGGCGGAAATTCCTTGCTGTTGCGGTCGTGGTCGTAGCCGACCAGCCAGAAGTAGGCCACGCGGCTTTCACGGCTGAGGATGTAGAGCGCGATGCCGACCAGTTCGCCCGTTTTGGTGCGGCAGGTGAACGGACGGAGCAAATCCTGGCTTTCGAGCCATTTGCATTTGCGCTTGAAGGCTTCCTTCCAACTGGCGGGAGGCTGCCAGCCGAATTTTTCCATCGTCTCGGCGTAGAGGCGGACGAACTCGTTGATGATGTCTTCGCCGTATTCGATGCTGAAATCGAACATATCCTGCGCCTTGCGGACGTAGGTCTGTTTGCGGTGCATGCCTTTCAGCACGGCCTTCAGATCTTGCAGATGCCAGGTGTGGGTGTATTGTGGCGCGGCGTCCCAGCCGTTGTCGAGGTAGGCGCGGGCGTCTGTCAGGTTGGGATGGAATTCGATGCGCAGGAAGGGGAAGAGTTTGCGCGATTCGCGCGCCAGTGCGGAGAGGATCTCGTATTGCTGCGGGCTGTTATCGGGAATGTCGCCTGCGAGGATGGGCGTCCCCGCGTAGAAGATGCTGAGCGTGTTCTGGACGCGCACGCCCATCAGTTTGCGGTGGATGACGGCCTGCCCGCAGACGAGTCGGTTTGACTCGTCGTAACATCCCAGTTTGAGCAAATGCCAGGAGGGGTCCTCACCCGCCCAAACGTCGAGGAAGCGGCGGGAGACGAAGAGACAGTTCTGCCGCGAAGACGCGGTCAATTCGTCCCAGGCGGTATCGTTTGCTGAAATTTCACGGACTTCAATTTTCATACCGTTTCCGTCCCGAAAAAAGATTCAATGTCAACGCGGCAACTATACATGAAGTGTTTAATATACACAATGGCTATGAAGAAAATGTGATGCTTTTAACAGAAACAGCCCCAATCCACAAAAAGTATAGGATAATGCAGCAATTCTCAACCAAGGATGAATGGAATTATTACGGGTATGAAACTTACCTTCTGGCAAAAACTTCTTTACGGCTCGGGTGATTGGGGACTCTCGTCCACGGGCATGTTGCGCTCCGTTTTCTACGCCATCTACCTCACCGATGTGGTCGGTATCGACGCGCGCATCGGTTCGTTCGCCGCCCTGGCGGGCATCATCTGGGACGCGATCAACGATCCGCTTGTGGGGATGATCAGCGACCGCGTCCGCACGAAACGCGGCCGCCGCCTCCCCTTCCTGCTCTGGTTCGGGATTCCGTTCGGGTTGTCGTTCGTCATCCTCTGGTGGGCCCCGCCGTGGACGAGTCAGGCAGCGCTTGCCGTCCACATCACGCTGGCGTTCATCCTTGCCGACACGATGTCCACGCTCATCTCGATCCCGTATCTCGCGTTGACCCCTGAACTGACTCCCGATTACGACGAGCGCACCACGCTGACGAGTTATCGCACTTTCTTTCAACTCACCTCCGCGCTGGCGGTCGTCATCTTTGCGCCGATGATCGTGGACGCGGTGCTCGCGGCGGGTTTCACCCAACAACAGGGCTTTCTTCTCGTGGGAGCGATCTTTGGCGGGCTGGCGATTCCGCCGTACCTCATCATGCCATTTATTTTCAAGGAGCATCACGTCACGGAGGATCCGAATCCCATTTCGCTGACGGAGATGCTGAAAACGGCCTGGGCCAACAAACCGTTCCGCTTCGTGGCGGGCATCCATACCATGAACTGGTCTGCGGTGGACATCGTCGCGGTGACCTTTCCCTACTTCGCTTTGTACTGGATGGCGGAGGGGAATCCGCTTTCCACCGTCCGCATCCTCGGTCTGGACCTCGCGATCGAGTCTGCGTTACTGGGCGTTCTCATGGTGACGACGATCGCCTTCGTCCCCTTCTGGCTGTGGGTTTCCCGTCGGACGAATAAACGCTCTGCCTACATCGCAGGGATGCTGTTCTGGGTGGTGATGCAATTCGCCATTTTCACCGTCCAACCCGGCGAAATTGACAAGATGCTCTTCCTGTGCTTCCTGCTGGGGATCGGTCTTTCCTCCGCCTACGTCCTCCCCGACGCGATCTTCCCCGACATCATCGAATGGGACGAGTTGCAGACGGGCCGCCGCCAGGAGGGGATTTACTACGGCGCGCGCGCCTTCATCCGCAAGATGGCCAGTGCACTGGTGGTCTTTCTCACGTTGCAACTCCTCGGCTGGTCAGGTTATTCCGCCCCGCCCGCGGAGGCCGCCATCTACATCCAACCCGATTCGGTCATCCTGATGATCCGCCTGCTGGTTTCGCCCATCGGCGCGCTCATCCTGTTCGGCGCGGTGGTCAGCGCGTGGTTCTATCCGCTCAGCCGCGAGAAGTATTCGAAGATACGCGAGTTGTTGGAGAGGAGGAGGGGGAGTCTTTAGCTGTTGGCGCTTGGCAAACCGCTAATCGCCCACCGTCACCAACACCACGGACGTCTCCACCCTCTGGTCCGCATAGACCACCACCAACTGGACCGCGTATAACCCGTTCAGTCCTGTCACGTCCCACTCGGCCAGTGCGCCATTGATGACGGGCGTGGAAACGTTTTCGCCCACCTGCTTCCACTCGCGCGGGTTTAACCCTTTCCCCACCAAAATTTTGTAATATTGGAATCCATTCCCAGTCGCCGAGCCGACGATCTGCACGCGTCCATTGACCTCCGCGAACAACGCGGGCGCGCTGATGTGGAAGTTCGGATTCGGCGCGGGCGGCTGGATCGCGTCGTACGCTTCGGGCGCGACGGGGATGCCGGCCGCGGCCGCCCATTGCCTCGCCTCCTCTGGCACCGACATGAAGACGCGTTCCTCGGTCAACGATGGTGGCGTGAAGACGGTCGCCAGCAGTCCCGTCTCGCGGTTGACGATGTAACTGCGGAACAAATTATCGGCCTGTGTCGGCTCGAAGCCGTTCACGAAGACCTCGCGCACCACGTCGGGACAATCCACGGTTGGCAGTAAACCCGATGGGTCGCACACATCCATCTCGACGACGCCCGCGGGCAGAGTCCACGAATCGGCGGGCAGGGATTCGGTCGCGGTCTGCATCAACGCGGCCCAAAGCGTGGCAGGGAGACGCGGAGAAAGAGCAGGCCTCGCATCCGCGATGGATGATTCGCCAGCCCAAACAGCGACCAGCCGCGCGGGAGTGTAGCCGATCGCCCATGCGTCGGAGGAACCCGTCCAACCCGATTTGAACGCGGCAGGGTGGCCGATCTCGGTGATGTTGGGGTTGCCCCAACTCGGCCAGCGCGCAGGCGCGTCACTGAGGGCATGGTTCATCAGGTAGGCGAGTTGCGGCGAGACGACCGATTGCGACTCGGGTTGCGACCAATCCAGCCAGGTGGCGCCGTCCACGGTTTCGACGCGCAGGACGGCGGACGGCTGAATCGTGTCGGCGAAGGGCTGTCCATTGCGGAGACCCAGCGCGGAAAAAGTGGCGTAGGCCGCGGAGAGGTCGAGGAGAGTCTGGGGCGGGGAATCGGTCACGAAGGCCGCGCCCGGCTCGAGGCTTGGATTGAGCGAAGTCGAAATCTCCAGCCCGAACGAGCGGGCGGTGCGGAGGGCATTGTCCGCGCCCATCTGGTCCAGCACGTCTAGCGCGGGCGCGAGGTAGTCATTCGCCAGCGCGACGCGCAATCGCGTGGGGCCGTGAAAGGCAAGGTCGGGATTTTGGACGTCGCCGCGCGGGACGTCCCACACGAGCGAGGCGGGACCGAGTCCGCGGGCGAATCCTGTGAGATAGATGAACGGCGTCAGCAGGGACCCCGGGCGGTGCGCGGCCAAAAAGGCGGATTCGCCGCCCGAGCCCGTCTCTCCGACGAGCGCGAGGATCTGGCCGTCGCGCGGGTCGAGGATGAGCGCACTGGCAGACGGGTTCGCGAGGTTCGATTGCGGAAGCGCGGAGAGATGGCGGGCCGCGTTGCAAGCGGTTTCATCGGCAGGCGTGCCTGCGAGACGAGCCGCGTAGATCTGCGTGAGGCAGACAGCATTGTTCTGTAGATCGTGGTCGAGCGTGGAGATGATCTTCAATCCGCCGCGTTCGATGCGTTGACGGTCGTAGCGCGTGGCGAGTTGCGCGAGCGCGAGGTTGATGAAGGCGTTGCCCCCCTCTCCCGTACTCGGGAGAGGGGACGGGGGTGAGGGCGGTGAGGGCAGGTCTTCGATCATCCCCAACGCTTGCATGACGAGCAGAGTCTCGCGGGCGCGTTGGGAGGCCGCGTCGGGGGCGTCGATGGGATTCAGGCTGGGCGTCTCGGCGATGGAGGCGAGCAGGGCGGATTCAGCCAGGGTGAGTTCGGTGGCGGGTTTGTCGAAGTAGAGTTCGGAGGCAGATTCGATCCCGAAGGCGTAGTGTCCGTAATTGGCGGAGTTGATGAACCACTCGATGGTCTGATCCTTGCCGAAGCGCGAAACGATCTGCGCGGCGAGGATGCGTTCGCGGATGGCGCGTCTCAGGG
>JBMOMR010000108.1:0-35981 GCA_049324715.1 Chloroflexota bacterium | reverse complement strand
CTTCTGCTCGTTTGTCTTGCCGAATGGTTTTTTCAATTTCGGCTAACTCTTTTGGCTTGAGTTGGTATACGGTTCGCATGCCGAAAGTGTATCATGCCTTATAATCTATTTCGACCGACTACTTAACTGCTAATTGCTGATGGCTACTCGTTGAACATCTCTCCCACGCTTCGTCCCTCGTGAGCGCGGCGGATGACCTCTCCCAACATTTCTGCCACGGAAAGGATGGTGATCCTGTCCTTGAGAAAATTCATCTTCTCATCGGGGATCGGGACGGTATCGGTGGTGATGATGTGTTTGATCGGCAGGGACGCCAGCCGCTCTGGCCCCTCATTGGAGAGGATGGGATGGATGAACGACAGGTACACATCCCGCGCACCGTTGTGCTTGACGAGATTCACCGCCTGCGCGATGGACCCGCCTGTGTCCACTTCGTCGTCCACGATGATCACATCGCGGTCTTTCACGTCACCGATCAGCGTCAGGGCTTCGGCGTTGGCGTCGTTTCCCGTGCGCCGTTTTTCGATGAAGGCGATGGGCGTGTTCAGGTCGGCGGCGTAGTTGCGTCCCTTTTTGGCAAAGCCCAGGTCCACCGCGACCACTACCGGGTCCTGAAGATGCGGGCGGATGGTGGCGTTGATGTGCTCGGTCAACAGCGAGGAGGCCGTCAGCACGTCGCCGGGGATCGAGAAGAATCCCTGCACCTGTCCCGCGTGCGGGTCGAGAGTCATGTAACGGTCCGCGCCCGCGACCTCGATCATGTCCGCCACGAGGCGCGCGGTGATGGGCACGCGCGGCTGGTCTTTTTTGTCGGAACGTCCGTAGCACAAATACGGGACGACCGCCGTGATGCGCGCCGCCGAATCCAGGCGCAGGGTCTGGATCATGATGAGCAGTTCCATCAGGTTGCGGTGAACGGGCGAAGAGGTGGTTTGGATGACGTACACATCCTGCCCGCGTACACTGCTGTTCAATTTGATGAACAGGTTTTCGTTGGGGAATTCGATCACTTCGCGTTCGCGAAGGGGGCTGTCCAGATATTTTGAAATCTTGCCTGCCAGTTCAGGTGAACCTGTCCCAGCGTAGAGTTTGATATCCCCGTAGACTTTCATGTTATGCGTATGGTGCATTATGCATTCTCCTTTTTGCGCACTTCCCATTCCCTGCGCAGGACACTCATCATGTGAACATCGCCAAAATTGCCGCGCTTGAAGACGGCCTCGCGCATTGTCCCCTCGTGGATGAAGCCCGCCTTCTCATACGTCCGAATGGCGCGCGGATTGTCCGCGTATACGACCAACGCAATGCGATTCAGGTTCAGCGTCTCGAACCCGTGGCGCAGTAAAAGCGACATCGTCTCTGTGCCCAACCCCTGGTTCCAGGTGGATTTGTCGCCGATCATGATCCCAATCTCGGCGGAATGCGCCACCGTATCAAGATTGAAGAACGTGCAGTTGCCGATCAGCCGCCAACCATCGCCCGCGCGCACGTCAATAGCGAACGGTTTTCCGTTTGGCTCGCGCGCTGTGGCGCGCTCGAACCATTTCTCCTCGTCGGTCATGGACATCGGCAGGTACAACGAAAGCCCAAACGTCACTTCAGGGTCGTTGACCCACTCGAAGAATTTTTTCACATCCTCGCGCTCCACCGCCCGCAGGCGGACGCGCTCGCCGTAAATGATGCTCATTCCTGCCTCCCGTTCACCAACAGTTGCACGGCCTCCCACGGCGAGAGAGTCCGCTCGTGGACTTTCTGCACCGCCGACTCGAACTTCCCGTTCGGGACCTCCGTGCGGAAACGCGTCATCAACGCTTCGACCAGCAACGCCTCCATCTCGGACTCGAGGCGGGCGCGTTCACGAGCGGCCCAATCCCCGCTGACGCGTAAATGGGACGCGTGCGCGGCGATGTGCGCGGTCAATTCTGCAATGCCCGTCCCCTCCGTCGCCACCGTCCGCTGGATGGGGGGAATCCACATTTTCGTTTCGGCTGTGGCGGGCGCGTCCACAACCATTTCGCGTCCGTGATGCAGAAACACGTGCCGCGTCGGATGTGCCAATTCCAGCATGGACTTGAGCGCGCGTTCGGTGTTTTCCACGCCGGGACGGTCCGCCTTGTTGATGGCCAGCACATCCGCGATCTCGAGAATCCCCGCCTTGATGGCTTGAATGTCATCGCCCAGCCCGGGCGCTTCGACGACGATCGTCGTGTGCGCCAATCGAGCGATGTCCACCTCGCTTTGTCCCGCTCCGACGGTTTCGATCAGAATCACGTCGAAGCCGGCCGCGTCGAAGACCTGCGACATGGCCGCGGTGGTCTGGGCCAGTCCGCCCAGCGAACCGCGCGTCGCCATCGAGCGGATGAAGACGCCCGCGTCCCCCGAAAGGTCGCGCATGCGGACGCGGTCTCCGAGCACCGCGCCCCCCGTGAACGGGCTGGACGGGTCCACCGCGAGGATCGCCACGCGTTTCCCCTCCCGTCGGAAATGAAGCGCCAGTTGATTCACCAGCGAGGATTTCCCCGTGCCTGGCGCGCCCGTCACCCCGATGAGATGCGCGTTGCCCGTCCGCGGGAACAGTTCCGTCAGCGCGGCGCGTCCTTCCGTGGTGTCGTTCTCCACCTGTGTCAGCACACGCGCCAGAGCGAGACGGTCACCTTGCAGTACGGATTGGGAAAGGGTCATGGGGTATTCAATCGTAGACAGGTTACAGGTACACAAGTAGACACGTACACATGTAAACAAGTGCTTCGATGTATACCTGTGTACGTGTGTACCTGTTTACGTGTATATCCCATCATTGAACGGCCTCACGCACCTCTCGGATGATGTCTTCCGTGGATGCCCCCGGGCCGTAGATGCCGCTCACGCCCATCTCCTTCAGGCGCGGCACATCCTCGTCGGGGACGATGCCGCCGAGGAAGACTTTTACACGCTCCTGTCCGTTTGCCTTGAGCAGTTCCAGGACGCGGGGCGCCAGCGCCATGTGCGCGCCCGATAAGATCGAGAGCCCCACCACATCCACATCCTCCTGCAGCGCGGCCTCCGCGATCATTTCGGGAGTCTGGCGCAGGCCGGTGTAGATGACTTCCATACCCGCATCGCGCAACGCGCGCGCCACTACTTTGGCACCGCGGTCATGCCCGTCCAAACCGGGCTTGGCTACCAATACGCGAATCTTTTTCTCTGTCATTCGTCCTCCGAAAGTAATTTCGACCTCATTATACTATGGGTGATTTTTTGGACATTCCCTGCCCGTAACGATTCTGCAATTTTTTGTCCCGTTCCGCCAGCCTTCCCTTAAAGAAGTGTGCTATACTTTTGCCATGTTAATGCCACGAATGCATTGGTCAACCTGGGCGAATCAACTCCATCGCCTCAAACTCGATGCCATCGCCGCCTGGATGCTCGAAGCGGGTGCTCCTGTCACCCTGCTCGGCGCCCAGGCGCTTTTTATTGCCCGTCCCTTCTTGGGACCGCAGAGTGAATCCATCGCGCACCTGCTCGAAGATGAAAACGAAGTGCGCGCCTTTGCCGCCTATCTGCGCGAGGGAGAATTGACATGAACCCATTGCTCGCGCTGGGACTGGTCATCTTTGCCGCCCTGCTTCTGCTGGTCTGGACGTTCATGAAGCGCAAATCGCCGGTCGTGTTCCGCGAGATCGCGGCGCTCACGCGTCTGAAACGCGCCGCGGGACTCGCTGTCGAGGACGGGACGCGCCTCCACGTCTCGCTCGGACGCGGCGGACTGGTCACGCCGCGCGGCGCGGCCTCGTTAGCCGCGCTGGCGCTCCTGCGTCAGATCGCCGAGCAGACCTCCATCAGCGACCGTCCGCCCGTCGCCACATCTGGTGACCCTGTGCTGGCCGCGCTTTCACAAGACACGTTGCAGGCCGCCTATCAATCCGCGGGCGTGGAGGAATTCTTCGACCCAGCCAGCGGACGCCTCGGCGGAATGACGCCGTTCTCCTACGCCGCGGGCGCCATGAGCGTGACGCGCCAGGAGCAGGTCTCCACCGATGTGTTGATCGGCGACTTCGGTCCCGAGATCGGCCTGCTGACCGAGGCCTCGGAGCGCGAGAATGCGGCGCTCATCGCCGCGGCCAACGACCCGACAGCGCAATCCATTTTGTTCGCGTCCACAAGCGAACCATTGGTGGGGGAGGAACTTTTCGCCATCCCTGCCTATCTTGGCAATGACCCCGCCCAGCGCGCCAGTTTACAAGTGCAGGATGTTTTGCGCTGGCTGTTGATCTTTGCCCTGCTGGCGGCCGCGGGATTGAAAATGGCGGGGGTGTTATGAAGAGTCGTCCTGTTGCCATGATCATTGCCATTTCCGTTGGTGTCATCATTTTGATTGGCACCTTCGTTCCGCTTCCCCTATTCGCGATGGTGCGCCTTGAACTCATCCAATGGGCGGTGATTATTTTTGGTGTGGCCGTGCTGGTGGGAATCGGCAACCTGTTCAGCGTTCATTTTCAAAAGATACGCCGCCGCGAAAAGGGATCGGTCAATAGCGTCACCCTGCTCGTGGCGATGCTCGTCAC
Organism: Chloroflexota bacterium; assembly: GCA_049324715.1. GTDB lineage: Bacteria > Chloroflexota > Anaerolineae > Anaerolineales > Villigracilaceae > Denitrolinea. Next base: position 31,437 of record JBMOMR010000108.1, on the reverse strand, counting down.
CCTGATGATCGGCGTCGTGGTCGGTCCGCAACATCCGTGGATGCAGGGCGCGGTCGAAGCCGTCATCATCCCTGTGGAGGCGTCATTGATGGCGCTGTTGGCCGTCACGCTCGTGTACGCCAGCGTCCGTCTCCTGCGCCGCCGCGCGGACTTCATGTCCGTCATCTTTTTGGGGACTGCGGTGCTCATGCTCCTCGCCTCTGTCTCCCTGCCTTTTATCGGAGAGATCCCCTTCCTGAGCGATTGGATCGGTCCGTGGCTGATGTTCGGTCCTGCCGCGGGCGGCGCGCGCGGACTTTTGCTGGGCGTAGCCCTCGGCGCGTTGCTCACGGGACTGCGCGCTCTCTTCGCCTTTGACCGTCCCTATGGGGGGAAATAATGGCTGAATTACTTTGTCCGCATTGCGGCATGCCCAATGACCCCGAGCAGAATGTCTGTTCATTCTGCCGCCAGCCATTGCACGGTTTGGAAGAGAACAATTCCATCCGCCCCGGCGATGCTCCCACCAAAAAGACCACCGCGGAATTGGAACCCGTCCTGCCTGCCTGGCTGCGTGAAGCGCGTGAGACTGCGCGCCGAGTCGAGGCTGAGAAGAACGCCGCCGACGCCCAGGCCGAAGCGGAAAAACCCGCCCCGAAGCCCGAAGTCCCAGACCTTCTGGCGGGGCTGGCGTCCGCGGCTCGCGATGACCAGGATGACGAAATCCCCGAGTGGATGCGCGGCGCCGCGCCGGTTTCGACCACGCCGATCCAACCCGAGAAAAAAGAGCAGACCTTCCCGCGTCGGCAGGAACTTCGCTGGGAGGAGAACGAGGATCCGCTTGGTGGCATGGCCACCACGCCCGTCCCGTCCGCGCCGGAGAGCGGGGATGCCCTGCTCCCGTGGTTGAGCGATGCGGGGAAGGAACCCGCCGAAGAAAAAGACGAGGTGTCCGATTGGCTTGCCGGCCAGGAAGTGCCAGAAGAAAAGGCGGCGACGATCTCCCCGTTCCAGACCGGCACATTCAAACCGCCTGCCACCGGCGAATTGACCGACTGGCTCGAAAAAGCAAGATCGGATGTCGAGACTCCCGCCCCCGCCGCGAATCCCGAATCGCAACCGGACGATTCGCTGGGCGACTGGCTCTCGAACCTGCCGCGCGAAAACTCGTTTACCGAACCCGCGGGGACCGAAGAAACCTTCCAGGAGAATATTGACCTGCCCGATTGGATGAAGGCGGATGAACCGCCGTCCGCTTCGAAGCAGGAGGCTGAACAGACTTTACCCGATTGGATGAGCGCCGCCCCAGCGACATTGGCCGCGGCGCCCCAGGCGGCGGGCGAACCGTCCCTGCCCGATTGGTTGAAACCCGCAGAGAAGACGTCTGCCGAACCCGCGCCAGAGATGGACGATTTCTCCCTGCCAGACTGGATGAAATCCGAAGCCGCGGCCGCGCCGTCCGAAAAGAGCGATGCGGCTCCCGCGCCCGATTGGATGGAGGAACCGTCCGCCGGCGAAACGACAGAGGCGGAGCAACCCGCCCCCGAGGTCCCGCATGCGCCGGCCTTTGTCTCCGCGGTCGAAGCGTTGGACAACGATCAGACCGAGGGACTCTTCTCGATGGACATGCCCGATTGGTTGTCGAATATCGCGCCGACCGATCAGAAGTCCGAGGGCGAAACGCAGGAAGCGATCGCTCCCGCCGAATTGCCCTCGTGGGTGCAGGCCATGCGCCCGGTGGAGACCGCCCTGCCCGATGCGCAATCCACGCGCACAGTGGTGGACGGTCCGCTGGAAGCCGAAGGCCCGCTGGCTGGTCTGCGCGGCGTCCTGCCGTTGGAAGGCGGGTTGATCCAGCCCGGCAAGCCCAAGGCCCATGCCATCCGATTGCAGGTGAGCGAGGCCCAGCAGGCTGATGCCAACCTGCTCGAGCAGATGCTGGCCGCGGAAACAGAAGCCGAGCCTTTGCGTGGCGGCGGAAGCCTGGTTTCGCAACGAATTTTGCGCTGGGTCATCTCGGCGTTATTGATCTTTCTGGTGACGTTCTTCCTGGCGATCCGTTCGCAAAGCGTGCCCCTGCCCGCCGCGCTCCCCGCGGAAAGCAACCTGACCCTGCCCGTGCTGGATGCCCTGCCCGCGGACGCGCCCGTGCTGATGATCTTTGACTATGAACCCGCGCTGGCGGGTGAACTGGAGACCGCGGCCGCTCCCTTCGTGGACCGTGTGCTGGGTCTGTGTCACCCGCGCGTTACCATCCTTTCGACCTCTCCGACTGGCGCGGCGCTCGCGGAACGTTTCTTCGCTCGGACGCAAACGCGGCACAACTATTTGCCTGAACAGAATTACATCAATCTTGGCTATCTGCCCGGCGGGACAACGGGCATTCTCTCGTTTGCCGTCAACCCGCGCGCGGCAATGCCCCTCCCCGAATGGGCCTATCCCCCTGTGCTGGATGTTCACCAATTCTCCGACTACGCGGCGGTCATCCTGCTCACCGACCAGGCCGAGACCGCCCGCGCCTGGGTGGAGCAGACTATTTCTTACCGCGAAGGCCGTCCATTGTTGGTGGTCTCCAGCGCGCAGGCCGCGCCCATGATCCAGCCGTATCTGCTTTCAGGGCAGGTCAACGGACTGGTCAGCGGAATGCATGGCGGCGCGGCATTCGAAAATGCCAATGGGACGGGCGGCCTGGCACGCGGCTATTGGGACGCGTACAACTACGCCACCCTCTTTGTCGCCCTGCTGATCCTCATCGGCGGCCTGTGGAATTGGGTCATCGGTGCGCGTTCCCGACGACAGGGTTTGGACGAGATTTAATATGACCACCGACCTCATTTTTGGCGCGATCAGTTTTTTGCTCACCGTCATGGTGTTGAGCTATCTCATCGGCGATAATGCGCTGTTCCGTTTTGCCATTCACGTTTTCGTGGGCGTCTCCGCGGGATACGTGGCCGCGGTGGCGATCTATCAGGTCATCTGGCCGTACCTGCTCATCCCACTCGTCACCGCCTCCATGATGGAACGCGCCCTGCTCATCGTCCCGCTGCTGTTCAGCGCGCTGATATTGATGAAGATCTCGCCGCGTCTCAGTTGGCTGGGCGGACCCGCCGTGGGCTACCTCGTCGGGGCGGGCGCGGCGGTGGCGATCGGCGGCGCGGCCCTCGGGACGATCCTACCGCAGGTCAACGCGGCCGCCGAACCGTTCGACGTGCTCGGCCTGACCCAGCGCGGTGTCGATCCGTGGCAATCCGTGTTCAACGGCGTGGTGATGATGGTCGCCACGATCTCCACGCTGGCTTACTTCCACTTTGGGGCCAAACGCAAGGCGGACGGTTCCGTCCACCGCAATGGACTGATCGAAGTCATCGCCTGGGTGGGGAAGTTGTTCGTGGCGCTCACCCTCGGCGTGCTGTTCGCGGGCGTCTATGCCGCCGCGCTCTCGGCATTTGTGGAGCGCATTCAATCCCTCTTGAGCCTTTTCGGTTTATAACGCTATCCACAGGATCGCTCACGTATGCCCATTTCATTGATCGAAGGCAATTCCCTCCTGGCCGTGGATGTCGGCGCGACCACCACCCGCGCGGTGCTGTTCGACGTGGTCGAAGGCATCTATCGTTTCATCGCCGCGGGACAGGCCCCCAGCACAGCCGAAGCGCCGTTCAAGGATATTGGCTTGGGCGTGCGCGATGCCATCGAAAGCATCCAGACCGTGACGGGCAGGAATTTCCTCGATAACGACCGCCGCATCATCGTCCCGAGCCAGCCCGACGGTTCAGGCGTGGACTCGTTCGCGGCCACCATCTCGGCGGGGCCCGCCATCCGCACGGCCATCGTCGGCTTGCTGTCCGACGTCTCGCTGGAGTCCGCGCGTCGTCTCGTGGAGACCACCTACAGTCGCATCGTAGAGCGTCTCGGCTTGACCGACCACCGCCGCGCCGAGGAGCAAATCGACGCCCTCCTGCGCGCCCGCCCGGACCTGATCGTGTTGACCGGCGGCACGGACGGCGGCGCCTCGCGCTCCATCCAAAAAATGCTCGATGTGGTCGGCCTGGTCTGCTACCTGATGCCTCCCGAAAAGCGCCCTGCGGTGCTTTTTGCCGGCAACAGCGGCCTCACCGAAGACGTGAAGACCTTGATGGCAGACCTGACACCATCCCTGCACTTCAGCCCGAACGTCCGCCCCTCGCTCGAGACCGAAGACCTCAACCCCGCCATGAACGAACTGGCGCATATGATCGCCGCCATTCGCAAGGGACAAGTGCGCGGTGTAGAGGAACTTGAGTCCTGGGCGAACGGGAATCTCCTGCCGACCTCCTACGCGGCGGGACGGATGATCCGCTTCCTCGGTTCAGGCTCGACGGGAGGCGTGCTCGCCGTGGACCTAGGCGCCTCCGCCGCTTCGATCGCCGCGGGCGTGAACGGGGACCTCAGCCTGCGGACCTATCCGCAATTTGGGCTGGGCGAGAACCTGGCCGCGCTTCTGCAAGGCGCGGAACTCGACGATTTCATGCGCTGGCTCTCGCTGGATATCCACCAGAACGTGGTGCGCGATACGCTCTTCCAGAAGTCAGTTCACCCGTCCATTCTGCCTGCCACGCCCGAAGACCGCGTCATCATGCAGGCCATCGCGCGGCAGGTGCTTTTCATGGCGTTACGCGCGGCGCGCAAGGATTTTCCCTCGGCGGCGCGTTCGCTTCGTCCCGAACTCCTCCCATACTTTGAATTGATCCTCGCCAGCGGGGCCGTGCTGACCGAAGGCCCCACGCCGGGCCAGACCATGCTCCTGCTGTTGGATGCCGTCCAGCCTGTGGGCGTGACGCGCTTCCTGCTCGACCGCAACAACCTGCTCCCCATGCTGGGCGCGGCCGCCGAGCAGAACAACCTCCTGCCCGTGCACGTGATGGAATCGGGCGCGTTCCACAACCTCGGATGGGCCGTCTCAGTCGTCAGTAATGCGCCGTATGGCACGCCCGTTTTGCAGGCGCGCCTGCACTATGCCGACAAGAATGAAGCGCGCATCGAAGTGAAACACGGTTCGCTCGAAGCCCTGCCGTTGGCCCTCGGCCAGACGGCGCGGCTTTCCCTGCAACCCCTGCACCGCGCCGATATCGGATTCGGTCCCGGGCGCGCACAGACCATCACGGTGGAAGGCGGCGCGCTGGGCGTGGTCATCGACGCGCGCGGCCGTCCGCTGCCATTGCCGTCCGACGCGGTGCGCCGCCGCGAGCTCTTCAAAAAATGGCTCTGGACGCTGGGAGGGTAACCGATGCTTGCGCCAGTCACTCACATCCTCGCACTGACCACCATCCAACGGGAACGCCTGTTGCCCGTGCCGGGTACTGTCAACGTGCGGCTCAGCCAGCGAGTCAATGCCAACGACGTGGTGGCCGAAGCGCGCTGGGCCCGCGAACACGTCCTGCTGGATGTGGCGCGCAAACTGCGCGTCTCCACCGCCGCGGCGGATCGGATGATCGAATGCAAGGAGGGGGATGAACTCATCGTCAACGCGCTGATCGCCCGCGGAAAAGGCGTCTTCCCGCGCGAGGTCCGCGCGCCGCGAGAGGGACGCGTGGTCGTGGTCGGTGGCGGACGCGTCCTGCTGGAAGTGGGCGAGGTCAACGTGGAACTGCGCGCCGGCCTGCCGGGGCAGGTCATGCAGATCGTCCCGCAGCGAGGCGTGGTCATCCAGACCTCGGGAGCACTCATCCAGGGCGTGTGGGGCAACGGGCGCATCGAGACCGGTCAACTGGCGAACCTGATGGAAAAGCCCGATTCCGTGCTCGAGGCCGGGCGGCTGGATGTGAGCATGCGCGGCTCGGTCATTTTGGGCGGCATGGTGCGCGACGCCGAAACCCTGCGCGCCGCGGCCGAAATGCACCTGCGCGGCTTGATCCTTTCGAGCCTGCATCCTTCGTTGGTTTCGCTGGCCCTGCAAATGCGTTACCCGATCCTCGTCATGGATGGGTTCGGGAACTATCCGATGAACGCGGCGGCCTACCGTTTGTTGACCACGAACGCCAAGCGCGAAGCCACCGTCAACGCCGAGACGTTCGACCGTTACAGCGGCGGACGACCCGAAGTCATCATCCCTCTGCCTGTTTCGGTGGAACCCGCCCCGCCGAACGACACTGAGACGTTCGCGGCCGGCCAGCAGGTGCTCCTGCGCGCCGCTCCGCACTTCGGGACGGTGGCCTCCATCGTCCGAATCCGCCCCGGGCTGACGACCCTGCCCAGCGGATTGCGCGCCCCCGCCGCAGATGTCCGCCTGGAAGCGGGCGAGGAAGTTCTCGTCCCTCTGGCAAATTTGGAAGTTGTGGGATAATTGTGCTATCATACGATTCAGAATGCTGAAAGCAGAAGGCAGTAAGCAGAAAGAAGTAGAGGAGAGTGACCCATGTATGAAGGCGATGATCTGAACACCCTCGAAGAGGATGCCGCACCCCCCGAAGAATCGGGCAATAAGACCTTTATTTGGGTGGCCGCGATTTTGGGCGGGGTTGTGCTCCTGTCCATTGCATGTTTGGCCGTTTACGGTCTTTACTTTCTTCCCCGCCAGACCGCCCAGCGTGCTTCCGCCCAGGAGACGCTGGTGGCGCAGAACCTGCAAGTGGACCAGGCCCTGACCGAGAAGGCCATCTCAGACATGCTCTCGCAGGTGCCCTCCGCCACGCCCACGCTGGAACCGACCGCCACCCCGGTCTTCGAGCAGACGACCCCCACCGCCGCCCCCGATGACCCGCAGACGGCCACTGTCGCCGCGGCGCTCACCCAGGCCGCGCAGGCCCAGTTGACGGTGACCGGCCTTCCCACATCCACAGCCCTGCCCAACACCGGTTTCTTTGACGATGTCGGCGCGCCCGGCCTGTTCGTGATGGCGCTGGCGCTGGTGATCGTCATTTTGCTGGCGCGCAGACTGCGTGTCTCTCCCGCGAAGTAGTAACTCCCCATTAAATGTATGGGACGGCAGGTATCTGCCGTCCCTTTTATTTTTGGTAGTGGCATATAAGTAAGTGATGTGGTGCGGAATGGCATTCCGCATACCCGTGATTTGGCGGGATTCCATCCCGCCCCACAAAAGCCATCACTTACCTTAGTTCATCACCTAATTTTTTAGAGAGCATCAGAATCTTTTTCGATTTTTAACACGAAGGCACCAAGTCACAAAGACTCAAAGGTAAAAAAACTTGGTGGCTTTGTGTTTAAAGAATTTGGGTTCTAAATCTCCTGTCGTTTGCGATACGCCATGGCGTGGAGTTTGGCAATGACCTTTTGCCCCGTCCGCTCGGTGACGGTGATGTCGTACAGCGCGGTGGACGCGCCGCGGCTGACTTCCCTGGCCTCGGCCACCAGTTCATCCCCCGCTTTGGACGCGTGCAGGTAGTGGATGTCCATGCTGAGGGCCACGGCCACCTGTCCATGCGAGTTGCAGGCCGCGGCGAAGGCGATGTCCGCGATGCCGAACACGATTCCGCCGTGGGTCGTCCCGTGGAAGTTGAGCATGGACTCGGTCACGCGGACGGAGACGCGGCAACAGCCAGGTTCCACGGCATCCATCGTCGCACCGATGAGGTTGGTGTAGGTGTCTTTCTGAAAGTGGGAGAGGAGTTTGGGGTCGAGCATGAGGAAAATAATAACTTGTGCTTGAGTAATGGAAGTCCTATATGCCAATCACAAGGCAAAGGGATTGCACAATTTCTTTGGCTTTATTCGCTATTCTTTTGTTTTTGGGGATTAGGAATCAAACCCAGAATGAATGTAAGAAAAAGTGAAAACATTGAAAGTCCATAACCAAACCCCGTTCCAATTTGTATTTCATATTCGCAGGCGTAGCCAAAAAACGCTTCAAGACAAGTATCGTAGAAGATCATTGGCCATGCACAAGCCATTAAAAAAGTAACCAGGGCGAGCAGTGATGAAATCAAAGAATTTGCTTTTGCTGGTTTTGTTGGCATGGATAAAGAAATAAGAATTGTTGCTACTCCAACAACCGCCGTGAACATTCCAGGAACTTGGGTAAGCCCTGAATATCTTTCCAGTATAGTTTCTCCGTAATAAACTAAAGCCGCCCAAGGAAAAAAAGTCCCCATTAATGTCAAAACTCCTGCAAAAGCAGTTAAGTATCTAGGATGAAACGTAGGACTTGTTGTTTTTGTGTTTGAAACTGGATGCGTTGTTTTTCGAGATTGTGTGTTGTTTGCTTGCTGTTGACGGGCACTCGATTTTCCAAGAATCTCTTGTTCCGAAGGTTGTTGGGACTGCTGTAATTTTAATAAGGCAGAGCGTGCTACATTATGATTGGGATCGACTTCTAAAACCTTTTTCAGACAATATATTCTTTGTTCATTTAAATCTACGCAACTCGTAAGCCAAAGCCAAGCATTAATATTGTGGGGGTCTTTCTTGACAATCTCTGCAAGCAGTTGGCCACCGCCTTTCTTATTGCCTGATTTAATTAAAGAAATCGCTTGCTGCAAATCATTCTCCATTGGAATCTCCGATTTACCCTAGGCGTCTTTCAAAAGACGGTCAATTCTTTCAATCTCTGTCTCGCTAAACAAAGCCCAGGTATGGTCGAAAGTTCGTGAAAATAAACCATCCTGGATAGGTTTCTTGGCTCCATCAAAAATGCCGTTTATAACTTCATCTCTAGATTTGCCCCACTCGTTGAGAAGGTCTTGTCGTATGAATACCGATGGCTCATTATTGACCAAACTGTGAAATAGTTTGCCCTGTATTTCATGTCTAGAGAGACCGAATACGGGAACGCCGAGATTGGGGCATAGAATTATTTGAACAACGTGTTTATTTACAGGATAGTTAAATATCTCGCCCAATAATGCAATGGCATAATCCTCTGTGATATTTACAATTCCTCTATGCCTAGCCGTTGCGCCCACCAAAAAAGGCAATGAATAGCCGTTACCTCCCCGTGTTACCCAATGTTCAATAAGGATAAACCAATCATGCAATTTTTGATTCATTGCTATTTCCTCACATTCTCTGTAAACTTTCCATATAATACCCCTATACAGGGGCATAGGCGGAAACTTTCTTGATAACCTGCTTCTGTGGGGATTCCGCGTTATCCCTCACACGTTTCCAACTATACAACCACCGTCCAATTTCGTAAACCTACTCCTCCACCTTCTCCACCACCCAAAAATTGGACAGACCCAGCGCGCGCAAGGGCGTCTTCTCTAAAAATTGCAGGAGGCCGCGCAGGACTTTTCCGAACGCGCCGAAGCGGGCGATGATGTTGTCGTACGCGCCGAAAATGATCGTCTTTTCAATGAATCGGACGGGCAGACCCTCGAAGAGTCTTTCGAGATCGCGTTTCGAGTAGACGCGCACGTGCGGTGCGAGTTTGTCCCGCCAGCGACGCGGCAGGTAATTCACGAACAACTTGTTGCCGAAATGGTACGTCCCCTTCCAGTAAATGCCGTGCGTCTCGAAGGGATAGCCGCGGTTCGGGCAGAACAGCACAATGCGTCCATTTGGCCTTAGCACGCGCACCATCTCGCGGATGGCGGCGCGGTCATCCTGCACATGCTCGATGACTTCGTGGCTCAGGATCAAATCGAAACCGCCACCCTTCGACTGCGTTCCGCTTCGCTCCACTCCGCTCTGGGCGGCGGATGGGAACGGGATATTTTCCCCCGCCGCGTTCACGATGTGCGGCGAACGCGCGTGCGCTTCTGTGGCGCGCTCGTGGTCATATTCCAGGCCGATCACCGTCCCGCCGTAGGCCGCCAGTTTTTCCACGTACATGCCCACGCCGCATCCGTTCTCAAGGACGCGTCCCTGCACGCGCTCGCCTGCCGCGCGCACGATCATGTCCAGGCGGCGGACTTGTCCCGCGCGCCAAACGTACGATGGTTCGCCGCGCAGGGCGGCCTTGTCGAGGTCTCGTTCAGTCATGGGGGTAGTTTACACGATTTTTGTTATGTAGGATAATGAAGATGACAGTCACTTCCAAAGTGACTGTCATCTTGATACCATTTGGAGCATTCATGAAAATTGCCATCATCGGCGCGGGGTTTGGCGGCATGGCCGCCGCCTACGACCTGCGTAAAGCGGGACACGAAGTCGTCATTTTTGAATCCGCTGAATTCGTCGGCGGGCTGGCTAGCGGATTCAAAGAGCCGCATTGGGACTGGTCGGTCGAGAAGTTCTACCACCACTGGTTCCAATCCGACGCTTCGATGCTCGGACTCATCCGCGAACTCGGCTGGGACGACAAAGTCCGCTTCCCGCGCCCCCTCACCGTGATGTATCACGAGGGGCGTTTCTACCCCTTCGACTCGATCCTCAAAGCCCTGCTCTTCCCTGGCCTTGGCTTCGGCCTCGATAAGATCCGCTTCGGATTCGTCGGCCTCTTCCTGCGCCTCACGAACAACTGGCGCGCCCTCGAACAGGTCACCGCCGACGCGTGGATGTTGAAATGGGCAGGCCGCCGCGTCTACGAAAAGATGTGGAAGCCCCTGCTCATCGGCAAATTCGGACCGTTCTACCGCGACGTCAATATGGCGTGGATGTGGGCGCGCATCAAAGCCCGCTCCACTCGCCTCGGGACCTTCGAGGGCGGCTTCCAACGCTTCGCCGATCTCTTCGCTGATAAGTTAAGAGAGCAGGGAGTAGAGATCAGGCTGGGAGTGAGTGTCAAGTCCATTAAACGGGACGCGGCCAAAGGTCTGGTTGTGGATGCGGAGGCATTCGACAAAGTCCTCGTCACCACGTCGCCGAGTCTGATGGCGAAGATGTGTCCCGACCTGCCCGAGTCCTATCTTAAGGGATTGCTCGAGTTGAAGTCCATGGGCGCGGTGGTGATGACGCTCTCGCTCACGCGGCAGTTATCCACGGATGGCTATTACTGGTTCAACCTGCCCAAGGAAGCGGGCTTCCCGTTCCTGGCGCTGGTGGAGCACACCAACTTTGTGGAGCCCGAACATTTTGGCGGCGACCGCATCGTGTACGCGGGCGATTATCTCGAACACGGCCACGAATATTTTTCACTGAGCGATGACGAGTTGCTGGAAAAGTTTTTGCCCGCCTTCCAAAAGATCAATCCAGAGTTCAAACGCGATTGGGTGAAGAAGATGTGGGTCTACAAGACCAACTACGCCCAGCCCGTGCCGTTGCTGAATCACTCCAAAAATATCCCACCCATCCAAACCCCCGTGGACGGGTTGTACTTCGCCTCGATGAGCCAGGTCTACCCGTGGGACCGCGGCACCAACTTCGCCGTCGAGATCGGACGCCGCGCGGCGAGGATGATGCTGGGGGAAAAAGCCGAATGAAATTGGGCGACCACTTCATCCAACCCCGCTACGACTCGGGCGGCTTCGCGGGGATTCCCAGCCGTCTCCACGCGCACCTCGTCTCAGGTCAATATGACGCGGTGGTGCTCTTCCTCGTGGACGGTTTTGGCTGGCGCTTCGTCGAACGTTTTCAGGGCGCGTCCTTCGTCAAACGCCTCACGCGTGACGGGACGCTGGAGAAACTGACCTCGCAGTTCCCGTCCACGACCGCCGCGCACATCACCACCATCCACACGGGTCTACCCGTGGGCGAGAGCGGCGTCTACGAGTGGTTCTACTATGAGCCTCTGCTGGACCGCGTCATCGCGCCGTTGTTGTTCTCCTTTGCGGGGGAGATGGAACGCGACACGCTCAAAGGTCAGGTCGACGCGAAGAAACTCTACCCGACGAAGACCGTCTACAACGCGTGGCGGAATGACGGGGTCGAGTCGCACGTCTTCGGCATCCGCGATTATACGCCGTCCACCTACTCCAACGTGGTCATGAAAGGCGCAAAATTAAATTCGTTCAAAACCCTGTCCGAAGCGTTGATCAATCTGGGACTCCTGCTCGAAAAGCAAACCAAACCCACCTACGTGCATCTCTACTTCGACAAGATCGACAGTCTGGCTCACGAGTACGGCCCCGACGCCCCGCAGACGGAGGCCGAGATCGAGACGTTTCTGCTCATCATGGAATACTACTTCGAGCGGATTTTTCCGCGCGGCAAACGCGTCCTCTTCCTGATGACGGCGGATCACGGCTCCTCCGAAGTGGACCCGAAGACGACCGTCTTCCTCAACACGGACGCGCGCTTCGCGGGCATCGAGCGTTTCATCCAGACGAATCGCAGGGGCGATTTACTCGTCCCTGCTGGCTCGCCGCGGGATATGTTCCTCTACGTCAAAGATGACCTGCTCGACGAGGCGCAGGAATTTCTGTCCACGCGTCTTGCGGATAAGGCCGAGGTTGTCAAAGTCAGCGAGTTGATTCGGGACGGTTACTTCGGCCCGACGATTTCCCCCAGTTTCCGCGCCCGCGTGAGCAATTTGGTGCTCCTGTCGAAACGATACGAATCGGTCTGGTGGTACGTCAAAGACAAGTTCGAGCAGAGGTATTACGGCCATCATGGCGGGTTGACCCTGCAGGAAATGGAAATCCCATTGTTCACTTGTCCGTTATAAACAAACAGGCGACCCATTTGGGTCGCCTGTTGATTCATCATTGGATTAGCGCTTTCCGAACCACATCCGTGCCAGCAGGTTATCCTTCTTGATGAACTGATGGTACAACGCCGCGGCAACGTGCAAGCCGATCAATCCCAGCAGGGCCAGTGCCGTGAATCCGTGCCCGATGCGCGGCGGATAGGCCATGAAGTCCGCAGGGAAGGGCGCCGCGCCGCGGAAGACTGAAAACAGGTCCGCTTGCACCGCTGTCCCCAACCCGCTGACGACCATTCCGATCACGCCTATGTATAGGAAGAAGTGGACCGCCCTCGCCACAAAATCGAGGAAGGCGTTATCTGTGTTGGCGGACGCGGGCCGCGGCAGGACGAATCGTGTGATCAGCCGCGCCACGAGCACCAGGCCGAGTAGTCCGCCCCAAATGGCGTGGATCTGAAGCGTACCAGTTTTCTCCGCCGTATCGGGAGTGGGATTCAGCACGAACATTCCGATTGCGATGGCAAGAATCGTCATGATGGCCATCAGCCAGTGCAGGACAACGTGAATGGGGTGATATCGTTTCGGGGTTTCGGTGGACATGATTACTCCTCTCTAAAGTCGTTTCCAGTTCGACGGCCCGGGTCCGCGGAAACTTACCGACAAAAGAGAGGAGACGCGCCCGTCACGGATATTGGACCTGAATACTGTTTCCCAGTTGGTACCCGCCGATCTGCCCGCGCGCATCCACGATGTACTTCCTCAGTTCCTCCCACGGCACGCTCACGGTCCCGACCAGGCGGTCCCCGGTGATGCACCGCACGTGCGTCTCCAAAACCGTCGCAGGGACATTGTCTGCCAGTGGCTTTCCCAGCGCCTTCATGGCGTGCGCAACGACAACGAACGTGCGTTCGGGCACACAGCAATTGACATTCTTCACGCAGATGCACAACACATCCATTTGAAGCACGATCACCGTGCTATCCGCAGGCTCGAAGCGGATATCCATCACCTGATAATGGGCGTCAATGGCCTTCGAAAGGTCGTCCACCACCACGTTCGCGCTCAACACCCCGTTGATTTTTTCCACCAGGGCCATCGCGTTCGGCGCAGGCGTGGATGTGACAGTTGGCACCTGCGAAGCCACCACGATGGTTTGCTGGGCGTCCGCCACGGCCTGCTCCGTGCTCATCTCCCCACACCCGGCCAACGCAAGGAAAATCAGTCCAGCCAGAAAAAAAGCGAATCGTTTCATGAATGCCCTTTTCACGTTTCTGTCCTTGGAGAATTTTCTGCGATTTAAACCGTCTCCGCCTGCGATTTGTTCCATTTTCCAACCGCTTTCACAGGCCGTCAGTCCCCTCTGCTATAATCCACCGCATGTTCCTCATCACCGGTGGGACGGGATTCATTGGCCGCGCCCTGCTCCGACACATGTTCGAGGCGGGACATCCCCTGCGGACGCTCATCCGCCCCTCGCCTCGCACTCCTCGACTTCCGACCGGCGTGCCCCTCGAAGTGGCGGTTGCCAGCCTCAGCGACCCGCGCGGACTGCGCGCCGCGCTCTCCGGCGTGGACTACGTCATCCACCTCGCCAGCGCCGAGGGACTTGGCAATCGCGGCAACCTGTTCGCCACAGACGTTTTGGGCACGAAAAACCTTGCCGAGGCCGCGGCCGACGCGGGGGTGAAACGGATCGTCTACGTCAGCCACCTCGGCGCGGATCGGATGTCCGCGTTCGCGGTCCACAAGGCCAAGGGCATCGCCGAGGAGCACATCCGCCGCTCGGGTGTCCCGTTCACGATCCTGCGGTCGTCCATCGTCTTCGGACCGGAAGACCGCTTCACGGTCCCGTTGACGCGTCTCCTGCGCGCCGCGCCCGGTCTGTTTCCTCTCCCCGGTGGCGGACGCGCCGTCGTCCAGCCGTTGTGGATCGAGGATCTCGTCACCTGCATTCTGTGGGCCTTTGAAAAACCTGAAATGGAAAACCAGACCTACGAGATCGGCGGGAGTGAATATTTTCCGTTGCGCCAGGTGGTGGAAACCATTATGGACGTGAATCGGCGGCGGCGGGTCGTTGTGCCGCTGTCCATGCCCAACATGCGCGCCCTCATCATTATGCTGGATGCCATGTTCCCGAACTTTCCTTTCTCGTCCTACTCGCTCGATTATTTTTCGCTCAACCGAACCTGTCCCGTGGACAACCTGACGCGTGCTTTTGGTCTCATGCCCGCGCGCTTCACCTACCGCCTCGAATACCTGCGCCGCGTCCCGTGGACACAACGTCTCTCGCGTTGGTCGAGCGTGCAGACCAAGCGCATCGCCGAGCGTTTGCGCGAGCGCTTCCCATCCTTGCGACCACCAGAATGAACCACAGATAAAAAGGATGAAATTAGAATCCCTTTTATCCCTTTCATCTGTGGTGAAAAATAATGACCACGATTCGCTTGCTTGACACCCCCGAAGACATGATCGCCGTGGAAGAACTCCAGCGGCAGGTCTGGCCCGGCGATGAGACCGAGATCGTCCCCGCGCACCTGCTCATCACCGCCGCTCACAACGGCGGGCTGGTGCTCGGCGCGTTCGAGGAGGAGAAACTGGTTGGCTTCGCCTTTGGCTTTCCTGGCCTGGACTCATTACCCGATGGCCCGCAACCCAAACACTGCTCGCACATGCTCGGCGTATTGGAATCGCATCGCGACTCTGGCCTCGGTTTCGCGCTCAAACGCGCCCAATGGCAGATGGTGCGCCACCAGGGACTCAACCGCGTCACCTGGACCTACGACCCGCTCCTCAGCCGCAACGCGCAGCTCAACATTGCCAAACTCGGCGCGGTCTGCAACACCTACCTCCGTTCGCAATACGGCGACATGCGCGACGGCCTCAACGCGGGACTCCCCTCCGACCGCTTCCAGGTGGACTGGTGGATCCGCACCCGCCGCGTCGAACGCCGCCTCTCCAAACGTTCACGCGGGACCTTGGGACTGTCCCAGTTCCAAAAAGCGGGGACGCAACTTTTGTATTCCCCTGCCACTCACGCCAACGGATTTCTCCAGCCGCCCGAATCCTTTTCCCCGCCCAATGACCGCCTCGCGCTGGCCGAGATCCCTCCCGATTTTCTCGCGCTCAAATCTGCCGACCTGTCCCTCGGCCGCGACTGGCGCTTCTTTTCCCGCGAAATCTTCGAGACGTGTTTCGCGGCGGGCTACCTCGTCACCGATTTCATCTTCGACCGCGCAAGCGGACGGAGCCTCTACGTCCTCGCGGACGGTGAATCGACACTTGGAAAAGTGTTGGGATAAATCCTCACATCACGCGAATCGTCCATGCCAACCATCCCTCTCATCCCCAACAAATGGGCGGTCGACGCCCTCATCCGTTCCTATAACCACGTCTATCAGGTGGCCTATCACTCACGCTACGAACAACTGGGAGGCGTTGGCGTTTCACAATACAAAAATAAAATCCCCGGCGTTGCATTTCAACTTGAATTCCTCGCGTTGGAGCCAGACCCCGTGGCGGTCTGTGCGCGCATCAACTCCTACCCCAAAAAGCCCCACGAAAAATATGTGTTGAATGTGTTCCATTCCGAACCGACCCAGCCCGAAGTGAAAACGCAATACCAATCCCTTGGCTACGAGTTCGTGGAGACGGCCATGATCATGGGACTGCCTCTCCCCGTCCGCACATCGCGCGGCTGGACGCATGTCCACAAGATCGGCGCACTTGAGGAGATCGAATTCGCCAACCAGGGACTCGCGTTGGGCGGTGAACACATCCCCGAGAAAACATTTGGCGATCCGCACATCAATAACTTTTACGCCCAACTCGAGCACCGCGCCGTCGGCTGGACGCAACTCGTCACGGTCTGCGATGGGATCGGGTACCTCAACCAGTTGTACACGTTGCCCGTCTACCGTCGCCGCGGCATCGGGACACGTCTCCTGCGCCGCGCCCACCAGGAGGCCAATCACCTCGGACTGCGTCACATGGTGCTACTCGCCTCCGAGATGGGGATGAGTCTCTATCGCCGCGCGGGATACAAGCCGCTGGTCTATCTCTCCGTGTTCCGCCCCCAGGAATAATAACGTAGGGGCAGACCTGCGTGTCTGCCCGACCGAGCGTCTGCCCGACCATATGAAATTACACAAAGAGACGGCTCATGCGAGCCGTCTCTTTGTGTTGGATGGGACTTTTTGGAAAGGTGCGGAAATTAGGGATTCACCTCCGTACGGAAGCGTTTTGTTCACGCCCGCTGGCTGTCATCCCAACAGGATGATAGGTCGGCTCGGCGTTCGCGGGAGTCCGCATACTGGCGGCCGGGGTGGGGAAGGGCCGGGGCGTGGGCTTGATGTAAGTGGGAATGGGATTGGTGGCCGGGCGCGGCTGGGGCTTGGGCTCTTCCCGCGGCGCGGCTGGGCGGTACGAGGGACGATACGAAGTGTGTGCCTCCGCCACCGTAAAGAGACGTTCCCCCGCCACCGAGAATGTCCCAATGATCAGGACGCGGATCAACCAGACCATGGCCGCCACGAAAACGGGAACTCCGCGCGCCATCGCGCCCGGCGAGAGCAATCCCGCGCCTGCCGCCTGGTGATTGACGATGGCCACGGAAACTCCCCACCAGGTCAGACCGGCGTTAAAGGCCGCGGCCAACAGCCACGCGCCAAACAGGTACCAGACCTCGGCGGGTTCGTCGCGCCCCTGTTCGGGGGTGAAGATGCGGGCAATACCGGCAAAATCCATCCCGCAGAACGCCAGCGCGAGGATAGTCGCCCAGCGGATTCTTCCAAAGGTAACGTCACCGAGCATGTCTTGCAGGGCAAACTGTGTGGTGCTGAAATTGAAGACCTCGAAGGCCGCCAACGCCGCAACTAAAATAGTACCGAAGATGGCGCCGCGTTTCAGGGCGGTTCCCCGGAGGAAAGGCATCAATTGAAGGTTGAGATTACGGTTCATCTTGAACTCCTTTTGAGAGATGGAACCAGAAAAGGGACAATGTTGACAGTATAGAACGCATGTTCTAAATTGTCAATGGTTTTGAAACTCGGAATCCGCGAGTGGAACTTGCGGATACTTTACAGTACAATCCCCCCATGCCCGCTGACCCATACCTCCAGCGTTCCCTTCAACATGGCGAGATCGAACTCAAAGGCCAGTTCATGCTCGGCTCGAATTACACCTTCCTTGTGGACGTCCGTCACGAGGGGCAAACTCTTCAAGCCGTTTACAAACCGAGCAAAGGCGAACAACCGCTCTGGGATTTCGAAGACAACACCCTCGCACTGCGCGAGGTCGCCGCGTATCTCGTCAGTGATGCGCTGAAGTTCGACCTCGTCCCGTTCACCGTCCTCCGCGACGGGCCGTTTGGCCCTGGCTCGCTCCAGCAATTCATCGCGTACGACCCCAACCACCACTATTTCAATTTCACCGACGAGGAAAAAACTCTGCTCAAGCCCGTCGTCCTGTTCGATTTGCTCTGCAACAACGCCGACCGCAAAGGTAGTCACGTCTTTTTCGACGCGGCGCACAAACTCTGGGCAATCGACCACGGACTCTGTTTCCACGAAGAGGACAAACTGCGGACCGTCATCTGGGACTTCGCCGGCGAACCGATCCCCGACTCCCTGCTCTCGTCTCTTTCCCGACTTTCGGCCGGCCGCGCGGACCTTCAGCGTTTTCTCAGCCCGGGCGAAGTGATCGCCCTCCAGTCCCGCGCGGAGGCGTTGCTCGCGGGCCGCGTCTTCCCGCATCCGTCAGAAGATCGTCGGGCATTTCCCTATCCGCCACTATAAATTTGCTGGGGCGGGGTTTCCCCGCCCAGGGTGACGAGACGTCGCCCCTACGGAGAAAAATGACCAATTACAAACTCGCCTTCATCGGTTTTGGAAACGTCGCCCGCTCGTTGGCGCGCCTGCTCATGCGCAAACAGAGCGTACTCGAACGCGACCATGGAATTACGTTTTCGGTTACTGGCATCGCCACGGGCAGACATGGCTGTGCCGTCAACCCAAACGGCATTGACCTGAACGAGGCACTGGCCCTCGTCGAAAGCGGACAGTCCATCACGTCAATTACCAATTACCATTTACCAATACCTGATTCTCTATCAGTCATCCAACACTCTGCCGCCGATTTCATGTTCGAGAATTCCCCCGTCAACTACGAGACGGGACAGCCCGCCATCGATCACGTGCGTGCCGCTCTGAACGCGGGGATGCACGTCAGCACCGCCAACAAGGGGACGGTGGTGCATGGTTATCGCGAATTGACCGCCCTCGCCGAGTCGAAAGGCAAAGTGTTTCGGTTCGAGTCCACGGTGCTGGGCGGGACGCCGCTGTTTGCCACGTTCCGCGAGGCGTTTCCAGCGGCGGAACTGCAATCGTTCAAGGGCATCATCAACGCCACCACCAACCTGATCCTTTCGCACATGGAGGAGGGCGAGACCTTTGACGAGGCGGTGAAATATTGCCAGTCCATCGGCATCGCGGAGACGGATCCCTCGGGCGATGTGGACGGTTGGGACGCGTCCATCAAGGTGGCCGCGCTGGCAACCGTGCTGATGAACGCGCCGCTCAAACCCCAGCAGGTGGATCGGACGGGCATCCGCGGCATCACGCCCGAGATGGTGAAACAGGCCAAAGCGGAGGGGAAGCGCTGGAAACTCGTCGCCTCCGCGGAACGGGAGGGGGATTCGGTGCGGGCGCGCGTCGCTCCCGAATTGGTGGAGGCCGCCTCGCCGCTGTATGGAATGATGGGCTCGTCCACTGGACTCACCTTCCGCACGGATGTGCTGCCCGATTATTCCGTCTCCGTCTCCGAGCGTCCGGGCATGAAGGGTGGTCCCGATGAAACCGCCTACGGGTTGTTCGCAGATTTCATCAACGCGGTAAAATAGAATGACACAGACCTATTGGAGCATTCGATGACCCTTCATGACCCGACTTCTTACTCTGACCTCTCGCAGGGACGGATCCGTCACATTGACTTTCACATTCAGGCCGATTTTTCCACGAACACACTGGCGGTCAAAGCCA
Organism: Chloroflexota bacterium; assembly: GCA_049324715.1. Taxonomy (GTDB): domain Bacteria; phylum Chloroflexota; class Anaerolineae; order Anaerolineales; family Villigracilaceae; genus Denitrolinea. The sequence goes on along the minus strand of JBMOMR010000108.1, from coordinate 11,964 downwards.
CCTATCAACTGGATACGCCGCGCCGCGGGCCGCTCTTCCTGGATACGTTCAAGATCGACATGAAAAAAGCGCACGCCAACGGCCGCGCGTTGACCTGGGAATACGATACCAGTCACGAGGCCCTCGGCTCCCGCCTGCATTTGAAGGGTCTCGATGGCGACAACAGTTTCACGCTGGAGTTCCGCACCTCGCCCGAGGCGAGCGCCCTGCAATGGCTCACCGCCGCGCAGACTCTCGGCGGAGAACATCCCTTCCTGTATAGCCAGTGTCAGAACATCCACGCGCGCAGTGTCTTCCCCTGCCAGGATACCCCGTCGGTGCGTTTCACGTATTCGGCGGAGATGGAAGTGCCCAAAGGGCTGACCGCTGTCATGGCGGCGGAACAGGTGGAAGGCGGCGCCTTGAGCGAGTCGAAGGGTCGGGATGGAAGCGGGCGGTTCGTCTTCCGCATGCCCCAGCCCATCCCGTCGTATTTGTTCGCGTTGGCGGTCGGGCATTTGGAGTTCCGCGAGTTCGGTCCGCGCACGGGAGTCTATGCCGAGCCAGAGATCCTCGAGGCCGCGGCGTGGGAGTTCGCGGAAAATGAAATGCGCGTGAACGAGGCCGAGAAACTGCTTGGCCCGTATCTGTGGGGACGCTACGACCTGCTGGTGCTTCCGCCGTCGTTCCCGTTTGGCGGGATGGAAAACCCGCGCCTGACGTTTTTGACTCCCACCTCGATCCTCGGCACGCGCGGACAGACGTACCTGATCACGCACGAACTCGCTCACGCCTGGACGGGGAATTTGGTGACCAACGCCACCTGGCAGGATTTCTGGCTGAACGAGGGCTGGACGACCTACGCCGAGACGCGCATCACCGAAGTGTTGGAGGGGAAGGATTTCAACGAACTGAATCTGGTCTTCCACTCCCGCGAGTTGGTGGAGGCGATGGAACGCCTCGGCTACGACTCGCCGCACACCTGCCTGAAGCGCACGGATGGGGAAGAGGACGCGCGAGCCTTTAACATTCCGTATTACAAGGGCTGTTTCTTTTTGCAGGAATGTGAGCGCGCTGTGGGACGCACCCGTTTCGACGCGTTCATCCAGAGTTACATGAAGCGGTTCCAGTTCCAGTCCATCACCACCGAGACGTTCCTCGATTTCATGAAGGTGGAACTGCCCGAGGTCTTCTCCAAAGTGGACGTGAACCAGTGGATCTATAAGCCTGGCATGCCCGAAGGTTGGCCGAAGCCGCAATCGAAACTGTACGACGAAGTGCAGTCCGCACTGAACGCCTACCAGAAGGACGGGACGCTTCCGACTCCTGCCCAGGTGGAGCATTGGCACGGCGTTCAGGTCAAGTCCTTCCTGCAGGGACTGCCCGCCACCGTCCCCGCCGCGGACTGTCCGCGCATCGAGGAGGCGCTCGGTCTCTCCAGGTGGAACGACGCCGCGCATCTCTCGTTCTTCTATGCCCTGTGCATTGCCAGCGGGTACGAGGCGATCCTGCCGCGCGTGGAGGCCTACGCGGAGAAGATCGGGCGCATGTTGTACGTGATGCCTGTCTTCCGCGCGCTGATCACAACGGAATGGTCGCGGCCGCACGCCCGTCCGTTGTTCGAGCGGGTCAAGTCACGTCATCACCTGATCACAGCAGGGGGAATCGAGCGAATCCTTTCGATGGCTGGGGTATAGGGAAAGTTCATTACAAAACATGAGCCGACTCGATGCAGAGTCGGCTCATTGATTTAATAAACTTTATCGGTGATTATTCTGGCTTCTCGTTTTGCCACGAATGACGCGAATTTCACGAAGAAAAATCAGGAGAATTCGTGCCCATTCGTGGAATTCGTGGCTGAGATGTTTATTTCCGATAAATTTTATATATCCACGCACCTAGACGATCTCGAGCATTTCCTCGAAGGCCATCTGCACTTCTTCTTCCACGATCGGTCTTATCTCTTCCCACATTTGCATAAATGCACTTTTTCGCCTTTCCAACTCATCCATCGTAAAGGAGTGGAGCGTCATCGTCTCTTTGATCCGCTCCTGAAAATTGTGGGGCAGGCGCTCCAGTTGCTCCACGCAAAAATATCGCCATTTCATATCCGCCACCAACTCGTTGTTGAGACCAAACAACAAATCGAAGAAATAGTTGATCCCCTGCCCGAACATATGATGTGCGCTGACGATATTGCCTCGCTCGATCCACAATTGCGTCAGACGATTGACGTACCACTCTGAAAGGATCAGGCCTGACATCATTAGCCATTTCCTCTCCTCGGGCTTTAGCGGAACTTTTTCGCCCAGCAATTGGGTTATCTTTCCCTGTGGATCGAAGTAAATCCGCCCCTGAGAATACGTCCAGCGCTTTGCCATATCCCACGGATTCGCGACTTCGCTTTCATAGTCAGACAGCCAGATCTGGACCTCAATGCCGTCAATTTTCTGGAACTTGTCTTTCAGAGGGATGTCTGCTGATGCCTTTTTGAAGATGGCAATGTCAATGTCTGCCGAGCGATCAAAATATCCCCGGGTGATCGCCCCCAGGAAGACGATCCCGAGAACATTGTCCACCCTATACTTTTGTGCGAACTCTTCAGCAATATTGATGGACTTTTCTAAAAGTGCTGGGTCTGAAGACTGGATCGAGAAATTTGTGCTCATTTATTCCCTTTACACGGTTGAGGGCGGGAAAACACGAAGCCGCTTTTCCTGGATGTTCAATTCGCAGCTATTGGTGAGTGGACCTTAAAAACCGTAAATTGAGACATGTGCTTTGCTGTTTATATCGAATGCGGTTTTCTGCCAATTCGAGAACCTTTGGATAAGCCGCATTCCTGCAATGCGCGCCATTAAATCCATTTCGCCGGGGGTAATTAAGCGACAAACAATTGGGGACATCGTTATGCCCTGTGCGGTAAATTGAACGTGATTTTCTTCAAGTAACTGTGTTACTGGGTCATATTGTGCAACATCGAGCACAACCGTCTCTTTGCCAACATACTCAGCGTGGACATAATCAGGCTTGTCTGGGGGCATCCATGCATGGGGCAACGCGGTTTCAACGATGAAATGTCCATTGGGCGTAAGGTGGCGTGCAGCATTTTCAAAGCAGCGGATCTGATCGTCCGCAGTGAGGAGATTGAATATTGTATTAAAGACCAGGTACACCAGCGGGTATTGACGATTGGTTGTCGCCCTACTCATATCTCCAATGATCACATGGATATCTTGCCCTCCAGGTTTGGTGCGAAGTTGCTCGATCATTTGGGGCGATAATTCAATGCCATCCACCTGGATGCCCTTTGCCGCTAACGGAAGTGCGATGCGCCCTGTGCCAATTGCAAATTCAAGAGCAGAGCCTTCTTTTGCGAATTCGGCAAGAAACGCAGCCGCCTCCTCTTCATCGCCGCGCTTGTAATCATCGTAATGTGCTGCTACATCTGAGCCGAAACTTGTTGCGGGGTCAAAATCTTTCATGTTTGCTTCACTCTCTTTTTCTATTTCTAAATGGATATAATTCTAAAGACTTTACTGCCCAACGGTCTGCGCCGCTTTCTTCGATTACCCGTTTCGCATACTTTGGACTACCCATACCTGACCTTGTCGTTTGAGTAGTTTGACCGCTTCTTCTTGCCGAAGCCAGACAAGTCGATGGTCCTTTTCGACGTCTTCTCGAACTTTAGAGCCAAGCTGCACTTTGTAAAATCTGCTGTGTATTTGATAATGCTTTTTATCGCTGAGGGCCTCGATATATTCAACCGCCTCGCTGATTTCGATGAGCCCAGAGACTTGATAACCAATCTCCTCCAGGATTTCACGTTTCAACGCATCAGCGTTTGACTCGCCGTTATCAATCCCGCCACCCGGCAGAAAGTATCCATTACTTGTCTCGATAACGGCAATCTGTCCTTCATTGTTCTCAATGAGAGCATATACGCCAGGCCGTTCCATATAATGGATGCCGTCTTGCTTGGTTCCAAACTCGGGAAAGTGTGTTTTTTCTCCTGATGCCAGAGGAAATCCCGCGCGGCAGGTGGTGTGGGAGACGCTCATTTCTCAAGCCACTGGAATACTTTTTTTACATATTGCTTTGCGCCTGCTTCAATACAAACACCATGTGCAATGATTAATTTATCGAAATCCCAGGATAACAGTTTGTCGAGCGAACGTCGAGCAAGGTTGCGATTCAGAAAGATCATTTTCATATCCAGCCCACTCCCCCTTCTGGATATTGAGCTCCTTCAAGCTTGAATGTTAGGTTGGTCACTGCCTTTCCTTCCATCACAGGGTTTCTCTGGATCAAGTCGTCAAGAATAACCGTATGGGAGTTCTTGTGAAAGAACAGAACTTCTGATAAGAGAGGATTTCCCTTGAACTCTAATTGGTCAAAATCAGCGCTCCAGGCATTGACTGGTGTATCGTTCAGGTAACCCTCTATTGGCAAATCGCCATTTTTGAGAGTGAATGATGTGGGACGACAGGCCCATAATTGTGCATCGGGAAACAGGTTGTGCCAGGCGTCTAATCTCCAGACATGTCTTGGGGTCGCAGCTAAAAGATACCGAACCTCCCCCAATTTGGAAATTTCCTGCAAGGTGGCAAACGATACTGGGACGGGGGACTCTATCCATATTGACCCGTCTGAAAGTTTCACGATCGTAATGCGGGTCGTAAAAAATATGCCCATGTCCCGAACGATCGGACCATCTACCAGCCAAACATTATTTGCAAATTCGCGGAGATTTTCCATAGTCTTTTCTACCATTATTTCTAACTCTTACAACAACCGACTAATCGTTAGCGCCACCGCCTCCGAACGGAGTGGACGGCGTCCCTGCGCGTGGACGGGAGCGTGGACTCTGCTTTTGAGCACGTATAAACCCAAAGCCAGACAAATGTCCCAACACGCGCGGCCTGTCCACCATCCAAAGCGGTGCGCCGTGTTAGGTGGCTTACCCTTTCCTTGCTCGGTAACGGAGGAAGACCATGCCGTTGCCAAAGCGGCGTTCCTCCAAAAGCTCGAGTTCCAAGCGGACATTGTCTGGAAGGGCTGGTTTCCCACCTCCCACAATGACAGGGGTGAGGAATAACTGGTACTCGTCGATCAGCCTTGCTCGAAAGGCGTGGGCGGCAAGATTGGCGCCACCAATGAGAATATCATGTTCAGCGGCCTCTTTCAATTGTCTGATCGCTTCTGGATCAAAGTTTCGCTCGAGCTGCGTCTTGCGAGTGGAAACACCCCCCAAAGTCTTGGAATACACGATCTTGTCCGCGGCCTGCCATATCTCCGCGAAGTCGCGTAGGAGCGGGGACTCAGTGGCCAGGTTGGGATCGGTCTCCCAGACCATCATGGTCTCGTACATCCGACGCCCATAGAGATGCGTGCCCGCCCCACGTTCAAGATCGTTGGCGAATTGATGTACCTCCTCATCGGGCATTGCCCAATCAAACTTGCCATCTGTGTCCTCGATGTAGCCATCGAGTGACGAGATCGCCGAGTAGATCAAGTGAGCCATCTTGGAACTCCTTTTGTACCTCTAATTCAAATCGCTTTAGCGAACCATATGCATGGGCCAATAAACACTTTACGGCTGGCGATTACCCGCTTGGGATGGGTGGGAGCGTGGACGCGCCCTTGAAACGGAGCAAACCGGCGGCCACGAAAAAAGCCAATTTGGCGATGAGAATCCAGCCGTCCGCGCTCATGCATTGTTAGACTTTTTTTGACCGGCACATACCTATTGCTTAAGATCAGCAACGATCGCGTATCGTTCATCGGTGACATCCTTGCCCCAAAGATTGGGATTATCACTTAAGTTTTGAACCATTAAGCCAGAGAATGAAGGCGGAAGTATTTCGGTGATTTCTCTTGCGTGCAAGCCTCCGCCAGCTTCCCAATAACCTTCAATCAAGAGTAAGCGCCCCTTTGATTTTAGAAGCTCCTCCCATTTTCGAAGCACTTGTGCAGGCTCTGGCAATGCCCAAAGAAGATGTCGGCAAATAACTACATCAAACTGTTTATGCGGCAACTGAGGAAATGCAGCATCCATAACCTGAAACTCGATTTGATATCCTTGCCTTACTGCTTTTTCTCGTGCCAGGGAAATCATTTTTGGTGACAAATCAATCCCTGTAACTTTGTGCCCAAGCCGGGTAAGTACAGCACTCAATGATCCCGTCCCGCAGCCAATATCTAAAATGTTTCCATGTCTATTCGGCAGCCAAGCCTTTAGCAATTTTGTCCAGCTTGCAAGGATCAAAGGGTCACGCAGACCATGATCTGGCTCATCATCGAATGAAGGCGCTATGCCATCCCAATATTGACGCGCATCTTGTAGTCTATTTTCATATTTCAATAGTATTCTCTTCCTTTGACTAAAACCTAACGGTTTGCGTTCGCGAAGCTCTCTTTAGGGTACCTGTGCGCGAACGGGCGTGGATTCTGCTTGCCTGCACTGTGCCGCACATCGTCCCGATATTCTTCGGGAAGCACACGTGAGAGCAGTATAAACCCGAAGCGAGAAAAGGGCACCGCTGAGTTTGGATGCGTATGAAGCGCACTATCGCGAGCAACAGATCAAGTATCTACAGAAGAAAGCGGCCAAATTCGGTTTCCAACTTGCCCCAACACAGTTATTTCTTAGTACGCTGTGTTAGCCCGCTTTTTGCTCTTCTCTCAATTTTACATAATCAAGATACCTGTTGACGATCTTGAAGCCAATGGATTCATAAAGTTGGATTGCAGGCACATTGGATACACCTGTCGAGATACATACGCGATTCATTTCATGCGCCTTCATTCGACGCAAACCTTCCAGCAGCGTGGCACGCGTTAATCCTTGTCTACGATACGCTTCAAGTGCTCCAACGGGTCCGAAATCACCAATCTTGTTCAGTGGGTCAATCCATCCATTCACATATGCAGCAATAACTCCATTTGGCGCAACCGAAACAATATCTAGGTTGCGATAATAACCAGGTAATCGCATAAAGCATGCGTAATCATCATCGCTGACATTGCCAACCGTCCAGGGATGCCATACTGCGCGCTGGATGGCTGCGCGATTTGTAATTTCACCTGTTTCCGAAACTTCGCGGACTTGATAACCCTCAGGCAACCGTGACTCGGGAATTGGCTCCTCTAACGAACGCATCATATTTACTTCTGCGAAATCGCCACAGTATTGGAAACCGTGCTGTTCCAAAAAAGCAATTCGATGAATGTCATCCTGACGTGAGCCTGAAACAAGATCGCCGCCCCATCTTTTTTCATCCTGTTTACGAAGTTCGTCTGTGCGTGCTTCTGCCCACATAAGAGCTTCGAGTTCGACACCAGACCATTCATACGCTGGCAATACCTGCCAATCGAAGGAGGAATCTTCGCCTAAAATTGCGTATCCGACTAGTTTTCCACTGTCATGCCAGAGATGAATATGTTCCTTTGGATTGAGATGGATGGCAACCATGAAGTAATTGAAGGCTAATTCACCAACATGAGAATAGCGCCAATCATTTGTGAGCGAACGTGCTTCCATTAGCAGGTCATACATCTGCCATAAGTCATGTACGGCTTCATAGAGACGAGATGTCAATGTTTTCATTGTTTCTTTGCCTCATAGTTTAATAACTGGCAGAGAGTGCGGGCTAACGGTTTGCGTTATTAGGATGTCCTTGTGAGGGACGTGGTGCCAGCGTATTCTCGTGGTGATACCGCCGCGAGGACGCTTGCGGGGCGTGGACTCTGCTTGCCTGCACTGTGCCGCAAATTGGGCGAATTGGGCCCGTCGAAGGGTCAGGTGCATATCATCCTGATGCTCTTACGGGACGCTTTGTTCGGCGATCTGCTTGCTGACCAGAACCTTTGCCGAAAAAAGCCGATACCGCCAACACGCCCAGGTTTTACACACAAATTAATCTTTGACAATCACAAAAAACGACCTGACAAAAGCCAAATGACCAAAAGCCTTTATCGAAAAGTAATACCTTCTAGCCAACTTGGTGAATAGCGCCCAATTCTGCAGCCAAATCGTAATATCGTTTTGCTTCATTCAAATTGCCAAGCAATTCATGAGATTGACCCATATTCAGGAAAAGTGACGGGAAAAATTCTTTGACACTGCCATCAGTAACCGCATTGGCTTTATCAAGTGAAATTTGATTCCAACGAAGTCTTTCATTGTGACTTTCTTGATGACGTGCTACATAATGAGCGGCTATACAAGCGTCATATTCATCTTGAACCGATTCCCATGCTCTTTGATATAAAGAACGGGCTTCTTCAATCTGTCCTTGAAACTCGGCTTGCGTGCCTTCAATACAAAGTTTTATGACGGGGTTATCCAGATTCATTTTTTCTCAAGATACCATAACTTATAAGACGGGTTGCCCAACGGATTGCGTTCGCGTCGCGAAGCACTCCCGAAGGGACAAGCACCCTTTGGGGTACCTGCGCGTGAACGGGGCCTGAACCCTGCTTGATGGTAGAAAAATGCCCGAGCGGATGAAACTGATTAAAAGTCGTGACCCGTACCCGACGTCGGGTGCGCGCTGTGTTGGGCGGCGAACCGTGCATCTAAACTTTTGCGATAGCGTCAGATTAGTCCCCAGGCGTTTTGAAGAATAGCGCCATTATATCGACCGGCCAGTCTGTTGCTCGATTCGTTGCCTTGTCGATGTAGGCGACAATCATCAGACAGCGTGAGAGCTCCCTGCCAACATCGTCGAGTATCTTGCATTCGATATGGGCATCGGAACCATGGAACTCGCGCACAAATGACGTGATGGTGATTTCCTGATCTCCAACCGCTGGCCGTATGAAATCAACCTCCATTCTCCTCACCCAGACCATGAAGGGCAGCTTCGCTAACGTCTTGAGATCCCAACCAACGTATTGACGCAATCCATCCGTACGGTGATCGACGTAGTAGCCTGCGTAGACTTCCGTACGCAAATGGTTATAGGGATCGAGCTCAGAGAACTTGATCCTGTGTATACTCTTATAGATTATCGGTATCTTCGACATTCACGCGATCCTTTCTACCATTAACTCCTCGTAGCAATGCGACCTGTGTAAAACAATCTTATCGTAATGTTGTTTCAAATTGTAGCCATGATTCCTGGTCTCGGAGCGATTGAATGTCTCCAGCACCCAACGGTGTGCATTCGCGTCGCGAAGCACTCCCGAAGGGACAAGCGCCCTTTGAGGTACCTGCTGGCAGGCGGACGATGTCCGAGTTCATTATACGAAAAACGGAGGAGGTGTCAAACACCGTGAGCCGCTCGGATTGCTTTCTGAGTGGCTCAAAACTCAATCCGATAGGCTCAAAATTTACTCCCAAAGGCTCAAAATTCAATCCAATAGGCTCGGATTTGATGTCTGTGCAATCTCACCTTGCCAAAATAGGGCGGGGACGGGGAAGGCTGTCTCTGGGTGAGGAATCGGACGGACAGCGAACAAAAAACGGCTCCGCATGAACTACATCCGAAACCGTTTTTCCCATTTGTGGCCAATTTTCAGTTTGTTTGCTTTCCACCCTTGACACTGCTGTTTATCGGTGGGCGGGAGTAAACTGATAGCTCAATTATTTTATCAACGTACATTCAGTCACTTGATCCCAAGAACAATACGAATTACCGTAATTTGTTGTGCAATCAAATTCCTCAAAAACTTTAAATTCGGCCTTGTAACCTGATTCTGTAAATATGAATACATTGGTACCATATTCTTCTTTACATTCGTAAAAATTCTGCATGGTTTTATTGCATACAAAATCTTCGATTGAAAAAGAATTACTTGAAAAAACTCGCGTAATTGTTATCTTTCTACTTTCAGAATAGGGACCGCCAGGGGCGACACCCGTATTCACGCATGAATATTCATGTGAACCTGAATTGGCGCATTCTTCAGGTGTCAAATTGAATTGAGCGCATTCAGGAGGTACATCTGTTTTTTCGATTGTCCTGTATATTACAACGGTTGTCCTATGAGGTAGAGTTATTGAACCTGCCTTTGGGGCTTGTGAATACATTTGTCCAACTTCGAGATTACTTTTGCCGTCAATCCAAATAACTTTATAACCTATCCTTTCAAGAACTTCTTTTGCGGTATCGAAAGGCAAACTAGCTACATTGGGAAGTAAAACATACTCGGTTGGTGTTTTAGGTGGCTGAATGGTCTCAGGATTTGCAACAGGAATCTCGATAGCGGTGTCAGTCGAATTTTGGGTAATTGGCGCATATTCAAATTCGGCATAACCCGTACTTTCAACAGAAACTTCCAGAAACCACGGGTCACATTTCGCATTTACAAAAACCCAATTCCATCCTTCTCTAATTCCGTTGGTAGTGTCAATTGTCAGTTCAAAATTTCCGTTCATATCTGTGGTTGTATCGAGTTTTTCTCCCGATTCTGGGTCTCGTAAATTCAAAGTAATGGAGACAGGGATGTTTGACGCAGGTTTTCTCTCAAAAATGGATGAGCCTAGAAAGAGATGTGCTCTTGGCGGCTTGACTTGACCAACAATCCGAAAAATTCCATCTCCGTTATCTATTACCTGAACTGAAATATCTGGATCGCAAATGTACTTGCTTTTGTTAATTTCTTCATCCGTCCAATCAGGGTCGGTGAAACGCCATGCTATTAAAGGGTCCCCCAATTCATCCGTATAAATATTGGCTTTTCCATCTTTTATCTCGACAGGAATGTATTTCCAGCCATTTTCAGAAGGTATCATGGCAAAAAGGATACCCTGCTGGTCGGGTACTAATGTTTTGTCAACGGGGATAAAGAGATCAACTGGGCCAATTAAGTTCGCGCCTTCGATCTCAAAATTATAGAAGTCGCTAAGTTGAATCATCTCTTTAGGCAAGGGCGGCAAGTTCTTGATTTTTTCAGGATTTCTTTCAATATTAACGGTTGCTTCCCCATCAATAGAATTAGGAGGAAGGGATATTGATGCGCCGTCGTCAAGAGAAATTTGAGTTTCTTTTTCGGTACTGGCTTGCCCCTTCATGCTCACGAATTCTGATAGTTGGAAACTTGGTACAGATGGTGACGATGAAAAACTACACGCTGAAAGAATAACAGAAAGAATAACAAGTGGTGCAGTTTTCATAAAATATTCTCCAGTCAAACTTCAGTATTCAGAACTTAACCGCCCAACGGTTTGCGTCACCGCCCTCGAGCGGAGTGCGTGGGGTGCCTGCGTGTGGGCGGTTTTTGATGAGCAAGACCTGCTACCTGTTATCCAGGATGTAAAACGTAACAAAAGCAATTATTGTGCTCGTAAGCCCTATGATATGACTCCATACAGGATATGTTATTTCTGCCCCTGCAATTAATGTCACATATGATCCAATCGCTGCGCCTGCCCACAATCCGCTTCGGATAGCCTTGATGAATTGTAAGCGCCAAAGAATATAGTCAAACAATAGGATGATTATTGTAAACCCAACAGTCAAACCTAATACTGTTCCGACTTGTTGAGATGGTTTTTGCCCCCATTCTTGGACAATGGTAGACGCCCATCGATAAGCCATGAATGCCATAAATCCACTACCCAATCCAAAATCATACTTGTGTTGAGGCTCTACTTTTTTGTCCATGACTTAATGCTCGTTTACAGTTTTTGCCACTACTCTTTGAATAATCCAATACACGCCAGCAAGAATTGCGATAACGCCAAGTATCCACCATTCTCTTGTGTCTCTAACGCTTGCATTGCCAATTGGGTCAATGTGCTCTAGATATGACATGTAAATCCAGAAAATTCCCACGACAATTATGCCTATGTTCACCCACCACTTAATTTTCTGAGTATAAACACTGCTCCCAACCAAAGTAAAACTCAAACTGTCAACCTCCCAATTTTAGTACCAACTGAAAGTAGAAAAATCAGGCATGTTGGATGGCATACTGATGGGGCGTCAAACCTTGCAACGCCTGGTGTGGGCGGATCGTGTTGTATTCCTGCAGCCA
>JBMOMR010000107.1:0-36225 GCA_049324715.1 Chloroflexota bacterium | reverse complement strand
AATCTTTCGGATTTTGAGTGAACGCTATCGTAATCGAAGAAAACGCTTTGGCTTGCGTTTCAATTTGATTGCGGCCATTTACAACCTGGAACTCAAACCTGCACCATGACTTATGCAAGAGGTCTATATATTGCTTAAGAACTGCCCGCGCTTGAAGATCCTTGCCACTGGACGGGAAGCGTTAGGCATCATGGGAGAAGTTGTGTACCGTGTTCCTTCGCTCGAATTACCCGACAGTCAAGACAGGCCCGAAAATATCAAGATGTATGAATCGGTGCGTTTATTTGAAGAACGCGCCCAACTGGCACAAGCGGATTTCATGGTAACTCCAGAGAACGCCTCTTTCGTAGCCCAAATCTGCTCTCGTCTCGACGGTATTCCACTGGCAATAGAGTTGGCCGCAGCACGTGTTGATATGTTTTCCATGGAGCAAATTGCGGCACACCTCAACGAAAGTTTCAATATGCTCACAGGCAAAAACCGCACAGCCCTGCCCCGTCAACAGACCATCCGCGCCTCAATCGATTGGAGCTGGAACCTGATCTCCAATCCAGAGCGGACTTTCCTAAGGCGCCTGGCTGTATTCGCGGGTGGCTGGATCCTCGAGGCTGCCGAATCGATCTGTAGCAGAGACAATATTGCGCCACATCAAGTATTGGAATTGACAGCCCAGCTCGCGGCAAAATCATTGGTGATCGTTGGTCAGAAATCAGGTAGCGAGAGGCGTTTTCATTTGCATGAAACGATCCGCCAATATGCGCACGAAAAACTGGTCGAGGCAGGCGAAGAAGAGAATATACGCAGCCTGCATCTGAAATATTTTCTTGACCTTTCCAAATTAGATGAACCAGTTCTGCACGGCCATCAGCAAGTGGAATGGTTTAACCGCATCAATGATGAACTTGGCAATATCCGTATCGCACTGGAGCATGCTTCCAGGACCGACCTTGAGATGGGGTTATATTTGACAGGCGGGCTGATCCGCTATTGGAGTAATTTTGATTTACGCGAGGGATTGTTTTGGACCACCGAGTTCATCCAGAAACCAGAATCACAAAATTATCCGCACGCTCGAGCAAAGGCCTTATTGGCCCAAGGGGAAATCCTATGGTACCTGCAACAATTTGAGGAAGGACGTTCCGTTGCCGAGGAATGCATCTCGTTATTCCGTGCCTGTAATGACAAACAGGGCGAATTTGAAAGTCTCATGCTGATGGGATCCGTGTTGCAGTTTTTGGAAGGGATGAAGGAAAAAACGAATTTCCATGGGCAGGGACTTGAGCTGGCGAAATCAATGGGTGATATATGGCGGCAGGCAAGGGCTTTCGCGTCTCTGGGGTGGGACCAGCGCGATCCCAAGCAGGCTCAAGCGAATTGGGAACAGGCAATTACGCTATTTCGCGAAGTAGGCGACTGGCGCAACCTGACACACACTCTTGGTATTTTAGGCTTTACCGTTCTATCGAATGGCAATGCAGAGTCGGCTCAAAAATTCCTTGATGAGGCCATGGATGCAAATCAACACGCGAATGACAAATGGAGTATGGAATTTGTTTTAACTGGCAAAGGATACCTGGCCTTGATGCGCGGCGAATACGAACAGGCGCGCGCCTTTCTACAAGAGAATGCCGATTTCCTGGAAGAAGTGGGAAATCGAATGGGGTACCTCTGGGCGTGCGGACGTTTGGGCTATGTGGCCCTGCGAGAGGGAAATGTGACAGAAGCATATTCCATCCTTGTTGAAATCATAGAAAACTTTCAAAAGGATCGAAACAAAAGCGGTCTCGCCTTTGCGCTGGACAGAATGGCGAGTATATTCTGCGCGGCAAACAACCCTGAATCTGCCGTGCGCTTGGTCGGCTCGTCGGATACGATCCGCAAGGAGATTGGCGACCCGCGCCCGCGCTTCGAACAGAATGATATTAACAACGACATGAAAGCCATCCGCACGAAAATTGGAAAAGCCGCGTTCGAAAAACACTACAGCGAGGGATGCGCCATGACACTTGACGATGCAGTAACACAAGCGATGGAAAAGATTCGCTTATAATCTCACCCATGTCCGATCTCTTCGATCACGCCATGCAGGAACGGATGAAGAACGAAGCCCCGCTCGCGGCGCGTATGCGTCCGCGCACGCTGGATGAATTCGTGGGGCAGGAACACATCGTGGGCGAAGGCAAACTTCTGCGCCGCGCCATCGAAGCGGATAGGCTTTTCTCGTCCATCCTCCTCTTCGGGCCTCCAGGCTCAGGCAAGACCACCCTGGCGCAAGTCATCGCGAACACCACCAAGAGTCACTTCGTCACCATCTCGGCCATTCTGGCGGGCAAGGCCGACCTGCGCGTCATCATCGAAGAGGCGCTCGAACGCCGCCGCCTGCACAACGTCCGCACCATCCTGTTCGTGGACGAAGTTCATCGCTGGAACAAAGCCCAGCAGGACGCGCTCCTCCCGCACGTCGAAAGCGGCGCGGTCACCCTCATCGGCGCGACCACTGAAAATCCCTACTTCGAAGTCATCAAAGCGCTGATCTCGCGCTCGCGCGTTTTCCAACTGCGGAACCTGAATCAAGAGGAGACGGGGATTCTCCTCGACCGCGCCCTCGCGGATAAGGAACGCGGCTACGGGACAAAACGCATCCTTCTGGACCCTGAGGCGCGCACCCACCTCTCCGAAGTTGCCAGCGGCGACGCGCGTAACGCTCTCAATGCGCTCGAACTGGCAGTCGAATCCACCGCGCCGAACGCGGACGGTGTCATCCACATCACGCTGGACGTGGCGCAGGAATCCATCCAACGCCGCGCGGTTCTCTACGACAAGGACGGCGACGCGCACTACGACACAACCAGTGCATTCATCAAATCCGTGCGCGGCTCCGACCCCGACGCGGCGCTCTATTGGCTCGCCAAAATGCTCTACGCGGGCGAGGACCCGCGCTTCATCCTCCGCCGACTCATCATCCTGGCGGGCGAAGACATCGGCCTCGCCGACCCGATGGGATTGGTGATCGCCTCGTCCGCGGCACACGCGTTCGACTATATCGGCCTACCCGAGGGAGTCTATCCCATCATCGAAGCGACGTTGTATCTCGCCACCGCACCCAAGTCCAACAGCGCGGGCGCGTACTTCAAGGCCATGAAAAAAATCGAAGAGGAGGGACAAGTCTCCGTGCCGCGCCACCTGATGGATGGCAACCGCGACGCGGCCGCCATGGGACACGGCAAGGACTACGTCTATCCCCACGAGTTCGAGGGACATTTCACGCCGCAGCAATATCTCCCCAAGCGCCTGCTCGGAACGTATTTCTACAAACCTTCCAGCGAGGGATACGAGTCACAGGTCACAGCGCGGCTGGAGATGTGGCGTGAAGCACAGAGAAAAGCGCTGGGAATTGAAAAGATTGTTGATGTCCCCGACATGAGCGAAGAAGAAATTTTGGAAATGAAGAGAAAGATAAAGTGACCCCGCCAATTTTCAATATGAGTCTTCTCTCCTTCCTTCTTCCCTATATTGCCAGTGGTATCATCTTTGCGCTGATTGCCACTCTTATTGAACGGGTTTTGATTATCAATGGGTGGTTTCGCGGAAACACCGTTTTTCTCGCGATTTCAGTTTTCATACTTTCCATTATTTTCGAGCTGATCAAATTCCCCCAGCCCATATCAATAAATGTAGTGGATATTTTGATCTTCTTTATCATAGCGCCCTTGAAATTGAATCAAACAGATTTTATCGAAACTATTCAAAAAGGAAGATGGTGGTGGAAAGAAAATCATCATCAGCCACAATAGTTCCTGATAAGGATAACTAGCACACATGCCAACCATTCTCCTCATCCGTCACGGCGAAAACGACTACACCAAAAAAGGAAAACTCGCGGGGCATCTGCCCAACGTTCACTTGAACGAACGCGGACAGCAACAGGCACAGGCGTTGGGGAAAGCGTTCAAAGGTGTCCCCCTCGCGGCCATCTACTCCAGTCCGCTGGAACGCGCGCAGGAGACCGCCGCGCCCATCGCGGCCGCGCGCGACCTCGAGGTCCAGACCGAGACGGGGCTGATCGAGACAAACGTCGGCAAGTGGCAGGGACGCTCGTGGAAAGTCATGGGGAAGACAAAGGCGTGGAAAGTCGTCCAAAGATCCCCGTCACGATTTCAATTTCCCGAAGGGGAATCATTTTACGAATGTCAGACGCGCATCGTGACCGCATTAGACGCGATCTGCAAAAAGCACAAACCAAAAGATGTCGTGGCATGCGTTTTCCACGCCGACCCGATCAAATTGGCAGTGGCGCATTACATCGGACTGCCGCTCGATCACTTCCAACGGCTGGGATGCGACACGGGTTCGGTCACTGCGTTGTTCATCAGCGAGATGGGCGCGCACCTGATGAAACTCAACCAACGTCCGCCGTTTGATTTGTAGTGCAAGATTAATCTTGCGTTACTGCCATAATTTCGCCAACTTGTTCAGCGCGTTGTAATACGGCAAAATGCTGGGGATGAAATGCCGTTCAACTTTCGCGTGCGGACCAATTCCCGACTGCCCCCACACGACGGCCTGCCCGCCTGGAGCGAATCTTGCGCTGGTACCTGCTAACTTCTTCCCAACCCTCGCTTCGACTCCGCCCGAGGAGCGTTTGACTGCTTCGAGCAGCGCCTTCAATGCTGGATTGTTAACATCGCACGCCACACCGTTCTCCAGCACTGTAAAACGAACTTCCAGTTCGTTTGCCGCACAATACGCTTCGACTTGCGACCTTAGACCTTCAACATCATCTTGCGGAATTGGACGAATCTCCACTCCCAAAATCCCCTCCCCCGCGGTGACGTTGTACACGCCCGGCGTTCCCACATTGATAAATGGGAACTTAGCCTGCGATTGCCAGCCATCCGATGTTTTCAGTGTCAGGTGTTTGGCAAAGATTTCATTCAACGCGGAACGCGCCGCGATCAGTTTCTCGCTCAGGTCGCCTGTTCCCGCCACCCCGCTGTGACCCTTCGTGCCGCGCGCGATCACGTCGAAGCGCATGACGCCGCGGTTTTCCACGCAGACTTCGCCAAGGAGTTCGTTCCCTTTTTCGCCCGTCCGTTCGCCCGCGATGAAGAGGGCAGGTTGGTAGACTTCCGAAGTCTCAGAGACTTCGGAAGTCTGGGCAAGCGCCTTCAACACATGCGGCGTCCCCCACGCTTCAGACTCGCCGTTCTCTTCATTCCCTACCAGCAACAAGGCAATATTGGGTAAAGGCTCCTTCTTGGAACTTTCCATCTTGGCTACGCGCAAAGCGTCTTTCATCCAAACCAGATAGGTGGCGACGACGGTCTTCATGTCGGCTGCGCCGCGACCCCAAAGGTAATCACCTTCAATGCGGGGATTGAACTGTGAATCATCTGGCTCGGGTTCGACAACGTCGAAGTGGCCTGTGAGCAAGATCGGAGATTGGTAATTGGTAACTGGTAATTGGCGGCTGGCGGATTTGGGAAATTCCGCGTAAATGGCGGGGTATTTGCCATCGAAATATTTCACTTCCAATCCCGCACTGCGGAGGTAATCATCAATCAACGACCCTGCGCGGTGGACTTCATCGAGACGTTCGTTCGGGCAAGCGGTGACACTAGGGATACGAATCAGTTGTTGGGCGAGGTCGAGGATCTCGCTGGTTTTGTCGGGGTAGGAGATTTCAACCACGGCTTGGGTGCGCGGGCGGAATGGAATGGGGACGGGTGACGAGTGGCGGGTGGCGTCGCGGCTGCGTTGGAGGAACTCACCGATCTTGGATGCGTCCGCGCCGAGGGAGCCGTAGTCGGCGGCGATGCGCTCCACGTCGGCTTTGACTTGCGCTTCGCGCTCGTAGAACAATTCCTTGAGCACGGTCAGCGGGACTTCATCATTGTTGCCCAATTCCATGTTGAGGCGGGCGCGGATTCTTTCGGCGGTGTTGCGCCCCCCCTCCGCCATTTCGACCAGCGGGTTGAGGTCAGGCCACAGGTTGAGGGCTTCGGCCAGCGGCTTGACCTCGTTCAGCGTCCACTTGAGGAAGGCGCGGATGGAGGTGGGTTTGCCCGTTAGCGGATTCTCGATCTCGGCGCGCAGGCCATGTTTGGCGGCGAGATTCTCGTTGGCGCGGGCGCGGGCGATGTCTTCTCGGTCGTAGCGGAAGGAGCGCGCAAATTTGGGGTCGGAGTAGATGCGCAGGAGCAGGAGATGCTTGAGGGTCAGGTTGGCCACATCCAGGTCGAGGGAGTGGCCGCCTTCGTCGGTGCGGACTTCGACGCGCCCCATCGGGAGGTTGATGCGCGCCATCAGGTTTTGCTTTTCGATCTGCAAAGCCATCTCCTCGGGTGGAGTCGCCTCGCCAACGGCGAACAAGCCACGGGCGTAGAGAGAGGCGAGCTGGTCGCTCGTGGTGGAGATGATGCGTTCAACGGGTTCGGCAAAACTGCGTGCGCGGATGGGAGTCCAGTTGTTGTTCCCGAAGCGGACGCCGCGTCGAACGAGGTCGTAGGAGATTTGCAGGTAGTCGTTGTAGGAGCGGTAGAGGTCGGGCAGGTCGATGGCGGGCGGATTGGGGAAGGTCAGGTTGCGGATCGAGTCGAACTCGGTGAGGGCGACCACGGCGCGCCCGCCGCGGACTTGCGCCTGCATGGGCGTGGATGCGCTGGTGGCGACGAAGAGACTCGCGAAGCCGCGCAGGAGGCGCGTGGCAGTGATGTAAAACTCGGACTTGAATTCGTCGAGGTGTTGGTCGCCGCGTTCGTTGGAGGGCAGGTGCATGAAGTCCCAGGCGAAGAGCGGGTCGGGCAGAGACATGTTGGTGTGGATGCCCGTGGTGGCGAGCGTGTCGCTGTAGAGGTCGACGCATTTTTCGAGATAGCGGCGCTTGGCGATCGGCCAGTTGCCAGGGATGGAGCCGTGACCGATGTCGGTCAGGAAGAGCAGGTTGCCGTGCCAGTAGTGCAGGCGCTCGCCGAAGTTGACACCCGCGCGATGGAGGGCGTTGACGAGGGCGGCTTCCATAAGGCGCGCTTCGTAGATGGCGCCGCGCGGCGTGTAATACGGGCGCGTCGCCCACTCGATCATCCAATGGAAGACTTCGAGTTGGCTGAACTGCGTCTGCCAACCAGGGATGCACTCGGCGCGCAGATAGTCCACGAAGGACTGCTGGCTGGGTCCCGCGCCTACGGTGAGCAGTGGACGCAGGTCTTCATCCAGCAGGTTCCATTCCTGTTCGAAGCCGTTGAGTCCGCCGTGTGGTTTTTCTTTGATGGCTTGTTCGACGGCGAGGAGGTATTTGTCGGCGAATTGGGAGGGAGAATAAGACATGAGGGTTTCCTGACAGGAGGAGTAATTAGTAATTGGAGATTGGTGCTTGAGGAGATGAAAGAGGAAAGAAGAAAGAATTTGTTTGTTTTACGCTAGGCTTTACTCTTAATTATCCAATTGACAAGAGAATTTATTAGTTTGTCAGTATTTTGCCTAACTGGCATGTTGTATTGGTATTTCAAAGCCATCACGAGAACTTCATTTGGAATAAAAGGCTTCAAGCACAATGCCCATAACAGAATCGAGATTGAGTTTCCAAAATACACGAGCACAGTCATCGAACCTAAAGAACCGACACCAATTAAAAACAATTCTAACAATAGTGGAAAGTTATTCGCGGGTATCCGAATCGCCAAGAACATTATAGGAATGATCGAAAGAAGCAAAAATACCATCGCAAAAATAAAATTCAAGATAACCAATAATCGCGTAGGCCAAATACTTCTTTGATCCCATGCCTTTTCATTTCCATTCACGGTCATTTTCCTTGCGGAGAGGTAGCGAAAAACAAGAAATTCAAATTCCTGCTGTTTCTTCAAGGGGATATGTTCATAATTTTCAAAAACAATATTTAACTCGAGTTTTGTCTGAACTCTGAACACAATATTTCCCGCAACCTGATTAATCATTGCATTCAACCACCTCCAGAGAAATTGTCCAGCCGCTTCGGGATGGAAGGCTTGAGTATCAAAGATAGGAGCAAACTCCAGTTTGCCCTTGTATTTTTTCCACAGTCTCGGAAAGTTATTCTGAAATTCTTCTTGAGTTGCACCTGTGCTAATCACTTTTTTGGTTTTGGAATCAAAAGAAGCAATATTGTCAAATTCCTGGACAATATCGGCGTGAGGGATTTTCAAAATTAGTTTTTCACCCGAAACTTGAAGTTCGACTATATTATTCATATCTTTCCTCTTTCTTCTTTCTTCAACCTACTTCTTCAAACTCTCCAACCCCTCCATCAACCTCCTAAACGCGCCCTCCGTCCGCTCCGCAGGCGTGGCATACGAGAAGCGGATCCAGTCATTGCCGAAAGGTGAGAAGAACGCGCCAGGGACAATGGCGACGCCGTGGTTTTCGGCGAGATATTGACCGAGCGGTTCGCTGTCTGCCCAGCTCTTGGCCTTCAGAAATTCACCGACATTCATAAACGCGTAATAGCCCTTGCCGATGATGTGTTGCATGCCGCTCTCGGCCAGCAGTTTCTTCAAGGCGACGCGGCTGGCATTGGTCGGTTCGATGATGGTTTTCGCGGCTTCGGCAAATCCCATTTCGTAGGCGGCCATCGCCACGGCCAGCGAATAGAACGACGGCATGACGGTATGCGACGCGCGCGCCACGATGAATTTGATCACGCTCTCGTCCGCGATCAGGTGGCAGTTGCGGATGTTCGACGCGCCCAGCGACTTGGTGATGCCATCCAGGAACATGATGCGCTTGCGCTCCTCGGGCGTGAAGAATTTCAGGAAGGAGTTCAAGTCCATCGGGGATTCGTCGGTCACGTAGTGGTACATCCAGTCAAATAGCACGAAGGCCACGCCCGCTTCGAGGGCGGCCTTGGCCAGCGAGACCTGTTTCTCGACCGCGATGGTCAAGCCCGTGGGGTTATCAGGATTGGTGATGACGAGTCCCGCCACCTTGCGTCCTTTCGACTCGGCGAATTTGACGCTCTCACAGATCGCGTCTTCAGAGTACGCCCAACCTTGCGCGGGGTCACCTGGAGTCCACAGTACGTTCGCACCGACGCCGTACGGTCCCCAGTTGTAGGAGATCCACGGCACACGCGAGACCATGACCACGTCACCCTGACGTCCGTGACCGAGCGCCAGCATGGCCTGATACGCCTTGACCAGCGCGTCACGTCCGCCCGCGGTGCCAAGCACGTTGGCGGGTCCCCAACCTGAAGCAGAGTCCAATTTCCAATATTGCTCGATGACGGATTTGCGGTACGCGTCCGTGCCGAAGGGCATATCGTAGGCGGTTCCGTGCTCCAGTTGAATCTGTGCGGCGCGTTCCAAAATAAATTTTGGAGTGCCAGGCAGTGACGCGCCGCCGTCACCTTGGGACGCATCGTACACCTTCGCGCCTGGATTCTTCTCCACGTACACCTTCAACGACTTGTTGATCAGGAACATGCGCGAGGGTGGGATGTCCATCAGCTCACGCAAGTGTCCACTGACAGGAACGAGATTCTTTTCGTCAACGGCGAAGACAGGGGTGGTGTCGGAAATCATGGGTTGGCTCCTCTTTGCCCCCTTCCCGTCCTTCCCCCATTTTCCGCTGAAGTGCGCGGAAAATGGGGGAAGGTGCCGAAGGCGGATGGGGGTTACAAAAACGCCCCGACAATTCGGGGCGTTGGGTGGGTTTATCTGGTTTGCACTCGATCCATTTCACCTGACAACCGCCAACGTCCCTGCACATAATCAGTGAGGGTGTTATTAACGTTGGCATCAACGATCATCTGGCGAATCATTGGGCGCAAGGATACCACCGCGGCAAGGGAGCGTCAAGAAAGTGGGATGCCGTACCCACCCGCGACCTGCAACTCAGCCCCATCGGGAGCGCCACTCAACAACGGTCGGGCCCGCGCGATCAACCCACGGACGCGCTCATCCTTCAAGGAGTCGTCGTGCGCTTGCTTGTCGTCCCACATTTCGAAGACCCACACCGTTGTCTCGTTCGATGTGTCTTCGCAAACGATGTACATGCGACAGCCTTTCGTTTCACCTACAAGATCCGCGGCGCGCTTCAGGATGTCCACCAACTCACCGCGTTTACCTGCTTGCGCGGTCAATTTTCCCGTCATTGCATACATCAGTTTTAGCTCCAATTTTTCGGCTATCTGAATGTGTTCAAATATTCCACAACCGCCTGGGCATCTTCCCCACCCGCAACGGCATGTGCCGGCAAGGGAATTCCATGCGGGCCAGGCACATGGACTGCTTCTGGATATATGCTCAATACCGCTTTAACAACTTCCAACTTTCCAAGCATGGCCGCCGCAAAAAGATCGATGCGCGCACCATTGTCCAGTAAATAATGGGCAATGTCCTTTCTTCCCATGTGCGCGGCCGCACCCAGACCAGTCTCCCAGTCGCCTCCACCCCAATCCCAGGCAGCATTCACCAGGGCAGGTTCCTGGGTCAGCAATTCCGTTACGCGCTCCAGGTTGCCGTGCGCATTCCCAACAAACTCTTCCACCAGCGCTGGCTCGAGCGATGACTTCTTCTCCATTTTCTTCTCCTCATTTTCCAGACTAACCGCCAGCCATCGCGCCGACGATCCGAAAAATTTCCTGTCCTTTCGTCACTGCATCGGGAAGCGGAAATTCATACGGCTCAAGAGACAGGTCTTCGTCGCACGCGAAAAAGCGGATGAACGGCCTGCGCGCGCCCGTGATCTGATCGCGGACGGTGCCGCGCAGCATGGGATAGCGCGTCTCCAACGCATCCAATACCGACCCGATGGTGGACACTCCGTCGAGGGGCAATTCCACCTCCCTGCCGACCCGCGCCAGCGTCTGCAAGTGATACGGCAGTTGGACGCGGATCATTGCAGGGTTTGGACTTCCACCGAAAAGACCGCGGGCAGGTTGGTGGCGATGGCCTTCCAGGTATCGCCCGAATCGTTGGAGGCGTAGACCTGTCCGCCTGTGGTGCCGAAGTAGAGACCGCACTCATCGAGCGTATCCACCGCCAGCGCGCTGCGCAAAATGTTGACGTAGCAATCGCTCTGCGGGAGTCCCTTGGTCAGCGGCTCCCACTCCTCGCCACCCGAGCGACTGCGATAGACGCGCAATTTTCCTTCAGGCGGATAGTGCTCTGAATCGCTTTTGATGGGGATGACGTAGATCGTGTTCGGCTCATGCGCGTGGACCGTGATCGGGAAGCCAAAATCGGACGGCAGGTTGCCGCTGACTTCGCGCCACAGGTCGCCACCATCGTCGCTCCGCATCACGTCCCAATGCTTCTGCATGAACAACACGTCAGGCTGAGAAGGATGCATGGCAATGTTGTGGACACAATGCCCGACTTCTGCATTTGCATCGGGCAACTCAAAATTGGATTTCAACCCGTTATTGATCGGACGCCAGGTCTGCCCGCCATCGTCCGTGCGGAAGGCGCCCGCGGCCGAGATGGCGACGAACATGCGCTGGGGATGACTGGGGTCAAGGAGGATGGTATGCAGGCACATGCCGCCCGCGCCAGGTTGCCAGAGATTCCCCTTCACGTCGCGCAGGCCAGGGAGTTCCTCCCAATTCTGCCCGCCATCCGTGGAGCGGAAGAGGGCCGCGTCCTCCGCGCCCGCGTAGACGGTCTCCGCGTCGGTGAGGGACGGCTCAAGACGCCAGACTCGCTTAAATTCCCAGGGATGTTGCGTTCCGTCGTACCAGAGA
Source organism: Chloroflexota bacterium (assembly GCA_049324715.1). Taxonomy (GTDB): domain Bacteria; phylum Chloroflexota; class Anaerolineae; order Anaerolineales; family Villigracilaceae; genus Denitrolinea. The sequence goes on along the minus strand of JBMOMR010000107.1, from coordinate 24,506 downwards.
TGCATGCCTGGAGTCCCGTCGTAGGCAAACTTGTTGCCCACGGGTTCCCACGTTTTGCCTCCATCGTCCGAGCGTTGGATCACCTGTCCGAACCAGCCTGAAGTCTGCGAGGCATAAAGGCGATTGGGATTCACGGGCGAGCCGTTGACGTGGTAAATGTCCCAGCCCGCGAAGTGCGGACCGTCGATCTCCCATTTCTCGCGCTTCGCATCCGAAGTCAGGATGAATGCACCTTTGTGCGTACCTACCAATACTCGTACTCCGCTCATTTCATATTCCTCTCTGCCGCTTGGCTACCATTAAGAAAGCGAGACGCGTGTTTTACGCGCCTCGTCAACATTACTTATTGAAACTCGAATTCATGCTGGTATACAGGGCCAGCACATTCCCTGTCGGGTCCTGAAAGACGCCGAACCAGCCCGTGCCAGGGATTTCGGTCTTCTGGGCCATCACCTTTCCGCCGAGTTTTTCCACCTTCTTCAAATCGGCTTCGATGTCGTCGCTGTCAATGTAGACCAGCACGCGGCCCGCGGGATACTCATCCGAGACCGCGTTGAAGCCTCCGCCAAAGCCGCTCCCATCCTCCCACATGGTGTAATCGAATTCGGGGACATGCTGCATCTTCCAGTCGAATAGTTCCTGATAAAACTCCGCCGCGGACTTAACGTTTGCAGCGGGGATCTCGACATGGACAACATTACGCTTGGACATGGGATTCTCCTATCATAAATCGGATATTGTTGACCGACATTATAGAATATGCGTTCTAACCAGTCAAGCGCCAGATATGGAGAGTTTTCGATTCAAACCACCACAGGTCGGCCAAGTCCCCATCCGAAAATTAACACAAAGGCTCGAAGGCCCAAAGACTCAAAGTTTTTTTCTCTTTGTGTCTCGGTGGCCTTGTGCCTTGGTGTTGAGATGCATTATTTTTCGGAAGAAACTAAATGCCATCGAAAAGATCACCCAAGCGGTTGAAGTTGCCGTCCACAGGCGGATAGGCTCGCATGTAATCCTCATTCTCGCCAAAGACCTTCGTCACGAACCCCATCAGGCCGCGGCGCATCCCCACCCCGCCCTGTGACGCGTGACACGCGCCTGCCTCGCGCTTGACATCGTCCACCTCGCGAATATCCAAGCGCACATGCACGGGGAAATCCACCTCCGCCAATTCCTTGAGGTTGATGTCGCCGTTGCGTCCCCACTTGGCGGGGTCTTTGCCGAAGATCGGCATGATGCGAGTCATCACTTTCAGGAACCAGCGCGGGAAGACCTGAAAGTAAAGTCCACGCGGTTGGAACGGCGCGCCCGCTTCGGGGTGGAAAGAGGCGTCGGCTGCTTTTTCAAAGGCCAGCACCGTCGCCTTGTGAATGTGGATGTGGTCGGGATGTTTGTATCCGCCAATCGGGTCGAAGGTCAGCACAACATCGGGCTGGAGATCGCGAATCACTTTAACGACGCGCCCCGCCACTTCGTCCACGGAATGCTGAATCTGCGCGTCGGGATGTTTGTTATCGTCCGAGCCAGGCATGCCCGAATCACGGTAGCCAAGATAGATGACGTCCTTCAAGCCGAGATGTCCCGCGGCGCAATCCAATTCGGCAGTGCGCATATCGGCGATGTTTTTGAAGCCGTGAAGATGCTCCTCGTCCACGGTGCCCGCTTCGCCGCGCGTGGCACAGATGAGATAAGTGCGATAGCCGCGCTTGGCGTAAAGCGCGAGGGTGCCACCCAAACCAAACGATTCGTCATCGGGATGGGCCAGAACTGCAAGAAGAGTTTTTGTCATGTTTCCTCGTATAATAATGGACAATTGTAATCGGAATTATGACACCACAACTTCGCAAAATCATACAGGAGCAAAATGAAATTTGAAACACTCGCCATCCACGCGGGACAGGAACCCGACCCCAACAACGGCGCGGTGATGACGCCCGTTTATTTCACGTCCACATACAAACAGGATGGCGTCGGCAAGCCGCGCCAGGGTTACGAATATTCGCGTACGTCCAATCCCACGCGCAAGGCCTTGCAGGATTGTCTCGCCGCGCTCGAAGGCGGGGAATACGGATTGGCCTTCGCGTCAGGACTGGCCGCGACCGACACCGTGCTGCGTCTGCTCGATGCGGGCGCGCACGTCCTGGCGGGCAATGACGTCTACGGCGGGACATTCCGCCTCTTCGACAAAGTGCTCCGCCGCTTCTCCCTTGACTTTACGTTTGCCGACACCACCGATCCCGAATCGGTCGCTGACGCGTTGACCCCGTCCACGCGGCTCGTCTGGCTGGAGACGCCGACGAATCCCCTGCTCCGCGTTACCGACATCCGCGCCGTGGCAGAGATCGTCCACGCGCACCCCAACCGTCCCCTGCTCGTAGTGGACAACACCTTCGCCACGCCCTATCTCCAGCGTCCGCTCGAACTCGGCGCCGATATCGTTGTCCACTCGATGACGAAATATCTCGGCGGCCATTCGGACGTGGTCGGCGGCGCGGTGATCGTGAAGAACAAGGAACTCGCGGAGAAACTGTACTTCCTGCAAAATGCGGTCGGCGCGGTGCTGGGACCGATGGACGCGTTCCTCGTTCTGAGGGGAATCAAAACGCTCCCCCTGCGCATGGACCGTCACGCGGAGAACGCGTCAGCGATTGTGGAGTTTCTGGCGAAGCACCCAAAGGTGGAAAAAGTGATTTACCCATTTCATGAAAGTCATCCACAGTTCACCATCGCCAAGCGGCAGATGAAAAGTGGCGGCGGGATGATCTCGTTCCTCATCAAGGGCGGACGCGAGGCCGCGGTCAAGATGGTCGAGTCCACGCATTTGTTCACGTTGGCAGAATCGCTCGGCGGCGTGGAGTCGCTGATCGAAGTCCCCGCGGCGATGACGCATCTCTCGGTGGCTGGCTCGCAGTTGGATGTGAACCCCGCGCTGGTCAGGTTGTCGGTTGGAATTGAGAATGTGGACGACTTGCTGGAAGATTTGAAGCAGGCGTTGGATAAGACTTAAGGAAACATGATTAATCCCAAACTTAAGAAATTCGCCACAGACACTTGCACCGCACTGCGTTTGGTGCAGTGCAGGTGTTACACGGATTATCACGGATTTTAAATTTTTTGGCCGACTCCAAAGCAAGGAGTTGGCCAAATCTGTGTAAATCTGTGAAATCCGTGGCTAAAGATTAAATTCGGGGCGAGTCATGTTATCAAGCGGCGTGAATGGCGACCAGTGTTACATCGTCATCCTGCTTGGAACCTTGTTGATAGTCTATCAAGGTTTTCAGCAGGCGGTCGCAGACTTCCTGGGCGGGCAGGCCGCGTAGTTCCAGGAAGGCATCCTGGATGCGCTCCAGACCGAAGGCTTCGCCCGCGGGATTGCGGCAGTCCGTCATGCCGTCGGTGAAGAGGAGCAGGGATGAACCTTTCGATATGTTAACGCGCCCCACGTCGAGAGTGATCTCGTCCCAGAGGCCAAGCGCCATCCCAGGTCCATGCGGGAGGCGTTGGATCCCTTCGGGGCTGAGAAGCAACGGGGGTTCGTGTCCCGCGCGGGCGTAGTCGAAGTCGCCCGTGGCGCAATCCAAAATCCCATATAGAGCGGTGACGAATTGGGTCGATTTTTCGAGACGGGTGACGTGCTCATTGACTTTTCGGAGGACGCCCTCGGCGGTCGGAAGCGAATCCGCTTCGGCCATGATGAGGGCATGGACCCGCGCCATGAAGATCGCCGACGGGACGCCTTTATCAGCCACGTCACCGATGAGGATCGCCATTTTGTTTTCGCCGACGGGGAAGACATCGTAGAAATCGCCGCCCACCTGACGGGCAGGATCGATGCGCGCACCAAAATCGAAACAGGGGTTGGTGGGCAACACGTCGGGCAGGATGCTGACCTGGATCTCCGCGGCCACTTGCAGTTCGCGCTCGAGGCGTTCCTTCTCGATGAGCTGTTCTTGCGCGGCCTTCAACTCATCGTAGGCTTCTTGTAGTTGACGGTTCTTCTCTTTCAGGTCGCGGAACGTGGCGGTGTTGGTGGCGTCGAGGCGTTCGCTGGAAACGCGCACCATCGAATAGGCGAGGATCGGATAGTGCATGATGAGATCATCGAATTCCTGGCGGCTCATTACCAGCAGGGTGGCGTCCGTACGGGCGCGGACGGTTGCCGTGCGCTGTCCGCCTGGCATGATGAGCGCCATGTCGCCCAGATATTCCCCCTGACCGATGACATTCAAGAGAAGTTCATCTGTAGTTCCCGCCGCGCGCAGAATCTCCAACGCGCCGTCCACAATAACGTATAGATGCTCACCCACATCCCCTTCACGGAAAAGAATATCGCGGGGTTTGAGTTCCACCACCTTCAATGAACGGACAAGGGTCTCGAGTTCGTTCTCTGGCAGGTCGGCAAACAGGGGAATGCGGGCGAGGAGGTTGGTCATGAGATACCTATATCTTTATTACCAGCAACAACTTTGGACTTGCCTTTTTGCCTTGGAGGTTTTTGGGCCGTCAGGATATGGCGGCGCTCTTGCCAATCCCATCCCTCATTTTCGATCTCAGTCAAAAACCTTTTGACAAGCAGGGATAAATAAGGACCGTCCTTAACGCTTTGCATGAACGGGTAGTGTTCTGTCAATAGAAGCCGTATCAGCGGTTTGTAATGGTTTTCGTACGCGTACGCATCCAACGCCTTGCTTTTATAGCCATAAAGAACAGTATTCGAAAAACTGAGCACCAGCTCGGCAAAGGCATAGTAGATCACCCACTGTTTGTCCTTTGGCGAAGATTGGGAGTACATAGATTTAAAACAATCATCATTCCACTGACCAGCCAAAGACATAACTTCTGGGTGGTCGGAGCGAAAATCCATCAATTTTTCATAAAGACCGCCAATCGAACGGTGTATAGCTGTACGCTGAGACTGCCGATTTAGGGAATAAGCCAGATATGCGATCAGGGCAGAAGTCAACACGCCCGTTACAGCGACCACTAATGACAACACCTCGTTCGACATTGGTTAGCCCCTCAGGTCCATCACTTCTTTGCCAGACAATTTGTCTTGAATGCGCTCCACGACCGTTTCCAAATGCTGGGACTGGTGAACGAAATCCAAATCGTCGGTGCGGATGGTAAGGACGGGACACAGGTCGAAGGATTTCAGCCACTCGTCATAGAACGTATCGAGCAGGGACAGGTACTCGGCGGAGATGCCCGTCTCGATGTTGCGGGCGCGGCGGTGGATGCGTTCCATCAGCGTGGAGACGGGCGCTTTGAGATAGACGAGAAGGCCGGGGCGAGGCAATCCCTGCACGACGATGTCAAATAGACGGCGATAGGCAAGATAATCACGCTCGGACAGATTCCCCATGTGGTGGAGGGCGCGGGCGAAAATGTACGCGTCCTCGTAGATGCTTCGGTCGAGGATCGCGGACCTCGGGTCGCGCGCGGCTTCGAGATATTGGTCGGCCCGATGACCGAGGAAAAAGATCTGCAGGTGGAACGACCACGTCCGCATGTCGCCGTAGAAATCAGGCAGGTACGGATTATCCGAGACAGATTCGTACCCCGTCCACCAGCCGAGGCGCGCCCCGATCCGTTCGGTAAGTGACGTCTTGCCTGCCCCAATGTTTCCAGCCACAACGACAGTGTACTTGGTCATAAGAGCCTCATCTTCTATTGTCGTCATTGCGAGACGGCGCACTTCCGTCGAAACAATCTCCAACCAGCGAGAGGGATTGCTTCGCGACGAACGCTCGCAATGACGAGGGGAGTCAGGCGCGGTTGCGATACAGTTTTGCGTTCGGCACGGCGCGCATCTTTTCCAGATCGAGCGGCATATCGAGAAACTCGACAATGCGGCTGCAAAGCGGATTCGGGTCGGACATCATGGAATTATAGCCCACATACAACACATCCATGTGCGATTGGCGCGCCAGCCACGGCTTGACCAGTTTGATATGCTCGCGGAATTGCGCCTCCATCTCCGCGTCTGAGATTTTGGACTCCTCGCCGCGGTTGGCCAGCATCTTTTTCTGGGAAGCCAGCACTTCCTTGATCTCGCGCTCCATGAAGATGACCTTGTACGGTCGGTCGGTCGGCAGTTGCTCGAGCAGGTAGGAGATAACCTTGACGACCTTGCCCCCCGCCTCGTTCAGCCATTTTCGGTCTCCCGCGGACATCTGCTTGACGCGCTCGAACTCGAAGTAGCCGTTCGGGTTGTCATCGTCCGCGCTGCGGATGGAATCGGTGAGCGGCTCCAGCCCGCCTGCCTGAAGCATTTTCATCATCATGGACGTGCCCGAGCGCGGCAAACCAGAGACGACCACGATGGGTTGTTTTTTGGCTGGGGACTTTTTGGAAGAGAAGAGTTTGAGCATAAAGAGTAGAGAGAAGAGAATAGAGAGCAGTAACTTATTTCGTCATTACGAGGAGGGTGTTCTTCCCGACGAAGCAATCTCTTCATCGTGAAGGAGATTGCTTCGCACACCTGCCCTGGCGGACGGTGCCAGGGAAGAACGCTCGCAATGACGGTAATTTAGAGATACCCCAGCCCCTTCAAACGCTCCTCCAAGTCTTTCTGTCCTTGCGGGCCAGATTGGGAGGGCGGCTTGATGTGGGATTGGTCGAGGTGCTTGCCGATAGCAAGGAAGGGAATGTCGCGGAACGAGATGGCGCCGAAGTCGCGCAGGTCGCGGTTGGCAAAGATCACGCCAGGGACCACGTCCGCGTCCACGCAGTGGTCCGCGCCCCAGTGGTCGGTGTTGACCTCGATGGTCGCGGCAGGAATTTTGCCGAGTCCCGTGTCAGACGAGGCGCGGTATCCAGCCGAGTAACCCACCACAAGGTCGGGGCCGAGGCGGGTGAACGGGCCGTTGTATACCTCGTGCTTGAGTCGCGCGCGTTCGATCACGGCGCGTCCGTCGGGACCTTTCCAGTCCAGCAGTTTCGTCTGCACGTCGGCGAGAAGCGGCTCGATCTCCTCCGCAGAGACAACGCCCTGCCCCTCGCGTCCAGCCACGTTGAGATAGAGACTGTTCAACCCCACCGCGTAAAGTTTGGTGCGCGACCAGTCCACATCCGCGAGCGTGCCTTCGGATTCCCTGGCACCGCCCGCCAGGGCAGGTGTTCCATCCTTGAATACCAGCCAGCCATTTTCCGCCAGCCAGCGATTGAGGTGCACTTTGAATTTAAAGGTGCTGAAGCCGTGATCGGACATGACGAGCAGGCGATGTTTGCCATTGAGCCGCGCCGCCACCTCGCCGACGAACGCGTCGAGTTTTTTGTACCAGACTTCGGCCACGTCGAGGCGGTTGTGATAGAACATGTGCTGGACGCGGTCGAGGTCGTCGAAGATGCTCGCCAGCACGCCTTCCTTGAATTGTCCGAGCAGGTGGAAAAAGATTCCCTTGCGGCGCTCGAAGATCAGGTCACACAGCGCGATGAACTGGTCGTCACTGATGCAATCTTCCTCGAGTCCTGTCGTGTCCTGTGGCCAGCCGAGGGTGAGATACGGACCGACTTCCTTCCAGAGTGATTTTGCAAACCCGGGCGACGACGCGTAATGGAACGCCGAATGAAGCGGATGGATTTGCAACGGCAACGCGTAGACGCGCACCACGTCATCCAGATGGGTCAGGATGAAGCGCGCGATGGCTTGAATGTTGGCAAGCAATCCCGCCTTGAATTTCAACTCGACGATCTCGCTCCACTCGCCCAACTTCAATTCGAGACTTTGATCGCCGACCATAAAAAGCGCCGATGATTCATTCAGGACTTCGACGGTGACGGGCAACGTGGCAGGGACGGGAGCGCCTCCCTTGCCCTTGACCATCGGGCCGTTCAACGTCCCCGTGAATTTTTTCTCGCTGACGCGTTCCAGCCGCGCGACGGCGGTCTTTTTCTTCGTCTCGTCCGCGCTGGTGAAGAGGGTGCCCACTCCCAACTGGCCGCGAATATCAGGCGTGCCAAGTCCAGGCAGGGTGTTGACGGGTAACTCAGGCCGCGCAGGGAACATGGCAGGCCACCACAGCGCGGTGGCGGGGTAGCCCATCTCAGCGGCTTCTTCGAAGAAGGTTTTCGTGGTGTAAGGCGGGATGAACCCCTCGCCGAGGGCGGTCTTCTTCGTTGGCAGGATGGACACGTACGGCATGTACGAGGCCGCGTCCCGAACGACAAAGTCGAAGATGCCGTGCCCGCCCGGGTCGGTGCCCGTGGCGATGCACGTCCACGAGACTTCGGTCTGGGGAGGCGAGGAGACCTCCAGCCGCGAGTATCCGCCCGCGTCCATCAGTTTTTGCAGGTGGGGTAATTCATTTCGCCCCGCCATCTTTTCAAAAATGACGGGGTCGAAGGAGTCGAAACCGAGGATGACTGTTTTCATGGGGGATTCAAAATACGGTGGTCGAGTAGGCGGCGGGTCTCGATACGCCTTTCAGGCTACTCGACCATCGCCGCCGTATCGAGACCACTTACTCTTTCGTGGACTCATCTTCGTCCTTGCGCGCGCCGCGGCGCATTTTGGCGATGCCCTCGCGAATCTTGCGCGAGAAGATCAACAGCACGCCTGTGATGGCGGCCAGCGAGGCGGCCAGCGCCTGGAACAATACTCCACCGGTGTTGGGATCGATATACATGTAGGTTCTCCTTCTGTCTGTAAAAAAGCAAGCCACGTTATACCTTAGAAGGAAGGGAAAGTCAAACGGGAGGAAGGTTTTAGGTTCCAAGTGTCAGGCGTCAAGTTTCATGTGCCAAGAGTTGGCGGTATACTTGGGTTTATCATCGTTTCGGGATTTTAGAAAAAACGAAACTGACATTGCGAATAATTGCGTTGACCTGATCTTTCTGCGTCGCGTCGGTGGCGGGTACATCTTCGTCCACCGCCTTTTGATGGAGCACTTCGCGGCGATGTATAAAGACATTAAGGCACTGTAACAAATTTTCCCCTAATCAAAAGAGGATCGAATGCACCAAATTGATTGGAGTTCAATTTCGGACGAACAATTTCAAGATTTATGTGTTGAGTTGTTATTTCGCGAGGGATATCGAAATATTATTCCCCTTGGAAGTCGCGGAGTAAAAGAAGAGGGTCGTGACGCCATTAATGAGGCAGTAATCGGAGAAGATAAGGCGCGAAGAATTATCGTTTTCCAATTTAAACGCTGGACCGCAGAGTATTCCGAGGCAGATATTAAGCGATTTATCAAGAAAGAACTTGACGAAAAAATTATTCCTTCAGACAAACAAATTGATGAATATTGTCTTGTTACTTGCCAATCTCTATCTAAAGTAAAAAAATGGATTATCGACGAATTGCCATTACGATATAAATTTCCTGTCCGCTATTTTGAGGTTTCATGGTTAGAAAATCGGCTTAATAGTGAAAGTCAAGATCTCCGGCGAAAATATTTTGGCATTGACATTGAAAGGCATAGTCCGCAAAGTCTCATCGCGACATGCAAATCACAAGTTGAAAAAGCTATCCGATCTGTGGGTAGCAAGTATGTTCGCAATCTATACGTGAAGCGCTCCATTGAGGAAGAAATCCATGAATTCCTTGATTCGAGTAAATCCTGTCTCGTAATCGCAGATCGATCAGGACGGGGAAAAACTAACTTACTTTGTCATCTTGCCGAAGACCTTTCAGAACAAATGCCTGTTCTATTAGTTTTTGGTTCAAAAACTGTGTCTAATGAAACAGATTTAATTATGCACATAACCGAGGAATTTGGTTATTTCAGTCCGCCGGGAACTCGATGGCAGGCGGGTTTGGATGATGTTGAACGAGCATGCAAATCTACAAACCTGAAAACGCTAATTTTTATCGATGGAATTAGTGAGAACAATGATATTGTTGTTATGAGAAAAGCATTACGCGAGTTGTTACTCAAGTTTGGCGACAGAAAAAATCTCAAATTCATCTTTACTTGTAGAGATTCTTTATGGTCTCGATTTCGTTATGATCTACCCGAGGAGCACATATACAGGACAAAATCCCAACAATCTGAACTGGGTGACAAAAATTATTCCCGATTAGGGTTATCACTCGGAGATTGGTCAAATGCGGAATTTGAAAATGCTTCCAAGCAATATGCCGAATATTTTAATATCCGATTTGAATTAAGTGCGGAGACAAAATCCCGCTGCAAGTATCCCTTACTTTTTCGACTGTTTTGCGAAATTTATAGAGACCGGGATTTAGGCTTTATTCGGGTACTCCCGTTAAGAAATGTATTTGATATGTATTTGGAATCCAAAATCCAGCGACTTGCCGGCTACTTTGGCTTAGACGTATCGCCAGAAAGTATCCACAAAGGTATCTTAAAGATACGAGAAGAAATGTGGCTGGGTAATGATCGGAACAACCTGAAATGGAACTCGTCGATAACAATTTTGTTACAGCTAAACATTCCAACACCAGAGAAACTGATAGAAAGAATGTGCGATGAAGGCATAATGATTAAGATAGCTGTTGACAATGAGGATGGAATTGCATTTGCCTTCGAAGAGATAAGCGATTATCTTCTCTACGGAATATTTGCCAGTCAGTATTTGAAAAGCGAAAATTCCGATATTGAACGGATTGATAAAATGTGCGACCTACTGGGTGGACAAGAAAAATCAAAAGCTTTGCTCGCTCAGAAGTTCCTAGTACTCCTTGCGCGAAACGCGGAAAACCCTTCTGTAATAACTCATTTACTCGAAAAGACGCTGAAAACGGATTTGTCAGTATTTTCCCAATGTGCTTGGCAACGACTAGCGATTAGCGATGGAGTTGAAAGAGACGACAACGAAAGCGCACGAGCATTTGGAGAACGCCTTACCTATTATTACGAATCAATAATTAATTCATATTTTTCTTCACGTAATTGGTTCTTTGATCCGTATAAAAAAAGTGACGATTCTCTTGGTATAAAGATAGTGGTTTCTCCAAATTTCCGTGAAGTAAATTACTCATACAAAATTCTGTCTCCTGAAACACCCCCTATTGAAATCAAATTTGTTGAGGACTTCCCTACTTGGTCTTTAAGCATGAGTCGAGGAAACGGGGAAACGATTCGTCTTCACGATCCAGAACACGGGCTAATAATTTCAAATTTTCGCGATTTTCCAAATCGGGGGGTTTTACGGATTCTAAATTTTGAGCACAATTCGCCCTTCGAGGGAGTTTCATTGACATCTCCCGACAGACTCGCAGTATATGATGTTTGGACTGAAATACTGAATGCATTAGATCAACGTCAAATTATTGAACCAAAAGGGTTGATGATTGAAAGAGCAGAAGCGTTATCAAGGAAATTGCCCAACAAATTAATAAAAATCGACGACCCTAAATTATTCCTCGAAGAAGCGGAAAAATTAGTAAACGCTCTTCCACAAAATAGTAAAAAACGCCTGGATTTGAAAAATAATTCAAAGGAATATCATTACTATTTATCTGTTTTAGGCAAGAATTCTTTTGAAAAATATCTACCGTCTCCAGATGTTTCAGACAAAAAAAGTACTAAGCCGCTTGAGTTTTCTTACTCAGAACAAAAGCTTATCGAATACCTGCAAACTCTCGTCAGAGACTTTGTTGCAATGTATACCGCGCTCATTAGCAAGAACTTTAACGATATTTCCCGATATTTGAATCTTTATCAACAATTGCCGGCAACATTTATTGTCATCGTACATTCCTCGCGGAAATTTTTCCGTTTGTTTGTAGTTCCAGAATTTAAAGAGCAGGATACAGGTTTCCAGTTTTATATTACAAAACCAGATGAAGACTCTAATTTCTCATCTGCTCAATTAATAGTCGACAACAAACCACTAGACAGCATTGTGATTGATATACTCACAAAACTTGGTAAAAATAGTCAAAACATTGTACCTATTGACAGGCTTATTATGATGAGTGATGTATTCTGCGAGAATCCAATTAATGTATTTACCTATAACTGGCTAAAATCCGAGATCACACAAATGTTGAATATCCCTAACAATCGAAACTTTTCTTGAAACAGACAATAACGAAATAGAATTACAAAACAATTTATTTCTTACACTTCCCGATTTTCTCTCTTCCACATACAATCTTACTATGCCCACCGACGACGTCACCCCCATCCGCCAGCAATACCTTGAGATCAAGCGCGACCATCCCGACGCGATCCTCTTCTTCCGCCTTGGCGACTTCTACGAGACCTTCGACGAGGACGCCGAGATCACCGCGCGCGAACTCGACATCGTGCTCACCTCGCGTCCCGTGGGCGGCGGTGTGCGCGTCCCGCTGGCGGGCATCCCCTACCACGCCGTCGAAAACTACCTCTCCCGCCTCATCGAAAAAGGCTACCACGTCGCCATCTGCGAACAGGTCGGCGAGCAACCGACGAAAGGCATCTTCCCGCGCAAGGTGGTGCGAATCGTCACACCGGGGACGGTGGTGGAGGAGGGACTCCTCCCAGGCGACGCGAACAACTATCTCGCCTCGATCATCCTCGACGAGGGGCGGGCCGCGGTTTCCTATGTGGATATCACCACGGGAGAGTTCGCCGTCACCGAGTTGCCGCTTGAATCCCTGCGTGCCGAGTTGACGCGACTGCATCCTGCCGAAATTCTCCATTCCGATTCGCAACAACTCTTCGACAACTCGTTCGGGCATCCCACCCCCCTGCCCGCCTGGCGTTTCGAGCCTGGCAAATGCGAGGAAGTTCTACTCAGTCACTTCCGCGCCTCCTCGCTGGAAGGATTCGGACTCAAGGGGCAGAGTCTTTCCATCCGTGCCGCGGGCGTGATCGTTCAATACCTGAAAGAGACCCAGCCCGATTCCCTCCATTTGCTGACGGGACTGCGTGTCTACTCGCTCTCCGAGTTCATGACCCTCGACGCGGCCACACGTCGAAATTTGGAACTGACCGAAACCCTTCGACAAGGCTCAGGGCAAGCCCTGCGCGGCGACGTGAAAGGTTCACTCCTCAGCGTGCTCGATCACACCGTCACACCGATGGGCAAACGCCTGATGCGGACGTGGGTCAGCCAGCCGCTTTTGGATGTGGCGAAGATCCAAACCCGTCAGGATGGCGTGGCCTATTTCTTCGACCACGGCATGACGCGTGCCGAACTGCGCGCTGCCCTCAAGTCTCTGTCCGACTTGGAACGTCTCGTCAACCGCGTCATCGCAGGGAATGCCCAGCCGCGTGACTTGGTGGCTACACGCTCCACGCTGAGTCAATTGCCCGCCGTAGCGCAAATTGCCAATTTGCGATCTGGTGAGGGACAAATTGGCAATTTGTCCTACATTGCAACCGACGAACTCTCCCTCCTCCAAACCGCGATTGACGATGACCCGCCTGCCACCCTCCAAAACACGGGCATCGTCCGTGCGGGATATTCGGCGGAGTTGGACGGGGTGATCGAAGCATCCAAGCACGCCCGCGACTGGATCGCGAATCTCGAATCCGTGGAACGCGAGCGGACGGGGATCAAGACCCTCAAAGTGGGCTACAACAAAGTCTTCGGCTACTACATCGAAATCTCGCGCGGCGCGGCGGATAAGGCTCCCGAAAATTACATCCGCAAGCAGACGCTGGTCAACGCGGAGCGGTTCATCACGCCAGAGATGAAAGAGTACGAGACACTGGTGCTGAATGCGGAAGAACGAATCCGCGAGATCGAGTTGCGTCTGTTCAAGGAAATCTGCGCGGAGTTGGCAAAGTCCGCGACGAAATTGCTCGAGACCGCGCGCGCCCTGGCCGAGTTGGACGTGCTGTCCGCGCTCGCCGAGGCCGCGGCGCTGGGAGGCTACACCCGCCCCGAGGTCCACGAAGGAAACGGACTCGACATCCACGAGGGACGGCATCCCGTTGTCGAGTTGTCCCTGCACGGCGAACGATACGTCCCCAACGACATCCTGTTCGAGCAGGGCGAGATCGTGCGCGTCATCACGGGGCCGAATATGTCGGGTAAATCCACCTACCTGCGACAGGCCGCGCTGATCGTGCTGATGGCGCAGATGGGATCGTTCGTGCCCGCCGCGTCCGCGAAGATCGGGCTGGTGAATCGCATCTTCACGCGCATCGGCGCGCAGGACGAGATCCACGCGGGGCAATCCACTTTCATGGTGGAGATGATCGAGGCCGCGAATATTTTGCATCACGCCACCGTGCGCTCACTTTTGATCCTGGACGAGATCGGCCGCGGCACTTCGACGTATGACGGCGTGTCCATTGCGTGGGCAGTGATCGAGTACATTCATAATCATCCGCAACTGCGAGCAAAGACCTTGTTCGCGACGCATTACCACGAACTGACCCAACTCGCGGATCTGTTACCTGGCGTGCGGAATTACAACGTGGCCGTGAGCGAAGCGGATGGCAAGGTGGTGTTCCTGCACAAGATCGTAGCGGGCGGCGCGGACAGGTCGTATGGAATCCATGTGGCGCAACTGGCGGGGTTGCCCAAGCCCGTCATCGCGCGCGCGTCCGAGATCATGGCCGAGTTGGAGAAGACATCGGGACGTGCGGTGAAAATCGATCCGCATGCCGCGCAGCAGATCGCGCTCTTCCCCGAGACGAGTCCCTTGCTGGATGAGTTGAAGGCGATCGACATGAACGCCATTTCCCCCATCGAAGCGCTCAACAAATTGTTCGAGTTGCAAAAAAAATATTTGGGCTGACAGTCATTGCCCCGTGCAGGTATCCACCTGCCCCGTCACATCCTCCGCACGGAAAATATAAACCGTATCCTTGTAATAAAAATGCGCCCGCTCCAGCAGGGGGAGTTCGGCATGAAAATATTCATTGAAGACAATTCGAAACAGATTAACGGATGTCACATCCGCGGGGATGGCGTCCGCGTTCGCGCCAGGCAGGTAGTACGCCGCAAAGATCGAGAAGCGCTCCTTCAGGCAGGTGTTCGTCGACGAGCGAAAATCCGTCAACATGCCAGGGCCGTGGTCCGCTTGCAGGATGATGATGGGCGGCGCGGCAGACTTCGCGAGGATCGCGTCGATCATCTGGATCACCTGCCCGTTGACATATTCCACCTGACCGACATATCCCTGACGATACGTCTCGTCACTGAACGGGAAGTCGTTCGCGTCGTGGAAACTGAACGGGTAGGCGGGCTCGAGTGGATTTCCATCCGCGTCGAACACGAACGGCGGATGCGGCGCGACGATATGCGCGACGACGAACTTCGGACCAGGGATACTGGGGACATCGGCCAACGTCTCGAACTGGAAGCGGATCAACTCGCGATGCGCGTCGAACGACGGGACGAAGGCCGCGCGTCCGAGAAGCGACCCAACCATCTTCAGCGGAGTCCGCGCGAGCAGTTGCGACTCGAAGTCACTGAGCACGATCGGCTTGGGCGAAAGGTAAACGTCGGTGGTGGGATTGTCGGTGATGCCCCAATCGGACGTGAGCGAGACCGTCTGATAGCCCAATCCCTCCAGCGTGGCACGGGCGCGGCTATGATCCAGCAGAGGTGACATCAGCCACCAGAAAGGCTGGTCTTGCAAGTTAGGCGCGATCGAAGTGATGTAGTCCATGTTGAGCGTGGACGTCACCGAGAGGGCGGTCTTCGGGTAGTTGGCGCGACTCTTGTCGGGGACGACAAAGCCCCTCGACTCGAGAGTCCGCACAAAGGTCGAGTTATCGAAGCGATAGATGTCAGCGAGGACGTCCGCGCGGGCATAGCCGTCCAGCACGATGTAGTAAATGTCGGGCGTGGACGTCACGGAGGAGGCCTGAATTGGAATCGCGTCGGCAGGGCGGACGGGAGGGCGCGGGATGCCGATCCACAAGCGCACGAGGGGAAAGGCGAGGCTGACGGCGAGCAAAAAACTGGCGAGCGTCAACATGCCGTTGGCCTGTTGCAGTTTGACAGGCCTCCTGCGGATGCGAGACACCGCGACCCACAAAAGGAGCACGGCCACAGCGAGCACGCCCGCGGCCAGAAAGTAGGATTGCGTGGAACAGAAACCGAGGACAAACACCGAGAGAAGGATGGACGCCCAGCCCCAATCGCGGGCCAGCCAATAGGCGGGATACGCCAGCAGAATCAGAACCGCCGTCAGCGTCAGCAAGGGACGGATCATCTGGTCGGGCGAAGCGATGATGGCTGATTGGGAGTAGAGGAAAAGGATGGAACCGAGCAAAAAGAAAAAGGGATGGAGGTAGGCCAGCCTGCGCATTGGGGTATTATATCTCGCGGGCATACGATAATAATAAGAAGAAAAGGAAATAGACAAGAAGACGCCCTTCGATTGGAGGGGTCTTCGCCTTTATGGGATCTTATTTCTCAACAGCAAGTGACGCACGGCAGGCCAATGCAAATAAAGTGCAAGTGCAAACATCACGAGACTGACAAGGAGCAACACAGGCGGATCGAGAATGACCCCCGAAACCAATCCCGCAATCAGCAAATACGCATGGGACAGGAATGGCACCCAGAACGCCAGCGCGGCGACAGGCCGCAGATTGAAGCGTGGACGCAAGGTGAGCACGAGTACCAGCGCGCTGACCAGCACCAGTCCTACGGAGAACATGTAAAAATCATACGGGACAACAAAAACGATCAGGGAATTTGTAGATACTACACCTACCAACCCGACAATCAGCGCCAGGAACGGTGATATCCAGGCGCTGACCCAGTCTGCGCGGTAGGCGAGGAGACGGTAGCCGAGGGAGAAGGAAAACACCACCCAGAACCATGCCCAAAAATTGGCGAACGGCACGCCGAAATATTCAAAGTGCAATCCCTGCCCCCAATCCCAGAAGCCGAGACGAATCGCGACCGCGTCCAGAGCCAGGTCAATATTCAAGGCGAGCAGGCCATCCAGTACGGGACGCGCCCAGTAGGGCAGACTGCTGGCATCTGAAAATTCGGTCACGGCGTAGATGATCGCACCCCAGGCGAGACCGATGCACAGCGGCACATCCAATACCATGATTAGGAACTGACCATAATGGTACGCGTGTAATTGGCGGATGGTGGCGAGTTCGAGCAAAACTCCAAACGCGCCGCCTGCGAGAAGTTTGAGTACATTGCCAGTCCCATGCTTCCACGCGTGGACAAGGCAGATGGTGAATTGGATGTAGATGATGAGTTCGAAAAGGATGAAGTAAGTGTTTGGCATTGCCATCACATCCCCAACCGCTTCCATGCCTCGCGCGGCAAATTGACCGTGCTCGCGACCCGCATGTACACTGCGGCAAGGCAGGCATCGTTATTCTGCGTCAAGCATTTCCCTTACATGGTCAAGCAAGGCGGGGATTTCATTTTTCACGATATCCCAAACGGTTTCGTCGTCAATCCCGAAATACGAGTGAGCCACAATATCGCGAAACCCTGCGATCTTACGCCATTTCACCTGGGGGTATTTTTGTCGGTGTTCATCGGAGATGTGTTTCACTGCTTCCCCAATTATCTCCAAATTCCGTAGTACCGCATCGTAATGCAAGTCGTCATGCACAAATTCTTTGAAGGTCATCCCTGTTGTGAACTTCAAAACCTTTTGACAACACTCCTGGATGTCTTCGAGATAGAGTGATTCGTCACGCGACATGGACTAAATCCTGTGCAATGTATGGCTTCATGCGCGGTTTGATCGCCTTCGGTGTGACCAAATCCACTTTGCGCCCCAAAATTTCTTCAAGGTAGAATTTGGTATCCATGTATTTGTCGAACGTGGCGCGGCCGCGGAACTCCACCAAGATATCCACGTCGCTTTTGGGCGTATCCTCTCCGCGCGCCACCGATCCAAACAGGGACAACGATTTCACGCCCAGTTTGGTCAACTCGGCGCGGTGTTTGCGAATGCGGGAGATCACGGTTCTGCGTGTCATATTTTGATTATACAGCAGGAATTCTCACATCCCCAACCACTTCCCCGCCTCCTTTGGCAAATTGACCGTGCTCGCGGCCCGTACCGTACACTGCGGCAGGGACTCCAAGAAAAGCCGCCCGTATTGTTTGGTCATCACGCGCTTGTCCAAGATGACCACCACGCCGCGGTCGGATTGGGTGCGGATCAGGCGTCCGAATCCCTGGCGGAATTTGAGGATGGCTTCGGGCAGATAATATTCGTTGAAGGGATCTTCGTAGGTCTCGGAACGCGCCGCAATGAGCGGATCGGTCGGCACGTCGAAGGGCAGTTTGGTGATGACCACCACCGAGAGCGCCTCGCCTGGCACGTCCACGCCTTCCCAGAAGGATTTTGTCCCAAGTAAAACCGCCCGCTCCGTTGACTTGAACGACTCGAGCAACGTGTTCGCCGAGGCGCCCTCACCCTGTTCGAGAACGAAGATATTGTCGTGGGCTAGTGGAGCGGTGATTCCCTGAGCGCAGCGCTTCAACGCCGCGTAGGACGTGAACAGCACCAGCATCCGTCCGCCCGTGGCTTTGGCGGTGTTGACGATGGCACGGTTGAGCATCTGCTCGTAGTTGGGCTGGTTCGGCTCGGGCATGTCATTGCCGATGAAAAGCAGGGTGGAACTTTCGTAGTCGAACGGACTTCCCAGCGCGAGTTCGTCAGCCATCTCCGCGCCGAGACGATTTCTCAAGTATGTGAACTCGCCGTGTGTAGTCAACGTAGCGGAGGCCAGCACCGCGGCGTTCTTCGTGTTCCAAATGTGTTCGGTGATCAACTTGCCCACGTGCAGGGGCGCGGCGTTCAGCGAGAGTCGGTCACCTTTGGGGTTGACTTCGATCCAGTAAACGGTGGCCGCCGAAGGGTCCAGGATAAGCCCCGTGAGGTTGTTGTGCGCCTCGGTCATGCGGCGCAGCACGTTGCTCAGGTCGCCCATCGGCTGTTCCACTTCCTCGTTCCCATCCGAATACAGATCGGCCGCGGCCTTGTAAAGTTCCTCGAGCGTCTTGAGCAGGAACCGCCACGTCTCGCTGACCTGTCCCCACATCATCTCGACTTCTTCCCATTCGGTCAGTTTTCGCACGGGCGGCAGGATGCGCGCCTGCCAGGCATAATTGGATGGCGGCTGACCCTCGCGCAGGAACGCGGCGAACTCGGCCAGCACGTTGAAGAATTCGCGATTGAACTGTTCGAGTCGGAACGACTGACTGGTGGCGCGCTCGATCATCTGACCAAACGCGGCTCGATCCGACGGGCGGAGGGACTCTCCCATCGCGCCGACCAGCCGCCCCAGCACGCCCGAACTTTGGTTGCCAATCTCCTTCAACATGCGCGCCATATCAAACTGCGTCAACTTGAACGACAGCGCGTTCGTCGTCGCGCTTTCGAGATGGTGTGCTTCGTCCACCACGAGGTAATCGTATTCGGGTAACACCTTGCTGCCCGTCGCCACGTCCGATAAAAGTAGAGCGTGGTTGACGATGAGAATATGCGCGTTCTGCGCGGCTGTCTTGGCTCGGTGGAAGGCGCACGTCCCGTGCATGCGCGACGCGCACGTTTCCGTTGTGCAGGCGTCGTCCTCCGCCGAAAGTTTGATCCAAGCGTCGCGTTCCGCGGGGCCTGTGAGATTCAACTCGTTGCGGTCACCGCTCTGGTTTTCGAGTTGCCACACGATCACCTTCGAGAGTACGCGCATTTCGTCGGCGCTGTTAGGGCCGAAGTGCCGCATGTTCTGCAAACGCCGCGGGCACAAATAATTCGAGCGGCCTTTCAACACTGCGGCGCGCACGTCCAGCCCCAGCGCCTCTTTCAGCGCGGGGATGTCCTTTTTGATCAACTGGTCTTGCAGGTTGATGGTGTTGGTCGAGACTACCACGCGCGTGTTGTTCGCGGTGGCAAACAGCGCGGATGGAACAAGGTAAGCAAAAGAGTTATGAACAACAATATCGTTGGCAAGAAAGTTCGGTTCGCCGTCCATTGTCAAATCAAAAGTTTCAGCCTCGCCTGCTGGTTCGATTGCCACAACCCGATCCCAATAGATATCGGATTCCGCAGCTTCCGTGAGCGTAGACGAAGACAGAAACTCACCTATTGCAAGCATTTTGCTTCGACTAATCTCCCGTTGGCGGTCAGAAGCCACGACACAGGCGTTGCGGAGCGCGTACCAGGATTTTCCCGCCACGTCTTTTTCTTGTGCAATCTGATTCCAAGCCTCAACGGGGAAAAGGTCATCGTTGGTATTGGTTTTGCTGTTTTTGTGCTCCTCGATCCATGCGTCGAGACGTTGCTTTCGCTTCCCCACCATGTATTTTCCGACAGTTTGCCCAAATACTCGCTTGCTTTGAATGTCCAGGATTGCCAAACTCCACGAATCGAAGCGCTTTTCGTTTAGTAAAGCCGACTTGTAGCGAATGCGCGAGATTATCCCTAACCGCAGAAGAAGGTGCTGGATGTCTGTTATTAGCCGCTCAGAGGCAGACGCGATTGTGATATTGCCCCTTTGCTCTTCTATGCTTCCATCTGTTACCCAAAGTCCCGCCAGCAAATGGCATATGGTTTCTTTGTCTGCTCGGAAATAAGCCGCTGGAATATGTTTTGACCATGCGCCATGGCCGAGAACATCGAGTTTTTCCAGTAATAAGTTCAGTCCACTTCGTTTATGTTCCATCAAGCTTAAACGTCGGAATCCATAATGCCCCGCTGCCTTGCGAGTTGTCATTTCGACATTCCCAAGCTTTTCCACGTTTTGGCGAACGGATTCAACGACTGCCGAATCAAAATTAGTGAAGGTCAATGAATCTGGATGGGTACAGCCACCATCTCCCAGCATTACTCCCGTAACAAACGCTTCATGTGCAGGATAGGATAAATTACCCATTGGCAAAGACCGAATCGTAGCAATTCGATCTGCGACTTTGAGCTCACTAAGCGTTCGCCAACCGTCATAGGTTAGAAATGGATGGTTGCCAGTTGCGGTGATTTTTCTTCCAAGGCCAGTTCGTAGTTTCCAAACTGATCGAACGCCATTATTATGAACTGCTTGGATTTTTTGGTAGGCAAGTTTTCCGTTTTCTGAAATGCAAGCAATAGATTCAACAGGTAGGATTCTGCTTTCAACAATGTCGCCAATCTGCTTACGTTCGCCGTTCTTAAACGTAATCCACGCGTCACGCGTAAGGCATTTTCCCACGCCCGTGCCCGCTTCGATCATCATGTGACGTCCGTACGAAAGTGCGTTCGTCACCGCCTTCAACATCGCTACCTGTTCGGGGCGGTGCTCGTAACTATCGAAGTATTGCGAGAACGGACCGCCGTATTCGAGAATGGACGCGACCTCCTCATCGTTGAGTGCGAGGACTTTCCCATCCTCGACTTTTTTCAACGGAGGGAATTTTCCCTGCCCGTCCTCGGAGAAACCTGGTTTTTCAAAGAAACCAGGTTTCTGTCCCTTGGCTTTTTTCGCCTGCACCCCTTCTTTTGCCTTGCCCCGCAAGACCTGCTCGAAGAAGTATCCGCCGTCCCAATCAATCGGTTCGCCGTTGTGGACGATCTCCTGCACCACCTCCAGCGGCAACTCGCGCGCCATCTCCGCCAGACGCTCGTACACCGCGTGGGTCACGCGCGCATCGTCCAAAGCGCGGTGCGTGGCGGGGAGCAGAATCCCCAATTGCTGACCCAACGCTCCAAGGTTGTAACGACTCGCCGCAGGCATCAACACGGACGCGAGTGTATAAGTATCAATGACTCGGTTGAAGGTGAGGATGTTCGCTTTTTGCAGGAACCCCAAGTCAAAGCGGACGTTGTGTCCGATCACCGCCGCGTCCCCAACAAAGGCCGCCAACTCGTGGAGGATGTCGTTCAGCCGCGGCGCCTGCCGCACCATCGAATCGTCAATGCCCGTCAAACCCGTGATGAACTCGGGGATGTGCTTGCCAGGGTTGACCAGCGTGGAAAATTCATCTTCCACGCGCTTGCCGTTAAAACGCACCGCGCCGATCTCGATGATCGCGTCGCGGTCTTTGTCCAAACCAGTGGTTTCAATGTCAATTGCAACAATGGACGTCATAGTAGAACAAGTGTACCATAACTACTCGGGCGCGGACGAGCGCGGATGGACGCGGAGCTTATTTATCCCAGATGGATTCCGCGGGTTTTACTTACCGATACTTGCTATAATCCAGGTGTCGAACTTCTGGAGTCCAAATCCGATGGACGCGTACGAATCAGACCGAATGGAAATGGTGAGACGCCAGATCGCGGGGCGTGGACTGCGCGACTCGCGGTTACTGGCCGCGTTCGAATCCGTGCCGCGGCATTTGTTTGTCCCCGAGGAATATCGTCATCACGCCTACGCGGATGGACCTCTCCCCATCGGCTACGGACAAACCATCTCCCAGCCATACATTGTCGCTTTAATGACCCATTTGCTGGAGTTGACTGGCTCCGAGCGCATCCTTGAAGTGGGGACGGGTTCGGGTTATCAGGCCGCGATCCTCTCCCATCTCGCGGCGGAAATCCACACCGTGGAAATGATCCCCGAATTATTCGCTCAAGCGGAGAAAGCATTATCCGAGTTGGGCTGTGCGAATGTCCATTGCCATCTCGCGGACGGTTCCCTCGGCTGGGCAGAGTCCGCGCCCTACAATGGGATTCTGGTCACCGCCGCGGCCCCGTCCGCGCCACAGACGTTGCTGAGCCAACTCGCGGAGGGAGGAAGGCTCGTCCTGCCTGTCGGCGACCGTGGTTATCAGGAATTGGAAATTTGGCGAAAAGAAAGTGGGGAATTCAAATGCAGGCCAAGTCTGGGTGTGGCGTTTGTCCCGTTGCGAGGAGAGTATGGGTGGAAATAACCTGTTGGTTCGTCATTGCGAGCGTTTGTCGCGAAGCAATCTCCTCCATGCCATGAGGATTGCTCACCTGCCCTGGCGGGCGGTGCCAGGGTCGTCGGGAAGATCACCCTCCTCGCAATGACGGAATTTTATGGATGCCTGAATCGAACGGTGGATTAAACCTATTTTCCCCGCTTTTTCAACGCCAACTTCTTTTTTTCTTCTTCCGACAAAAACGCAATTGCCAGCGCATTTTCCTGTGCCTGCCTGATTTGCTCGTCTGAGAGTCCCGCCTTCGGTGCGGCGACGTTGAATTCGTAGGGCAGGTCAATGCCAGAGATGCCAGGGTCGTCAGTATTGATGGTGGCGAGGATGCCGCGTTCGAGGAAGGTTTTCAGCGGGTGGCTGGAATAATCGGGGACACAACTGGTCTGCACGTTGCTGGTTAGGTTGCTTTCCACGCCAATTTTATTTTCGGCCATGTAATCCATGAGCACGGGGTCGTCCACGGCGCGGATGGCGTGGCCGAGACGTTTCGTCCCCAGTTCGCGCAGAGCCTGCCAGATGCTGTGCGCGCCGTCCGCTTCACCCGCGTGGACGGTGAACTGCCAGCCCGCGTCACGAGCGCGCTTGAAATGCTCGCGGAAGAGTCCGCCTGGAAAGTTGGCCTCGTCCCCTGCCAGGTCGAGGGCGGCGATGCGTTCGCGTTGGGTCAGGAGCGCGTCCAGTTCGCGGGCGCCAGCCTCGGGGCCGTAGGTTCGGCTGATGATCCCGATCAGGTTGGCGCGCACGCCAAAATCACGCGCGCCCACCTGTGTCCCGTCTACGACCGCTTCGGTCACGCCGTCGGGATTCAGTTTGTGCGCGTCCGCCATGAAGAGCGGAGAGAAGCGTAGTTCGATGTAGTCAATGCCCTCGTCCCGCGCGTCTTCGATGTTTTCGTAGGCGATGCGGCGACAGGCATCGTAATCGGCGAGGACGGCCATCGGCCAGTGAAATTTGGCGATGAAGTCCATGATGCTGGGCTTTGGCTCGACCACCTGCACGTGCGGGCGGAGGGACTCCACGTCCCACGCGGGGAGGGGAATGTTGTGCTTGCGCGCCAGATCAATGACGGTCTGCAGGCGCACGTTTCCGTCGAGGTGACGGTGGAGATCGATGAGGGGAAGATCGGGGGAGATCATGTCCCTATTTTACCGCGAGGGAAAGGGTGAAAGATGAAAGATGAATCAAAAGCCTCGCGTCGTTTCTCCGCGAGGCTTTCACTGATGACTGATCACTGAAAACTGATCACTACTGCTCTCCGCTCTCTCCTCACTCATATTTCCTCACCACCAACACCGCGTTATGCCCGCCGAACCCAAAGGCATTGCTGATGGCGACGTTGATCTTTGACTCGCGCGCCTTGTTGGGAATGTAATCGAGATCGCAATCAGGATCGGGCGTTTCGTAGTGGATGGTCGGCGGGAGCAATCCCTCACGAATTGCCTGCACGCAGAAGATGGCTTCGAGCGCGCCCGTGGCTCCCATCATGTGTCCCGTCATGGATTTGGTAGACGACATGGGCGTCTTGTAGGCTTGCGCGCCGAACGCGGCTTTGACGGCCTTCGTCTCCGAGAGGTCGTTGAGCGACGTGCCCGTTCCGTGTGCGGAGATGTAACCGACTTCATCGGGATTGACCTTCGCCGCGTCCAACGCGTGACGAATGGCGGCCGCGCCGCCCGCGCCTTCCTCGTGCGGGGCTGTGACGTGGAACGCGTCCGCCGTGGACGCGTAGCCCGCCAGTTCCGCGTAGATGGTCGCGCCGCGCGCCCTGGCGTGAGATTCGGTTT
>JBMOMR010000106.1:0-4356 GCA_049324715.1 Chloroflexota bacterium | reverse complement strand
ATGAAGCCCTCCAACGTGATGATCAACCACAACGGCGACGTGATCCTGGTGGACTTCGGGATCGCCAAACCGTTCCAGACGGGAGTGAAGGGGACGATGATCGGCACCGAGGGCTATTCCCCGCCCGAACAGTATCGCGGCGACGCGACCCCGCTGGCGGACATCTACGCCCTGGGCGCCACCCTGCACCACGCGTTGACGCGCCGCGACCCGCGTCTCGAACCGCCGTTCTCGTTTGCCGAACGCCCCATCCGCAAGATGAATCCTGCGGTCTCTCCTGAACTGGAGGCGGTCATCGCCACCGCGCTTCAATACAACGTGGAGGAACGCTATCCCTCCGCGTCGGACATGAAAGAAGCGTTGATGAACGCCGGGCGGAAAACAGGCATGCTCTCACGCATGCCCACCACCAACATACAAGCCAACGGGGTGAAACCGCTGTGGTCCTTCACCTGCGAAGATGAGATCCGCGGCACGCCCGCCATCCATCAGGGGACGCTCTATATCGGTTCGTATGACAACAATCTCTACGCGCTCAACGCAGCCGATGGCAAATTCGGCTGGAAATATCCCACCGATGGCGGAGTGGTTTCGCGGCCGGCCGTCTACGAGGGCAACGTCTACTTCGGCTCGGAGGACAGGCGCCTGCACGTGGTCGGCGCGCGCTCGGGCAAGGTGGCATGGACGTATTACACCGACGGCCCCGTCCGCTCCTCGCCGCGCATCGCCGAGGGACACATCTTCGTCGGTTCGGACGATCACCAGCTGCACGCGGTCAACGTGAACACCGGCCGCGCCGCCTGGAAATTCGAGACATCCTCCTCCGTCCGCTCGACGCCCTTCGTCGCCAACGAACTCGTGTACGTCGGCAATGAAAGCGGGGATTTCTACACCATCGATTTCCGCGGCGAAATGAAATGGCGTTTCCAGGCCAAACGCGCCATCACATCCTCCCCCATCGTGGCCGGGCAATCGGTCTACTTCGGCTCCATGGACAGCACGCTCTACGCCCTGGACGCGCGTAACGGCTGGATCCTCTGGCGATACCGATTGGGGAAGAGTTCCATCGTCTCGCCTGCGGTGGTGGAAAACATCATCATCACCGGCGCGGCGGATGGATTCATCTACGCCCTCGAGACCCAAAGTGCCCGCGAGCTGTGGCGCTTCCGCACCGAGCATCAGGTGAGCGGTTCGCCCGTTATTTACAAGGATTCCGTCTACTGCGGTTCGGTGGACGGACAGATCTACTGTCTCGAATATCGAACTGGACGCCTGCGCTGGAAATTCGCCACCAAAGGCCCCATCACCGGTTCACCGCTCGTTTACGATGATATCGTTTACATCGGCTCCACCGACCACCAACTGTATGCACTGCTTGCCTAGAAGGAGTCCGCCGTGCTTGATTTTTTCCGCAAGTTATTCAGTAAGCCAGTCCCGCGTCAAGATAATGCCACCACTGCCCCACTGGATGAACAACAGATCCAGTCCATCATCAGCGGTCCCGGCGCGCGCTCCGATATTCAGCAACTCCTCTCGGCCTGTGGACAGTCCGTGGGCAAACAGCGTGACCTGAACGAAGACAGCCTGTTGACCGTCACTACCACGATCGCGGGCAACGGCGGCAACACACCGTTTGGCCTGTACATCGTGGCCGACGGCATGGGCGGGCATCAATTCGGCGAAGTGGCGAGCAACACCGCCATCCGCACGGTGGCAGGGAGCATCCTGCGAAAATTCCACACCTATCTTTTCAACCTGAAGCCCGAACCCCTGGACGAATCGTTGCAGGAGATCATCCTTTCGGCCGTGGGGGAAGCCCAGAAGATGATCCAGCGCGAGGCGCCCGGCAGCGGCACCACCCTCACCGCCGCGTTGATCCTCGGCCAGCAGGTGACCATTGCCCACGTGGGCGACAGCCGCGCCTACATGGTCTACGCGGACGGACGCATCGAGACGATCACGCGGGACCATTCGCTGGTGAAGCGCCTCGAGGAGCTCGGTCACATCAGCCCGGACGAGGCCGCCAACTACCCGCATCGAAACGTCCTCTATCGCGCCCTCGGACAGGGCGAAGGGCTCGAGCCCGACATCTTTACGATTCCCTTCCCCAGTGCGGGGACGCTCGTGCTGTGCAGTGACGGCCTCTGGGGCGTGGTCTCAGACCAGGAATTGGTGCGCGTCATACGTGAGGCGCCCACCCTGCAACGCGCCTGCCAGAGTATGGTCGCCTCGGCCAACGCCGCGGGCGGCCCGGATAACATCAGCGTGGTGCTGGTCCAACTACTGGGATAGATTAGATATCGCATGATTCCGACACCGGATTACTACGCCATCCTTGGCATTTTACGGGATGCAACACCAGAGCAGATCAAGCGGGCCTACCTTGAGTCCGCGCAGCGTCTGCATCCCGATAAAAACCAGGCTCCCGGTGAAACGGAGATCTTCCTCGAAGTCCAGCAGGCCTACGAGACGCTTTCCAACCCAAAGCGGCGCAAGGCCTACGACGCGACGCTTCCAAAGGAAGAAACGCCCGACAGTCCCATCGTCCACGAAATTTTATACAGCCGCCCTCACCTCGTCCGTTTGGATGAGGCGCAGTTGATGTACGTGCTTGTGAATCTACGCGCCCGCCGCGAGGAAGAGGCGTTCCCCGTCCCGCCGCTGAACGTTTGTCTGGTGCTGGACCGCTCCACATCCATGAAAGACGCGAAGATGGACCTGCTCAAGGCGGCCGCCGTCCAATTCCTGCGTGACCTGCGCGCGGAGGATATCTTCAGCGTGGTCGCGTTCGGCGACCGGGCCGATGTCATCATCCCCGCTTCCTATCGGAACGACCGTCTGAAACTCGAATCGAGCATCCGAGACATTCACGCGGGTGGCGCGACCGAATTGTTTCAGGGACTGCAAAGCGGTCTGAACGAAGTCCGCCGCGGACGGGACGCGCGGCGCGTCAACCAGATCATCCTGCTCACCGACGGTCACACCTACGGCGATGAGAAAGCCTGCCTCAAACTCGCGGAACAGGCCTCGCAGGAGGGGATCGGCATCAGCGTCATGGGCATTGGCGCCGATTGGAATGACACCTTCCTCGATCAGGTGGCGGGGCGCACCGGCAATACCAGTCATTACATCGCGCGCCCGCAGGACATCCAAAAACTGCTGGCCGAGAAATTCCACGAACTGACGCGCGTCCTGGCCGAGGAGGTCACGCTGGAAGGGTCGCTTGCGGAAGGCATTCAGGTGAATTACGCGTTCCGCACCCAGCCTGAAAGCGGCCCGCTTACATTCGATCGGGCCACGCGGCTGGGAGCCATTCTGCGGGAGACCGGTCTGAGCGTATTGTTCGAATTCCTGGTGCAACCATCCGCCCTTCAAAAGGACTACACGCTCCTTCTGAATGGCACATTGAAGATCGCCATGGCAACGCGTCCCACGCCCGTGCCCCCCATCCGCATCCGAATCGAGACGGCGGTCGCTGCTGAACCTGCCATCACCCTGCCTCCGCCTGCCATCCTGCAGGCGCTCTCGCGGCTGACACTCTACCGCATGCAGGAACGCGCCCGCGGCGAATCGCAGGCCGGTCAATACGACAAGGCCACCCGTTCCCTGAAAAACCTAGCCGCCCACTTGCTGGAGCAGGGACATCGCGACCTGGCGCACACTGTTTTGCTGGAAGCCGAAAACCTTCAGAATAAACACACCTTTTCGCTCGCCGGTGAAAAGGAGATCAAATATGCAACACGCGCGTTATTCATGCAAGAGGGAGACGTTCTGGCATGATCCTTTGTAAAAACTGCCTGCACAAAAACCCGCCGGGCGCCATCTTCTGCGCAGAGTGCGGCGCGCAACTGACCGCCAGCGAAATTGCCACCCAGTCCATCCGCACCGACAAGGTCATGCCCACCACCAGCAAGGGCACGCCCATCGCCACCCCCAAGCCCATCACCGACAACGCCTGGGCCTCCCTGCACCTGATGGACAGCGGCCAGATCCTTTCACTGGATGACCGCAACGAATACACGCTGGGACGTCTCAGCGAGGGCCAACCGGTCGTCCCAGACCTGGACCTGTCACCGCATCAAGCCTACGCCGGGGGGGTCTCGCGCATCCACGCGTTGATCAAACGGGACGGCAAGCGCGTCGCCATCATGGACCTCGGGTCGGCCAACGGCACCTACGTCAATGGCAAGCGTCTGACGGTCAACAGTGAACGCCTGCTCAATCACGGCGATGTGGTGGCGCTTGGAAAATTCAAATTTCAGATCCTGCTGCGCTAACCAATCCTGAAAGGGAACCCATGTCTCACATTATTTTGCTCCATATTTCCGGTGAAGAGCCGATCGCGGGCGAAGTGGA
>JBMOMR010000105.1:0-4357 GCA_049324715.1 Chloroflexota bacterium | reverse complement strand
ATAGACAGGATGCCCCACGCTCTGGAATTTCAAACACGACATGGCACGGATGAGCGTATCCACACCCTTGAGGGGTTCGATGCGCCCGACGAACAGCACCATTTGCTGGTTCGGTGCGATCCCGATGTACTGCCGCGCCTCGTCCTTTGGAATGGGATAAAAGTGACTGACGTCCACGCCAGGCGGGATGACCTCCATCTTGCGGACGTCGCCCTTATAAAGCCACAACAACTGTGCCTTCTCCGCTTCGGTCGCGACGATGAGGCGGTTCGCGCGTTTCAGGACGCGTTTCTCCCCCTCGATGCGATACTGTCCCTCGCGCTCCTCTTCATTGCGCGCAATGCGGTTCTTCATCTCCCCCAAGGTGTGGAACATGTGCAGGATCGGCGCGCCCCCCCACAGGTCCGAGAGAGAGGCGGCGGCGATGCCAGACATCCAGTAGTGGCTGTGGATCACGTCATAGCGGATGCCCTTCTCGTCCGCGAATTGTCGGATCCCATCCACGAATTGCGGGATGTATTCGGCCAGTTCTTTTTTGGCGATGGGGTGCTCAGGCCCCGCGGGCACGTGGACGACGCGGTTGCCGTAGCCGAGGTCGTGCAAAACATGCGGCACATGCTCGTCCTGTGAGCGCGTGAACACATCCACGTGGATGCCGAGTGCGCCGAGGGCACGCGTCAGGTCGCGCACGTAGACGTTCATGCCGCCCGTATCCTTGCCGCCGAGAGTGGCAAGCGGGCAGGTGTGGTAGGAGATCATGGCGATGTTCATGGGAAACCAGTGTTCAGTCATCAGTGAGACGCGGTGAGAGGGGGAAAACTTGCTTGCAGGTTTACCTGTAATCTTGTATAATCCCCGCCGCTCGCAAGATAAATCTTGCGGTACTAGCGCCACCGTAGCTCAGTCGGCAGAGCAGCGCCCTCGTAATGCGCAGGTCATGGGTTCGAATCTCATCGGTGGCTCTGAATTTCGGTGCGGGTTGTTGCCCGCACCGATTTTTTATTTTAATCCTGGGCAAACCACAACAGGCAAGGCTAACCGAATAAACTGGTCACTGCTTCGCGGAACACCTTCGTGTGGTGATCCACGTCGGCTTGTGTGGTCTCGGACGAGATGAGTGCCATATTGTGGAAAGGCGTCATCAGGATGCCGCGGTTGAGCGAGAAGAGATGCATGTAGCGGTCGAGTTCGTGGTCGATGGCCGCGGCGGCCTCCCCTCCGTTGCGCGGCGGCGCGGGACGGAACCAGTATTCCGAGCGGTTGCCGAGACGTTTAACGATCCACGGAAGTTCAAAATCTTTGATCACGCCCTCCACGCCCGCGGTGAATTTCTCCTGCAAGGCGATGGCCTTGGCATAGAACTCCTCGGTGAGGACATTTTGCAGGGTGGCCTTCATCGCGGCGATGGAGAGGGCGTTGCCTGCCAGCGTCCCGCCGATGCCGCCCACGTCCGCGTCGTCGAGATCGAGCTTGGCAGAAAAGGCATTTGCCACTTCTTCGGTAAACCCATAGATCGCGGCGGGGACGCCTCCAGCGAGGGGCTTGCCGAGGGTCAGGAAATCGGGCTGAAGTCCGTGCGCGGCGGTGTATCCGCCAGGGCCTGTGCAGATGGTGTGCGTCTCGTCAATGATGAGATATGTCCCGTATTTGCGGGTCAGTTCGCGCAAAGCCTCATGGTAGCCAGGGGCAGGATGGATGATGCCGATGTTGGTCATCGCGGGTTCTGCGAGGACGACCGCGACGTCGCGGGAGGAGAGCGCAGTTTCCAGCGCGGCGATGTCGTTGAACTCGATGACCTTCGTCGTCTCGCGCGGATCGATCTGCGGCCCCATGTTGTTGGGACGGGAAATCGGCGTGCCTTCTTCGTCGAGAGTGATAAAGGTCTCATCCACGGAGCCGTGATAGCAATAGTTGAAGACGAGGACTTTTGGACGCTCCGTGATCATGCGCGCCATGCGCAGCGCAAAACGATTGGCATCGGTGGCAGTGAGCGCGAACTGCCAGTAGGGAAGTTTGAAGCGGCGCTGGAGTTCCTCGCCAACCCAGATCACGTCTTCATACGGCAACATGAGCGTGATGCCTTTTTGGATCTGCTCGGTGATGGCCTGAATGGTCGCGTCGGGACCGTGACCTGTCATCGCGCCCGTGTCGCCGAGGCAGAAGTCAATGTAGGCGTTGCCGTCCACATCGGTGAAGTGCGCGCCTTTGGCGTCCTTCACGAAGACGGGAAACGATCCCGCCCAGCGTACCATCCATAACATCGGCACGCCGCCGTGGAGAGATTTGCGCGCCCGTTGGTAGAGTTCGTACGATTTGGGATGGGTTTTGTGGAAGAGGGCTTCTTCCTTCTGCAACAATTGAGTGAGTTTGTTTCGATTGAGTTCAGTCATAAGGTTTGTATACAAGTACGCACGTATACAAGTAGACAGGTACACAGGTTGCGTCCAAAGACGTGTGTACTTGTGTACCTGTGTACGTGTCTACTTCACAGTTGCCTTCAATGCTTCACTAAACACATTGAGTCCATCATTGATCTGCTGACTCGTCGCATTCAGCGGGGGAATCCAGCGGATGGTATTGTCGTAGGTGCCGCACGAGAGCAGGAGCAGGTCCCGTTCCTCGGCCGCGTGGACGATCTCCTTGACGAGCGGTTTGGCCCTGGCCTGGCTTCCGTCCACGATAAACTCGGTGCCGACCATCAGCCCCTTGCCGCGCACGTCGCCGATCTGGGGAACTTCCTCCTGCAACTTGCGGAGTCCCGTCATCAGTTGGATGCCGCGTTCGGCCGCATTCTCGACCATCTTCTCCTCTTTCATCGCACGGACGGAGGCCACGCCCGCCGCGCACGCGACCGCGTTGCCACCATACGTCCCGCCGATGGAGCCCGTGTCGAGTTTCTTCATAATGTCGGTGCGGCTGAACACGCCAGAGAGCGGCATGCCCGAGGCGATTCCCTTGGCGACGGTCATAATGTCGGGGACGATGCCAAAATGCTCGAAGGCAAACCACTTGCCCGTACGTCCAAACCCCGATTGGACTTCATCGAGGACGAGCAAAATGCCGTGCTTGTCGCAGATCTCGCGCAGGCCTTTCATGAACGAAGCGGGCGGGACCACGTATCCGCCTTCACCCAGCACGGATTCGATGATGAGCGCGGCGGTCTCTTTCGGCGCGGTCTGGGAGGCAAGCAGATATTCCAGACGCTCCAGCGCGTATTGACTGGCTTCCTCCTCCGTCATCTTCAGATTGAACGCGTAAGGGAAGGGCGCAACGTACACGCCCGCGATCAACGGGGCAAAACCCGAACGATAGATGGTCTTGGACGTGGTCAGCGCCATCGTGGCATGCGTGCGTCCGTGGAAGGAGCCACTGAAGACGATGACATTCTGTCTGCCCGTGGCAACCTTGGCGATCTTGACCGCGTTCTCCAATGCTTCCGCACCCGAATTGGCAAAGAAGAAACTGTCTATCGAAGGCGGGACGAGCGGACGGATCTCTTCGATGAGTTGCAGCATCGGCTTGTGGACGACGATATTCACCTGCGCGTGGATAAAATTCCCCGCCTGCTCGCGGATCGCCTCCACGACCTTCGGGTGGCAGTGACCCGTGTTCGTCACGCCGATGCCGCTGGTGAAATCCAACAGTTTGCGGCCATCGTCCGTGTAAATGTAGGAACCCTCGGCGCGGTCCGCGACAAAGTTGAAGATGCGGCTCCAGGCGGGAGTCATGTGGGGGAAGTTATCTTGATAGAGTTGGGAAGTCATGGTTACCTTTCGGTCAAAAAAGGGACAGGAACGATCCTGTCCCTTCGCAAATAAAAGAAATGTCGCTTACTGGCCCAAACGGATCGCCACCATCTGGATATTGGTCATATCTTCCATGGCGAACCGCACGCCCTCGCGTCCCAGCCCGCTCTGGCGGTTGCCACCGTAGGGCATGTGGTCGGCGCGGAAGTTGGGCGTATCGTTGATGATGACGCCGCCGAAGTTCAAGCGTTTCACCGCCTTGAAGACGCGGTTCACATCGTTGGTGAACACACCCACCTGCAGTCCGAACTTGGAATCGTTGGCCTGTTGCAAAGCGGACTCGAAATCGTCGCTGGAGATGACGGAGGCCACTGGGGCAAACGTCTCTTCGGCGACCACTTTCATGTCGGCTTCCACGCCCGTCAACACGGTCGGATAATAGACCGTGCCTTCGCGTTTGCCGCCCGTCAGCACTTTCGCGCCACTGCCCTGCGCTTCGTTGACCCAGCCTTCGATGCGGTCCACTTCCTTCGAGTCGATCATCGGGCCGACGTCCACGCGCTCGTCGAGCGGATCGCCCACCACCATGGCTTCGGTGGCCGCGACGAATT
>JBMOMR010000104.1:0-37851 GCA_049324715.1 Chloroflexota bacterium | reverse complement strand
CGCTCATGTGGGGCGGACTGAAGTCCGCGCTCCGATAACCAATTACCATTTACCAATTACTCAACTATGAAACTATCCAACTCCCAACCCACCTGGCTCCCCCGCCTCTCCTTCGCCCCCGCCAACACCGCCCCGCGCGGTCGAAGATCCCCGTCAGGGGGCGACACGCTCGTCGTCATCTTCCTGCGCGGCGCGGCGGACGTGTTGAACATGGTCGTGCCGCACGGCGAAGAAAATTATTATCAATTGCGTCCCACGCTTGGCGTGCCGCGTCCCGATGACTCAAAAAAGAAGAAAGAGGAAAAAGTTGTTGATCTCGACGGCTTCTTCGGCTTTCATCCCAGCCTGTCCCCGCTGATGGACGCGTGGCGCGAAAAACAACTGGCCATCATCCACGCCTGCGGCGCGCCCGACGAGTCGCACAGCCATTTCAAATCCATGGAGTTGATGGAGCGCGGCGTCAACGACGAACGCGGTCCCGCCTCGGGCTGGATCGGACGCCACCTCGCCTCGCTCGATACGGGCAACGTCTCGCCCCTGCGCGCGGTCGGGATGGGGACGCGTCCGCAACGCAGTCTGAGCGGATCGGTTCCCGTTTCGGCCTTGCGCTCGATTGCCGATTTCCATCTCGGCGGGAATCCCCTTGCCGTCCAGCAGATGCGCGCCGCGTTGGAGTTGGTCTATCAATCCGACGCGATGGGACAGGAAACCCTCCGCATCATGGACACGCTTCAAAAATTAGACGCGACCAATTACCAACCCTTCGACGGGCTCAGGGCGGCGTCTCCAATCTCCAATTACCCCGACTCCGAATTCGGCCTGGCCCTCAAACAAACCGCCATGCTCATCAAAGCCGAAGTGGGACTGGAAGTCTCCGCCATTGATCTCGGCGGCTGGGACACGCACTTCACGCAGGGCGTCGCGTCGGGGCTGATGCCCAACCTGATGAAAGATCTCGCCGAGGGTCTCGCGGCCTTCCACGCCGATATGCGCGACCACATGGACAGGCTCACCACCGTCACCATGTCCGAGTTTGGACGGCGCGCCTACGAGAACGGCTCGCTCGGCACCGATCACGGCCACGGGAGCATGATGATGGTCCTCGGCGGAAACGTGCGCGGCGGCCAAGTCCACGGGGCGTGGCCTGGACTCGGCGAGGGGCAACTCATCGAACCTGGCGACCTGGCCGTCACCACCGATTATCGCGATGTGCTGTCGGAGATTCTGGCGAAGCGCTTGAACAATCCCGCCACGGATCTGGTCTTCCCTGATTATGAGGCGAAGATGCCGAATGTGGTAACCTGAAAAATTCTATGTAAACGGGACGCGGAGAACACGGACGGGCGCGGACACCTGCACTTGCGCCAGGTGCAAGTGAAACGCGGAAAAGAGCGCACTTCGCTGAAATCCCAGAAAAGATCCGCGTCAATCCGTGTCCATCCGCGTTTTCCGCGTACCATCTACAAACTGGGGGAAGTCCATTATCGAGAATCAAAAAGGCGTATCGCATCTCCGCGGTACGCCTTTTGAATTTCACTACGTTTTACGTAATACTTCACCCCCCAAACACGATTACCATGATGTGCTGGTTCAAGAATTGCGGATTATCTCTAGATGGGACGATCTGCCCGAGGGTGTAGCCGCCCGCGATCGGGACGTCTGCGCCGAGGATCTCCTGCACGGCCGCGATCTCCACGCCCGGCGTGGACTTCAACAGCATCTGCCAGGCCAGGTCCACCAGCACGAGAGCGAAGGCGGGTTTGGCATCGCCGAGTTTGAGCAGCGCCTGCTGTGTTGCCTGTTGCGCGGCATTCTGACAGGAAGCGCGGCTCCCGACCAGCAGGAACGCATCCACGCCATCGCGGACAGGCGCGTTCATGCGAAAACTTCCATCGGCTTCCACGCGCAGGGGCGCGCGCACGATCAACTGATCACCCTGCTCCAACCCAAGCGGATAGAGACGCGCCAGATAGTTCAATGGAGGGAACGCCCAATCGCGGGCGGGATAGCCGAAGATCTGCGCGTACGTCTCGGAGGCGGGGCGTCCGTCCAGCGTGCGGAGCCAGAAGCCGCGCGAACGCGTCACGCGGAACTGGTTGCCGACCGGGTCCCAACCGTGGGCGAATCCAGCCCCCACGCGTGCCGCCCCGCGCAGGATGGCCGCAGCCAGCCCACCCGTCCCGGCTTGTGTACCGGCGATCTGGTAATTGGTCCCCGTGTGCAGGTCCCCGCTGGAAAGTCCGCCAAACATGGGCGCGGATTTTTCGGGGATGCTGTTGCAGAGTTGTTCGGCGTCGCCGTTGAAACCGTCCGCAAAAAAGAGCAGGGATTGGCGCGCCGCGTCCCCCGAGGTCAGTTGGATGAGGCGGTTGGCGGTCTCGCGGCCGCTTTGGGCATAGCCGGGCAACCAGTGGACTTCGGCGCGCAGGTCGCCGCTGAGCAGTGCCACCACCACCGAATGCGGATGCATGCCTTCCTGCGTCAACCCGGCGGGGGAACTGAACCCGATCAGCGGCATGTCACCGGTGAGGCTGGTGACGCCTGCCGCCACTTCACGCGGCTGGTATTGATGGGAGGAGATGACAATTCCGAAGGTCGGCGAGGACGCGCCCAATCGGTTCAAGGCCTGATGCACGGCCTGTAAACCGGCTTCGCGGCCATCGAGGGCCTGGGCTTGTCCAACAGCGGCGGTGAGTGTCATGGTCGCTTATCCTTCCGCCACCGGGACCGTGATATGGAAGGTGGTCCCCTTGCGGAATTCGCTCTCGAACCAGATTTTGCCGCCCTGCATTTCCACAAGGCTCTTGGTGATGTTCAAACCCAGGCCGGTGCCGGGCGCTTCGCGGGCTTTCTGGTCTTCGGAACGGAAGAATTTCTGGAAGATCTTGACCTGGTCTTCATCGCTGATGCCGATGCCGGTATCGCGCACCCACAGGTGAACAACGCGCACCGCGCCTTCTGGGTCCCACTGGTTGGACGCTTCTTCAGCGCCCACTATGATCTTGCCTTCCTCGGGAGTGTACTTGTGGGCGTTGCTGACAAGGTTGGTGAGTACCTGCGCCAGGCGCACGCGGTCGGCCCAAACGCCAGGCAGGTAGTCGGGCAGGGATACATCCACGATCTGTTTCTTGTCTTCGATCTGGCGGCGGGTGGAGCGGATGACCTCGTCCACCACTTCGGGCACGTCCACCGCTTTGAAGTCCAGGCGGAGGCGCCCCGCCTCGATCTTGGAGTTGTCGTTCAGGTCCGAGACGAGAGTCGACATGCGCTCCACGTTCGAGCGGATGGTGTGCAGGAAGTTGGACTGCATGTCATTGATCTCGCCCACTTTTCCGCCGGCCAGCAATTCGGTGTAGCCTTTGATGGACGTCATCGGGTTCTTCAATTCGTGCGCCACGAACGAGACGAATTCGCTCTTGGCAACGCTGGCCGCCTGCACTTCGTCATAGAGTTGTGCGTTGGCAATGGCGATGGCGGCATGATCGCCCAGACGGTTGAGGAACGAGATGTCCTCCTCGGTTCGGGTGAGGCTTTCGAGCATCAGCAGGCCGATGACTTGCGCCTCGCGTCGGATCGGGATGATGACCTGGTCGATGGCATCGGGCAATAAACTTCCGCCCATGGCCGGGTCCAAGGCCTGACGCTGGGGCTGCCCGGTGGCAACCGCCTGCCGCAGAACGGGCAGGTCCATCGGCATGGGGGCTTCGGCGTAACCAGCCAGATGATCGCCATATCCCTGATGGGCCATGATGCGCAGGTTGTTGTCGGCCACCATGCCGATCAACCCGGCCTGCGAACGCGACTGGCGCATGGCCCAATCGAGGGTGATGCGCATGGCGCGTCCCATTTCGAGGCTGGCGTTGAGTTCGCGGTCGATGCGTTGCATGACCGAGAGTTCCTCCACGCGGGCGGCCAGTTCCTGGTCGGTGAGGGTGTAGAGACGGGCGTTCTCGATGGCGACCGCGGCCTGCCCGGCGAAGGCGGTCAACAGGTCCTGGTCATCTTCGCCGAACGGCAATCGGTCGCGGCGGTTGATGACTTCGATGACGCCGAGGACGCGGTCTTTGATCTGAAGCGGGACGGCCAGCAGGGCGCGGGTCACGAAGCCGGTCTGCTCGTCGGTCGCCACGTGGCGGGACCCCGAATGCTGGGCGTCGTTATCGATGACCGGCATCCGCATCTGCACCGCGCGTCCGACAATGCCACTGCCGGGCGGCAGGCGCTGTCCCGCGAGGCTGGCAGAGATGGGCGGGCCGACCGTCACTTTGAAGACCAACTCATCGGTCTGCTCGTCCACAAGGAACAGGCTGCCCGCCTCACAGTTCAGAATGGAGACGGCGTTCTCGAGGATGTTGTTCAGCAGAGGTTCCGATTCGAGGGTGGATGTCAATTGCCGCGTGATCTCGTTCAATGTGGATAGTTGTCGGGCGCGGCGTTCCGTCTCCTGAAGCAAGCGCGATTTAACGATGGCGCCCGCCGTGTGGTCGGCAATATTTTGCAGGAGTTCCAACTGTCCACGCGTGTAGTTGATGATGGCGTCGCGACTGGCGATGCTGAGCGCACCGATGGTCTCCGCGCCGGCGTTGAGCGGCACGCCCATCCAGGCAAAGACGCCCTGTTCCCCGGTCAGCACGTTGCGAGCCTGGCATTCGCGGGTGTAATCCTGCGTGATGAGCGGGCGGCCCTTCAAAATAATGTCCTGTGCGAGTCCCGAGTTGGGAGGCAGGGGTTTGTTTTCCTTCACTTCCACGCGTTCGCGGTTTTCCACGCAAAAGCCGTAGAAGAAGTAATCGACCGCCTTGTTATAAAGCGTGATGTGGAAGTCGGCCGCGGGGATGATCTGCGCGGTCTGGGCGTAGATGAGTTCGAGCACATCGTCGAAGGCCAGGGTGATGTTCACGCCCTGCGAGACGCGCGCGAGGGCGTTCATTTCCTGCACGCGGCGTTCGAGGTCAGAGACCGTCTGTGCGCGCTCGATGGACAGGGCAGCCTGCTCGCAAAGATTTTCCACAAAGGCCAGGTCCTGCGGCGTGTAGGGTTGACCGGAGAGACGCGCGCCCAACGCGAGCCAGCCAAGCGGACGTTCCTTGCCTTTCAAGCGGATGAACAAGCGCGCGTCCAGCAAGGCCAGGCGCGACTCCTCGCCTCTCAACGCGGACGGGAGGCTGGCCCCGTCCAAATAGAGGGGTAGGCGCTCCTGCTGGAAATACTTCGCCAACGGGCTGGACGAGGTGAAACGGATATCGCTGGTGGGATGATTATCCAGGCCGGGCATGGCGGCGTACTGGTCATTCAGGCCTTCGTAGATGAAGATATGGACGCGGTCCGGCGCGAGCGTATTCATCACGCTTTCGCGCAGCGTCTGGCTGATGTTCAACTGGTCCACCACGTTGGCAAGCCGATGGGTGAAATCCTGCTGGCTTTTCAGGTAGGCGCGCTGTCCGCGGAAAAAGGCGTTGTCCACCATGCCTTGCAGGCGGTTGTGAAGCGGATTAAGCGCAATCGCAATGGCAAAAGCAATCGCGATCACCATGAATGTATTATTGAATGGCTGGAATCCCTTAAAGATCAGCGTCAACCCCGTGACGATAATGCTAATCCCACCCACCACAAAAACGGACAACAACACATAGGTGAGTGCCTGGCGCATCCACGTATCCGTTTGGACCAGGCGGAAACGCAGGATGGTGTAACCAATGGAGATGGGGAAAAACACCAGGGGCAAAAACAGCCAGGTGATGGAAAACTGGAATTCAAACAGGTGGAGGACGGAATTGAGCAGCCAGATGAGCATCAGGCTGAATCCCGCCACCGCGCCGACGAGAATGGTGCGTGCCTGCGATTTCACCACCGGCGACGGCGAAAACATGACGTGATAGAACAGGAAACCAAAATAGATCAGCGCCGCAACCGCAACGAATAAATACAAAATCTGCCATGCCCCAATGTAAGCCGCGGGATGCTGAAAATCGAGCAGGGTGGTGTATGCGTACACCGTCAGGATGACGCCGACGCCGTACCCGATCCATCGCACATAGGGACGGCGGATGGCCGGGCGGAATTCCTGCGGGAACGTCATGGCCATGTCCACCATCGAGCCGCCGAGGATGGCCACCGAAAAAGTCCACAGGTAGGTGAATCCATGCGTGGTGAACAGGTCGAACAACGTGCCGATGACAATGGCCAGCGAGGAGGCGAACAGCGAAAAGGCGCGTCCTGCCGATTCCCCGCGGCGCAGGCCAAAGATCCATATGCTGGTAATCAAGAAGAGTCCGCTGAGGATGACGGGGATGACGATGTAGCCGACGCGGTCGCTCATCGGGAAGATGCCCAGGGTGACATTAATCGCGCGTTCCTCGCCCGCTTCCGTGCGGACCGTGATCGGGATCACCTCACCGGCGGAAAATCCCACCTCGGTCGGGATGGTGCCAGGCACCGCGCCGTGCAGGACGTTCTCAATATCGTTGTAGGAGCGGACTGGAACCCCATTGACGGTGGCTAACTGATCCCCAAATTCGATCTGCCCGTATAAATTCCACGCGGACGATGGCTGGCCGGGGCCGGCGCTGTTTTTGAGCATGGTCTGCTCGAAGAAGGCACCCAGGAAGGGCGTCTTGAGCCATCGGCTGGCGAGGAACAACGCAAAGACGAACACCAGGACGGCCGCCCCCTGGTAAATGGTGACGACAATCTGGAGAATGTTACTGAGCGTGGCATTCAGCCGCGGAGAATCAAACATGGTCGCTGTGGATTTTTCCTGCCATTGGCGGATTTTAGTAACGGCATTGTACACTTAATTCCCAGCCGTAAAGAT
Source organism: Chloroflexota bacterium (assembly GCA_049324715.1). Classification (GTDB taxonomy): domain Bacteria; phylum Chloroflexota; class Anaerolineae; order Anaerolineales; family Villigracilaceae; genus Denitrolinea. The sequence goes on along the minus strand of JBMOMR010000104.1, from coordinate 31,037 downwards.
GGTACTTTCATAACAAAGATTTAAGAGCAAACCAGGTTCCCAGTGCTATCACCGGGAACCTGGTCCGTGTCAGGATAACCGGACCCGCCCAAAGTCGGGGAGGGAGGCGGGGAAACGTCAGGGCAGGCAGGCCGCGCCGTAGTCGAACGTCTCGATGGCGTAGAGATCGGTGGCGGCAGTCGGGTCGAGGCTGAAGTTGCAGAAGTCGAAGCGGGCCGCGGCGGTTTCGATGCGGTTGTAAAGCGGGATGGCGGGCAGTTCCTGTGCGAAGATGGTCTGGGTGTTGTGGAAATCTTCCACGTAGGCATTCTCATCGGGCAGGGAGAGGCGCGCCGTGGAGCAGGCGGCATCAAATGACGGGTTCTTATAGCCGCCCAGGTTGGTGCCGACCCAGTTGTTCTCGGCGGTGGGAATTTCGGGAATGGTGAAGCGCGCACAGGGCGGCTGGGCGGTGAGGGTGGACATGGCGTACACGGCCACGTCAAAGTTGCGGCCAAAGAGCGGGCCAGCGGGACCCTCGGCGTAGAAATCGAGTTGCGGAACATGGACCACGTTGACGCCAATGCCGCATTCCCGCAGAGACTGGGCGAGGATGTCCGCCACCTGACGGCGCTGGGTGGCCTGGGTGGTGAGATAGGTGAAGGTCAGTTCGGTCCCGTTCTGGACGCGGTCTACGCCTTGCGCGTGGCGCGGGGTCAGCGGGTCGTTATCGTGGTCGCGCCAGCCGATATTATCGAGCAGTTGCATGCCAGCCGCCGGGTCGTAGGAATAGGCTTTCAGAGACGTGGTGTGCAGAGGATGCTCGGCGGAAATATACGTATCGGGCACGGGGACGAGGTTGTAGAGGACGGTCTCGACCACTTTCTGGCGGTCGAGACAATAGGCCACGGCCTGACGCGTACGGGCGTCGCTGAAGAAATCGGGACGATCCAGGCCGGCGGTGTAACCATTGTCGTAGGAGGAGGGAGTGATCCCGAACGTCAACCACTCAATGGTGGGCGTTTCGCCAAAATAGGCCTGCAACTGTCCCTTGTTGTCCATCTCGCGCAGGAGACTCACGTGCGCGTCGAGAACCACCGTGGAATCGATCAGGTCACAGCGGCCTTCGATGAGGGCGCTCATGGCCGCGTCCGCATTGGCGACGACGCGGAAGAACAACTCATCGAACTTCGGCAGTCCCTCTGTAGTGCGGAAGTAATACGGGTTCTTCACCAGATGCAGGGTATCGCCGCTCCATTCCTTCATCACGTAGGGGCCAAATCCCATGGGCTGGCGCGAGGAAAGATCGGCGGTCTGTAATTCGGCCGCGGAAAATTGATCCCAGATGCGTTGCGGCAGGGGCATCCAGAAATTGGTGTAGAAGGTGGGGTCCACGAACCCGGGCATCCCCCACCATTGGATCGTGGATTCGTCCGCGGCCTCGTAGGATTGGGTGCGGTCGAAAATGTACTTCGAGCCGGGCGTCTCCTCGTCCTTCGCGAGATTGAACGCATAGACCGAGTCTTCCGCAGTGACCGGCGTCCCGTCAGACCAGAGCAGGCCGGGTTTCAACTTGAACTCGACGAACATCTGATCCATCAAAATGGGTGTTTGACCGTCGAAGGCGACGGCGCAGTCACCGCTTCGGCATCCCGAGGGACGGACGCGGGTTCCCGTTTCGACCAGGGTCGGATTCCCGTCGGCATCCAGAACGGTATCCCCGGCCGACACCTGGACCGGATTGACCTGCGCGTCCCCATCCGCGCGGCTGGGCATCTTTTCGAGGATGACCGCCTGGTATTCATACTTGACCACGTCGAAGGGACCGTCATAAATGGCCGCGAGCACACTGCGCGCCGCGGCATTCGGCACCCCCAGCGGGTACAGCGTATTCGGGGCCTCACCCAGACAGACGTTCAGAATGCGCGCCGGTGCGGGCGTGGGAGTAAAAGCAGGGTTGGGAGTCCACGTGGAGGAAACGGGGGGTGCGGAGGTTTCGTCCCCGCCCGGCTGGCAGGCGGAAATGACAAATGAAAGTAAAAGGATCAGAACGACGATCTTTTGCGACAGGCTTTTCATCGCGGGCATGGCGGTCTCCTGAATAAAAAAGGATTCGGGGTACGCGCCCCGAATCCTATCCTAATATCATCTTTCCAACAAGCGGCGAATTAGTCCACGAGCCAGCAGGCCGTCCAGTGACCGGGGCGCGCCTCGCGGAATTCTGGCTCATCCACCGAGCACTTTTCCACCGCAATGGGACAGCGCGTGTGGAAGCGGCATCCCTTGGGCGGGTTGAGCGGACTGGGCACGTCGCCCTTGAGGATCGTCCGCTCGCGCTTGACGTTCGGGTGCGGGATCGGAATGGCGGACATGAGCGCCTTGGTGTAGGGATGCAGCGGTTCGCGGTACAGATCGTCACGATTGGCGAGTTCCACCATCTTGCCGAGATACATCACGCCCACGCGGTCGGAGATGTGCTCCACCACGCTGAGGTTGTGGGCGATGAACAGGTACGTGAGGCCGAACTCGCGCTGGAGTTCCTTGAGGATGTTGAGCACCTGCGATTGGATGGACACATCCAACGCGGAGACCGGTTCGTCGCAGACGATGAATTTGGGTTGCAGGGCCAGTGCGCGCGCAATGCCGATGCGCTGACGCTGTCCGCCGGAGAATTCGTGCGGATAGCGGCGGGCGTGGTATTCCTCCAATCCCACCTTCTTCAACATCTGGATCACCACTTCCCAGCGATCCTTGGACTGGCCGATCTTGTGGATGTTGAGTCCCTCCATCACCGATTCGCCGATGGGCATGCGCGGGTTCAACGAGGCATACGGGTCCTGGAAGATGATCTGCATATCGCGGCGCAAAGCCTTGAGCGACCCGGCGCGCATGGCCAGGACATCCTCGCCGTTGAAGTTCACCTGACCGGAGGTCGGTTCGATCAACCGCAGGATGGAGCGGCCGACCGTGGTCTTTCCACAGCCCGATTCGCCCACCAGTCCAAGCGTCTCGCCGTTTTTGACGGTGAAACTCACTTTGTCCACGGCCTGCACCTGCGCCACGGTACGCTGAAGAAGTCCGCCGCGCACGGGGAAATATTTCACCAGGTCCTTTACGACCAGCAGGTCGGACTTTTGAGTGGTCTGCATCTTTGTATTCATGGCATCACGCTTATTTCCTCGAGTAGGGCTGTCCGTCTTTTAGCGGGGCAGTGTGCTGATCGGAATCGGTGTACAGCCAGCATCGCACTTTATGGTCGGCAGAGACAGCCGTCAAGGGCGGGCGGTTCTCCGTGCAAACCGACAGGTTATGTTCCAGGCGGGCCTGGCAACGCGGGGCAAAACGGCACCCGGGCGGCAGGTTCACCAGGTTCGGCACCGAGCCGGGGATCACGTCCAGTTCGTCCCTCACCTCGCCAAGCACCGGCACCGAACCGATCAGGCCGATGGTATACGGGTGGTGTGGATTATCGAACAGGCTCGCAACAGGCGATTCCTCCACGATCTCGCCCGCGTACATCACTGCCACGCGGTCGGCCATTTCGGCGATCACACCCAGATCGTGGGTGATGAGAATGACCGCCGACCCCATCTTCGTCCGCAGGTCGCGCATCAGGTCGAGAATCTGCGCCTGAATGGTCACATCCAGCGCCGTGGTGGGTTCGTCCGCGATCAACAGGGCAGGCTGACAGGCCAGCGCCATGGCGATCATCACACGCTGGGCCATGCCGCCCGAAAGTTCATGGGGATAGGATTGGGCGCGGCGCTCCGGCTCGGGAATTCCCACCAGTTTGAGCATTTCGATGGCGCGCTTTCTGCCCTCTTCCGTTTTCAGGTTCTGGTGAATGTTCAACACTTCCGAGATCTGGTCGCCCGCCCGGAAGACCGGATTAAGCGCAGACTGCGGTTGCTGGAAGATCATGGAAATGCGATTGCCGCGCACCCGCATCATTTCCTGTTCGGAGGCCTTGGACAGGTCCTTCCCATCGAAAAGCATTTCGCCTTCGACGATCCTGCCTGGCACGCCGATCAGGCGCATGATCGAAAGGGATGTGACGCTTTTTCCGCATCCCGATTCGCCCACCAGGCCCAGCACCTCGCCGGGATACACATGGAAATCCACCCCGTCCACTGCCTTGACCACACCATCTTCGGTGTAGAAATAGGTTTTGAGATTCTTTACTTCGAGCAAGGGCGCATTGGTTTTATTTGGCACAGGTTTTCTCCCAGAATGATTCACATTCTTGAAAACGCAAATGGTGCGGGAATGGTAGCATAAGCAGGGGGGGACGTCAAGAAACCCGCGATTTTATGCTCTCGATTTTTTGGAACGACGCATCAACCACAGGGCGAAGAGCAGGACCGCGGCACTTCCGCCGATCAACCAGCCCGCGGCTGGATCTTCGTCTTCGACCGGCGGCTCGGGCGTGGATTCCGCTTCGGTCACGCGGACCCGCACCTGGTCCGCGTTGGATGCGTTCAACTCCGCCCGGTCGTCGCGCAGGCCGTTCTCGCGCAGGAGGAAGGCCGTCACTGCCCAGGCATCTTCATCCGTCAAACTGCCGGGTTTCCAAAACGGCATGGCGGCTTTGATGTATGCCTGCAAGACCGCCGCGTTGGGAAATTTTTGCAGGGCATCGGCGCCCACCACCGCGGGAATGCTGGTGGGGAGTTTGAAGCCGTTATCGTAGGGACGCTCGCCATGACAACCCGACTCCCAGCAATTGCGGTCTTCGGGAGGATAGGCCATACGGAATTCGTCGGTGAGGCCCTGACCGAGATCGCCGTGACAGGGCAGGCACGAAAGCCAGTAGACTTGTGCGCCGTGGTCAGCCTGCAAGGGGGAGGCGGGCAGGGTCGGCTGGGCGAGGCGGTCGCGGGTCCCCAAAGGGGATGCTATCGGGGTGGCGGCGACCGCTTGCGGCGAGGAGGAAGCGAGACTGGCGTTGAAGAATAGCCCTGCAAGAAGCAGGGCTATTCCGAGGGAAATCAAGAAGAGTCGGGTCAGCGCTTTTACGGGCACGATTTAGGTCTTGCCGCGCATGCGCGGGTCGAGCACGTCGCGCAGGGCATCACCGATCAGGTTCCAGCCCATCACAAAGAGCACGAGGATCAGCCCGGGCCAGGTGATGATGTACCAATAGGTGTTGAGGCTGGTGATCCAGTTGCGGGCGAACGAAAGCAGTTGGCCCCAGTCGGCGTAACCGATCTCCACGCCAACGCCGAGGAAGGAGAGCGCGGCGAAACTGAGCACCACGTCACCGATGGCCATGGAGGCGAGGATGAGGGTGGGGAAGATGGCGTTCGGCAGGATGTGCGCGAAGAGGATGCGGCTGTCTTTCACGCCGACCACGCGCGCGGCCAGGATATAGTCACGCTCGCGCACCGAGAGAATGTCGGCGCGGATGAAGCGGGAGTAACCCGTCCAGCCGAAAGCGATCAACGCCACCATGACTGGGATGGTACTTTTTCCTATCAACGGTGTCAGGATGGCGGCGAGAATGAGGGCGGCCAGGGTGCCGGGCAGGATGGAGATGACGTCCACGATACGCATGAGGACCATGTCCACGATGCCGCCGTAGTAGGCCGCAATGGAGCCGTAGATGACGCCGATGATCAGGGTGGACAGTGTCACCACGATACTGGCATAGAAGGCCGTGCGCGTTCCCCATATGATGCCGTAGAAAATGTCGTACTGACCTTCGGAGGTGCCAAGAAGATGCACCCATTTGTCTTTGCCAGTCACGGCTTTGTACCAGAAGGGGATGTCGGGCGTGTTACGCTTCCATTCCGTGCCCATCGGCTGTGGGTCAGATTTGAAGCCGTCGCGCGGGATGGCGTACGGGTCCCTGCCCACAGAGGGGATGATCTGCTGGGCAAAGACTGCAATGAGGACGAAGAACAGCACGAGGGAGAAACCGGCAATGGAGGCCGGGGTCTTCATCATGCCCTGCATGATGCGGTAGTTTTCCGGGCCGAGGAAGCGCTCGAGGCGGCCGATCTTTCGTGTGGAGATGGTGTCGCGTAACAGGGTGTTATCGCCAGAGGGGACAGTTTGCGCCATGGAATGCTCCTATTACGAAAGTCGGACGCGCGGGTCGATGAAGGCGTAGAGAATGTCAATCACGAGGACCGCCACCACCAGGATCAAGCCGATGAACATGGCAAATCCAAGCATGGCAACCACATCCAGACTTGTGGCTGCGCGTACCGAAGCCGAGCCGATGCCGGGATAGTTGAAGACCGTCTCTGTGATAACCGCGCCGCCCAGCAAACCCACCACACTGAAGCCAGCCAGTGTGATGACCGGGAGCATGGCGTTGGGTTTGGCATGTTTATGGATGACATCGTGTTCCGGCAGGCCCTTGGCACGCGCCGTGGTGACGTATTCCATGCGCAGAGTCTCGAGCATGGAACCGCGCGTCACGCGCAGGAATGTAGCCCAACTGATGTAGGAAAGCGTGAGAATGGGCAGGACCATGTGGCGCAGGGCATCGAGGAACATGTCGAAGCGCCCGTTCAGAAGGGAGTCAATCGTCAACAGGCTGGTGTAATGATTGAATGCATCCGATTCGTAGATACGGGTGAGGTCATCCGAGAGACGCCCTGGCGAGAACCATTGCAGGTTGGCGTAGAAAACCATCAGCAAGAGCAGGCCGATCACGAAGGTCGGGAAGGATGTACCGACGATACTGAAGACGCGTGCCGCCTGGTCCACAAATCCATTGTGGTGTACGGCCGCCTGGACCCCCAGCCAGATGCCTACCAGAATCACCGGTGCGATCGCCCACAACGTCAGGTCGAGTGTAGCGGGGAAGCGACGTTTGATCAATTCCACCACCGGCTGGGACTGGGAGCGTGAGTAGCCAAAATCACCATAGAGGATGCCGCCAGATCGCACGCCGGTGGCCTTATCCACCTTGCCGACCAGCCAGTTCCAATATTGGACGTAGATGGGTTTATCCAGGTCATATTTATTAATCAGGGCTGGAATGGCGTCCGGGTTCTTCGGGAAATCGCGAATGTAAAGCGCCAACCGCTCGGTGGGTTGCAGGAAACTGACCATGAGGAAGATCAGGACAGTCACCCCAAAGAGCAGGACGGGCATCAGCAATAGACGACGGATGATGTAATTGACCATATCAACAACCTCTTTTCTTGAGGAGTGGAAATTTTGTCTTCCAGAGTAAGAACGATCCTCGAATCACTTTCACTCGGCAAAACAAAATTCGGGGGAACTCCGGGGGCCTGTTGCCAGGCCCCCGGAGGGATTACAGAATCTTACGACCGGCTAGTTCTTGTAGATGGTGTAGTAGTAGAGGCCGGGGAAGATCGGGTTGAGGATGACGCCCTCGACCCAGCGCTGCTGGAAGCCGTGGCTGGTGGCCACGTACAGCGGGAGAGCAACAGCCAGATCGTAGTAGAGCTGGTTGGCTTCCTTGTAGATTTCGGCGCGCTTGGCGGGATCGAGTTCGGCAACACCGCGGTTCAAGATTTCCTTGAACTGTTCCTTGACATCATCGGGCAGGCCCTGGCGACCACCATAGGTACCGGTGGTGTACGGCTGGTACCAGTTGTGCGGGTCGTGGATGTCTTCGAGCCAGCCACCGGTCATGATCGGGATCTGGAGGGCGCGCTGGGCACGCAGGTAAGCGGGCCACGGCAGGCCGAGGGTCTCGACCACGAACAGTTCATTGACCTGGGCCAGAGAGCCGGCGAGAATTTCGGCAATGGTCTGGCGGGTGGGGTTGCCCTGGTTGAAGGACATCTGGACGCGGAAACCGGTGGTCCAAACATCGCCTTCGGGATCCTCACCAGCGGGGATGCCGTCTTTGTCGACATCGGCCAGTTTGAATTCCTCTTCAGCCTTCGCAAGATCGAAGGTGTAGTGAGGAGTATCCAGGAAGAAGCCGGGCATGCCGGGCAGGGTCAGCTGGATGGACTGGGCGGCTTCGCCGGAGAAGACGTCGGCGATCAGGGTGTCGAAGTCGAAGGAGTACGAGAACGCCTTGCGGATGTGGGCATCGCTGAAGAAGTCAGCCGGGATACCATTGCCATCGAGTTTGCCGGAGCCAATGTAGGGGTTCGGGCTTTCCTCGGAGGTGGCGATGTTCCAGTTGTACAGGAGGACGTCCATGCTGATGCCGGGGCGGCCGAGGCGGGCCAGGAACTGGCCATTGTTGCCGGTTTCGCCTTCAGCGCAGGCAGTGAACTTGGCGGCGCCCAAGGCAGCCGCATCGTATCCGCAGACTTCCATGATGGGGCCGTAGGTGTTGGTCTCAGGATCGTAGACCTGGAACACACCGACGAGTTCGTCCATCTGGGAGCGGTTGGCGGAGGGCACGGTGGCCAGATCGGCATCACCAGCCTGCATCATGGAGAAGCGGGTGCCCCACTCGGGGACCTGCTTGAGGATGACACGCTCGAGCTTGGCGGGGCCAGCCCAGTACTCTTCGTTGCGGGCGAGGATGATCTCTTCGCCGTTGGCGAATTTCTCGAGAACGAACGGGCCGGTACCATTGGCAATGGTGCTGAAGGGATCGTCAGCGGAGGCCATGCCATAGTAGTTCTGCCAGGTTTCGCAAGTTCCATCCCAACCACCGTTCTCAACAACCCATTCCTTGTCCATGACGGAGCCCCAGGATTGGGCAATGGTCGCCAGGAAAGGACCCCACGGCTGGGCGAGGGTCATGGTGACGGTGCCAGCGGCATCATCGGCCACGATCGCGGCCTGAACTGTTTGGCAGACTTCCAAAAGTTTGGCAGGATCGTTGGCGATCAGGGCGTCGCGGTCATCGGCGGAAGCGCCACCATCGACGAGGATGGTGATGTCATCGTTGCCAACGCCGAAGAACGGCTCAGCCAACAGCCACTGCGGGGAGGAATAACCACCCTGCAGCAGACCGCGCTGGAAGGAGTAAGCGACATCCGACGGGGTCAGGTCGCCACCCTGGTGGAATTTCACGCCAGAGCGAATCTTGAAGGTCCAGACGGTGCCGTCAGCGGAGGTTTCCCAGGATTCGGCGAGCATCGGGACGAATTTGTCGGTGGCTTCGCCATCATAGAAGACCAGCGTGTTGTACACGTTCTGGATGATCTCACCGGAAGCGGTGTCGTAGGCGAGCGCCGGATCGAGGGTGTCGATACCGACTTCAGACTCCGCGATCACGAAGGTGGTCGGATCGGCGGATGTGTATTCCATGGACCCTTCGGCGGGTTCGGTAACCTCGGGAGCCGTGGTGGGTTCAACACCGGGTTCGTCAGTGGCGACGGGAGCGGGGGTACCGCAGGCCGCAAGCGCCATGCTGGCGATGACCAGCAGGCTCAGAACAACAAACAGTTTACGCATTTTCTTCTCCTCGCGTATTACAAATAGGATTGGACAGTACGAACGACTTGCAAAGTGTCATGGACTGATAGTACCTGACCAGGCATCACCTCCTTTCAAGGTGGAACACTACTTCACCAAATGACAGGCCACAAAGTGACCTGGCTTTATCTCGCGGAATTCGGGACGGCTCTCGGCACAGAGCGATTCGGCAATGGGACAGCGCGTGCGGAAGCGGCAACCCGAAGGCGGGTTGGCCGGCGAGGGCACGTCACCTTCGAGAATGACGCGTTTGCGCTGTGCGTCCACCACCGGGTCCGGGACGGGAACCGCCGAGAGCAGGGCTTGGGTGTAGGGATGCAGGGGATTCAGATAGAGTTCATCGCGCGTCGTCAATTCCACGATCACGCCCAGGTACATCACGGCCACGCGCTTGCTGATATGGCGCACCATCGAGAGATCGTGGGCGATGAACAGGTAGGTCAGGTTGAATTGCTCTTGCAGTTCTTCGAGCAGGTTCACCACCTGCGCCTGAATGGAAACATCCAGGGCGGAGATGGGTTCATCACAAATAATGAAAGAAGGCTGGAGGGCGAGCGCGCGCGCCACGCCAATGCGCTGGCGCTGTCCACCGGAGAATTCGTGGGGATAACGGGTGGCGAAGGCCGGGTTCAACCCCACCAATTCCAGCAAATGTTCGACGCGATCGTGGACTTCCTTGCCGGTCGCGGCGCTGTGGACGATGAGCGGCTCACCGACGATCTGTTCCACGGTCATGCGGGGATTCAAACTGGCGTACGGATCCTGGAAGACCATCTGCATTTTGCGGCGCATCCGGCGCAGTTCTTCACCGCGCAGTTTCATCAAATCCACATCTTCGAAATAGACATCGCCGGCCGTTGCTTTATATAACTGGAGGACGGTGCGGGCAACGGTGGATTTTCCACAGCCCGATTCGCCGACCATTCCGAGGGTCTCGCCGCGAAGAACGTCGAAGCTGATCCCATCCACTGCGCGGACAGCACCCACCTGGCGCTGGAATACGCCACGATAGATGGGGAAGTGCATCTTGAGATCCTCGACTTTGAGGATGATATCGGCAGTGTTGTTGCTCATGAGCGAGGTCTCCCGGTCTTGATATCCACCCAGCAGGCGACATTATGCTTGGAAGCCACCGGCTCGAGGGGCGGGTTCTCATTCCAACAGCGTTCCATGACCCATTTGCAACGCGGCGCAAACGGACAGGCGGTGGGCTTATTGTATAACACAGGCGGTGCGCCTTCGATGGAATACAGGCGGTGGCGTTCCGTTTCATCCACCCGCGGCAGGCTTCCCAAAAGGCCAATGGTGTACGGGTGGGAAGGATTCGCATACAAATCCTTGACCTCCGCTTCCTCAATGATGAAGCCGCCGTACATGACCATCACGCGCTGGGCGAGGCCGGCCACCACACCGAGGTCGTGGGTGATCCAAATGATGGACATGCCCAATTCGCTGCGCAGACGTTTGACCAGATCCGTGATCTGCGCCTGGATGGTCACATCCAACGCGGTGGTTGGCTCATCAGCGATCAGGATCTGAGGCGAACAGGAAAGCGCCATGGCGATCATCACGCGCTGACGCATCCCGCCCGAATATTGGTGGGGATAATCTTTCAAGCGTTCACGCGCGTTCGGGATGCCAACCATGCCAAGCAACTCGGTGGCGCGATCCTCCGCCTGTTTCTTGGTCATGCCCAGGTGAAGCATGAGCGGTTCTTCCAGTTGCTTGCCGATCGTCAACACCGGGTTGAGCGACGTCATCGGGTCCTGGAAGATCATGCTGATCTGCGCACCGCGCACATGACGAATCTCTTCATTGGACATCTGGAGGAGGTCCTGCCCGAAAAAGAACGCTTTCCCCGCAATAATCTTTCCGGGAGGGGTGGGTATCAGGCGCAACATCGAGTGCATGGTCACGCTCTTGCCGCAACCACTCTCACCAACTACACCGAGTGTTTCACCTTCTTTCAAACCGAACGACACACCATTCACCGCGTGAATAACCCCATCCGGGGTTTTGAAGGTGGTCTCCAACCCTTGAACATCAAGTAACATATCAGGCATCCGCGTATTCCTTTGCTGTACTGCATTGAAATGTGATACCAAGGCCTACAAAACAGCAGCCGAAATTATACCCAATTCTACAAGAGAGTCAACCATAGGAAGGCCGTAGGTATATCGTAGGGCTAATATTGAGAAAAAAACAGTTCTAGAGTATGGTTTTCGGCACTTCTTCGGTATTACATTAAACATCGCAGGCGGAAGACAGATACGCCTCATGCCTCGACCCATTTTTGTTGACAGGCTTCCTCCCCGAAAGTAGAATACACTCATCAACTTTCCCAGGAGAATGCAATGTTAAAAGAATTCAAAGACTTTGTCATGCGCGGCAACGTGCTGGACCTGGCCGTGGCGGTCATCATTGGCGGCGCGTTCGGAAAGATCGTCTCCTCGCTGGTCAATGACGTGATCATGCCGATCATCGGCATTCTGATGGGCGGGGTCAGTTTCATCAGCCTGGAAACGACCGTCGGTTCGGCGGTGGTCAAGTATGGCGTGTTCATCCAGACCGTTGTGGATTTCCTCCTCGTCGCGTTCGTGGTCTTCCTCATCGTCAAGGCGGCCAACAAAATGAAGAAGCCCGCTCCCGCGCCCGCCGCGCCGATCACCAAGGAATGTCCGCACTGCTTCTCGACCATCCATATCAAGGCCACCCGTTGTCCCAACTGCACGGCGGAACTTTAGGTAATAGATAATTAGAGAGTAGAGAGCAGTTGCACAGACTGCTCTCTACTCTCTTTTCACCACTCATTCATATGGACTTCCTCGATAAACTCAACCAGGCACAACGAAAAGCCGTCACAGCCGGGACGGGGCCCGTTTTGGTCCTCGCCGGACCCGGGTCCGGGAAGACGCGGGTGTTGACTCAGCGCGTCGCTTATTTGATCGCATCGGAGGGAGTCCGTCCGTATCAGATCCTCGCGGTGACGTTCACCAACAAGGCCGCGCGGGAAATGGAACACCGCGTCCAATCTCTGCTCGGTGAGGAAGCCACGCAGGGGATGATGCTCGGAACCTTCCACTCCATCTGCGCGCGCCTGCTGCGCCGCGAGTCCGAACACCTGCCCGTGGAGAGCAACTTTGTCATCTTCGACGCGGACGACCAGGAGCGCATCGTCAAGAGCGTCATCAAAGAATTTAACCTGGACGACAAACGCTTCCGCCCCGCGTCGGTCCATGCTTCGATATCGAAAGCCAAAAATGATTTACTCGGCGCGGACGATTACCCCATCACCAATTACCGCGACGAGGTTGTAAAACGCATCTTCACCGAATATCAAAAACGACTCATTGCCAGCAACGCCGTGGACTTCGACGACCTGCTCGTCTACACTGCGCGCCTGCTGGAAGATAACCCAGGCGTGCGAGAAAAATACGCGCGCCGATTCGTCCACGTGCTGGTGGATGAGTTTCAAGATACAAACGTCGCGCAATACACATTGGTGCGGCATCTCTCATCGGCGCACAAAAATATTTTTTGCGTTGGCGATCCCGATCAGTGTTTTCCAATTGGCACAACAATTCAAACGCCAAATGGCGCAAAAAAAATTGAAAAGCTTAAGGCAGGCGATATGGTTACCGCCGCCAGTGGACGAGGTTCCACTCTGGCTTCGAGCGTTTCTCATATTGGCAAACGGACATACAACGGAGATTTAGTAAAAGTGATTACCCGTCAGGGATTCACTTTTCAATCTACGCCAAATCATATTGTATTTAGCAGGCTTGGTTTAAAACCTGGTTTGCACTATGTATATTTGATGTATCGAAAAGATAAGGGGTATCGTGTTGGCATCGCATCGCACGCTCGTAGCGACGGCGTGAAGCCCGAATTACAAATTGGACTGCGCGTCCGAAGCAATCAGGAAAACGCAGACAAAATCTGGGTCTTGAAAGTTTGCGAGACGCGCGATGAAGCCCAATATTGGGAATCATTCTTCTCGTTTTCTTATGGCATTCCCACAACCGTATTCCATGTTCGCGGCAGACGAATGCGCATGTCGCAAGAATACATTGACCAGTTATATCAAAATATTGACACGACCAGTAACGCCGACGCATTATTAACTGACCTTGGAATGGACAAGCAATACCCGCACTACATTCCACAGGGTACTTTTCGAAACATGGTCAATCTCCGCTATTTTGGCGATGGCAGAAAAACAGAAGAATCCCCCTGGCACGCTCATCGCGTTGACTTGTGGAGTAGTGAACTTGAACTGGCAGATAAACTGAAATCACGCGGCTACAATCCTCGCGTTCGAAGCAGAAACAACTGGCGAATTGGGGTAAATCGCCTTCAATATGACGACATTCAAGAGGAAGCCGCCAAACTCAGCGAGGCGGTTGGCGGCGCTGAAATTGTTGTCGGCGCATTCTTAACAGACAAGGGCACATCTCCACTTTCACAGCGATTCAATCTCATGCCTGCCAGCCATTTACACCCATCAATGATCATGGCTGTAGAAATAAATGGGCGAATAGTGGAGGATGAAATTGTTGAAATCCAGCGCACACCATTTCGCGGCGCCGTCTACGACTTTGAAGTCGAAAACCTCCATAACTACATTGCGGGCGGAATTGTCGTCCACAACTCCATCTATCGTTGGCGCGGCGCGGACTGGCGCAACGTCCATCGCTTTGAACAGGACTATCCCGACGCGCAGGTGATTCTCCTCGAACAAAATTATCGCTCGCGGCAAAACATCCTCGACGCGGCCATGTCGGTCATTGACCGCGCCCAGCATCGCCGCAAGAAAAAACTGTTCACCGAGCGCGGCGCGGGCGAAAAAATCTTTTTCTACGAAGCGCCCGATGACTACGCCGAGTCGTCCTTCGTGGTGGACACCATCGCACAACTGGTCGCCAGCAAACAATATGAACCGGGCGACTGCGCGGTGATGTATCGCACCAACGCCATGTCCCGACTGCTGGAAGAAGCCTTCCTCGCCGCGCGCCTGCCTTATCGCCTCGTCGGCGCGCAACGGTTCTATGGACGCCGCGAAGTGAAAGACATCATCTGCTTCCTGCGCCTCGTCCACAACCCCGCGGACGAAGCCAGCCTCGACCGCGTCATCAACGTCCCCAAGCGCGGCATCGGCGACAAAGCCCTCTCCACCCTCCACCTCGTGGCGCGTCAGAACAACCTTTCGGCGGGCGCGGTCCTGTTCGATCTCGCGCGCGGCTCCGACTCTCCGTTCTGGAGTCAGTTCACAGGCCGCGCCGCGCTTCCCCTCGCGGACTTCGGCGCGACGTTCGCCAACTGGAAAGCGGCCGCGCCCGCCCTCACCGTCCCCGAACTTTTCGACCGCATCGTGAACGATCTCAATTACAAAGAGTACATTGACGACGAAACCGAAGAGGGCGAAGACCGCTGGGAAAACGTGCAAGAGTTGAAACGCCTCGCGAACGATTACGCCACGCGCACGCTCGAAGAGTTTCTCGAAAACATCGCGCTCGTCTCCGACCAGGACACCATCGCGGAAGGCAACGTCCCCACGCTGCTCACCCTCCACGCCGCGAAGGGACTGGAATTCGGCGCGGTCTTCATCGTCGGCCTCGACGACGGCATCCTGCCGCACAGCCGTTCGTTCGACGAGCCCGAAGCGATGGAGGAGGAACGCCGTCTCTTTTACGTGGGCATCACGCGCGCCAAGGATCGTCTCTACCTGCTCCGCGCCGTCCAACGCGGCGGACGCGGCTACGGCGAGGAACAACTTCCCTCGCGCTATCTCGAAGACCTGCCCGCCGAACTGATCCAGGGAAAAACGCGCACAGGACGTTCCCTGCGCCCGCGCGAGACTCGATGGTCAAGCCCTCACCCCCATCCCCTCTCCCCAAATGGGGAGAGGGGTGCAGGGATGAGGGAAGCGCGTTTCCGCGCAGGGACGCGCGTCAAGCACGCCACCTGGGGCGAGGGCATCGTCCTCGACTCGCGCGTGGACGGCGACGACGAGCTCGTGGACGTGGTCTTCGAGTCGGTCGGCATCAAACGTCTCGCCGCGAGTTTGGCAAATTTGAAAGTGATCTAATACGATACACGGAACAAAATTAAAAAAGAAAAATCCGTGTAACTCCGTGAAATCCGTGCCTATCCGTGTACAAAAGAATTGCAGAGGAATCCATGAACTTCCAATCCCTTCCCACCGACTCGAAATCCATCCTTGCCATGACGTGGCAGGACTACGAACCCTACTTCAACGACCTCGCCTCGCGCGACCTGAACGCGTCGAACGTGGAGGCATGGCTGGACGATTGGTCCACCCTCTCCTGCTGTGTGGACGAGCAGTTCACGCGCCTGCAAGTGCTGACCTCGCAATACACGGCCGATGAATCCATCCAGAAACAATTCGAAGCGTTCATTGACCAGATCCAGCCCGCGGCCAGGGCCGCCGACCAAAAGGTCAAGGAAAAACTGCTTGCCAGCGGGTTGCGTCCCAAAGGGTTCGAGGTCGCGCAGAAGATGATGCAGACCGAGGCGGAGACTTTCCGCGAATCGAATCTCCCGTTGCTGGCCGAGGAACAAAAACTGAACACCGAGTACGACAAGATCATGGGCGCCACCACCGTGATGTGGGAAGGTGAAGAAAAAACACTCTGGCAGATGATGTTCGGCGTGTCCTTTGACAGCGACCGAACCGTCCGTGAGCGCGCCTGGAAATTGACTGAAGAACGCCTCCTGCAAAACCGCGAGGCGGTCAACGCGTTGTGGGGAAAATTCATGGCTGTGCGCTCGAAGATCGCGGAGAATGCGGGCTTTGGCGATTTCCGCGAATACATGTGGAAAAAGAAATTCCGCTTCGACTACACCCCCGAGGATTGCAAATCCTTCCATGCCGCCATCGAGGAGGTCGTCGTCCCGGCCGCGCAACGCGTCCTCGAGCGGCGCCGCCAGCGGTTGGGACTCGAAGCGATCCGCCCGTGGGATCGTCAGGTGGACCAGTTCGGACGTCCCGCGTTGCATCCCGCGGAAACCGTCTCTGTGCTGAACGAACGGTCGTTGAACGTGTTCGAGAAAGTGGACCCCATCTTCCGCGAATACTACCAGCGCATGATGGACAACAACCTGCTCGACCTCGAGAGCCGCAAGAACAAAGCCAGCGGCGCCTACAGCGTGGGTTACAACGTGGCGAACCTGCCGGTCATTTTCGCGAGCCATGCCAATTCGCCCTCGGATGTGGAGGTGATCCTTCACGAAGGCGGCCATGCGTTCCACGCGTTCGAAGCGGCGCACCTGCGTTTCCATCAGAAGGCCGAACAATACGTCCCCGCTGAATTTGCGGAGGTGGCCTCGATGGGCATGGAATTGCTGGCATCGCCCTACATGACCAAAGAGTTTGGCGGCTTTTACAGCGACGAGGAGAGCGCGCGGGCACGCATCGCTCACATGGAGAGCATCATCACCTTCTGGCCGTACATGGCACTGGTGGACGCGTTCCAGCATTGGATCTACGAAAACCCCGCGGAGGCATCCGACGGTGAACGCTGTGGAATGAAGTGGGCTGAGTTATGGGACCGCTTCATGCAAGGCATCGATTACAGCGGCTTCGAGGACAGCAAACAAAGTTATTGGCACCGTCAGGGACATATCCTCACGACGCCGTTCTACTACGTGGAATACGGGCTGGCGCAACTCGGCGCGGTGCAGGTCTTTGCCAACGCGCGCAGGGATCAAAAGAAGGCTGTGGAGAATTATCGCAAAGCGCTCGCGCTCGGCTCGACCGTCTCCCTGCCCGAACTGTTCACGGCCGCGGGTGCGAAATTCGCCTTCGACGCGGCCACGCTCAAAGAGGCCGTGGATTTGTTGGAAAATGTCATCGCGGAGCAGGAAGCCAGGCTGTCGTGACCGCCTTGTTAAGGCTGATGTATCTCGCACATCGCGTCTATCTCTTCCTCTTTCGCCCGGTGACGTTCGGCGTGCGCGTCGTGCTGGCGAAAGAGGGACGCGTGCTCCTCGTCCGCCACACGTATCGGGGAGGCTGGCATCTGCCGGGCGGAGGCATCAAGCGCGGTGAGACGGTTGAGGAGGCAGCGCGCCGCGAGGTCCGCGAAGAGGCGGGGGCGGAGGTGGGGAAAATCCAACTTGTAGGCGTCTATTCCAATTTCGAGGATTACGCCAGCGGACACAACATCCTGTTCGCGTGTGAAGATTTCAACATCGTCGGCCGTCCCGACCACGAGATCGCGGAGGCGAAATTTTTCGCGCTGAACGAACTGCCCACCGACATGTTCAGCGGCCACCGACAAAAAATCGAGGAATATCTGGGCGGCAGGATTTCGTCAAATCTGGGGAGTTGGTAGATGGATATCAAGTTCCCTGCCACCCTTCCCGAAATGGCGCAGATGACCTGGGCGGAGATCGAGCCGCTCTATCAGCAACTGGAGCGCGTTAAACTGACGGCCGCGAACGTGGAGGAATGGCTGGCGAACTGGTCGCGCTTGAGCGAGATCGTGTACGAGCAAAGCAACCGACTCGCCGTGGCGACGACGATCAACACCAACGACCAGGAAGCGGAGAAAAAATACAACGAGCACACCGACGCGGTCATCACGCCCTCGCGTCCGTATGACCAGCGCCTGAAAGAAAAACTGCTCGCCAGCGGATTGACGCCCGTGGGCATGGAAATTCCGTTGCGCGCCATGCGCGCCGAGGCCGCGTTGTACCGCGAGGTCAACCTGCCTTTGCTGGCTGAGGAGCAAAAACTCAGCACCGACTACGACCAGGTGATCGGCGCGCAGACCGCGGGCTGGAACGGCAAGGAACGCACGTTCACCGAAATGCAAAAGATGCTGGTGGAGGAGAACGACCGCGAGGTGCGCGAGGTCTCGTGGCGGTTGATGCGCGAACGGATCCTCCTCGACAAACCCGCCATCCACGAGTTGTGGAAGAAACTGTTCGCGCTCCGTCAGCAGATCGCGGTCAACGCCGAAAAGCCCGATTACCGCGCCTACGTTTGGGAAAAAAATTCGCGCTTCGACTACAGCCCGCGCGACTGCAAGGTCTTCCACACGTCCATCGAAAAAGTGGTCGTCCCTGCCGCGAGCCGCGTCTACGAGCGACGTCGCAAACGTCTCGGCCTCGAGACGATCCGCCCGTGGGACGAGTACGTGGACCCGCTGGTGCGTCCCGCGCTCCGTCCGTTCCGCCGCGTCACCCAACTCGCTCATGGCGCGGCCAACATCTTCGACCGCGTCGACCCGACACTCGGTCAGGAATTCCGCATGATGATGGCGGAAAATCTTCTCGACCTGAAAAGCCGCAAACACAAAGCCGAAGGCGCGTACTGCACCTGGTTCGAACTCACGCGCAAGCCCTTCATCCTGATGAACGCAGTCGGCATCCACTACGACGTGCAGACCCTCTTCCACGAAAGCGGACACGCCTTCCACTTCATGGAGATGGCGGACCTGCCCTACATCATGCAGCGCAACCCGCCGATGGAATTTCAGGAGATCGCTTCGCTGACGATGGAACTGCTGGCCGCTCCCCACCTGACTGAAAGCGGACTCTACACCCCGGCCGAGGCCGCCCGCGCGCGCATCGAATCGCTCGAAGACATTTTGCTGGGACTACCCTACATGGCGCTGGTGGATGCGTTCCAGCATTGGATCTACGAGAACCCATCCCGCGGTGCCGACCCGAAGAAGTGCGATGCCAAATGGAACAAACTCCACGCGCGCTTCATCCCCGACGTGGATTACACCGACATCGAGATCTACTGTCCCACACAATGGCATCGTCAGGGACATATTTTTCAGAGCCCCTTCTATTACATTGAATATGCCATCGCCCAACTCGGCGCGGTGTTGATCTGGATGAACGCGCTCAAGGACCAGTCCGCCGCGTTGACGGCCTACCGCAAAGCCCTGGCCCTCGGCGCGACCGCGTCCCTGCCCGACCTGTTCGCGGCCGCGGGCGCCAAACTGGCCTTCGACAGGAAAACGCTTCAAACGGCTGTCAGCCTGATCGAGGCGCAGATCGATGACTTGGAGAAGGTGGCTGGAACTTAGAAACCTGATCTCTGCCAGAAATCGGGTTTTTTGTTCGGGTTTGGTACAATAAGCTCGAAATCCTTCCCTGGAGACCATTCATTGGCCGAAACACTGAAGATCGTCATACCCATGGCCGGGTGGGGGACCCGCATGAGGCCGCACACATTCAGCAAGCCCAAACCCCTCGTCAGCGTGGCTGGAAAGACCTCGCTGGAACATCTGTTAGACATGTTCAAGACCCTGCCCGACCCGCAAAACGTGGAATACGTATTCATCCTCGGGCCGTATCTTGGCGAACTGCAAGTCCCCCCCTTCATTAAAGAACATTACCCGAACATGAAAGCCCATTTCGTGGTGCAACACGAAATGAAAGGACAGTCGCACGCGCTTTGGCTGGCGCGTGAACACCTGCGCGGCCCGATGATCGTCTGCTTCAGCGACACGCTCATGGAGACTGACTTCTCCTTCCTCGCGCGCGAATCAGCCGACGGGGTGGCCTGGGTGATGCCCGTCCCCGACCCGCGTCGCTTCGGCGTGGCGGAGGTCGGCGCGGATGGCTGGGTGACGCGCTTCATCGAAAAACCGCAGTCGCTCGAGAATAACCTTGTGGTGGTTGGGTGTTATTACTTCAAGGATTCGCAAAAACTCCTTGCCGCCATCGATGAACAGATGAAACGCGGCTTGATGCTCAAAGGCGAATACTTCCTAACCGACACCATCTCGGTGATGATCGAAGGCAGCGCGAAGGTGCGCACGAACGAGATCCTCACCTGGCTGGACACGGGCACCATCGAAGCGACACTTGAAACCAATAAGTTGCTCCTCGAAAAAATCGGTAAACAGGAAAACACGTACACAGGCACACAGGTGAAGGTAATTGAACCTTCATTTGTTCATCCTTCCGCGCAAATCAGCAACTCAGTGATCGGACCCTATGCGTCTATCGGGCCGAACTGCAAGATCGAGGCGGCCGTCATCTCGGATAGCATCATCGAGGAGGGCACACAGATCCTCCGCGCCGCGCTGACCCATTCCCTCATCGGCCGCAACTGCCGCGTGGAGGGACAGCCCAATCCTGAAGAACCGTCATCGCTGAACATCGGCGATAACAGCACAGTTATAAATCCGTAATGCAGTAGCGCAAATTGCCAATTTGCGCCACAACAAGGAGAATCAATGGCCGAAATCGGGAATACGAAGTACCTCTCGCAACGCGTGGCTGGACTCAAACCCAGCGGAATCCGCAAGTTTTTTGATATTGCCGCGACAATGAAAGACGTCATTTCGCTCGGCATCGGTGAACCCGATTTCACCACGCCGAAGCCGGTGCTCGAAGCGGGCATCCGCTCGTTGCAGAACGGCGAGACGCATTACACATCGAATTCTGGCAAACTGGAATTGCGACAGGCCATTGCCGACAATTTGTTTCGGCTGTATGGGGTGAAGTACGATCCGGTGACGGAGATCATCGCCACGGTCGGCGTCTCGGAGGCGCTCTACCTGACGATGACTGCCATCCTCGATCAGGGCGATGAGGTCATCATCCCCACGCCATGCTTCGTGTCCTACCAGGCCGAGGTGATCCTGGCGGGCGGCGTGCCGGTGGAGATCCCCGCGCGCATGGAGGACGATTTCCAGGTGGACCCGGTCCGCATCCGCGCCGCCATCACCCCGCGCACCAAGGCCATTTTCGTCGGCTATCCAAGCAACCCCACCGGCGCCGTCGCCACACGCGAGACCTTGCTGGAAATCGCCAGGATCGCAGAACAGAACGACCTGGTGCTCATCTCGGACGAAATTTACGACCGTCTCGTTTACGGCTTTCAGCACGTCTGTGTCCCCACACTGAGCGAGTCGATCAAGCGGCGGACGATCCTGCTGGGCGGCCTCTCGAAGGACTACGCCATGACCGGCTGGCGCATCGGCTACGCGGCCGGGCCAGCGGACCTCATCAAGGGACTTGTGCGCATCCACCAGTACACGATCATGTCCGCACCGACGACCGCACAGGACGCCGCCATCGAAGCGCTGACCAACGGCGAGAAATTCGTCCAGGAGATGGTGACGGAGTACGACCGCCGCCGCCGCCTGCTGGTGGATGGTCTCAACCGCCTCGGCTTGAAGACCTTCGAGCCACGCGGCGCGTTCTACGCCTTCCCGAAGATCGCCGCCTCAGGCATGGACGATGAGACCTTCGCCGAGAAACTCCTCAAGGAGGAACATGTGGCGGTCGTGCCGGGCAACGCATTCGGCCCGGGCGGCGAGGGATTCGTCCGCGCCTGCTACGCCACCGAGTACAGCAAGATCGAAGAGGCATTGCACCGCATGGAAAAGTTCATGCAGAGATACGGCTGACAAAAACGCGCCGTATTGCCTGGTGAGAATCAAAAAATCCCCGCGAGTTTCCTCGCGGGGATTTTGATTGGTTCGTTCAAAATTATGCAACGACGACCACGTTCGCAGCCTGCGGGCCCTTGGGACCCTGCTCGACCGTGAACTCGACCTTCTGGCCTTCGTTGAGGTTCTTGAAGCCGTCGCCCTGGATGGCAGAGAAGTGGACGAAAACGTCCTTGCCGCCTTCGTGGGAGATGAAGCCGTAGCCTTTGCTTCCGTTGAACCACTTGACCGTGCCGATGATACGTTCAGACATTGTATTTGCTCCTTTTGCAAATAGAGAAAAGATGGATCGGGTACTCAATTTGTCCGAACGGAGTGCAAAACAAAACGGCCCACGGGTTGTTCCCATGAGCCGACCTTGCCTTCGTACTTCCAAAGCGAACTTACTGGTAACCGTTAGTTTGCAAATATATCATGCTGAATGGGATGAGTCAATAAACTGCTGGGGCCGGTTTTATGACAAATGGACACATTTTTCAAACTATTTTTGTGACAAACCGTCCGTAATAAATCACACTCAAATCGCATCAAGGAAGTCATTGGAAACGAATGAGCGCATTCAAATTTCTCATCTTGGAGTGATTCGGTGGAAAAACTTCTCAATGACCAGGTAGTGGAACAGATCAAACAGGCGTTCGCACAGATCAAAGAACCGGTGCAGATCCTGTTCTTCGGCTCCAAAGCCAACTGCGATTACTGCGGCGAAGCCCATCAACTGATGGAGGAGGTCGTAGCCATAAACGACCACCTGGGCCTGACCGTGTACGATCTGCAGGAAAATGCAGACATGGCCGCACAATTCAACGTGGACAAGGCTCCCGCCATCGTCATCGCCGCCAAAAACGGGACCGAAGTGGTGGACCTGGGGATCCAATTCTCGGGGATTCCCGCCGGGCACGAGTTCGGCACCTTCATCCACGACATCCTGCTCGTCTCCGGGCGGGACTCGGGGCTGGGCGCGCAAACTCGCGCGTTCCTGCAGGGACTGGAAAAACCCCTGCACCTGCAAGTCTTCGTCACCCCCACCTGACCCCACTGTCCGCGGGCCGTGTTGCTCGCGCATCAGATGGCGATGGAAAACCCGCGCATGATCCGCGCAGAGGGCGTCGAAGCGACTGAGTTCCCCGATCTGGCGAACCAGTTCCAGGTCATGGGTGTGCCGCAGACGGTGATCAACGCCGGGGCCGGGATGGTCGTCGGCGCAGTCCCCGAGCAGAATCTGCTGGCAGAACTCATGCGTGCAATGAACTAACAGGAAAACATGGCGAAACAGATCTCAAAGAGGGCCGCCCGCAAATACAAGGCGCGGCAGAGAGTCCCAGCCTGGCCGTTCGTACTCGGGTTCATCCTGCTGGTGGCGGTGTTGTTCTTCATCCCGTCGAAGGAACCCAGCGGAACGCCGCCCGCGGAATATTCTTCGATCCCCGCCGAGGTGAGTTATGCCGCGCCCGAGTTGGCGCTCGAAAACCTGAACGGCGGGACGGAGTCGCTGACCGATTATCTCGGCAAGGTGGTGCTGGTGAACAACTGGGCCACGTGGTGCCCGCCCTGCAAGGCCGAACTACCGACACTGGTGGCGTATTACAACGAGTACGCGGCCGATGGATTCGTGATCATCGGCATCGAAGCGGGCGAGCCTGCCAACCAGGTGGCTCCCTTTGTGGAGCAATTCCAGATCAGTTATCCCGTCTGGCTGGACCCCGATCATTTGTCGGGACGGGCGTTCAACAATCAGAGCCTGCCCAACTCGTACGTGATCGACCGCACGGGGACGATCCGCCTGGCGTGGACGGGGCAGATCAGCCGCGAGATGCTGGAAAAATACGTCACGCCTTTGATCTCGGAGTGAGCATGGCAACTGCAGAAATTTTCGCGGGTAATTGCGGGTTCAGCACCAAGGTCGAAGCGACGATGGATGGGAAGGTCTGCAAGCTCAGCATCACCAGCGAGTGCTCGGCCATTAACAGGATGGCCGCGGAATTGACCGAGGTCGATCCCTATCAACAGATCTCGTTCCGACGTGCCATGCCGACCATCCACGCGGCGGGGCACAAGTTCTGCACGCACGCGGCCTGTCCCGTGCCGGTGGGAATCATCAAAGCGGTGGAGGTGGATGCCAAACTGGCCCTGCCCACCGATGTGACGATCAAATTGACGAAGACAAAGTAGATCAAAATCGCGTTTCTTTCAGGCGAAGGTGTTGTAAAATCAGGCACCTTCGCCTTTTATTTTTTATCCGAGGACACAAGATGACGAACAAGACCGAACTCCGCTGGCACGACCCTGCCTGGCAGAAACAAGCCCACGATTGGATTCGCACCGAAGCAAAATGCAATTCCATCCAATTGACCGGCGAGATCGAACAACCGCACGCCTACGCCTGGTCCACCGTGATACGAGTCCCGTCGAGCGAAGGGATGCTGTTCTTCAAAGCCACTTCGGACGAGACCATCCACGAGATCGCGCTGACCGAAAAACTCGCGGCATGGCTTCCCGATTGCATGCCCGACCTCGTCGCATCCGACCCCGCCCGCGGCTGGATGCTGATGCGGGACGGCGGCGAACAACTGCGCACCTCCATCCGCCCGACGAAGGACGTCAGGCCGTGGGAACCGGTCATCACAAAATATGCCGAGGTGCAGATCGGCCTCGCCGAGCACGTGGATGAAATTCTCGCGCTGGGGATTCCCGACCATCGTCTCGCCGCATTGCCTGGGCTTTACTCGCAATTACTGACAGATGACGAGAGCATGATGGTCGACCGCGAGAAGGGACTGACCTCCGCCGACTACCACCAATTGCAAAACCTGATCCCGCGTTTCGAGCAGATTTGTGCGGACCTCGCCGCGTTCGGGATTCCCGAATCGGTCAACCACGGCGACTTCCACGACGGCAACGTCCTCGTCAAGGACGGCCGCATCACTTTCTTCGACTGGGGGGACGCCTCGGTCACCCATCCTTTCGTCTCGCTCCGAACGTTTTTCGTCAGCATGGAGATCGCGCTCGACCTCGACGATTGGGCGCCTCCCACCTCCGAGATGCTCACCCTGCGTGAAAGTTACCTCGCGCGCTGGGAGGGATTTGCCAGCAAGGAACAACTGCTGAAAGCCTACAACGTCTCCCGCCCGGTCGCGTCCATCGTCAAGGCATTGCTATGGCATACCACCGTCTCGCGGCTGACTGGTCCCCTCCGCAACGAATACGCGTGGATCGTCCCCGAGGTGCTGCGGGAGTTCATGGTGTACGAAAAGATGTTGAGCGATGATTCTGTTTTTTGAGCGCGGGTATACTTAAGCCAATGACCATTCACAGCGTCCCCCAGATTGGCAGTGTTGTGCGAAATGCTGTCGCTTTCAACTTCAAGAATTCTCCTGAGGTGATTGCGAACGCGGATTCTCTGCCGTCGCAGGTGGAACAGTTATTTGACTTGCTTGAGTCCCGCAAAGTGGACTACGTTCTCGTCGGCAGCATCGCCCTGCTAACCTACGTGGAAGGACGCAACACGCAGGATATTGACATCATCTTTGCATTGCCTTCGCTTGCCAAACTGCCTGAAATCAAGATCGAGAGCGAGGATATGTACTTTGCGCGGGGGAAATTTGGCGAATTACAGATTAACGTTCTACTTACAAAGAATCCGCTCTTCGCAAAAGTGGAAAAGAATCACGCAATCGCCAAAAAATTCATGGATCGAAAAATCCGCTGTGCAACGGTCGAGGGATTGATCCTGTTGAAACTATTCGCCCTGCCATCCCTGTATCGTCAGGGAAGTTTCGAGCGCGTGGGGATTTACGAAAATGATATTGCCACGCTGATGAATGCCTTCAATCCTAAAATGGAACCGCTCCTCAAAGAGTTGGGCAAGCATCTGAACGAAACCGACTTGAATTCCGCGCGCAGTATTGTTGCCGAAATCGAATCCCGTATTCAACGATTTCGGAAGGCGAGCAAGTAACTTATACCAGACTTCGGAAGTTTCCAAACTTCCGAAGTCTTTTATTTCAATGGAGATTACCATGACAGACTACGATGTGATCGTGATCGGTTCGGGCGCGGGCGGACTCACCGCCGCGGTGGCGTTGGCGCAGGCGGGGAAGAAAGTGTTGGTGTTGGAGCAACACGACAGGCCAGGAGGCTGGACACATTCGTTCACGCTGAACGGCTATCGCTTCAGCCCAGGCGTCCATTACATCGGCTCGCTGGACGAGGGCGGCGGGTTGCGTCGCATCTATGACGGGTTGGGCGTCTCGCAGGATCTGGCGTTCGTGGAGTTGAATCCCGATGGCTACGATCACATCGTGGTCGGCGACAAACAGATCGACTTCCCCAAGGGCAAGGAGAAACTGGTCGAGCGGTTGAAGAGTCACTTCCCGCACGAGGCCAAGGGCATTGACGGCTACTTCAACGAGATCGTCAACATGACGCAGGGACTGCGCCGCATCGGCAATCTGTCCAAGCCGCTGGAGGCCGCTTCAGGCGTGGCGAACGTGCTCAAGTGGGCGCGTGCCACGGGCGCGGACCTCATCAACGCGCACGTCACTGACCCCGTTCTGCGCGGCGTGTTGGGCGGACAATCGGGCGATCATGGGATGCCGCCTTCGCAAGTGAGCGCGTTCATGCATGCGGGCATCACCGAGCATTATCTCGATGGCGGATACTATCCGATGGGCGGCGCGTTCACGATTCCGCGGGCGTTCGTTCGGGCGCTGAAACGCGCGGGCGGGGCAATCCGCCTCCAGTCACGCGTGAAGCGGATGTTGCTCGAGGGGAAAAAGGTCATCGGCGTGGAGTTGGAATCGGGCGAGCAGATCCGCGCGGGCGTGGTCGTCTCCAATGCCGATCCCGAAGTGACGTTCGGCAAGTTGATCGGACGCGAGCAGTTGTCGTCGAAGTTGCGGAGGAAGATTGACAGGGTGAAATATTCGACGTCGTGCCTGAGTTTGTTTTTTGCCACCGACATGGACTTGCGTGGCGCGGGACTCGACTCGGGCAACATGTGGTACTACGATCATGCGGACGTGGACAAGATCTACGCGGACGGCTTGACCGACGCGCTGATGCGCGAGGAGACGCCGCCTGGGATGTTCCTGACCGTGACGACGTTGAAAGACCCGTCGAAGATGCACAAGACGGGAGCGACCGCGGGACATCACACCTGCGAGTCGTTCGCGTTCGTGAGCTACGAGGCGTTCGAGCAGTGGGCGCACACGAAGTACGGCGCGCGTCCCACAGATTACGACGCGATGAAGGAAGACCTGGCGTGGCGCATGGTGCGCGGACTGGAGAAGCGCATCCCTGGCTTGAGCAAGCACATCACGTATTACAGCCTCGGCACGCCGCTGTCGAACGAGCATTATCTCAACGCCACGCGCGGAAATTTGTACGGCATTGACAAGCGCCCGTCGCAGGTGGGTCCGCTGGGATTCACGGTGCGGACGGAGTTCGAGGGCCTGTTCCTGTGCGGACAAAGCACGACCAGTCACGGAGTGGCAGGAGTCACGGCTTCGGGAGTCGAGGCGGCGAAGGCGGTGTTGAATTGTCGGACGAGGGATTTGTTGAGGGAGGGAGGAGGGGGGATGAGGTTGTTGTCAGCGGACTCTGTCACGGATTCACGGATGGGCGAATGGGCGGAGGGGGATGAGACAGAAATTTAACCGCGAAGCACGCGAAGAGCGCGAAGATTCTTGGACGCGGATACTTCGACAGTCTCAGTACAGGTTACGCGGAGGAACACGGATGAATTCTCGCTTCGCGCGGCGGGGGAGGTTGGTTCGGTTTCGAGGGGGTTTGTTCTGCGCTGGTAGCCCGCACGGGGATAAAGCACGTGATGGTTTTTTGGACGCGAATTACGCAGATGGTTAGAGGCGCACAAAAATTTGATTAGATGCTATACTGCCAAACGAGGTAGAGCCATGAATCAAGAGCAAAAAGACTCTGTGACTGCAATAATATCTGTTCTGACCTTAATCGCGGCTGTGATATGGTTTCTTACAGAGCCAAAGTTTGAAACCCTATTCCTAGTATTAAGTACAATCGCCACAGTATTAACTATGTACGCCAGCAAAAAGAGAATCGCAAAAGCAGAACAAAGATACATCACAAAGCCAAAGAAATTTTTTGAAGTTTCCGTCGCTCTTTGGGGTCCAAGGGGTTCAGGGAAAAGTTGGCTTATATCAGCCTTATCCAGAATCCTCAACTTAAAATACGACAAGGAAATAGATGGACTTAATTACCACTTGGAAAAAGTAATTGGATATGGATACCAACAAGGAAATTCCTTTGTACGCGAACCCGCTGCTACGGTAGACACCGATTCCACAATAATCAATTTTGAACGCTCCCGAACATCAGAGAAATTTGGACAATCAATAAGTTCCTTCAAACACAAGATTCAAATTTTTGATCATCCAGGCGATGAAACGACAGGGGCAATATTAATAGAGTCGAACACTCGGGAAAATCAAGAAAAGGTAGCACGCATTGCGTTGAATTTAGCAGAATCGGATATTGTAATAATCGCCCTTGACCATAGCCAGTTTAATTATTGGCGTCAAGAACACTACGACAACAGAGACGAATGGATTGAGCGAGAGAAGAACGAATATGTGGGATATCTTAGTAGGTTATTTTCAGTGTTAGAGAGTATTAGACCCGATAAAAAACGATTTTATGCGGTATGCCTAATGAAGGCGGATAGAATAGATGACGTACAATACAATCACCCCGATGGATTAATTGAACTGTTGTTCGGCAAGAAAATGCTTGAAGCAATTAAATCTATAAATCCAAATCAGATAAAAACTTTCGCGGTTTCATCGTTTGGGTATTTGCCAAACTCAACAAGACCCAATTATGATTACAACACCACGACTATTCAAGAGCCTGAGAGTTGGATGCCATTCGGTGTAGAGTATCCATTTTTTTGGGCATTTGAGCAATTGGAAAAACAATCTCTTCTAGGAAAATTCAACAAGTCGTTATGGGGTAAATTAACCGCAAAATCGAAAATCAGGAAATATATTTCCTATCCAAAGCCAAACTACGATATGTAACATCCGCCTGATTTAGTCAGAGTACCTGCGAAAGAAGAATCGCGTAAGCGGTATAAGGTCAGACTGTAAAGGCTAGGGACGCATGAAGATTTTACTTGACACCAACATAATCATTCACCGAGAAGGAAACTATCCACTGAACAGAGACATTGGCGTCCTGTTCAAGTGGTTGGATAATCTTCATTACACCAAATGTGTTCACCAGATCACTATCAACGAAATAAACAAACTTAAAGCGGGAAACACGCGAGAAGTGTTGAATATCAAGCTTGATGCGTACAACGCTTTGCAAGTTCAAGCCAGCCTAAACTCTCGCGTCAAAAGCGTGAGCGATTCTGTTGACGTGAATGATAATGATCGAAACGACACATTGTTGTTGAACGAACTCTTTATTGGGACGGTTGACTTTCTTATTACTGAGGACAAGAAGATAAAGACGAAAGCAGGAATGCTTGGCATTGGGGATCGAGTATTCACAATTGATTCGTTTCTTGAAAAAGTTGTCGCGGAAAACCCTGGGCTTACAGACTACAAAGTGTTGGCGGTAAAGAAGGAATTATTTGGAAATGTAAATCTTGGGGATGATTTTTTCGACAGTTTCAAGCAGGACTATCCAGGCTTCGAGAAATGGTTTACCAAGAAGAGCGAAGAAATTGCTTACGTTTGTAAATCGGATGACAAGATAACCGCCTTTCTTTACTTGAAAGTCGAAGGAGAGGAAGAACCTTATTTTGATATTGCACCTGTTTTCGAGAAGAAACGAAGGCTGAAAATTGGAACTTTCAAAGTTACACTGAATGGCTACAAATTAGGCGAACGGTTTATAAAGATCATCATTGATAATGCTATAAGGAATAAGGTGAATGAAATTTATGTCACTATTTTCAATAAGCGTCCTGACCAACAGCGCTTAATTGATTTACTTGGTGAATTTGGATTTGTGGAATATGGGGTCAAGAAAAACGAATATGGCAACGAAGTCGTTTATGTCAAAAAAATGAGCAAGGCGTTCAACAACCAGAATCCGAAACTAACTTATCCGTTCTTCAGCAGAAAAACGAGCACATTTATTGTACCTATCTACCCAGAATATCACACTAACCTATTTCCAGACTCGATTTTGAGAACAGAATCGCCTGCTGACTTCGTTGAAAACGAACCTTTCAGAAATGCCATAAGCAAGGTTTACATTTCTCGGTCAATTTTCAGAGACTTACATAAAGGAGATTTGATTGTTTTCTATCGAACAGGAGGTTATTACGAATCGGTTGTTAGCACCATTGGAATTATTGAAAGTATTATTATCGACATAAAAGGCGAACAACAATTTATTGACTTGTGCCGAAAAAGAAGCGTGTTCTCGGATAAGGAGTTACTTGAACATTGGAACTACAGAGCAAGTAACAAACCCTTTATTGTAAATTTCTTGTACGCCTATTCGTTTCCAAAACGCATAAACATGAAACGTTTGATAGAATTGGGCGTTATCGCAGACGTTCGTTCAGCTCCGCGAGGGTTTGAGCCAATAAAACCAGAAAAATTCGAATTGATTTTGAAGGAGACCCAAACCGATGAAAGCATTGTTGTCAATTAAGCCCGAGTTTGCGTCAAAGATTTTCAAGGGAGAAAAGAGATTTGAATATCGCAGAAGCATTTTCAAGAAACCCGTCAAACTTGTGGTTGTTTATGCTTCCTCACCAGTTTGTAAAGTAATAGGTGAATTTGAGGTTGAAGAATTAATTTTCGATGAATTGGAGAAGTTGTGGAGAAAGACAAAGAAACATGCAGGAATTAGCGAAGACTATTTTTATTCCTACTTCTCAGACAAAGAAAAAGGTCATGCCATAAAAATTGGAAATACAAGAAAATACCGAAAGCCCTTGCTTCTGAAAGAAACTTTTGGTGTAATACCACCACAATCGTATTTATATCTCTCGTAATACTTGGCGGCGTAACAGCCGCCTTTTTGTTTGTGCGCGAAATAAATGCCTCCGTGTAGGCGTCCCTTCGTGATGGGGTTGGAGATTGACCTATCCCCCGCCCTCGACTTTGGCTCTTTGAGCAAAGTTGAGATCGGAAAGAAGAAAGGAAAAGGGTACGCGAGTGCCCTTTTCGCGTTAAATACGAGTGGAAGCGGCGATGGAATTGGAAAGGCCGATGAGAAAGGCTTCCTTTTTGAGCCAGTTGTCAG
>JBMOMR010000103.1:0-4560 GCA_049324715.1 Chloroflexota bacterium | reverse complement strand
CCCCATAAAAAACCACTGACAATTAAGTCCAGCATGCGTTCGCCGAAACTCGTGCGCATGGCAGTCTCCTCATACTATTGGTTTTGGAATGGTGGGACAGGCATTGCCTGTCCCACCATTGAAAAAACGAACCTTACAGGTTTACGGCCAGACTTTCTTGGGGTTCGGGTTGGCCGCATCCGCAGGATTCCAGGAGGCGGGATCAGCGTTCACGACTTCGTAGACCGCGATCACGGGGGCGCCGCAGTCGCCGCTAGCCGAGCAACTCAGGTTGCCGGTGATGCCAGCGAAGTTCTGGGTGGCATAAATGGCTTCACGCAGAGCGGTGCGCGGGATGTAGACGGTGCCATCGGCTTCCACAACAGCGACCTTTTCGATGGCGGCGAAGATGATGTTCGCGGCATCGTAGGCGTGCGCGTGGAAGGTGGAGAGCGTCGAGCCGCCGTACTTGGCCTGGTGCTTGGCGATGAAGCCAGCGTAGTCACCAGTGAAGGCGCTGAAGTCCGGGCTGGAGAGGTAGACACCCTGGACGTTCGGGCCGGAGGCCTTCAGGAAGTCAGCGGTGAAGATACCGTCGGAGCCGGCCAGTTTGACCTCTTCGAGGCCAGCCACATCGCGGACCTGGGCGGTGATGTAACCACCAACGGCCACGAAGACCGGGTAGTAAATGAACTCAGGACCCTTGGAAGCGATGGTGGTCAGCACGGGCTTCATGTCCGTGGCGTCCTTGGCAACGGCTTCCTGGGCGACGATCTCACCACCCATGGCGGTGAACTCGTCAGCGAAGACTTGCTGGAGCGCCTGGGCGTAAGCGGAACCATCGTGGATGGTCGCGGCTTTGCGGACGCCGAGGAAGTTATACGCGAACTCGGCAACAGCCTTTCCCTGGAAGGAGTCGCTGTGGGCGGTGCGCAGGTAACCGGCATAGTCGGGGCCGCGATCGGGGCTGGAGAGAGCCGGACGGGTGTTCGAGGGAGAGATGGTGGTCAGGCCGGCGTTGGTGAGGGTGGCGATACCGCCAACGGTCTCATCCGAGCACGAGGAGCCGACGAGGGCTACGATCGAGGTGTCGGTCGCGAGTTTGGAAGCGGCGGTCGCGCCACCTTCAGGGGTGCACAGCGCGTCTTCGGTGGTCAACAGGATATCGTGACCAAGGATCTTGCCGCCCTTGTCATCAATGGCGATCTCGACGCCGCGCTTGGAGTCTTCACCGAGGGAGCCATCGGCGCCGGAGAGAACGCCCCAATAGGCAATGTGCAGGGGTTCATCCGCGGCAATCTTGACACAGCCGAGCGGGTCGGTGCATTCGTACATAGCGGGGGCTTCGGTAGCCTCAGGGGCTTCCGTAACCATCGGGGCCTCAGTCGCGGGAGCCGGGGCTTCCGTGGCCTTGGGGGCGCAAGCCGCGAACAACATGCTGGCCAACACCAGGACGGACAACACAGCAAACAAACGTTTGGACATTCTTCTTCCTCCTCTGGAAGCATTGTGTAAATCGGAGTGACCCCAAACGGGGCCGGACGCGATTGGCTGACAATGCGCTACGGTGTCGGCATCACCTCCTTTGGCGAGTGGTTTTAAAGACAGCCGGAGAACTGTGCTCAAACGCAAATTCTCGCGGCCGCTTATCCCTTCTTGCTGGAATGTCTGACAATTATCGGCCAATCCTACAGTAAATCAGGATTATGGTCAAGAGTTTTTTTTATGAAATTTTTACTTTGATGTTGGCTTGTACAACAATTGTTCGCGGATGCGTAAATCGGTGTTACGGATCTTCATGGCCAGGTCCGCGGCCAGATTGTTCATCAGGCGGTATCCGAGTTGCGGATACGTTTCGCAGAGCATGATGATCTTATCGCGCGGGATGACGAGCAGACGCGTATCCTTTTGCGCCGCTCGGGCGGTGGCGGACCGCAGACCTTCGTCCACGAGGGCGATCTCGCCGAACGATTGACCGCGTCGCAGGGTGGCGATGCGCGTCTCCTTTTGCTCGCCACTCGCGGGACCTCCGACCAGCGCGGGACTAATGAGAATATCCACCTCTCCCTGCGCGATGATGTAGAGCTCCTTGCCCTCGCTGTTTTCGCGAAAAATAGTTTCCCCATCCTGGAAAACGATCTCCTGACACAAATTCGTCACCAGCTCCAGTTGCGTGGCGGAAAATTTGTAGAAGATGTCGCTTTGCTTCAAGAAATTGATCAATGTCGGATTTGCCATGCCTGCCTCAAAATTCCTTATCTGTCTTTCAGGGAATCAAAACATCCAGCCAGTCGAGAGGGTCCACCTGGATTCCGTTCACCCAAATTTCCCAATGCAGGTGCGGACCGGTGACGCGACCTGTCGAGCCGATCTTGCCAATTAATTGGCCGGCCGTCACCATGTCCCCGACCGAAACGTATACTTCCTCCTGATGCCAGATGCCGCTGTAAATTCCCCAGCCGTGGTCAATGATGGTGGCATTCCCGCGGACGGTCAACTTTTCGCTGAAGACCACCACGCCCGCCGCAGGCGCGTAAATGTCGAACGGCTTTTCGGTGGAATACACGCCGTAATCAACGCCCGAATGGAAACTCGTGTACGTTCCGCCATTATAGGAACGCCGGTCTCCAAACCAGGCGGTAATTCCATACTGTTTGTCCACGGGGAGTTGGAACGGGCCCTGCCAGTATTTCTGTGGCGTGACCGGCGTGACAACATTGAGAATTTTCTGATTTTCAGGCTCCATGATGGCCGGGTCAAGCGTGGTGACATCATTGACGGTGAGGGAGTAGATGGGATAGTTTCCCGAAACTACAAGCACCATCTGTTCATAGGATTGAATGCTCCCATCGGGGAGAGTGGCATCCAAATGGAGCGGGTAAACGCCGGGTTCCAGTAATGCATGAACGCCTTGTAGCGCAACCTGCTGTCCATCGCCCATATCGAAGAAATGCAGAGAGCGGTCCACGAGGAAGCCGCCGAGTGTCGCGCCCTCAGCCGCGCGGACGAGGATCTCGGCGGTGCCTCCCTGTTTCAGCGGCAGTGACTTGACTTCCGCACTGACGAAAGCGGGTGGCAATCCGCTGGCGGTCTGGTTGTCCGTCTCGCCGGGGAAGTAGAGACTTTCGCCCGGTACCGTGCTCCATGTACCGCTTAAATTGTTCAGCGTGGAAAGCGTCCACGGATCGCTGTTTTGGCGGATGGCTAATTCGAGCAGGGTCTCTCCCGAAGTCGGCGCGGCGGAAGCGGTGAGTTTGGTCACGCCATCCTGTTGTGGGACGATGAGACTCACGCCTACATATAATTCGGATGGGCTGATGATGCGATTCAGACGTTGCAGAAGGGGAATGTCCACCTGGTTGCGACGCGCCAGTCCGCGCAGGGAATCGCCAAAGCCGACTACTTCCGTGTTGAGGAAACCCGTCAACCCTTCGTAGCCGGGGATGACAAGTTGCTGCCCCACCTGTAGATTCTCGCTGGGGAGGCTGTTCGCGGCGACCAACTCGTCCACGGTGACGCCGAAGCGCGACGCGATGGACCAGAGGTTGTCTCCCGATTGGACGATGTACACCGGCCCGCTGGCCTGTGCGGCGGCGGGGTGGGGCGTCAGCAAGGCGAGTATGACTAGAAAAAGAAGAATACTTTTACGCATCTTGGAATTGGACGGTTTGCCCGATCTCGAGATCATCGATTCGGCTGGCATGTACTTCCAGCACATAACGGGCGGGAGATTTTGGGAAATAGGCTGGCTTCCACGCGCCTGCCACTACTTTATCCACCACCTGCATGTTTTCGTTGATCCAGAACACGGCCAGGTCGAAACTCACGCCGAGCATGTGGATGGACGAGTCGACGCGGCTGTCGCGCCCGAAGACGAGCAGCAGGCCCTCGTCACGCGTGATCGGGCGGCGGAAGGTGAGTCCGCGCAATCGGCAGAGGAAGGACTCGCACCACGTCACGCGCAACGCGTCGCTCGTCCCATTTTGAGTTCGTATGAAAATGCTCTGGCGTGTCGTCATAGGTATGAAAAAAGGGCGGCCCTGCTATTGTGAGAGGGACGCCCGAGATCGTCTGACGCGCTCAACCCTGTTGACTGAAAATTTTTTCGACGCTGGCAAGAAGTTCCTGCGGGCTGAATGGCTTGGCGATGTAATCGTCCACTTTGGCGATGTGCAGGCCGAGCACTTTATCAATGCTCTGCGCCTTTGCTGTGACTACGATGACCGGGATGTCGCGTGTCGCTTCGTCGGCTTTCATTTGCTGGTATACTTCCCAGCCGTCCAGATCGGGCATCATCAAATCCAGCAACACCAGATCGGGATGAAGTTCGCGCACTTTCTTGATCCCCTCGGTTCCGCCCGCCGCACCCTGCACGTTGAACCCGCGGCGTTCCAGAATGAGACGGATCAAATCAATCATCTCTGGTTCGTCTTCGATGCAAAGAATAAATTTTGCTGATTTATTGCTCATGATAACCTGCCAAAACAAGTTTACCATGAAAAGCGAATGACCGATGAAAATCATCACATGGAATGTTAATGGAATCCGCGCCGCGCTTGGAAAGAACGCGCTGGATTGGGC
>JBMOMR010000102.1:0-4566 GCA_049324715.1 Chloroflexota bacterium | reverse complement strand
TGCTGATGTTCTCGCTCAACCGCGGCAATTACGCCACGCTGATCAACTTCGAGTTCGTCTCCGTGGAGATCGTGCGGACCCTCGTCGGGTCGTTGGGGCTGATCGCCGCGGTACCCCTCACAACGGTCATTGCCGCCGCGTTGGCGTTGTATAGTCATCGTTTGGGGGAGTTTCGTCACTTTTTGGGTCCAGAAAACGCGGGCGGAGGGCATGGTCACTGAAGTACACAGGTAGATACGTAAACAAGTACACACGTGCCAAACCAACCTGTTTACTTGTGTACATGTGTACGTGTTTACCCACCCCCTGCAACCTTCCCTCTCCCCCTCCGTATACTTAGACAGAAACAAGGAGAATGCGTGAACGAGGAACAAACCTGGGTTCTCCAGGCGCAACGAGGCGACGATCAGGCTTTCACGCAATTGGTAGAAACCTACCAGAAGCCTGTCTATAACCTGTGTTATCGAATGCTCGGCGAGCCAGAATCGGCAGAAGATGCGGCGCAGGAGACCTTTCTGCGCGCCTTCCAGCACATTGCGCGCTATGACCCGAAACGGCCGTTTGCCACCTGGCTGTTGTCCATTGCGGCGCACTATTGCATCGACCGTCTCCGCCGCCGCAGGTTTTCCACCTTCTCGATTGACGAGGAGGATGACGACTCTCCCGCCTTCGAGATCCCCGACGCCGACGCGCCCAACCCCGAGCGCGAATCCGTGCGCCGCGAAGAGAAGGAAAGCGTCCATAAAATTTTGGACTCTCTCGATGCCACCGACCGCGCTGCCATTGTGATGCGTTACTGGCACGACGCCTCGGAAGTCGAAATCGCCGAGTCGCTGGGGCTGACCGTCAGTGCGGTGAAAAGCCGCCTGCACCGCGCCCGTCTCGCCCTCGGCAAACGCTGGGAAGAATCCTCGATGAAGCAACACCCCCAAAGGAGGCCCCATGAATCACCGGCCTTTTGAAGATTGGCTCTTGAATGAACAACCCCTCGACCCCGACCAGAAGCGTGAACTGCAAACGCACCTGCAAGACTGTGCCCATTGCTCCGCGCTGGCCGAGGTGAACCTTGAATTGCGTTCCGTCAAGATGGCCTCCCCCGCGGCAGGATTCACCGCGCGCTTCCAGTCTCGACTGGCCGCGCAACGCGTCCGCGAACGACGCAACCGACTCGTCGGCGTCCTCATCCTGACCGTGGGCGGGATCGGCCTCCTGGGCTGGTTCTTTGCACCTTACGTGATCCGATTCCTGGCCTCCCCTGCCGGCTGGATCACGGCCTTCGTCAACTTCTTCCTGACCCTGTTCGACATGCTGCGCGCCATCGGAGACCTTGGTTCCATCTTCCTGCGCATCCTGCCTGGATTTATCCCGCCCCTGGGATGGATGATCATCCTCTCCACCCTGGGTGGATTTGCCCTGCTATGGACCGTCTCTCTCTGGCGGTTTACCCGTTTTGTGAAAGGAGCGCAACGATGAAACGCGCAACGAAACTCTTTATCCTGCTGGCCCTTCTGACGCTGGTCTTCTTCCCAACCGCCTCCGCGCGGGCCATGGGACCGTTCGACGGAGGCCCCGTCATTTTTGGCGGAAGTTACACCCTCGAAAGCGGTGACACGCTGAACGGCGACCTGGTCGTTTTTGGCGGCAACGTCACTATCGAAGAGGACGCGACCGTGAAGGGAAGCATCGTCATCTTCGGAGGGACGATCAAACTGGACGGCACGATGACGCAAGACCTCGTCCTGATCGGCGGGGCGGGTTCGATGGGTGAGAAGGCCGTCATCGAAGGTGACCTGGTGATGGTAGGCGGCTCGATGACCCGCGCCGAAGGCTCGCGCGTCGAAGGGGAGATCCGCGATAATCCCACCATCGAAATCCCTGCGCCGCCAGTACCTGAAGTTCCAGAGGTCCCAGAGGTTCCACC
The DNA here is from genome assembly GCA_049324715.1 of Chloroflexota bacterium. Lineage (GTDB taxonomy): Bacteria > Chloroflexota > Anaerolineae > Anaerolineales > Villigracilaceae > Denitrolinea. The sequence continues at coordinate 2,645 of JBMOMR010000102.1, read as the reverse complement.
CGTCCCTGAAGTGCCGACTGTGCCTGAAGTCAACCAACCCAATATCAATATCGATCCCATTGGTTCGGCGTTTGGCGTGTTGGGACAGGCCATCCTGATCGCCGCGCTGGCGATGCTGCTCTCACTCTTCATGCGTCCGCAGATGGAACGCGTCGCGGATACCCTCGTCCGCCAGCCGCTGGTGTCGGTTGGCGTGGGTCTATTGACGGTGCTCGCCTCTCCCTTGGTGGCGCTCTTCATGGTTTTGACAATCATCCTGATCCTCGTCGTGCCCTTCCTCGCGTTGGCGCTGTTCCTGTTCTGGCTGTTCGGTCTCATTGCCATCGGCTTCGAAGTCGGTGAACGCTTCACACGCTCGATCGGGCAGAACTGGTCGCCCACGCTGACGGTGGGGTTCGGCACCTTCCTGCTCGTGCTGATCGCAGAAGGGATCGGACTGATCCCCTGCGTCGGTTGGACAGTTCCCTTCATCGTTGGTGTCACAGGTGTCGGTGCGGTGGCGATGACCATCCTCGACAGTCGGAAGAGGCCCATTGTGGCCGCGCCCGCCTCAGGTCCGGATGAACCGCTGCCGCCAGCGTCGTAAAAGCCTGTTGTGTTAGAATCCAACCTGCTCCGAAAAAGTCTCGGGGCAGGTTTTTTGTCGCAGGAAAGGTATCGTATGTCCCCCAAAAAAGACCCGTTGAACACACCCATACACACCACGCCGCCGCCGCTGGTCCGCATCTCTGGCACGCACCGCGAGATGGGACGGCAGTTTGGCGAGGCCGCGAGGAAGCAGATCGAGCATAGCGTCAACAATGCGCGCACCCTGCTGGAACAGGCCTATTCCGAACTTGCGCTCACCTGGGAGGGCGCGCAGATCCAGGCGCGTAAGTTCATCCCGTTCGCGCAGGAAAAGTATCCGCAATACGTGGATGAGATTCAGGGCATGGCGGAGGGGGCGGGAGTGCCGTTCGATGATCTCTGCGTTTTGCATGCCATGGAAGCGGTGACGATGGATGCCCTGCATCTTTCGCGTTGCACCAGTTTTGCGGTGAACGAACAGCGCACCGCGGACGGTCACGTACTGGGCGCGCACAACGAGGACTGGCTGCCCGAGGACGAGGACGATGTGATGGTGATCCATGCCACGCCCAAGGATGAGCCTCCGTATCTTGCCATGACGTATGGCGGACTCCTGCCCAATATCGGGTTCAACGCTTACGGCATCGCCCAATTCTGTGACTCGGTCTACCCCAACGATTCGCGCATCGGCATTCCGCGTATTCTTGTCTCGCGGGCGGTTCTCGCCGCGAAGACTCCCGGTGACGCGATCCGTTCGGCGCTGGTGCCGCATCGGGCCGCGGGTTACAACCATCTCATCGTCCATGAAAGCGGAGAGATCTACAGCGTGGAAGTTTCCGCACGCAAGTTCGCGATTTTGTACGGTGAAGACGGTTATATGGTTCACACCAATCACTTCCTGAACGAGACGATGAAGACCATCGAGAAAGACCCCGAGGAGTTGATCTCTTCACGTGTGCGTTATTTCCGCGCCCTGCGACAGGTGAAGAGCGAGGAGACTCACACCATCAAGAGTCTGCAAGCCATCCAGCGCGACCACGTCAACTTCCCCAACTCCATCTGCAACCATGCCATTGACATGAAAGCCCCGCTCGACCGCGAGAAGACCATCAACTCACTTGTCATCGATCTGACCGCGCGCGAAATGCACATTGCCTGGGGCAACCCGTGCAAGAATCCGTACCACACGTACCATTTGGACGCGTGAGGTAGCAGTTAGCTATTAGCAGTTAGCTATTAGCAGTTAGCGGTAGAGATTGTGCGATTGGATGTAATCGTAAACGGCGGGATGTAAAAAGTAGCGGAAGTCCAGTCCCTCGATGATGCGGCGGCGGACTTCGCGCGAAGAGATCTGAAGCAGGGGCGCTTCCACGAAGCGTACTTTTTTCGAGACGCCAGGGATGGCGGCCTCGATGATGGAAAGTTGAATGGATTCGCCCGGGCGGCGCATCACGCCGATCTCGCGGCAGGCCCCCACCAGGTCCGCGGGACGATGCCAGGCGCTCAGTCCGCGCATGGAATCGGCGCCGATCAACAGGATCAGGTCCGCAGAGGGACGCTGGCGCTGGAGGATGTTCAGCGTGTCCACCGTGTATTGCGGCGCGGGACGGTCGAATTCGAGCGTGGAAAGCTCGAAAGTCGGCTCATCCGCAATGGCGCATTGGACCATTTCGAGGCGGTCTGAAACTTTCGAGATCGAGTTGCCGATCTTGTGGGGAGATTGAGGCGTGAGCATCCACAGCAGGCGCGTCAGGTTTAATTGCCTGCGCGACTCGCTGGCGAGGATAAGGTGGCCGAGATGTGGCGGATCGAACGTCCCGCCGAAAACACCGATTCGTTCAGGCATGTTCAAAGTATAACGTATCCTGAATGGATTGCGTGCCTGGTGAATCGCTCTCGTACACAATACAAAGAGGCAGTATACTTGCCGCCTCAGCAGGATTTTCCATGCCCACCGAAAAACATAGTGCCGAACATAACGCGCTTGCCAAATTAATGGAGGCCGCCCGTGCCGTGGAGGCGGGCGAGTATCGCTCTGGGTTGCTGGCCGAACTGATGAAAGGCCGTGACGAGATGGG
>JBMOMR010000101.1:0-4758 GCA_049324715.1 Chloroflexota bacterium | reverse complement strand
GAATTTCGATGCCAGGCTCGTAGAGGCGCCACGTGAACGGTGCGCGGTTGATGGTGAGCGAGATGGGCACGATGATGTAACGCTCGAACCACATGCCCACGTTGATGAACAGGCCGACCACGAAGACGATCCACGGATTGGAACGCCATTTTTTGTTCCAGAGCGTGGCCCACGGGATGACCACGTTGAAGATGAGCATGGCGAACCACATCCAGCCCATCGGGCCCGCTTCGTGCCAGTGGAGCAGTTGTTTCGTCCACTTGTCGCCGCCATACCATTGCACCATGTAATCGTTGAAGAAGAAATAGGCCCAGGTCATCGAAATGATGAGCATGAGTTTGCCGATGGCTTCGAAGTGTTCGGGACGGATGAAGTACTTCATGTTTTTCATCGTGGCACGGACAACCGCCAGCACCATGATGACCGCGCCCATGCCCGAGTGCAACGCGCCGACGACAAAGTATGGGCCGAAGATGGTCGAGTTCCAGCCTGGACGGGTGGCCGCGGCGAAGTCCCACGAAACAATGGTGTGGACGGAGAACATGACGGGGATGATGGCAAAGGCAAAGATGTTCATCGCGTTGCGGAGGTGAGTCCATTCGCCTTCGGTGCCGCGGAAGCCGAGCGCCAGAATTTTATAGAAGGTCTTGCGCCAGCCCGTGGACTTGTCGCGCGCCATCGCCATATCGGGGATGAGCGGCAGGAACAGGTACATCGTGGACGAAAGCAGGTAGGTGGTGATCGCCAGCAGGTCCCACGAAAGCGGCGAGTGGAAGTTCGGCCACAGTCCACGCTGGTTCGGGTAGGGCATCAGCCAGTACGAAAGCCAGACGCGTCCCATGTGCATGAAGATGCTGAAGCCCGCCTGGACGAGTCCGAAGGTGGTCATCAGTTCCGCGGCACGCGTGAACGGGCGGCGGAATTCGGCTTTGAAGACGCGCAGGATGGCGGAGATGAACGTCCCCGCGTGGCTGATGCCGATCCAGAACACGGTGTTGACGAGGAAGATGCCCCAATACGAGGGACGGTTCACGCCCGCGATGCCCACGCCTTCCAGGATCAGCCGTCCCCACGAGAAGAACAGTCCCCATGCCACGACCGCGCTCAGAACAATGAAGACCGCCCAGAACTTCCACGAGGTGGTGTGCATGGACTCCATGACCATGTCATTCATCTGGCCGCGCGGGAGTGGATCGAGCATCAAATGCTGTTCGCGGAGGTGTTGTTCCGCATTGTGATGTTTGTCGGTCATTACGCGCCTCCCACCAGATAGGTCACGCGCGGAAGCGTGCCGAGTTCCTCGAGATGCTTCACGCCATGTCCCTGCCGCGCCAACTGCGAGACGAGGCTTTCGGGATCGTCCACGCGTCCAAAGGTGATCGCGTCCGCGGGACAGGCCTGCGCGCAAGCCGTGGTGAACTCTCCGTCCGCCACTTCGCGTCCCTCGGACTTGGCCTTGTCCTGCGCCTTGTGGATACGCTGGATGCAGAACGTGCATTTCTCCATGATGCCGCGGCGTCGGACGGTGACATCGGGGTTGAATTGATTCTTCAGCGTGGCGATGGCAGAGTGGATGCGCTCGTCGTTGTAATCGCGCCAGTTGAACGAACGCACCTGGTACGGGCAGTTGTTGGCGCAGTAGCGCGTCCCAACACAGCGGTTGTAAACTTGCAGGTTCACCTGCTCAGCCTGCGAGTGCACCGTCGCGAATGCAGGGCAGACGGGTTCGCACGGCGCGCTTCCGCATTGCTGGCACAGCATCGGCTGGTAATGCGTCATCTTCACGTGAGGATACGTCCCCTCCCAGAAACGCTCCACGCGGATCCAGTGCATCGAACGCCCATAGCCCGCGTCCTCCTCGCCCACGAAAGCGATGTTGTTTTCCATCGCGCAGGCGGTGACGCAGGCCTGACAGCCCGTGCAAATATCCTGGTCAATGACCATGCCCCACTTGCCTTCGGCCTCTTCCACAATGGCGCCTTTCGCGCCGATCACATTTAAATCAATTGTGGTCATATCTCACTCCTAATGCTCTTCGCCAAGACCTTCGCCGTACACGCCGATCTTGCTCTCGAGGCGGGAAAGGAATTTCTTTTTGCCCGTCTTCTCCACGCGGACTTTGATGCCCGCGAAGGCGAGATCGCCCGCTTCATTGAACACGGGACCGAACAGATCCGCGGGATTGACTCCGCGTCCCGCCGCGAACTGACCGTAGGCGGTATGTCCCTGCCCGAAGGGGATGGCAATCGTGTCTGGACGGATGGCGGGGTACAGATATACGGGAGCCTCCACCTCGCCCGCCGCGCTGACGAGTCTCACCACGTCATCGTTCTCGATGCCGAGTTCATGCGCGGTATCGGGGTTCATCTCGATCCACGTGTTCCACATGACGGTGGTCGTGGGATCGGGGGCCTCCTGCAACCAGGGCTTGTTCGCGCCGACATCCGCCAGCGTCGGCGAGACGAACGGGACGAGGAAGTACTCGCCTTCCTCGAATTTCGGTTCCGCCGCGGCGATCACCGCATCGGACGGCGCGGGAGCGGCTGTCAACGCGTCCTGTTTCCACCAGCCGCCATGTTGCTGGAAATATGCCATGAAGGTGTTGATCTCTGGCGCGGCAAACGATCCGCCTTCGAGTGGGACGAATTGCTGGAGTCTGCTCTGGATGAACGCGAACTCGTCCGTGTAAGGGAGGTTCGCGGCCGCCAGCAACACATCCGCAGTAGCCTTGGTATTGTGGAAGGGCGAGACGACGGGTTGCATCCCCGAAAGCACGGACGCGTCCGCGCCTGTGGCTGCGCGCTGGTAGCCAAAACTTTCCAGTCCCTGATGGTCGGGGAAAATATAATCGGACATCAATGCCGTCTCATCGGGGAAGGTCGCGAACGAAATGACTGTCTCCACCTTTTTGAGCGCGTCCGCAAATCCGAATGACTTGGGCAGTTCGAACGCGGGATTGACACCGTGGATGAACAGCACTTTCACCGCGCCCGAGTCCAATTTCTTGACGAAATCTGCCATCTCCTGTGCAGAGGCGGGACGGTGATACTCGTCCTCGCCCGGTGCGAGCGGCGAGAGGAAAACGGTCGGAGAATCCGCTTTGTTGATGAGGGCGTTGAGCGCCAGCACCGACTTGGCGATCTGCAGTCCGTTGCTTTGCGCCAGCGCCGCGCCGCCGACGACTGCCAGCGGAGCATTGGCCTGGACGATGCGAGCCGCAACGGCCTCCAGTGTTTCGAGCGAGATGCCAGCCTTCTCCGCGGCATCGGCCGCGTCTACGCGGGAGGGACTGCCGCCAGCCGCCTCAGCAACGAGTCCGCCGAGCGCGGCCGCGACCAGCCCCTCGGTCCCCGGGCGAAGCGGGATCCACTCGTCGGCCACCGCGGCCGTCTGCGACATCCGTGATTCGAATTGGACGAAGTAGCCGCGTCGGCCGTTTCGTCCCTTGCGCATTTTGGAAAAGCCGCGCGTGTACGCCACGGGCGAGAGCCACGTCTCGAGGAAGTTCGCGCCGAACGAGATGACCACGTCGGCTTTGGACATGTCGAAGAAGGGCAGCGCGGCCTGGCCGTACATTTCCTGTGCGGCCTGCGCGAGCGTGGTGCGGGACTCGAACATGCCCAGCGCACCAAAACGGACGGGGGCGGGCGCGCCGATGTTCGAGGTCAGTTCCGTCACGAGGTCGAAGAGATGATCGGGAGCCATGCCCATGAGGAAGGCGATCTCTTCGGGCTTGTAATTTTTGAGCGCGTCGGAGACGGTGACGATCGCGTCGTCCCAACTCACAGCCTTATCGCTCAACTCGGACGCGCGTCCCTGCTGGACGGGATTCTGCACACGGTCGGGATTGTAGAGACCTTGAAGCGTCGTTTGTCCACGCGCGCAGGTCTTGCCGAGATTGACGGGATTCGCCTTGTTGCCCTCCACTTTGATGGCGCGTCCCTGCATCGTGCGGACGACGAGTCCGCAGGCCGCGGCGCACTCGCGGCAGGTTGTGGCGTAATACGTGCTTTCGCCGTTGTACGTGTACTCGGGCATTTCGAAGTATGGCTGGCGCGTCACAAACTTGGCCGCGGGACCGCAACCCGTCAGCACAGCGGACGTGGCCGCACCGATGCCCGCCAGTTTTAGAAAATCGCGTCGGGAAATCTTATCGGTCATGCTGTTATCCTTTAATAGTGGCAGGTGCCGCAATCGAGCAATTTCTTCTCGAGTTCGGGGTTGCCAGCCGACTTCTCGCGGTGACAATCGAGACACCAGCCCATATTCAGCACCTGCGGATTTTCATACACGTTCATCTTGGCAACATCGCCGTGACAGTTCTCGCAGTTCAAACCGGAGGCAATGTGCGGGCGATGATTGAATTGAACGAAATCGGGAACCTGAGCCACGGGCACCCATTCCAGCGGGGTACCGTTCTCAACGGCGGCAACCAGCGGCGGCAGAAGCGTGCTGGTCTTGGTGATGGCCAACTGCTGATGACACCCCCAGCATTTCGTCGGCGTGGGCAGGCCGGCCGAAGGTCCGCGCGCCGCGCCGGGATGGCAATAGAGGCACTGAATGCCCATCGCCACATGTCTCGTATGAGGAAATTCGATCGGTTGTGCAGGGGTCTTTTGGGTCAGGCTAAATCCCCAGACCACCATGCTGAGCACTGCCAGCCCGGCAATCAACAGCGCAACCCGACCCAGCGGCGAAATCAGCCACTTAAATACCTTCTGGATCATAGCATCTCCTGAATGGGTGGTATCACAAAGT
>JBMOMR010000100.1:0-40385 GCA_049324715.1 Chloroflexota bacterium | reverse complement strand
CAACAATACCGATTGTGTGCTATTCTTAACCATGGAAGCCTCCTGTTCCAGTTCGGTCTCTCAACCTATACTGTACCAGAAGGCTTCCTCTTTTTCATGCCTCTCGACTAAAGAGCCAAAGTCGAGGTTCCGAAGCGAAACGAGATAAAGGTTATTGCTTTTCGTAGGCCACACCGTCCGCCGCGGGCGGGATGGCGCGTCCGACCACGCCGGTCAGCACGATCATCGTCACGATGTAGGGAGCCATCGCCAAAATCGAGGAGGGGATCGGCACGGAGAGGATCTGCATTTTCACTTGCAGGGAATCCGCGAAACCGAAGATGAGCGAGGAGGTGAATGCGCCGATGGGATTCCAGTTGCCGAAGATCATGGCGGCAAGACCGATGAAGCCCTTGCCGGCGGTCATCACTTCGTCGAAGCGGCCGACCGAGCCGAGCGTGAAGTATACGCCGCCGAGGCCGGCGATCATGCCGCCGACGATGACGTTGACGTAACGCACGAAGAACACGTTGATGCCGAGCGTGTCCGCGGCTTTGGGATGTTCGCCCACCGCGCGCGTCCGCAAGCCCCAGGGAGTGTAGTAGAGAACGATGTGCATCGCGATGACGATGAGCAGCATCAGGTAGACGACGAGGTTGTTCTCGAAAAGGATGGGGCCGAGTACGGGGATCTTCGAGAGCAGGGGGATCTGGATGATGGGGAACGTGCCCGAGTTGTTGAGCAGTTCGCCCTGATGTTGCAGGTATTTTGAGGAGATGAACGAGGTCGCCCCGGTGGCAAAGATGTTGATGGCCACGCCGCTCACGATCTGGTCCACTTTGAAACGGATGGAGAGGACGGCATGGAAGGCGGCCACCAACGCGCCCACGAAGACGCCGACAAAAAGTCCCACCGCCATGCTTCCGCTCAGGGTGGCCGAAACCACGGAAGCCTGCGCCGAGATGAGCATGATGCCTTCGATGCCGATGTTGACGACCGCGGCGCGTTCACTGATGACTCCGCACAGCGCGGCCAGCGCGATGGGCGTGGCGCGCACGAGGGAACTGGTCAACATGCCGATGAGGCTGAGGGATTTGCCCTTGGTTGCCCAGATGAGGAAGGCGGCCACGAACGCGAACGCGACGATGCCAAACAGCGCGCCGGGCGAACGGATGCCGCGCGCCATTTGGAATGCGCCGAGAAAAACCACGATGAAGGACAGCACGTAAAGGCTGGTCTGCACGGGCAGGATAATATCGGGGATCTTGATCGCGGCAGAACTGTTGAGGTTCATGCCAAACTTGGCGGTCTGACCTGCCTCTGTGCCGGGAGTGAAGAGCAGGAAGATCAACACGCCAAAAATGATCAGGACAGCGCCGATGGTCGTGCGCCGACGGGGAGATGTGCCGTGGGTAAATGTTTTAACAGCCATGATGCCTCTACTTGCCCCAGCCGCGCGTCAGCACGGTCTCTTCCTTGTCCGCTACCGGTATACGGAAGAGCCAGCGGATGATGATGGGCGCGGCGACGAAAATGATGACCAAGCCCTGGATGATGGAGATAATGTCGATGGGGATGCCAGCCAGCGATTGCATGCGCGTCGCGCCGCTTCGTAAAATGCCGAACAGGATGGCCGACAGCACCACCCCAAGCGGATGGCTTTTTCCGAGCAGGGCCAGGGCAATGGCGTCGAAGCCATAGCCAGCGGAGAACCCCTGCCCCACCCAATGGTCCACGCCCAATACCTGCGCCGCACCGGCCAGGCCGGCCAGGCCGCCGCTCAGCACCATGACCAGCACAAAATTGCGGACAACGCTCATGCCGGCGTACTTCGAGCCATCGGGATTGGCGCCCACCGCGCGGATCTCAAATCCGAGCGTGGTTTTGAACAGGAACCAGTAGACAAGATAGGCCACCACCAACGCCAGGACAAAGCCCCAGTTGAAGCGCAGAGGATCGTCAAAGAAGCGCGGCAGTTCTGCGGCCTTTTGAATATTCGGTGTGACCGGGCGAAAGCCGGAGGACATCATCGGACCGGTCAACAGCCAGTCGCTCAAGCGGAAGGCGATCCAGTTCATCATGATGGTGTTCACCACCTCATGCGCCCCGAATTTGGCCTTCAGATAACCGGGAATTGCACCCCAGATCGCGCCAGCGAGGGCACCGCCCAAAATCGCAAGCGGCAGGTGGATGAACCACGGCAGGCCTTCGATGCTGTAACCCACATAGGCGGCGCCCAGCGCGCCCATGAAGAACTGTCCCTCTGCACCAATGTTGAACAATCCGCAACGGAAGCCGATGGCCACAGCCAGGCCGGCAAAAATATACGGCGTGGCCGTGACAAGACTTTCGGTGAACGGGTAGATCGCCTTCATCAAGGCGGCATTATCGCCGGTGGAATTGTAGACTTTGAATCCATCAATGATCTCGCGCGGGCTTCCGAGCGAGCCGTAGAACAATGCGCCATACGCGGTGGCGATCGCCGTCCAGATGGATTTGAAGGCCGCACCCGGGTCGGCGGAAAAATTTCCAAAAGCCGCCGCCACGCCCTTATCGGTGGCTGCGATGACAATGCCGCCGATCACCAGACCGGTGAAGACAGCCAGGATGGGCACCAGCAGGGATTGGACTGCCGACCCGCTGAGCATCTTTGCCAGACTGGTGCGGGCTTCTGTTTTACGAGGTTCTTTGTTGGCTGACACGTTTCTGCCTCCTAAAAGACGCGTTCCACTTCGCCCGTTTTGGCGGGCGCGGCTTTGAGCGCGTCCTCGGGACGGATGCCTGCCATCAACAGGCCGATATATTCCTTGCTGGCCTGGGCGGCTGGGACGATGTCCACGATCTGGCCGCGATACATCACAGCGATGCGGTCGGAGAGGGCCAGGATCTCATCCAACTCCGAAGAGACCACCAGCACACCCGTCCCCTCGTCTCGTTTCTCGATGATTCGGCTGTGGATATACTCGATGGAACCGACGTCCAACCCGCGGGTCGGTTGCGAGGCGATCAGCAGTTTGATGGGACGCGAGAACTCGCGCGCCACGATCACTTTTTGCTGGTTGCCGCCCGAAAGGCTGGAGGCCGGCACGTAGATGCTCGGCGTGCGCACGTCGAATTGTTCCACCAGTTTTTCGGCGTTGCTCATGATCGTCTTTTCCTGCAACGAAATACCGTGCGCGAACGGCGGCTGGTAGTACGTGCACAGCATCATGTTGTCATGGATCGGGAACGTGAGGATCAATCCGTGCCGCTGACGATCCTCGGGGATATGTGCCACGCCCCGTTCCAGGATATCGCGCGGGGTTGCGCGTTTGAGCGTTTCACCCAGGATGCGGATCTCGCCAGCCTGCAAGGGCAGGAGGCCGGTCAACGCGTAGACGAGTTGCGTCTGTCCGTTGCCCTGCACACCCGCGATGCCCAGCACCTCGCCCATCTTCACATCGAACGAGACGCCCTGGACGGTCAGTTGGCCGCGTTCATCCTCCACGTACAAGTCCCGGACTTCGAGCGCCGCTTCGGTGGGATTGGCCTGTTTCTTCGGGACAACGAGATTGACTTCGCGTCCCACCATCATCGAGGCCAGTTTTTCGGGGCTGACGTCGCCTGGTGTGACGGTGCCAACCGTCCGTCCGTTCCGTAAAACGGTGATGCGGTCGGCCAGCGCCATGACCTCTTTCAATTTATGAGTGATAAAGATAAGGGATTTGCCTTTTGCCACCAGCGAGCGCAGGACTTTGAACAGCCCCTCCACTTCTTGCGGGGTGAGGACGGCGGTCGGCTCATCCAGAATGAGTATGTCCGCCTGGCGATAAAGGACTTTGATGATCTCGACGCGTTGTTGAGTCCCCACAGGCAGGTCCTTGATGTAGGCGTCGGGATCCACTTCCAGTCCGTAAAGTTCCGAGATTTCGCGGATGCGTTTCGCCACTTTGGCGCGGTCAAGAAAAACGCCGTTCCGTTTTTCCTCCACGCCGAGCATTACGTTCTCTGTCACGGTCATCACCGGTACGAGCATGAAATGCTGATGCACCATGCCGATGCCGCGCGCAATGGCATCGTTGGGACCATGGATGTCCGATTTTTCGCCGCGCACAATAATTTCACCTGCGTCAGGTTTGTACAGACCATAAAGGATATTCATCAGGGTGGTCTTGCCCGCGCCGTTTTCCCCCAACAGACAATGGATCTCGCCTTCCTGCAAATCAATATTGATGTGGTCGTTTGCCAGCACACCGGGGAAGGCTTTCGAGATATCGTGCAATTCCAAAACTGGAGTCATGGAAGTACTCCTCGGTAAACGTTCGAACAGAGTCAAAAAAGAGGCCGGGGAATAATTCCCCCGGCCTCTTTCAGCCAAACAGATTATTGAGCGAGCACGCCGTCAACGGTCAGGGAGCCGTCGATCAAAGCCGCCTTGATGGCTTCGAGTTCAGCCTTCATCTCGGCGGAGACAGCCGCATCGAAATCATGGAACGGGGCGATATCCACGCCGCCATCGGCGATGGTGTAGGTGACAGTACCGCCGGTGAACTTGCCTTCCACCGCGTCCTTGATGGTGTTGTAGACAGCCACATCAATCAACTTCAAAACAGAGGTCAGAACGACTTCCTTGTACTCGGGAGCGGTCTCGACCCAGTCGGCATCCACGCCGATGACCTTGCAGGAGCCGGTCTCTTTGCAGACCGCGGCGGAGCCAAGGCCAACCTGTCCAGCGACGGGCAGGATGATGTCGGCGCCTTCCTGCATGAAGGACTCAGCCAGGCGGCGGCCGTCATCGGTGGATTCGAAGTTGTTGGTGAAGGTGCCTTCGCCAGTCGCATTGTTCCAGCCGAGCACTTCCACGTTCGTGCCCTTCTGCTGGTTGTAATACTTCACGCCCGCTTCGAAGCCCTTCATGAAGATCGTCACGGTCGGGATCGGGAGACCACCGTAGGTGGCGACTTTGCCGGTCTGGGTCATGCCAGCGGCGAGGTAGCCAGCCAGGAAGGCGGCCTGGTCGGTCTGGAACGCGAGACCACGGACATTCGGAAGGTCCTGATCGGTACCGCACTCAACACCCACGTTGGCGCCGGGCCAGCAGTCGGGGTAGGTGTAGTCCACGATGGCGAACTTCTGGTCGGGGTTGGCGATGGCGAACTTGGCGGTATCCACGCCGAGCAGGAAGCCGATGGTGATGATGAGGTCGGTCTTCTCATCCAGGTACTGCTGGATGTTCTTGGCGTAATCCGACTGCTGCTGAGACTCGAGGTACTTGGCCTCAACACCCATGTCAGCAATGGCGTCCTCGGCGCCCTTCCAGGCGCTGGCGTTGAAGGACTTGTCATCGATACCACCGAGGTCAGTCACCTGGCCCACTTTGAACGCGGGAACGGGGGGCTCGGTCACAACAACCGGGGGTTCCGTCACAACCACGGGGGGTTCAGTCGCAACGGGGGTGGGGGTGGCCTTGGGGCCGCAAGCGGTCAGCGCCAGCGAAAGCACGACCAAAACAGATAGTACTACGAACAGTTTCTTCATTTCTTCTCCTCTCAAATATGAGAAAGTGGATTGATGGGGATGGTTGACTCTAATTGGTTTCAATTGGTCTCGAGGCAATTCACCTCCTTGTACAAGTGAATAAGCATCGTTCCCCAGCGGGAGTATACAGCCTCTCGTTTTATTGTGCAAGGATGAACTATTTCACGGCTCCAACGGGACACCGGTTTGGATGGAACCATCCGCCAGACCGATGCGGATCTGCTCGAGTCTTTCGCGGACTGTGGGCGGGACCTGCCTCTCGAGGTCGTGCCACGGCCCGAGCGCGTACGTCCCCCGCGTCTCCCCGGCGGGGAATTGCCCCTCGACGAACGTCCGAATCAACGCGTACACGCCCGCCCCCGCCTGTTTGACAGCGCTACTCAGCACAAAATCTATATTTTCTAACTGATAATACATATCCTCTTCCGCACCGATCACAAAGACGCCGCGCGCGGCCGCGGTCTCCAATGCAGCGCGGGCGGTTTCGCCTCCTGCCGCGAAGAGAATGTCCACGCCGCCATCGAGCATGAAGAGTGCCTGCTCCTGCCCCCATTTTGGGTCGTTGAACAGCTCACCGACGGCACTTTCATCTTTGTAAAGGACGCGCGCTTGCAAATCAGGGTTGGCATATCGCACGCCGACGCGAAATCCCTCGCAGTATCGCCACATGGACGGGAGCGATTCCACCTCACACAGCGCGGCCACTTTCCCCGTCTTCGTGACGAAAGCGGCCAGCGCGCCGGCAAGGAATCCGCCCTGGTCCTCGGGGAAGGTGATCGTCGCCAGGTTCGGACGGGGTTCGCCCGCGGGTTGGTCCACGCCGATGAAGGCCGCGCCCGGCCACTCGTCCGCGGCGAGGCGGGTTTCCTCGTCCAGCGCCACGCCGACGGTGACGATCACGTCGTAGTCGTTTTCCAAAAATCTGCGGATGTTTTTCTCTCGATCACGCGCGTCGACCGTCTCGATGAAGTCGGCCTTGTAGAGGAGACCCTCGTCGCGCGCCTGGGCCACTCCCTCCCACGCGGACTGGTTGAGGCCGTGGTCGTCCACCTTGCCGAACGCGGTGACGAGCCCGACGCAGAAAACGTCTGGCCGCGCGCAATCTCTTGCCACAGGCAGGTTGCAGGCGGCCAGAGTCAGGCAGATGATGAAAATCGGGATCGCTAATTTGGCGCGCATGAAAATTATTCGGCCGTCCAGTCCAGTTCGGATTCGACGGCTGGGTCATCGGTCAGGCGATAAATGGCTGTTCCATCCTTGTTGATGATGTAAATGTCGGTCTGACCATCGCGATTGGAGACGAACGCGATCTGCAAACCATCTGGAGACCAGGCAGGCCAGAGATCGTTTTGAAAATCAAGACTGATAATGTTGCTCGTTTTGTTGGTTGTATGATCGCGAACGACGAGACCGATGGAGGTGCTTCCAAAATATTTTTGATACAGCATGGATTTTCCATTCGGTGCCCAAATGGGATAATGGATGGAACTGGCCCGATCAAACGTGACCTGTTTAACCTTTTGCGTTTCCACATCCGCTGTGAAGAGATTGATTCCAAAGCCCCTATCGGATTGGAAGAGGACGGTTTTCCGGTCTGGAGACCAATCGGGGTAGCGTTCGTTCGAATCGATTTCTGTCAGGCGTTCTACAGATTTTGTGCTGACATCGAGAACGTATAAATTGTAATTTCCACTGCGATTGGATGCAAAAACGATCTTTTGTCCGTCGGGCGACCAGGATGGGTCAAGGTCATCGGCGGGATCGTTCGTCAATCTTGTCATTTTTGAGCCGTCCCGATTCATGACGAATATCTCAGGGTCGCCTTCACGCGTTGAGACGAAGGCGATCTGTCGTCCGTCGGGCGACCATTTTGGGGAAAAATCATCAGCAGGGTTGTTGGTGAGGCGGTCCACGTCATTTCCATCAAGTTGGATGGAATAAATTTCGCTGTTGCCATCGCGTGTGGAGACAAAAACAATTTGTCCCGCGCCCGGCTCAAGAGGAGGTAATTCTTCCGCTTTGTTGTCGGATGTTCCAGACACAAGACTCCATACCTGTAAATTCTCCAGTTCAAAACGCGAGGGGTATCCCGTTTGAGATGAAAAACTGGTATCCTGCGCATCAGGCTTGGGCAGGTTCTCTGGCGATCCACTGGGGGAGAGAAAGATGCCAACCTTGCCGCTGGAAAACTTGTCATCATCCACTTCACCGACTGGTACATTGTTGATATATAACGAGAAATGTTTGTCGATGGCCTTGACCGTGAGGCGGTTGAGCTGTCCAGGGCGAATCAGGTTCGCCCTTTCCCCTGCAAGCAGAGTAGTATATTCCTCCAAATAGCGGTAGCCGAAGGTATACCGACCATTCTCATCTACTCTGAAGAAGTAATAATTGCCTCCTGAAACCCTCAGAATCATCCCGTAATCATCAAACGTGGAACCTTGCGTGTGCGTGATTTCCAGGGAGGCCACGAAGTTACGCACGGTTTTCATGTTCGGCGATTCCCAAAAATTCCAGCCGGTCTTTGCGTTGAATTCCCAGATATATTTTCCCCCCGAGATCTTTCTGGTCAATTTAACATTGTCATTTTCATAAGGACTGACATCCCAATGATTGGCATTGCTGGCAAATTCATCGCTGAACGCCACTTCCCAGGATGGGTCAGCGTTTGTTTCTTGTACCAAATCCACCGTTGGCACGGGGGTAGCCAGGATGGGAGTTAGATTCCCATTGACCCGCGTGAACAGAAACGCCACGCCGCAAAAGATAATGAGACTGCCCAGGGCACATAACCCAAGCACACTAAAAATGATCAGTGGAATTTTTGCTGACCCGTCTTTCGGTTTTGTCTCGTTGATTTGGTTCTCTGTTTCCATCATATTCTCCCGCAACACGTGAGGTGTGCGCAAAACCACGCAATCAGAGATGGCTTTGCGCACACCATTGCTCATAAAACTATAAGACCTGCGCCTCCCCGCGTTTGACGCCAAGCATCAATACCATCGCCACGATCATGAAGAACGGAGCGAGGAGCATGATGATATTGTAATTCCCGCCAGTGAGTTGGATGGCCCAGCCGTTGACGTTCGGTCCAACGATGGCCGAGAACGTGGAGAAGAGGTAGTAGAGACCGGTGAAGGTCCCGATACGCGCCGCGCTGGTCAGGTCCACGATCATGGGCAGGGAGTTGATGTTGATGAACGACCAGGCGATACCGGCAAAGATCAGGATGACGCCTGCCAGCGTGAGCATACGCGCTCCGCCTTCGACCAGGGGGATGCCGACCAACGGCAGGGGAGCAATGCCGACCAATAGCGCGGAGGCCGGGGTGACGTAAAGCAGGAAGAGCATGATCGTGATCGCGACCAGTCCGATCGTGATGGTGGTGCGTCGTCCGATGCGGCCAGCCAGCAGACCGGATGGGATGGCAAACAGCACAAAGAACAGGGGGACGACCGAGAGCAATGTTGCCCCGTCTCCTTCATTCAGCCCGAGGTGGTTCTTGGCATAGAGGGTGAAGAACGTGTCCACTGCCGAATAGCCGATGAACCAGAAGAAGATCGCCAGCAGGATGCGCAGTCCGCTTTTATCCGGGTCGTTGACCACTTCTTTCAGGCTTTCCCACATCCCCGGTTGTTGTTCGGAGGTCTCATATTCCTTCGGCTCTTCAATGAAGAAGAAGACGACCAACGCGGCAAGGATGACCAGCACCGAACCCAGCCAGAACGGGAAGGTGGGACTCATCTTGTACAACATGCCGCCGGTCTGCAGGGCGATGATGGTGCCAACACCGCCCATGAAATTGATGACGCCATTCGCCTGCGAGCGGAAGGGAGAGGGCGTGATATCGGGCATGAGCGCGACCACGGGAGTCCGCCAGAGCGCGGCGCTCAACAGCGTGGTGCTGGTGCAGGCCACGAACAACGGCAGGACTGCCGCCATCGGGATGAAGCCGAACGCGACCGCGGTGATGGGAGCGCCGATGAGGATGAACGGGATGCGTCGTCCCCATTTGGTGCGGATTCGGTCCGACCACGCGCCGACGGGCGGCTGGATGAACAGCGCTGCGATGTTATCGAGCGTCATGAAAAAACCGATCCACGCGGGCGAGAGACCGAACTTGTCCGCGAGGAAGATCGGGACGAAGGCGTTGTACACTCCCCAGATCACGCTGACGCCAAAAAAACCAAATCCGAGCAGGAAGGTCTTGCCGTAATTGAGCCGTGCTGTCATGGTGTCCTCCGAAAAGTCAAAGGTTGAAAGTCGAAGGTCAAAGGTCGGTGGATGTTTTGATTGTGGACTTTTGACTTTCGACGAATTTTCGATCTTTCTCTGACAAGTCTGCCTTTTCCAACAAATCAGGTCTCCGTTCCAACGTCCGCAGCAGTGATTGTTCGCGGCGCCACTTCTCGATCTTGGCGTGGTCGCCTGAGAGCAGGACGTCGGGGACCGCGTCGCCGCGAAATTCGGGCGGACGCGTGTAGTGTGGATATTCCAGCAGGCCGCTGGCGTGGGAATCATCGTCCGCGCCGGTGGGATCGCCGAGCGCGCCGGGCATGAGACGTGTCACCGCGTCGATGATGATGAGCGCGGGGAGTTCGCCGCCTGTCAGCACGTAATCGCCGATGGAGATTTCGTCAGTGACGAGACGCGTGCGGATGCGTTCGTCCACGCCTTCATATCGTCCACAGATCATGGCAATCCGTTCATGTGCGGACAACTCGCGGGCCACGGCTTGCGAGAAGACGCGTCCCTGCGGCGTGAGCAAAATGACCGGCACCCCGCTCTCAGGTCCAAGAACCGATTCGACCGCGTCAAAAACCGGCTCGGGCTTCATCACCATCCCGCCGCCGCCGCCGTAGGGCATATCGTCCGTCGTGTGGTGTCTGTCCCGCGCCCAATCACGGATGTTGTGCAGGCGCACGTCGATCAACCCGCGTTGACGGGCGCGTTGAAGAATACTGGATTCTAGGTAGGGGGGGAAAACTTCGGGCAGGAGGGTAAAGACCTCGAACTGCATGGCTGGATTTTAGCACAATCCCCTGTCTTCGCGTTCCCAATCCATTAGCGGAGAGTGGCAAAACGAAGTTAAGAGCCCGATTAGCCCGAAATGAAGGGGGAGGCTTGACGCTCCTCCTCACAAAAGGTAAGATGACCGCATGTATTTAAGACGCAAGCCAAAGTGGAGCATGACGCGCAAGCGGCGCAAAGTGAACTGGTTCATGGTGATGGTGCTTTTGATTCTGATCGCAATGGGCTGGTACGTAAACAGCGTGATCGTGCCCACCATCCCTCCGCCGTTCGTGCCGACACCCACCGCCACACGTTCGCCCGAATCGTACGTGGCCGAGGCGGAAGCCTCTTTCACAGACGGGAAATTGCTCCAGGCAATTGACTTTTACCAACAGGCCGTGAAGGCCAATCCAAGTGACGATGCGGTCTATGTAGCGATGGGACGCGTGCAGGTCTTTGCGGGTCTTTACAAGGACGCGCAAGCCAGCGCCGAGGCCGCGATTCTGCTCAACGCCAACAATCCCCGCGCCCACGCGGTGCGCGCCTGGGCGTTGGATTTTCAGGGCGATTACCTGAACGCGGAGGCGTCCATCAAACGCGCACTGGAACTGGACCCGAACAGTGGATTCGCGCACGCCATCTACACCGAAATCCTGGTGGACGCGTTCCTGGCGGGCACGGGTCCGTTCGAGAATCTGGCCAAGGCCGCGGAGGAATCGAGGGTGGCACTTGCGCTGGAACCAAACACCATTGAGACACATCGGGCACGCGGCTATGTATTGGAGGCCACCGCGAACTACGAGGAGGCCATCGCCGAATACCAGGCCGCCATCGCCATCAACGGAAATATCTCGGACCTGCACATCGCGTTGGGACGCAACTACCGCGCCCAGCAGGTCTATGACCTGGCCGTGGAAGAGTTCACGCGCGCCAACGCGCTCAACCCATCTGACCCGACTCCCGACCTGCTGATGTCGCGCACGTACGCCACCATCGGTGAGTTCGCCAAGGCCGCGCAATACGGCGAGTCCGCCGTCAAAGACGCGCCTACCGACGCCAGCCTGCGCGGCAATTACGGCGTGATGCTTTACCACACCGCCGACTGGGCCGAGGCCATCGTCCAGCTGGGACTCACCGTCAACGGCGGACGCACGCCCGAAGGGGATGCGGTCGAATCGATCCCCCTGACAACGGACACGCGCGTCGTCGAGTATTACTTTACCTACGCGTTGGCGCTGGCGCGTCTCAGCCGATGCGGTGAGGCGCTCCCGATCGCCAACCTGATCCTTGGGCGCGTCCCCGCGGACGAGATCGCGGTCGCGAACGCCAACGAGGTCTTCACCATCTGCGAGGAGAATCTGGCGGCCGCGCCCACTCCCACACAGGCGGAAGCGACCGCCACAGGCACACCCACTCCATGAACGTTTACCCTCGCCGCGAACTTTTCTATAAAAGACCGCGCACCAACATCTATCGTCTCTTCTTTTTGATGGTGTTGATTCTGGGCGGCATCTGGTTGATCCGCGGGGTGAACCAGGGCGAGATCGAACGTCCCTTCACCGCCACCGCCACGCCCACGCGTTCCGTGGACTCGTACGCGCTCGAAGGCGACGCGCAATTCACGGCGGGCAACATCGACGCGGCGATCACGGCCTACCGCGAAGCGGTGCGCGTGGACCCGAACAACGCGCAGATCTGGGCGGATTTGGCGCGCGTGCAGACCTACTCTTCCGCGCTGTTGACGACCGACCCCGCCCGCCTCGCCCGCCTGACCGACGCGCTGGGTTCCATCGACGAGGCCGCGCGTCTCGCCCCCGACGATTCCACCGTCCACGCCATCCGCGCCTTTGTGCTGGACTGGAACGCCAACTCCGCCCTCGTCTGCACCGCGGAGGAATTGGCCGTGGCTCCCACGTGCGACGCGGTCATCGGATTGTTGACCGAGGCCGAGCAGGAGGCCGTCCGCGCGCTGCAACTCGATAACCAGAACACGCTCGCGCTGGCGTTCTACGCGGAGATCCTCGTTGACCAGCAGAAGTGGAACCAGGCCGAGCAGTACATTCTGCAGGCGCTCGAACGCGAGGACGCCGCCAGCCTGATGGATGTGCATCGCGTCTATGCGTACGTGCTCGAGTCTCTCGGCGCGTACAACCAGGCCATTCAGGAATACGACAAGGCGATTGCCATCTCTCCCAACCTGACCTTCCTCTATCTGCGCGCGGGAGCGAATTATCGTCGGCTTGGATTCGGTTCGCTCAACGAAGAGTCGGCCATGACGTTGTACGAGAAATCGCTGGAATACTTCGACAAAGCCGCCAAGATCAACGAGCAATTGGGCGTGAAAGACCCCGTCCCCTACCTTTCCATTGCCAAGACCTATTCGCAGATGCCATCCGCGGACTACTTTGCCGCCGCGCTCAACGTGCAAAAGGCATTGGATTTCGATCCGAGCAACGCCGACACCTACGGGCAATTGGGGATCGTCTTCTTCAAATCGCGCAACTACGAGGGATCCATCCCCGCGTTGAAATGTGCGGTGCGCGGCTGTACGGCCGAGGAATCCTGCGACGCGCGCGGCGGATGCAACGAGGGCGATCCCGGCGCTGTGGTGGTCGGGCTCAAACTCTCGCCGAACACTGTAGTTTATTACTACACCTACGGCTCGGTACTGGCCGCGCTCAGCCGCCCGAAGGATAATAAATGCGGCGAGGCGCTCGCCGTCTTGAACGAGGTGGCGGCCGCGTTCCCCGGCGACACGGACATCGCGGGCATTGTCCAGGCGGGCATCACCATCTGCGCCCAGGTGGGGACCACGCCCGGGTCCGCCGCGACCCCGCTCCCCGTCCAGACCGAAGCGACCACACCGACCCCGATTTCCACACCGTAGAGCAAATTGTCACAATGGGGGATGTCAGAAAATCGTAAGAGTTTTTCCATCCCTCTTGACTTCAAAATCAAAGGCAAGTATTATTCGCACGCTATTAGCACTCTTAGTATGCGAGTGCTAATCCCAAAACCAAATTCAATTGCTTTATCTGGAGGTCACGTATGAAACTCTCTCTTAAACCCCTCGGCGACCGCCTTGTGGTGGAACCCATCGAGCAGGAAGAGGTGACAGCGGGCGGCATCGTTCTGCCCGAAACCGCCAAGGAAAAACCCCAACAGGGCAAAGTCCTGGCTGTTGGACCCGGCGCACGCGATGACGAGGGCAAGCGCATCGCCATGGATGTGAAGGTTGGCGATAAGGTGCTGTATGCCAAATACGGCGGCACCGAGTTCAAGATGGACGGCAAGAAATTGCTGATCCTGCGCGAGAGCGACCTGCTGGCTGTGATTGAATAATATTTTTTGGAGGAATTTCCTATGGCTGCTAAACAACTTGTATTTTCTGAAGACGCCCGCCGCCGCTTGAAAGAGGGCATGGACGTCGTCGCCAACGCGGTTTCCGCCACACTCGGCCCGAAAGGCCGCAACGTGGCCGTGGACCGCAAGTTCGGCTCCCCCACCATCACGCATGATGGCGTTTCCGTCGCGAAAGAGATCGAACTGGAAGACCCGTTCGCCAATATGGGCGCGCAATTGCTGAAGGAAGCCGCCCAGAAGACCAACGACATCGCCGGTGACGGCACCACCACCTCCACCGTGCTGGCGCACGCCATCGTCAACGAAGGCCTCAAGGCGCTGGCCGCGGGCTACAACCCGATGCTCCTCAAGCGCGGCATCGAGCAGGCCACCGATGAGGTCGTGAAATCCCTCAAGAAGATGGCGACCAAGATCGACACCCGCGAAGAGATCGCTTCCGTGGCTACCAACTCCGCTGCAGACGAAGAGATCGGCAACCTGATCGCGGACGTGATGGACAAGGTCGGCAAAGACGGCGTCATCACCGTGGAAGAGTCCAAGTCCATGCAGTTCGAGCAGGAATTCGTGGAAGGTATGCAGTTCGACCGTGGTTACATCTCGGCCTACTTCATCACCGACACCGAGCACATGGAATCGGTCATCAACGAGCCGTACATCCTCATCAATGAGAAGAAGATCTCCGCGGCGCAGGACATCGTCCCCATCCTCGAGAAACTCGTCCAGATCGGCAAGCGCGAACTGGTCATCATCGCCGAAGATATCGACGGCGAAGCGCTGGCCACCCTCGTGCTCAACAAACTGCGCGGCATGCTGAACGTGCTGGCGGTCAAGGCCCCGGGCTTTGGCGATCGCCGCAAGGCCATGCTCCAGGATATCGCCATCCTGACCGGCGGCACCGTCATCTCCGAAGAGACCGGCCGCAAGCTCGAAACCACCACCCTGCAGGACCTCGGCAAGGCCGACAAGGTCACCGCTGACAAAGAGAACACTACCGTCATCGGCGGCAAGGGCAAGAAATCCGCTGTGGAAGGGCGCATCAACGAGATCCGCGCCGAGATCGATAAGTCCACCAGCGATTACGACAAGGAAAAACTCCAGGAACGCCTCGCCAAACTCTCTGGCGGCGTCGCCATCATCCGTGTCGGTGCAGCCACCGAGACCGAGATGAAGGAAAAGAAGCACCGCGTCGAAGACGCCCTCTCCGCGGCCCGCGCGGCCGTTGAGGAAGGCATCGTCCCCGGCGGCGAGATCTCCCTCATCAACGCCAGCGACAACCTCGACAAGGTCAAGGGCGACAGCGAAGAGGAACAGGTCGGCATCAACATGGTCAAGAAGGCGCTCGAGGCCCCGATCCGCAAACTGGCTTCCAACGCCGGGCAGGACGGCTCCGTCATCATCGACGGCGTCCGCCGCAAGGCTAAGGAACTCAAGAACAAGAATATCGGCTACAACGTTCTGACCGGTGAACTGACCGACATGATCAAAGACGGCGTGATCGATCCCGTGAAAGTCGTGCGCGGCGCGCTCGAGAACGCGGCCTCCATCGCTTCGATGATCCTCACCACCGAGGTGCTCATCACCGATCTGCCCGAAAAGAATCCGCCCGCCCCGGCCATGCCGCCCGGTGGAATGGATTACTAGATCGCTCGCTTCAAAAACCAGGTTTCTCCCAGAAACCTGGTTTTTTGTTCAGGAAATTGTACGGGCGGGGTTACCCCGCCCCTACGCTTTTAATTTATAATCTGACCGATGTTTTCCCCACGAATTAAAAAACTCTCGACATTCTTTTTTCTGACCTTCTGGCTGACGGCCTGCTCGCTTCCTTTCGGGACCTCGAGCACGCCCACGCCCGAAATGCCGACTTCCACGCCCGCGCCGCCAACCGCCACCCCCGTCCCGGGCATCGCCACGGTGAACGGGGAAGTCATCCCGCTGGTGGATTATCAAGCCGAGCTGACGCGTTACAAGTCCGCGCAGGCCGCGCTCGGAAAGACCGTCAGCGAGGAGGACGCGGCGAAAACCGTCCTCGATGACATGGTCGCGCAGACGTTGCTCGCGCAAGGCGCGAGGACCGCGGGACTGTCCATCACGGAGGCCGACATCCAGTCGAGGATCGACGCGCTGACCGCCTCCCTCGGCGGTGCGGACCAGTTGTCCGCGTGGCAGTCCGCGCACGGATACGATGACGCGTCCTTCCGTTCCGCGTTGAAACGCGCGGCAGAAGCCGCCCTGATGCGTGACAAAATCATTGCGGAAGTGCCCAGTACCGTGGAACAGGTACACGCCCGCCAAATTCTGCTCTATAATGACGCCGACGCGCAAAGCGTGCTGGCACAATTAAAAGCGGGCGCAAATTTCGATGAACTGGCCGCAACATATGACCCGGTGACGCGCGGCGATCTGGGCTGGTTCCCGCAGGGTTATCTGCTGGACGCGAACCTCGAAACCGCGGCGTTTGCCTTGCAAGCCGGGCAGTTCAGCGAAGTGATCCAAACCGCGGTCGGATTCCATATCCTCTACATTGTGGAGCGCGGCCCGCATCCGCTTTCGCCCGATGCCCTGCTGGTTTTGCAGGGACGCGCCGTGGCCGACTGGGTGAGCCAGCAACGCGCACAGGCCAGCATTGTGATGTCCCCGTAATGGAGTGAATGGATGAGCGATTTCAGCGATATTGACTTTGACCAACCGAGCCAAAAACCCGCCCCCACCCTGCAGGTTTGGGATATCCTTTCGATCGGTGTGTTGCTGATCACGCTCTGCATCGGACTGTATTACCTGCTGGTGTTCCTGAACCCGGACAGTTCCATCAACCCGTTCTCGCCCCAACGTTTGACCGCGAACCTGATCCCCACGCCGACCATCACCCCCATCTCCATGCCCGCCACGTGGACGCCCACCGAGACGCCTTACATCCCCCCCACCAACACGCCTCTCCCGACGTTCACTCCCGTCTTCACGCAGACCCCGTTCTCGCTCGTCCCGCCGACCGCGACACTGAAGCCCAGTTCCACACCCAAACCGAGCGCCACGCCCAAGGCGCCGTATTACGCCAAAGTGGAATACATCGCCAGCAGTAAGTACCGTCCCGAATTTGGATGCAACTGGCTCGGCGTGGCTGGCATCGTGCTCGATAAGAACGGCGCGCATCATATTTACGTGCAGGTACTTCTCATCGGCACGCTGGGAAGCGAGTCCATCAACAACATCACGGTTTCAGGCACCGCCCCCCAATATTACGGCGCGTCGGGATTTGAATTCCAACTCGCGACCACCCCGAAAGATTCCTCGAAGACACTCTACCTGCAACTGCGCGACCAGGGCGGCATGCCGCTTTCGGAAAATATCTACATCAACACCTACAACAGTTGTGACAAGAACATGGTCTTCGTCACGTTCCGAGAAAACAAGTAACACAAGATTAAACTTGTGCTACAAATGCAGAGACCACCTTCGCGGTGGTCTCTTTGTTTCTACACTGCCATGTTCCAGTGGCTGTATTTTTGATTCCTGCCGCGCACCACATCCTCGAACAACTCGCGCAGTTTGGACACGACGGGTCCCATCACACCCGCGCCAATGGGACGGTGATCCACTTTGGTGATGGCCACCACCTGCGCAGCGGTTCCCGTCATGAAGAACTCCTCCGCAATGGGAAGTTCCGTGCGGTCAATGGAACGCTCCACGATCTGCATGCCCATCTCTTTTTGAAGCAGTTCGATCACAGAGCGACGCGTGATGCCTTCGAGAATATTGTCATTGACGGGCGGCGTGATGACGACTCCATTCCGCACCATGAATACATTCATGGCCGAGCCTTCCGAGACGTGCCCGTTCTGGTCCAGCACCAGCGCCTCGTCGAAGCCTGAAAGCGCCGCGTCCGTCTTGGCGAGCGCCGAGTTGACGTACGCGCCCGAGACCTTGCCGCGCGCGGGGATGACGTTATCGTCGATCCGCCGCCACGAGGAGAACGTCACGTGAGCATTGGTATCGTTCTTGATATATTTCTGGAACGGCACAGACCAGATCGTCAACTCATCCTTCAGGTCGTGCAGGCGCACACCGATGCCCGTATCGGACTTGTAGAACATCGGGCGGATGTACACGTCGCGCTGCCAGCCTTCCTTGCGCAACAGGTCCATCGTCAACTCGATCAACGTCTCTTCATCGAACTTGCTCTCGATGGAGATCAACCTCGCCGATTGGATCAGGCGATGGAAATGGTCCCAGGGACGAAAAACGAAGAGCCGTTTCTGCTCCTCGTTCCAGTAACCGCGCAGACCGCCGAAAACGGCCGTGCCATAATTGAACGCGTGGGTCGCAACACTGACCTTCGCCTCACTAAAGGGGACGATCTTGCCCTCGAAATACGAGAATTGTGGTTGGTCCACCAAACACCTCCAGAGATTGGATCGTCTTGCGGGCATATTATACCCGATGGATTTTGGAAGACTCCCCAACGATTCCCCGCCTCTTTCCCGACCCTGCGCGGGCCGCGGCTCCCGAACGGGCGGACACGCCGATCCGCCCCACTGCGACTCGTTCCCCACCCTTGACAGTCTCTGCAAGCGCGCTATAATTTGATTAGATGGATATCGAAATAAATGAACGGATATAAAAATGGAAAACAAACCTGAAATGCTCGATTTTGTCAAAGCCATGTCGGACGTGGACCGCCTGCGGATCATCGGCCTGCTCACGAAGAAATCCGCGTCCGCAAGACAGGTGGCCGATGAACTGCACCTGCCCTTCCCCGACGCGTTCAACCACCTGTCGTTCCTCGCGCATGTGGGAGTCGTCCGCGAAACCGAGGGGGCGTATCAACTCGTCAGCGAGGCCGTGGACGCGTTGGCACGGAACCAGTTCGCGGGTCGGAGAGAGGCGTACGTCCCCGCGCCCGATCTGGACGTGAAGTCGCGCAAGGTCCTCGTCACGTACCTGAATCCCGATGGGAGCATCCGTCAGATTCCGAGTCAGCCCGAGAAGTTGAAAGTCGTCCTGAATTATCTCGTGGCCGCCTTCACGCCTGGCGTGGATTACACCGAGAAGGAAGTCAACACCGTCCTCCGCCGCTTCCATCTGGATGTTTCGGGACTGCGCCGCGACCTGATCGATTCTGGCCTGATGGCGCGCGAGAGCAATGGCTCGCGGTATTGGAGAGTGGAACATGGAAAATAAAACGCGCAAGGAACTCAACCGCGAATACCTGGAACGGGTGAAACCCTCCGGCGTGTTCCAGGTGAAAAATCTGGCAAACGGAAAGGTCTTGCTCGGGAGCAGTTTGAATCTGGAAGGCTCGTTGAACAAACACCACTTCATGCTCAAGATCGGCAGTCACACCAACAAAGCCCTGCAAGCGGACTGGAACGAATTCGGCCCGGAGCAATTCGTGTTCGAAGTTCTGGAGGAGGTCCAGCGCCGCGACGATCCGAGTTTCAACCTGAGCGACGAATTGGCCCTGCTGGAGATGGTCTGGCTGGAAAAACTTCAACCCGTCGGAGAACGCGGCTACAACCAAAACGAACGGATCCGCGAGGCGTAAATGAGCGAAGAACTGGTCACCCTCTTCAAAGCCCTCTCGGACGCGAACCGACTCAAGATCATCGGATTGCTGGCGCAACAACCCTACTCAGTGGAAGAACTCGCCGCGTTGCTGGACCTGAAAGCGTCCACCGTTTCGCATCATCTCGCGCGGCTGGTGAAGGTGGGACTGGTCCACGCGCGCGCGGAAGGATATTACAGCGTCTATCAGTTGGACAAGTCCGCGCTGGAGACGATGTCGCGCAGTCTCTTCTCGACCGAGCAGATCACCTCCGCCCCCGCGGATGTGGACCTGGACGCGTACGACCGCAAAGTGTTGTCCGACTATTGCCGCCGCGATGGAAGTTTGAAGACCATCCCCGCCCAACGCAAAAAACTGGACGCGGTCCTGCGTTATGTAGTCAAAGCGTTCGAAACGGGAAAACGCTACAGCGAAAAACGCGTGAACGAAATTTTGAGCGGCTATCACGAAGATACAGCCAGCCTGCGCCGCGAACTGATCGGCGCGGGATTGATGCAACGCGAAAGTGACGGGAGCGCGTACTGGCGTGTGGAGTAAAATCGGGACATGTCCACCCGCTTCCGCGAACGCATCCGACAATCCATTGACAACCCCAGTCTGCAGGCCGCGCTCGACGCCAACACCGAACGCCGATTGAACGTCCGCGCCGCGGCGCTCGCGTCCCTGCCAGACTGGGAGACGCGTCGACAACGCGCGCACGCCGTCCGTGCGGATGTGATCGAGCACGTCGAAGAGTACGTCGCCCAATTCTCCGAGCGGCTCATGGAGAATGGAGTCATCGTCCATCGCGCCGTCGACGCGGCAGAAGCAAATCGGATTGTTCTCGACATCATCCAAAAACAAAAGAAGCTGCGCCCCTCTGTGAAATCTGTGGACGGAATTCTGGTCGCGAAGTCAAAGAGCATGGTCTCCGAAGAGGTCGGGCTCAATCACGCGCTTGAAGCCGCGGGACATCGCGTCGTCGAGACCGACCTGGGCGAGTACATCATCCAACTGCGACACGAACGTCCCGCGCACATCATCACCCCCGCGGTGCATCTCAACCGACGACAGGTGGGCGAACTCTTCCACGAAAAACTCGGCATCCCCTACACCGAAGACATTCCCATTCTTACGAATACCGCCCGCAAAGTTTTGCGCGAGGTCTTCCTGAAAGCCGACATCGGCGTCAGCGGCGTGAACTTTGGCGTGGTGGAAAACGGCGCGCTGACGGTCGTCACCAACGAGGGCAACGGACGGATGTGCACCACCATGCCGCGCGTCCACATTGCGCTGATGGGCATGGAACGCCTCGCCCCCACCCTCGACGATCTCGCGCTCTTCCTCTCGCTCCTGCCGCGCTCGGCCACCGGGCAAAAACTCAGCGTGTACACGCAACTGCTCCGAAGTCCGCGTCCCGGCCAGCAACGCCACGTCATCATCGTGGACAACGGCCGCACTCGACTCAAAAACTCCCCGCTCAAAGAATCCCTCTATTGCATTCGCTGTGGCGCGTGCCTCAACGCCTGTCCCGTGTTCCGCGAACTCGGCGGCCACGCCTACATCGGCGCGGACAATTCCATCGCGCCCTATCCTGGCCCGATCGGCTCGGTCATCAGCCCGGGCCTGCTCGGCGAAAATTACGTCCAACTCGCGCAAGCCTCGTCCCTGTGCGGCGCGTGCAAAGACGCCTGCCCCGTGGACATCGACCTGCCGAAATTGCTGACCCGCGTCCGCGCGGGAGCCAGTGATCAGTCATCAGTGACCAATGATCAGTCGCGCGGCGAAGCCCTACCTTCCGTGCTGAAATTCGGCCTGCGGATGTACACCCGCCTCGCCACGACCCCGCGTCTGTTCGCGGCCTCCCAATCGCTCGCGGCCCTCGGAGCGCGACTCGTCTCCCCCCTCTCCGCGTGGATGCGTTTCCCCGCGTTCACTGGTTGGGGCTACAGCAAGGATTTTCCGCGGCCTGCGGTGAAGACGTTTCGGGATGGGTGGAAGAGTAAACAGATACCCAAGTACACAGGTACACAGGTTGGCCAGGAATCAGGGTTGCCGACGAGGCACAATCCACCGACCTCCGATCTCCAATTATCACGAAGCATCCCTGTGGGACCAGTTACCAACATCGTCCCCTTTGGGGATTACCAATCACAATTTACTTCCGAACTCTCCACCCTCGGCGGGACAGTCATCGCTTGCACCGCGACTGAACTCTCCACCAAACTGACCGAGTTCCTCCGCCAGCGCGGCGCGACGAAAGTCTTTGTAGATGAAATCGGTACGCAGAAACTTCCCGATGGATTCGAGGCGATTCGTGAACCTGATTCCACCATCAAATTCGGGTTGACGGGCTGCGCGGCGGGCATCGCCAACACTGGGACGATCCTCCTGCTCGACGAGGGCGAGACGCTCAAAGCCTCGCTCCTGCCCGAAGTCCACATCGTCGTTTTACGCACCCGCCAACTCGTCGCGGATTTGCCCGAGGCGCTCGCGGCAACGCGGAACGCGTCCAACGCGGTGCTGGTCACAGGTCCCTCGCGAACCGCCGATATCGAGATGACGCTCACAATTGGCGTCCACGGCCCGAAGGAAATCGCCGTCTTTCTCGTTGACGATTCAAAGGGCGGATGATAGAATATCGCCCGCTACGCTTCGACACGCTCAGCGCGAGACGTCCCCATCGTCTAGTGGCCCAGGACGGGGCCCTCTCAAGGCCCAAACAGGGGTTCGAGTCCCCTTGGGGACACCACCATAAAAAATGACAGTCACATCACGTGACTGTCATTTTTGTTCCCAACTTCTCCGCCAGTTGTGCGTTGCTGGGTTCGACAAGAATCGAGCCATCGGGAAAAACGATGGTCGGGACGCTCCGATTGCCGTTGTTGAGTCTGCGGACGATCTGCTCGGCTTCGGGCGCGTTTTCGATGTTCACATATTCGTAATCGATGCCGTGCTCGTCCAAAAATCGTTTGGATCGCCTGCAATCGGGACACCAGTCCGTGCTGTACATGATGATTTTCTCAGCCATAGGCCCTCCGCACGGAAAGACGCGGAGGAGCGGGAAATCCTTACGAAAAAAGTAGAGCGAGATAGTATCTCGCTCTACACTTTTACAGGGATTGGTCAGTCCCAGTATATGCCGCGGACACAGTTGTACTTTTCTCCCAAAGGAGTGATCACAGAAGTACCCCAATTCTCTTCATCTTTCTGGATGAAATAGCCGTTCAACTCAGGACGGATCTCTTCGAGGAGTTTCGTCCCGTTCCAGCGGGAGAAATGATAGGAGCGCCAGTCGGTATCGGCATTCGCGTCCAATTGGTAGCGGAGACAGGCCAGGGCCGCGCCCAACGCGTCTCGGACGGAGGCCGGTGTGGAGTCCGCGCGGAACGCAGCGACGAGAGGCGGGAGCGCGTCGGAGGAGAGTTCCGTAAAGTAGGAAATGTCCAATTGGTCGGCATCCACAGGGTCAGATGCGCCGCGGCTCGGGGCGTTGTCAAACGCCAGGTTGCCGTCCACGGCGCGGGCTACGTTCTGCTTGACGATGAACGCGTCCACGTTCAGGATGGGGAGCGTGGCGGCGAACCCGAGGGCGGCGACCAACGCGGCCAGGGCGAACATCCGCTCGCGGCGCAGGATCTCGAGCACGACGGTGGCGACGAGGAGCGCGCCAAGCCAGATCATGAAGACGTGGGTGTAGGTGCGGAGTTCGGAGAAGCCATAGACCGTTTCGTACAAGACGAGGCGGCGGTAGGCTGAGACGAGCATCACCAGCACGAGGGCGACGATGCCGATGGACAGACCCGAAAAAGTTTTTCGCTGTGATTCGGCTTCGCGTTTGGTGATGGCGCCGAATCCAAGAATGAGCAGGAGGCTGAAGAACGCCACCGCGATCAGTTCGCCGAAACCGCGGCGGGCGTACTCGCTGTAGGTGAAGCCGTCAATGTGGATGTTGGCCTGCCCGCCGAAGAAATATTGGAACTGGATGATGACGAAGAGCGCGAAGAGGAGCGCAACACTCCCCAGCACAATGGTGGACTCTGTGAAGCCGAGGAACTGTCCGAACGCGGGCTTTTGCTCGTTCAACAATTTCTCGTCCTTCGATTGGGTCGCGGCGTGGATGAAAACACCCACGAGCAGGTACGCGCCGATCAAAATGTACGAGAGACGGAAGATGTACTCGGCCAGATTGTCAATGTTCAGCCAGGTGAGAAAATCCTGGAGACGCGCGTCGAAGACCGCGTCCGCAGAGGCGAGAAGCGACGCGAAAATGGCGACGATGGGCAGCGCGATCAGAATGCCGCGGACAACAGGCCACGCGGAACTTTTGGGCTTTTCGCCGCGCTCGGCGCGTTCCTTGCGGACTTCGGCAGAGAACGACAGCGGTTTGACGAGCATGTTCCCGCCCAATTTAAGGAAGCCCGTCACGTAGTCCCACAGACCGTACCAGACCCAGCGTCCGCCGAGATAGGTGATGACGAAAACGCCCATCAGGAAGAGGGTCAGAATGTGAGCGAGGACGGTCGTCATCGGTTCGGCGCGGACAAAGGTGACGGTCGCGAAGAACAGGATGGGGATCAACAGCCAGAGGGCGTCGCGTGCGGGACTGGCTTTTTCCACGCCGAGCAGAATGTATGCCCCGCCTGCAAGACAGAGCACAACGTAAATGGCAAAGTTTACGCCCGGGGTGTGTTCGAAAAACAGAAAATCAAATAGCCAGCCGAGGGCAATGGCGACGATCCAGAGGCGGTTGGAATTGGCTTTCATGGAATTCTCCTAAAACGGTTTTCCGCAGGATAGTCCCGTGGGGCTTGCGGAGTCTCTCAAAGACTATCAGGTTTGGATTTTTGCCTGTAAAATACAGTTATGAAAAGCAAATTTCTTATTGGACTTAGCGTTGCTATTTTACTCCTCTCCGCCTGTGGACCCTCTCCCGAGCAGGCCGCTTCGGCCACCGCCGCCGCATGGACCTCAACTCCGTCCAGCACGGCGACAGCGACCGCCACTTACACGTTTACTCCCAGCCCCACCTTCACGATCACGTTCACGCCGACGATCACGTTGACTCCCACCCAAACCGAAACGCCGACAATCACGCCCACGCCGACTTTCGCCTTCCCCTCGGTGACGGTCAACGCGCAGGCGCATTGCCGCTATGGACCGTCCACCGCGTATCTCCACGCCGCGGATTTATATCCCGGCGACACTGGCAGTGTGCGCGGACGGTTCCAGAACAGCAAGTGGCTGCACGTCAAATTTGACAAGTTGAGTTATTTCTGCTGGGTGGCTCCCTCGGTGGTGGATGTGGTCGGAGACATCAACACGCTGAACTACGCGTCGGTCAACTTGCCGGGGCCGAGCACGTTGTACAAGCCGCCGCAGAACGTAAAAGCTACGCGCAACGATGTATTCGTCACCATCACGTGGGACATGGTCAACATGACCGAAGATGACGACCGCGGCTACTTCCTCGAACTATACGTCTGCCAGGACGGGCATTATCTCTGGTTCACCGCCGCGCTCCCGTCGAAAACGGAGACCAGCTACACGGTCAAGGATGAAGCGGGGTGCGCGCTTCCCTCCAGCGGACAACTGTACGCCGTCGAGAAACACGGCTACACCCGTCCCGTCATCCTTGACTGGCCGTAGCAGATGAGATTATTCTAATTCGACCTATTGACATCCGAATTGAACTGTGTGATACTGCCCTCATCATTCGGGGGATGAAAAACAGAGCCATCCTATGAAAGGAGGAGGTGATGTCCATGGATAGTAGTAAGCAACCCCGCGCTGTGGCATCACTCCTCAAGTAGGCCAGGACGCCACAGCGCAAACAGGCGCCGCTCATCTTCGGATGGGCGGCGTCCTGTTTTCCTTCCCGGAGATATAATCAAATTCAGGAAATCACGAATATATTCCCCACTGATGTTACCTCGTCATTGCGAGGAAGTTCTTCCCGAAGCGATCCCAGCTGCAGACGAAGGATTGCTTCGTCGGGAAGATCGCCCTCCTCGCAATGACGGCAAACTTTGTAGTATGCTGGACCAAAAAAAGAAGGAACCATGCCTGCGTTCACCTCCCCTCCCAACATGCAACAATTCCAATCCCAGGTCTGGGACCTCGTGCGCCGCATCCCGCGCGGACGGGTGGCGACGTACGGCCAGATCGCGTTGATGCTCCCCCCGCCTCCGGGCGTGGACGGGGAGGCGTACCGCGCCTTCGGTCCGCGCTGGGTGGGCGGGGCGATGGCGAACTGTCCCGATGACGTGCCGTGGCAGAGGGTCATCAACTCGAAGGGAGAGATCAGCCCGCGCCCGGGCGCGGACCGTCAGCGCGAGTTGCTGGAGGAGGAGGGAGTGGTCTTCAACGAGAAGAACCGCGTGGATTTGAAGAAGTTCGGCTGGACGGGGAGTGACGAAGAGCCGCAACAACCGAGTTTGTTTTAGAAAGATGGAATCCGCAAGTTCTACTTGCGGAAAACAAAAAAATCTGGATGCAATGCTTCCAGATTTTTTTACTGATAACTACTCACTGTTCATTGATCTAGCCACCTGACACTTTGATTCAAAAACACT
Source organism: Chloroflexota bacterium (assembly GCA_049324715.1). Lineage (GTDB taxonomy): Bacteria > Chloroflexota > Anaerolineae > Anaerolineales > Villigracilaceae > Denitrolinea. The sequence goes on along the minus strand of JBMOMR010000100.1, from coordinate 14,399 downwards.
CCGTTGGTCGAGTAGGCGGCAGAAAGCATACTTGGTTTCAAGAATGAACACCATTTGCCGACGTATCGAGACCAACGGTAGGCAAAAATTGCCAGGATTGTGGTCTCGATACGCCCCTCGGAGAACCTCGGGGCTACTCGACCACCACTAGATTCAAAACTGTCAGGTAGCTAGTTCACTGATCACTGGCTAATGCTTGTGTCCGTTCTTCTTTGGGCAGAAGTGACCTTCGGGTTCCATCGGCTGGCCGCACTGTGGGCAGACAGGACGTCCACGCGAGACGACCTCCACACCCCAGCGCGAGAGGGCGCGCAGTTGCGAACGCGAACACCAGAAGCGCGCCACCGCCGCGGATTCGGGATCCTCCTCCTCGGTCAGCAGTTCGCGGACGATGATGACGATGCGGTCACGTGACTGGTCGTAGCCGAGTCCGATCTCACCCACGCGGAAGAGCGGATCCACAGGCGGGTGGATGTGCATCTTATCCTCGTCGTATTCGTGCGAGGCCTCCGCGAGGTACGGGTTCTGACGCGCCACATCCGCGAGGAATTGCTCGACGCCGATCGCGAGCGAATTCAGTTGCGTCTTCTCGATCAAAACGGTGGTGGGCGGCTGTCCTTTTTCCCAGCCTTGCAGATAAAAGACGCGTTGCCCGGGCTGACCAATGGCATCGGCCGTGATGTGTTCGCAAGGGTCAAGGTCTATTTCAAAACGTGGCGGCATGGGGCGAGTATACCAGATGGCTCCCCGTTAATTTTAATGGGGCGGACCTGTGTGTCCGCCCCAACAAATCTCGTTTGGACGCTAATCCGCAGTGACGGTCGCGGGGATGAGACGGTGCATCCGCAGGCGGCTTTCTTCGGCGAGGTGGGCGACCTCCTCCATCAAGCGGACGGAAGCCTCCGCCACCTGCTGACGGTCATCGGGATCGCCCGTAAAGTACATCGGTTCGCCGACGGTGAGTTGATACGGCCCCGTCAGGTACCAGTAGCCGTCGGAGGCTTCGCCGCCCGTGATGCGGCTGGAGATGCGAACGTTCTTCTCGCGGGGGTAGTAGATGCCCACGGGGATGATGGGCGCGCCCGTCAGCATGGCGAGGCGCACCGCTCCGGGACGGGCGGGGAGGTGTCCGCCTTCCTGCGGGCTGATATGCCCCTCGGGGAAGATCGCCACCGTCTCGTCAAGTTCGAGGCGCTCGCGGGCTTCATCCAGCGCGTCGCGTCCACTGCCAGGCACGACGGGGATTTGTCCGCAACGGCGCAGGAGGTCGCTGAACAGCGGGACGGTAAAGGCCTTGCCGGTGATGAGGATGCTGATCTCGATCTTTGTGAGGAGGGGAATGACGAAGGGGTCGATGCAGGAGGGGTGGTTGGCCGCGATCAATTTTCTGCCAGCAGGCAGGGGGGCGCGCCAATGGACGCGCATTTTAAAAAGAAGTTGGGCATACGCCCGAATGGCAGCCCTGGTGAGTCGATACAAAAACCTGTTTCTCATATTACCTCTTGGTCAAAAGTCTGCCTATTGTAACCCCACCGCGGGTGGAACGTCACTGTCGTTTTTGAACCTTGCAAAACTATTGAGGAACGCAGAATCGTCCTCAATTCAGGCTGAGTTCTTTTTCACGATCTTCTTCATCGGCTGTGACGTTAACCCGCGCCCCTCAAAACTGTGAATCGACCTCGCCCCCGTGGACTTGCGGTATCCCATCGCCAGATAGAACGGAACCGCTTCCATCGTCGCCAGCAACTTGAAGACGGTCACGCCGCGGGCGAGATATTCCTGCTCGAAGCGCTCCACCAGTTTTCGCCCGACTCCCTGACGGTGACAATCTCCGCTGACGAACAGACTTTGCAGTACCGTCCTGCCTAAATAATCTGTCCTGCCGCCGCGCAACACGCCGACGACTCGACCGTCCACCTCTGCGACCAGCACCGTCGGCGCGTGGATGGCGTCCGCGATCGCCTGTCGGTGCGACGTCTCCGCCGAGCGCGCATGCAAGAACGGGCCGAGCATTTCATCCCGCTGCGCGTCCGAAAACTCGGACAGGTTGAATCGGCTGTAGGTGTCCGCGATCAATATGCCGACATTCTGCGAGTCGCTTTCCTGGTAGGGACGAATGGTGAGCATGAGGATTCTCTGTTGGGAAAATTTTACCTCTCCGGTGTGTACTCGGATATCGTGAAGGTCTGTATGTTTTCATAATCCTTGCCCATGGCAATGTTGACTTCACCACGAGCCATCTGATAAACGATGGACCACTGCGTATTCGTCTGAGATACCTCGGCAAGCAAATCCATGGCGGCTGTCCAATCCAGCAGTCCTTGACCTTCGTTCAAACGGACATTGATCCTGTCATAGCGCCAGCAATGACCGTCCTTTGGATCTTTGACCGCAGACAGGAGGAAGTTCGTAGCGGAATGCCAGGGCTGGCTGTTTTCGAACACGTGCATTTCGCCCCGATAAAACTCCACAAGAACAGCCTTCCCTTTTGCATCTGCGATCAAATAGTGGAGCGGCGGACCTCCGAACTGGATGTTGTATTCCTCGAAGAGACGTAGCGCCTCATCCACATCCCGGGCATGATCCAGTACTTCACGGATGATGCCAAGCGAATGGATCCTCTTTTTGGCCGGGTCAACCTGCATATTCCCCGGGTCGACCGCAGCCATGCCAATCGCCAGACCGTGCTCGTTCATGCCGTCAAAGGGCAGCCAGGGAGCATCCAGCAGGTTGACCTGTTCTTCGAGAGGCAGGTCGGTGAGGCCGTAGACGGTATCCTCGGCAAACTCCAGGTATTCGAGATCCACCATGGATACGGAGGCATAACCATCCGGCGGATCTGTGAACAGCAACAAGGCCGGGCTAAACTGCCAGTCGAAGTTTCGGCCATAAAGCATATGCTCCTCGTCGAGCAGGACCGTAAAGAGGGAGCAAGCCCAGCCGGGAGTGGATTCCGCTCGAGGGTCAGGAAGCACGACCAGAGGGCGGCGCGAATCGTATTCCCCGTAATACATTATCGTGTATAGCGGATAATCGCTCACCTTTTTCAAGGTGGTAAGCGTCTTTACCGCGTCGCCTGTGTATCCATTCGCCTCGGTGACCGTGGCGATTGCCGTCGGTGTGACCGGGACGGGAGTGGAGGTCGCCTGCGGGACACTGGCAGTACACGCGCTAACCAAACCAATCACCAACAGGTGGATGATCCTCGTCAACTGTCTATTCATGAGGCAACCCTGCCTTTCTTGAAATGGCGCCTGTCTCATGGTAACAAAAATTCCCCTGCTTTACATGCAACTGTAGTATGGTTTTCTGCAAGGTACGCCGATTAGAACACCAATCAGGGATGTGTCAGCTTTTTGTTCCCGTCGCGCGGAAGACCAGCCAGTAGAAGCAGGCCGCAAAGAACACATAGACCGCCGTCGCCGCCCACAGGGACGAGTTCGCCGCGTGCGAGAGATCATATTTCACCAGCAGTAGTGCCCCGATAAAAAAGTGACTGAAGTTCGCGAGCGAGACCGGGCGCGCGTAGATCCCGCCGATGACGCTATCCTTCGCGGTCCAGTCCATGGCCGCCAGCGCAATATACACCGCGCCCAGCATCTGCACCAGCAGGGACGCGCCCGCCGTGACGACGAGGCCTTGCATGGAGAGGACCCAATCAGGGAGGAAGAGCGCGACGAGTCCCGCCGCGCCGAGAATGAGACTGGTTGAAGTCATCAGTAATTTTGTGTTCATGGTTTGCTCCAATAAAAATAACGGCTATTTCTTCTTCTCCTGCTCCAGTTTTTGTTGCTCCTGCTGTCGCAGTTTTCGTCTCTCTTCCTGCTGACGTTCGAGCTCGAGTTGTTCCTGTTGTCGTTGCTTTCGCTTTTGTTCCTGTTGTTTCTCCAATTCCTGTTGTTGCTCTTGTTGCGGTTTTTGATCGGCACCCTGCTTCTGCTCAAGCTGACGCTGTTCCTGCGATCGCAGTTTTTGTTCCTGCTCCTGCTGTTGGTCGAGTTTTTGCCGTTTCTGGCGTTCCAGCTTTCTTTGCTCTTCCTGTTCCTTGTCCAGCAGTTGTCGTTCTTTTAGCAGGCGCTCTATTTGTTCATCCTGGTTCATTTTATTTTCCTTCTTGAATGCGTCAGGCCTACGCACGACACAGACCTGGTGATCTCTTCGGTTCTTTTCTCCCCACAGCTTGGCCGTAAGTCATTATACAGCCACTTTTCGCCGCATCTTCAAATAAACAGGGGCGAACTGCCCCTTTAGACCGTCCCGATTATTGCATAGCATATTCGCCCCAAAGAACAGAAGACTCTCCCATCCCCTCGCTTGCGGGAGCCCCACAACGGCGGCAAGCGGACATGCCGATCAGATCGCCAATCAGGATGAGGCTCCCAGCCACGGCTTTGATACCCGCCGGCAGGGATTTTATGCCTCAAATGACACAGTATAGGATGGGTATAGGATGATTATAGGATGACTATAGGATGACCTTGGGCGCTTTTGAGGTTCCCAAGGAGTAGAAATCCCCAAAAAAGAGAGCCAAGGGAGACATGCCGATTAGAACAATCATCAGGGAGCTGTCTTGCAACCCAACCCCTCTCCCGTCTCCCCCACAAGGGGAGAAGCCAATACCACATCCAACAATCATTGACTTGGAAACCGTCATTCCCATCACGCAACCAGCCCCCTTCCCCTTTAGGGAAGGGCGGGGGGATAGGTCACCCGCCACGCCGATTAGAACCCCAATCAGGGAGAGAAATCTACCCACGGCGCGAATGAGACACTTTGATTCCAGCAAAAACCTGACATGTCTCCGCGAAAGTGTGACAATTATGGCCGTTGTCCACGCGGTGACCTTGGTCAGCCGCGGCGCGGATGAGACATGTCAGGTTTCCAACTCACCACGCCGATTAGGACGCCAATCAGGGAGAGGTCCCCGCCACCCCAAGCGTCACAAAGTTCACGGTTGTTCGGTTTTCCAAAGTTGGAGCTCAACAAATTTGTGATCTATTAGGAGGCCTTCATATTGTCTTGGATTTCTGTTTTTGCTATTGTCCTAATTAACTCAAGCCTAGCATTTTCCTTTGCAGGTTGATCCAAAGACTCGGCAACACTATTAGCCAGCAAAAATCTTTGGATCTGATTCATCTGTTGGTGATAATAAGTCAACTGTTTTCGGGTTTGATTATAAAGATAAAAAAGCGTTCCTGCAACAAATTCGACCAATACGCTTCCAATAGCACTAATAATGCTCGTTGGACTTTCTGATTTATTTACTACAAGATAGTAGACGGCAACGAGTAGAAAAGGAAAACCCGCCAACGACAATATTAACGCCCAGCTAAAACTTGTTTTCGCCTGCTGTAAACCACTTTCATGATATTGCGCCAGTAATTTTATTTGATTTGCCGCATTCTGCTGAATATCAGAAGGGTCGGTTCCTGAAATTTGATTTGCTATAACATCAGTGTTCAAATTCCCCGTGACTAAATTTAGTATTTCACTCGCGGCGTCAGGATTGTTTATTGAATTTTCGTTTACTTGTGCAAGAAAACCGCGCTCATCAAGAGATATTGCCGTTAAAACAGCGCGACGGCGAATTGAACCTTTGTTGTTGAAGGTAATATCACATAATAATTTAAGAGTTTCGCCATACAGTCGCGAGTTCCATTTGAATAAAAGTCGGAATACATTCGCGACGATTTCTGTGTTGAAATACTCTGCTGGACGCCCTGTCTCTCGAACAATAAGTACTTTCAATATAGCATCTGCAAGAGCTTCTTCATCTAATCGAACCCAACGCTTTTCTAAATGTTCAAGAACTTCGCCAACAATGTAGCCTTTTTTGTCTTCAAATACTATAACATATTCTTTTGCATTACTCGAATCGATGTTGCTTATTAAAAGTGCAGTTCGGAGACGAACGTATTCATTTTCATCCTGAAGTGCATCACTTAAATACTCAGGCGTTAGATTCTTGCTTATGTATAAACCGCGTACGCATTCTATCCGCACGCTGTAGTTCTGATGGGTGCGATAACGCATGAAAATTGCTAGCGTCTCAGGCTGAATCTCACTGCTAGCTATATTACTTATAGCCGAGATAGCACTAGTTTGTTTTCTAGTATCATCATGCCGCAATGTAAGTTCAAGAAATTCTAACCCCTGCTTTGATTTTGCCAAACCTTCCGCTGCTGCTTTGCGTGCCTCATCACCTTTAGCTTCATTAAATACAAATTTAAGTATATCCTTTGCGTCTTCATAGTGAAATGTTGAAATTCCACTAATCAAGTTCCTATAAATATCAACATCAGATCTAATCGCTTTGTTATAAAGCGCATCATATTTTTTGTACGAAAATATTTCGATGAGCTTTGCGTACCGACTATCGTTTAAACTTTGAATCGCCGATTCTTGTATAGCCAAATCTAGGTCGTCAAATTCGCTCAATATCAACTCCCTATCAGTTTCAACGCTTGCCCAACTAATAAAAGATTCTCCTGAACTGAAATATCTTGCCATATATTCCTCGATTGGTTTACGGGAAGAAACACAACTTACAGTTATTATATCAATTAGCCATACCTTTTCACAAAATATTACAAGTCATTCTAAAATTGGAAGCTTGGACGGCCTGCCCCCTCAGGCCGTCCCAATTATCGCGTAGCATCCCGTTAGGGACCACTTACCAATTACTTCCCCTTCGGGAACCTAGACACCACCTTCGCCGCCGTCGCGGGACGATCCATCACCCCGCCTTGATAAACCCCAATCGGCGTGCCTTCCTTCGCGGAGGCGATCTCGATGAACGCCTGACCTGTCAGGAAGCGGTCAACGTCAATCGCGCAGGAGGTGACGTAACCGATCGTGCGTCCGTTCGCGTCCACCACGGGGTCGCTGTTGTGCGCGGGGCGGACGCGTTGCTCGTCGAAGCGGAAGCGCGCCACCACCATCTTGCGTTCCTTCTCGCGCGCCACGTAGGCCTCGCGTCCGATGAACCACGGCTTGTACGGCTTGACGTACGAACCGAAGCCGCCCTCAGCCACGCCCAGGTCGCGGTGACCGTGCTTGCCCGAGTTCAGTCCCATCTCATCGCCGTAGAGCGGCAGACCCGCTTCGGTGCGCAGGGAGTCGCGCGCGCCCAAACCGATCGGCTTCACGCCAAACGCCGCGCCGACTTCCAGGATCTTGTTCCAAAAGTCCACGGCGCGGTCAGGGTGGACGAACAACTCGAACGCCATCTTCTCACCCGTGTATCCCGTGCGCGAGACGATCAAATCGAATCCACCAACAACGGCATCACAAAGTTCTGTTCTCTTCAACTTCATAATGCGCGCCTTGGTCTTATCGTCCACGCCCATCGAGAGCAGGATGTCGCGGCTCTTCGGACCCTGCAACGCGATGTCAATCCGCATGTCGTTCCCCGCCTTCGGGTCACGCAAGTTGCGGATCTCGGCCTGATAGCCATACGTCCGCGCCCACGGCTTGGCGTTGTCAATCTTCACCTTGCCGTCGCGCACCGCCTCGAACCACGTCCGATCCTTGTCATCATTCGAGGCGTTCACCACCACCAGATATTTATCCCACGCGCGGCGATACACCAGCGTGTCATCGATCACATCCGCGTCGGGCGTCAGGAACTGGCTGTACAGGCTCTCGCCCGGCAGTAACCCGCCGCAGTCGTTGGCGCAGATCGTGTCGAGGAACGAGGCCGCATCGGGACCCTTCACTTCATACGCGCCCATGTGCGAGACGTCGAACAGTCCCGCCGCCTGACGCGTGGCGAGATGTTCCTCATAAATGGACGTGTACACCACGGGCATTTCCCAACCCGCGAACGGGACCATCCTGCCGCCGAGGTCGCGATGGGCTTGATTCATCTTCGTGCGCTTCAACTCGCCTTCGACTTCATTCCAGATGAACGGCGGCTTCGCGTCCTTGCTCGAACTGGCGTGCGGTTCCGCGCTGACCTTGGGCAGGTCGCCGATGAACCAGGGTTTATCCTGGCTGACAGGTTTCCCGTCCGCCGCTTTGACCTTTCCCTTGCTCTCCATCACCACGAACGGGCCAGGCATCCGCGCCGCAGTGTAATCCTTCTCGCCATCGAGTCGGAACGACATGTACCCATCCGAAAGATCGCGCAGCCATGTGCCGACCAGTCCCGCCTTCTTCGCGGGAACCTGTAGTTGGTAGGTAAAATCGTCCACTTTAGCGAGCGTGCCCTTGATCAACCCATTGGGCGTCGCGATGGCAGTCGCCTGCGATTGGCCTTTCTTCAAAGCCGACAAATCGCTCGACACGGCGTAATCCAGCATCTGCCTCACGCGTTTGCCGCTCAATTCGAAGACCGCGTTGCCTTCTTTTTTCCTGCCATCATCAATGAAATAGAAGTGGGGATAACCACTTTCCTTGTACTTGAAATCAATGCCAGCCGCGTCGGCCAATTTGCGGATTCGCAACTTGGCCACGTTCAACACATTGAAGTCCAGCTTGGCGCGGCGGACGCGTCCCTTATGCGGGGTGTCCACCGAGTGCGGCGCGCAGGCCAGCAACACATCAGCCATGATGTTCGCCAACTCACGCGTCTTCTTTTCATCGAAGCCGCGCTGGGTGATCCACGGCGTGCCGAGACGAATGCCGCTCGGGTCAGCCGAATTCTTATCGCCAGGGATGGTATTGCGATTGACCACCACACCGATGATATCGAGAATGCGCGCCGCCTGATCGCCGCTGAGACGCGTCCCGTCATCGCCTTCCACAGACGTGCAATCCACGTTGACCATGTGGCAGTTCGTGCCGCCAAACGGGACGCGCAGTCCGCGCTTCTGGAACTGGTCGGCCATGGCCGCCGCGTTCTTGATGGTTTGCGCCTGCAATTGTTTGAACTGTTTCGTCTGCGTCAGCTTGAAGGTCAACGCGAGGGCCGCAAACACGTTCACGTGAGGGCCGCCCTGCTCGCCGGGGAAGACCGCCTTGTCGATCTTCTTGGCGATGGCCGCGTCGGTTGTCATCAACACTGCGCCGCGCGGGCCGTCGAGGCTCTTGTGCGTGGTAGACATCACCACATGGGCGTAGCCGATCGGCGAGGGCACGACTCCCGCCGCGACCAGACCGCCGATGTGCGAAATATCCGCCAGGAAGTACGCACCGACCTCATCCGCGATCTCGCGGAACTTCTTCCAATCGGGAACCCACGAATACGAGGAGTAGCCCGCGATGATGAGCTTGGGTTTGTTCTCGAGCGCCAGCGCGCGGATGGCGTCGTAGTCCAGCCGTTCGTTGGCATCAATGGTGTAATGCACGGCCTTGAACCACTTGCCACTGCGGTTCACCGACGAGCCGTGCGAAAGATGACCGCCGTGCAACAGGTTGAGTCCCATGATGGTCTCGCCGAGGGGGATCAACGCCTGATAGACCGCGTTGTTGGCGGGCGCGCCCGAGAGCGCCTGCACGTTCACAAAGATCTGGTCGGCGCTGTAGCCGTTCGCAGCGAAGGTCTGCGCGGCGCGTTTGCGAGCCAGGGCTTCCACCACGTCGGCATATTCCACGCCCTTGTAGTAGCGCGGGTCGCCGTTGCGGCGATAATGAGCAAGTCGCATTGGATAGTCGAGAATCTCTTCTTCGGTCATCCAACGCGACTCTTCATCGGGGTAGCCTTCGGCGTAAATGTTTTGGAAGGCTGAAGCCAGCGCCTCGCGCACCGCCATCGGTGCAGTGGATTCGCTGGGGATGAGGATCAACTTGCGGGCTTGCCTCTCCGCCTCCACCTGAGTCAGGGCGTAAACGTCAGGGTCGAGTTTGGCGAGGTTGCCGCGGAACAGAAAATCGGACATTGTAGTCTCCTAGTCTTATGGTCTATAGTCGTCTAGTCGTTTGAAAATTTGTCAGACCAATTGAATTGTAGGACGGGAAAGGAGAGAGGTCAAGTGAGAAATGGCACGTTCCCCTTGACTCTCCTCCCACTGGAAGGTGTATAACACCCATCGGAGGCTTCCCCATGATACGTATCGGAGACTTTTCCAAACTCAGCCGCGTTTCTGTGAAAACACTGCGCTACTACGACGAGATGGGACTGCTCAAACCTGTGGAGGTTGATCGCTTCACGGGTTACCGTCTCTATGAGATCAGCCAGTTGGCGACACTCCATCGCATCCTGGCGCTCAAGGAACTGGGCTTCTCGCTCGAGGAGATCGGCCGTCTCCTCGACGATGGGCTTTCCGTGGAAGAGATGCGGGGGATGCTCAAGCTTCGAGAAACGGAGGTCCGCCAAAAGGTCCGCGAAGAGGCGGAGCGGTTGCAGCGCGTGGAGGCGTGGTTGGGTCAAATCGAACAGGAGAATGAAATGTCCAAGTACGATGTCCTCATCAAAAATGTGGAGGCGGTGAAGGTCGCTTCCGTGCGGGATGTAGTCCCGACTCCGCCTGAACAGGGCGGGCTGTGGCGCGAACTGGAAGGCTATCTAGCGATGCATCGCGTCCGACCGAACGGCGCGTGCTTCACGCTCTATCACGACGAGGATTACAAGGAGCGTGATTGGGACCTCGAAGTCTGCGAGCCGATCACCGATGAGTTGACCGAGTCCCGCCGCGTGAAGGTGCGCTCGCTCCCCGCCTCGACAATGGCCTGCACCGTCCACAACGGGCCATTTGTCACCATCAGCGAGGCCTACGCGGCCATCGGCAAGTGGATCGAAACGAACGGCTATTGCATCGTCGGCCCGTGCCGCGAGGTCTACCTGAAGGCCGCCAGAAACGGGAGTCAGACCGACCCCAACACGGTGACCGAGATCCAATTCCCCGTGGAAAAGAACTAAAGCAACCTGAGCCGCTGCGCCTCACAGAAATGTGAGGCGCAGGTTTACTCCTGGACTTGCCGCATGGTTTTGGGTTTGCTAAAATTGGGGAAATTTTCGGGGGCATTTTAGTGGTGGCTGGGATAACTCGTTCCTCTTTGTTCTCTCAGAAAGGAGAATCATGAACCCAAACTTGCGAAGCAACCATCCACTATTCATGGCAATGATGTGTGCTCTCCTCCTGTCCCTGCTGATCGTTGCATGTGGGACGGGGAGCCGGCCTCCCGTCACGGAGGAGGCGACGCAACCACCGGAAGTCGTCGCCACTGAGCCTCCCGCCTCGATTCCCCCGACCGAACCGCCGGCCGCACCAGAGAAATCGCTCTCCGGGCTGGACGCCAATCCGCAACGGGTCGAGTTCCAGGCCGAGGATGGAGTGAACCTCGTCGGCTATTATTACCCGTCAAAATACGCGAATGCCCCCGTTGTGATCTTGATGCACTGGGCTGGCGGCGACATGACCGACTGGTGCGAGATCGCGCCCTGGCTGCAAAACCGCGCCGATGAAAACCCGGTCAAACCGGAGCGCTGTGCCAACGCAGGGGCCGGGTTGCCAGCCAGCATCGCCGCCACCTGGCTCGACCCCAGCTGGTTCCCCCCGATGAATGCCGATGCCTCGCTGGCCGTCTTTGCATTCGATTTTCGCGGCTATGGCGAAAGTGAAACGGGAGGCATGGGCATCGAATTGACCCTGGATGCCAAGGCCGCCTTTGCCACCGCTTCTGGCCTCACCGGCGTGGACGCCACGCGCATGGCCGCCCTCGGTGCAAGCATCGGCGCAGACGGCGCACCCGATGGCTGCCTGCTCTACAACCAGGAAGCGGGAAGCGGATGCGTGGGTGCGCTCTCGCTTTCCCCGGGCAATTTTCTTGAAATGGACTACGCCTCGACGGTGACCGAACTCGCTCCCACGCCCGCCTGGTGTCTCACGGCTGATGGCGATATCGGGTCATTCCCCACCTGCAACGCGGCCAGCGGAGAAAACTATCGCACGGTGATCTACGCCGGCACCGACCTGCACGGGATGCGGCTCCTCGCCCCAGAGTTGGCCCCGAACCCGATGGAATTGATCCAGGATTTTCTGGAACTGGTTCTCGGCGAAACCGTGAAATAGAAAAAATCAAGCAGCCGTGAATCCGCCCTCCCCACAGGGCGGATTTTTTTTGCCACACAATTTCCTTACAACCCCTAAATTACCTCTAAACCCGTCTCCTTTATCATTTGCGCAAGGTTGGACGCAGTCCGGCCACTCACTCAAAAGGAGACAAAATGTTGAAACGAAAACTTCCCCTACTGATTGGTGGATTTCTGGCCGTGCTGGTGGTCGTCGGAGCGATCGGCGCGGGCATTGCCTATGCAGACGACTCCACGCCTCCCGCCCGGACCTTCGAGGGGCGCGGCGATCCTCGCGGCGGACGCGGCCTCGGCGACGCGGAACTCGAAGCCGCCGCCAAAGTCCTCGGCATGACCACCGACGAACTGTCCACCGCCCTGCAGAGCGGACAGACCCTCGAAGAGATCGCCACCGAGAAGGGCGTGGACATCGCCGACGTGCAGGCCGCCATCCAGGCTGTCCATAACGAAGAAATGCGCGCCCAGATCGAGCAGGCCGTCACGGACGGCACCATGACGCAGGACAAGGCCGACTGGCTGCTCGAAGGCCTCGACAAGGGCTATCTCGATGGCCCCATGTTTGGGATCGGGTTCGGCCGCGGCGGTCATGGCGGCCCCAATGGAATGGGCCAGCCGCCTATTGACCAGCCCGCTCCGACAACCACCCCGTAACTTCCCCTTCGCTGGATGAAAGGAGGTTTATGAAAACTGAACGGGTGAGGCATCATCGCCTCACCCGTTTTTGTTCATCGTCTATGGCCGCGGGCCTGGCGCGCCGCCTCCGCCGCCGGGCAAACCTCCACCGGGCAGGCCGCCGCCGCTGGGACGCGTGCCGAGCGAGCGTTCGAAGCCATCGAGATTGGAGCGTCCCTGCGGAACCTGTCCACGGGCAAACTGTGTTGTGATCTCGCTGAACTTGCCGCTGAACTGGCTGAAATCAAGGTCTGCACCGGGTCCCGTCCCGCCGCGTCCGCCGAAGTTTGCAAAGCCCGCCTGCGCGTTCGCGCCGAGTTGGGCAATGTTCAAAAGTTCATCGCGTGAAAGTTTGTTGTCACCCAGAGCGGCTTTGGCCGCGTCGATGAAGGCAAACCCGCTCTGAAGCGCGGACAGACGGTCGGCGGGGACGTTATTCGGCTGGATCTGGGCAAGTTGGTCCAGGCGATTTTGCTGGTCCGCTTGAAGAACGGCCATCATATCCTGCGCCTGGTTCTTCAATGCCTGCGCGCTGGCTTGTGCCTGCTGGGCGGCTGCCTCCAATTGGGCGATGGATTCCTCCGCGAGCGCCAGTCCCTGCGCGAGAGTGACGCTGATCTCCTGCAGAGACTGGTCAATCGAACTCAGGGTGGTGTTCATCTGGCTGAGTTCCGACTGGATGGCAGTCATCTCGGCGATCATCTCATAGGCAAGTTCCCCATAGAGCGCATAGTACTGCGCAAGCAATTCTTCCGCATAATCTACGTAATAATCGGCATAGTAATAGTACTCGTAGACGTAGGCCACTTCCTCGGTCGTGACCGCGTCATCGGCGGTGGTGGTCGTCACAGCCGTGGTGGTGGCTTCCGTGGCCGCTACCGCCTCCGCCACTGCGTCATCCACCAGCGCGGCCAGTTCCTCCTCGGTCAGGGTCACATAATCAATTGTCGGACCGGGCGTAGGCGTGGCAGGCATGGCCGTCAGCACTGCCGCGTTGACTGTAGCCTGTCCAAGTGCCTGCGCTTGCTGAGTCCCCGCGACGGCGGTATTGACCGCGTCGGTCTGGTCAACCTGCGCCCCGAGGGTGCAGGCCGTGAGCAGGCCAGCAATCACAATAGAAGCCAGAAAAATGCGCATCAGGTGTTTCATAAATTTCTCCTTTTCGATGAATGTCAAAATTTCAAATGGCGCAATGCCAATGATTTTGTACTCCAAAACTGCTCTGCCTGCCTTTAGAACTTCCTAACAAGTCTTTACAGTTTCCTAACGAGCCTGAAGGATCGTTTCCATGCAGGATACCCGAATTTTGTTCATAGAAGCGAAGAAACTATGAAGAAAAATTGTGGGGATTGTAAAAAGTAACTGTTCCGCTGCGGCCGAAAAAAAGGTAGTGGCATCCAGTAAGTGGTGTGGTGCAGACACTTGCACCTGGCGCAAGTGCAGGTGATGGTATTCTGCATATCCGTAATATGGCGGGATTCCATCCCGCCCACGAAACCATCACTTACACTGAACCATTACAAAAAAAATCCCCACCGAAGTGAGGATTTCTGTGGGCGCTGACCGCATAGCGCTCGAACCCGCTTCAGACTCCGAATCATAGAGCCTCACATTTCGTGAGGCTCTTGTGGGCGCTGAGGGACTCGAACCCCCGACCCCCTCGGTGTAAACGAGGTGCTCTAACCAACTGAGCTAAGCGCCCGTGCCTTTATTATACAGTTGAAGGTTGCAGGTTGGCAAGTTGAGGATTACA
>JBMOMR010000099.1:0-4941 GCA_049324715.1 Chloroflexota bacterium | reverse complement strand
GTCAGCTCAGGACCATCGCCGACGCCGAAAAACTCCAGGCCGATGACGAGGCCCTCGCGCTGATCGCCCGTCAATCCGCGGGCGGGATGCGCGACGCCATCTCCCTGCTCGATCAACTCTCCTCGACGGGCGAACGCATCACGATGGACCTCGCGCAGACCGTCCTCGGGACGGCTACCTCCCAGACCGTTCTCGCCCTCGTCGCCTCCATTTTGGACGGGGAGGCGGGACGCGGTCTCGAAGCGATTCACAAAGCCCTCGACGGCGGCGCCGATCCACGCTCCCTCGCCCGTCAAATCGTGGACTACCTGCGCGGGCTGATGCTCATCCAAATGGGCAACGAGTCGCAGGTGGAGACGACCAAAGACATCAAAAAGAAAATGGCCGAGCATGCCGCCGCTTTCACTCCCGCGGACGTGCTGCGGATGATGCGCATCTTCAATGAGGCCGCCATCGACTCGCGCGGCAGTTGGCAACCGTCCCTCTCGCTCGAACTCGCCTTTGCCGAGACGCTCGAAGCGCCCGCCGAGTCCGCGCCAGTGGTGGCCGCGCCCGCCCAAAGGTCCAGCGCGAAGCCCGCGGCCAAGTCCGCGCCTGTAGCGGCTCCCGCGTCGGCGCAAGAATCCAGTGCGGGCGCGCCCGCCGTCCCCGCGTCGGACGTCATCAAAATTTGGAAGCAGCTTCAAAGTTCACTGCGGAAAGATAACGCCAATAATCTCGCCGCATTGCTCAATTCGGTTTCATCCATTGACGTGCAGGGAAATACGCTGGTGCTCGGCTTTGCCAGCGACGTGCTGATGTCCAAGATGAAGAACGAAGAACAGGCGCGCACAACGCAACTCATCGCCGACACGCTGGGCGTGACTCTCGACATCCGCTGTGAAGTGACGAACGCCAAGGGCAAAGTCCCGCCGCACGTTTCGCAGGATGGCATGGTCGCCACCGCGATCCATCAAGGCGGCGAAATTGTGGACGTGCAGGACTGAATAGGTTCATATGCCTTCATGGGTGTTAGATATCTTCCTCAATATATTCTCTGAGTTGATAGGTATTGGCTTAACTGTATTTCTTGTAGATCGATTGATCAAAAGAAGTGAAGAGAGGCGATGGCAGCAGTCAAAAAATATAGCATATGGCCGTTTGCTTAGAATTATTAGTGCGGCAACGATTTATCTTTCACAGGTTTGTACTTATCCATTAAAGAGGTACATGTATAAATTCGGTAAAGTGTATGCAAGTAGCACAGAGTTTGATATTTTTCCTGAAAGCTTTGAACAAGATGCTGTAATTGAAATGAATATTCGGCCAAAACTTGCCGAAATGGCGGTTGAGCACAAGACATCATCGGGAAGGATGTTGATAAACTTTTCAGAAGAACTAGATGATGAGCTACTCAAGACCTCTCAGTTGCTTGATCCCGAGTTGCTCACATTACTTATGGAGTTGAGGGCTTCGCTAGAGAAAATGGGTGATATAGAATTGGCCCTCGAGATTGGTGCAATTGCTTCTGTGGGTGGTGATGAGGCATTTGAATACGGTATCTGGAAAGTGTTAAGCCTTGTAGTTGATTTACAAAAAGTTATTGAGTCTCGGGCAACCGAAAAAAATAAATTAAAATATTCTTAGGAGATTGTTATGGCTAAAGGTTTCAATCGTCCAGTTGGTGGAGGTGGGGGACAGGGGGGCATGATGGCGCAGATCCAAAAACTGCAGAAGCAGATGGAAGAAGCGCAGGCGCAACTCGCCGTCGAGACGGTCACCGCGACGGCGGGTGGCGGCGCGATCAAGGTCACCATGACGGGCGACCAGAAGTGCAAGGCCGTCGAGATTCAGCCCGACCTACTCAAAGATGCGGACGCCGAGATGTTGCAGGACTTGGTCTTGTCCGCGGTCAACATGGCGCTCGACCAATCCCGCGAACTCGCGGCGGAGAAGATGGGTCCGCTGGCGGGTGGGTTGCCATTTTAGGGTTTTTCAGTGTCACGTGTCAGGTGTCAAGTTTTCCACCTGGCACGTGACACGTGACGCCTGACACTTATGATTCTCCCCGAACCCATCCAAAATCTCATCAATGCCCTTGAGCGGCTTCCAGGCATTGGGCCGAAATCTGCATCAAGGCTGGCGTTCTATTTCCTGCGCGCCGACGAGTCTCTTTCGTCTGAGTTGGCTGAAGCATTGACGGGGCTGAAAGAGAAGATCGCCTACTGCTCCGAGTGTTTCAACATCACCGAAGCGGGACGCGAACTCTGCGAGGTCTGCGCCAACCCCAAGCGCGACGCGTCCGTCATCTGCGTTCTGGAAGACGCGCTCGATGTCCTCGCCCTCGAACGGACGGGTGCGTATCAGGGCCGTTATCACGTTCTGGGCGGAGTGCTGAATCCCATCGAAGGAATCGGCCCCGACGATATCAAGATCCGCCCGCTGGTCGAGCGCGTCGCGCGTGGTGGGATTCGAGAGGTCATCCTCGCCACCAATCCCAGCATGGAAGGCGACACGACCGCGATGTACCTGCAACAGCAGTTGCGTGTTACGGGCGTCCACGTCACCCGTCTCGCGCGCGGACTTCCGATGGGCGGCGACCTCGAATACGCCGATCAAAACACCCTCCTGCGCGCTTTGCAGGGACGTCAACAAATGGACTGATCCAATGCCTCGCTACCCAGCGGGGCGTTGTTTTTGCAAGCTTGCCAACACTTCCCCCAATTCAGGCAGGGTCGGGGAATCCTTGAAACCTGCCATGCGACGGTAAATCTCCGCAGCGGATTCGTGAAAGCCAGAGGGAAGGCCTGCCGCCGAAAAAGTCGCCGCGATCTCTTCCATTTCTCCAGCAAATCGCCATGCTTTGGCCGTCACACGTCTCACGCGGCGCTCGGTCTGCTCGGTGAAGCCAGTCTCGTCCATCTCCCAGTGCTGGCCTAATTCCATCCGCACGTGATAACTTTCCGCCGCGGCAAGGACCGCGCTCAAAAGTGCGGACGTTCCCTTTGTGTAAGCGGCGTAGCACATCTTCAACGCGGATGCCTTGCCGATCTCCTCGCCGATCACTTTGGTTTCAAGCGGTCCGTTCTTGAAACACGCGGCCACTTCGTCTGCCCGTTTGCCAGAAAGATACAGCCACGTTTCGCCGCGCGTCCACGCTGGCCCGCCGATGATGCCTCCGTCCACGAAATCAATTCCAGCGGACCGCATCAACTTATCGATCGTTTTGCTCCGTTGCGGGGAGATGGCATTCGCATCCAAATACAGACCTTTAAATCCTGTCCCAATCACGGAGCGCGCCACCTCTTCCGCTGCATGTGGAGGACACACACTCAGGATCGTTGAAGTGGTCCCGCATAAATTTGCAAGCGTGCTCGCATCCTTCAGTCCGTGCTTTTCTGCGCGCGCTCGCGTTTTGTCTCCGCGGCCATCTGATGCCCAGTACACTTCGTGTCCGCTGTTGATGGCAGACACGGCCACCGAAATTCCCATCTCGCCAGGGTGCAGTATTCCAATCCGCATGTTCGCCTCCATCGTGTAAAATCGTCCCGTGAATATTACCATCCTTACCTACGGTTCGCGCGGTGACGTTCAGCCGTTTTTGGCGCTTGCGGTCGGCTTGCAAAAAGCAGGCCATCGAGTCAATCTGGCCGCGCCGCATCGCTTCGCGGATTTTGTCGCGCAGCACAACGTTCCGTTCGCACCGCTCGCAGGGGATCCCGAAGAGATCAGTAAAGCCTTCAACGATGCGGGACACAACGCGTTGAAAGTCGCGGGCGCCATTTGCGATTACGTCAACTCCATCGCGGTCGAAGTGACGCGCGGCGCGTTCGCGGCCTGCGACGATGCTGATCTCATCATCCACTCTTTTCTCTTCACCACTGGCGCGCATTCGCTCGCGTGTCAGCGCGGCATTCCCGATATTTCGATTCAAACCTTCCCTATCTTCGCGCCCACCCGCGCTTATCCGCCCGCCGCGCTGTCGTCCCTGCCAACAGGTTGGCTGAGTTATTTCGGTCACTGGCTCAACACACAAGTCTTTTGGTATGGAGGAAATAGCGGCTACCATCGAAAGCGGAAACGACATCCCGACGTTTTTTCCTTCGACTTGTTTTGGCCCTTCGACGAAAAGCCGCCGCGTCGCGCGACCCCGTTGCTGTTCGCGGTCTCCCCGACCGTTCTCCCACCCGCGCCTGAGTGGACGAACCGCGCCCGTGTGACGGGTTACTTCTTCCTCGACTCTCCCGCGGACTACCAACCTTCCGCCGCGCTGACGCGTTTTCTCGAAGCGGGTGCTCCTCCAGTTTGTGTGACTTTTGGAAGCATGATCCATCGCGATGCCGATCGAATTGCTGAATCGATTCTCGACGCGATTCGCATCACTGGTCAACGCGCGATCATTTTGACAGGATGGGATGGCTGGAAGGGAACCGCCGCAACGGATGATGTGCTCTTCCTCGAGTCAGCGCCACACGATTGGTTGTTACCACGATGCAAGGCGGTCGTTCATCACGGCGGCGCGGGGACGACGGCCGCGGGTCTGCGCGCAGGGATTCCGAATGTCGTGATTCCGTTCGCGGGCGATCAGATGTTTTGGGGGAAACGCGTCCATGCGATTGGCGCGGGGCCGCGTCCGATCAATGTTAAAGAATTGAGTGCGACGCGATTAACGTCCGCGCTGGCCGAGGTGGAGGACGACGCGCTTCGAGATCGCGCCCGCCACATCGGTCGCGCGATCCGAAGCGAAGATGGGGTTGCGGAAGCGATTCGTGTGGTAAAATCCCGTCTCGTTGCGTGATTCGAGTTGGAAAATTTTAAGGTTGAATTGTCTGATAAACACTTGTTTTCCCTTGACAAAAAAACCGAAAAGCATATAATCACCGTTCGCCAGTGAAAACAAAACAGATCTCGTCCCCCCAGACAGATCGTTGACAACTGAGAAGAAGTCTCAAGTCAGAGACA
>JBMOMR010000098.1:0-5002 GCA_049324715.1 Chloroflexota bacterium | reverse complement strand
TTGGTCAGGTCGATGATCCAGCGGAAGACCCATTCGGGCGTGCGTTCGACAACGAGCGCGTTGATGGTGGGACGGCGATAGGTGCGACGCAGGAGCGCGGGAAGTTGTTCGAGTTTGAAAAACGGATTTGTGAGCACGAGGGCGCGCACTTTTTCGGGATGGCGTATGGCGTAACGCAGGCACATGTAACCGCCGAGTGAGTGCCCGATGAGGATGGGCGTCTCGCGGAAATGAAGCGAATCGATCCACTGCACGAAATGTTTGTAGACCCATTTTGTTTTGTACGAACGCGAATCGGGCTTGGGACTTTCGCCGTGTCCGAGCAGGTCGAGGGCGTAGGCATGGAAATTCGCCATGGACAATTCGGGCAGGAGCGCGTCCCAATCGTGGAGCGATGCGGCCAGGCCATGAACGAGCAGAATGGGCGCACCGTCCTGTGGTCCCCGTTCTATGAAATTGACTTCAGGAGGAATCTCAAACAGATTGCCCCTCGTCTGAGTGGTATTTTTCATATCGTTTTGCCAACTCTCTGCGAAGCACTTTTCCAATGAAGGTGCGCGGAAAATCGTCCATGAAGATGACGAAGCGCGGAACAAGATGCGGAGGCAGCCGCCGCTTGCAATAGGCGATGACCGCCTCAGGGGTGGGACGTTCACGTCCCGCGATGACGAATGCGAACGGATGTGACGCGATGGCGACCACCGCCGCTTCCTTCACCTGGGGGATTTCGTAAATGACTTCCTCCACGTCGCGCGGGAAAGCGGGCTTCCTTCTTGACGTTTTGTCGGGCGCGCCCAATTTGGCGGGATACCACATATCGGCTTTGCGCGCGATGATGCGGAAGTAGCCTTCGTTGTCCATCTGCGCCACGTCGCCTGTGCGAAGCCATCCATCGGGGGTGAGGGTCTCGCTCGTAGCGGATTCGTTGCGCCAATAGCCGAGCATCACCTGCGGGCCGCGTATCACCAGTTCGCCGATCTGACCCGCTTTGACTTCCTTGCGGCCGCCGACCAGGTCCACGACCGCGGCTTCGGTGGACGGGAGCGGGATGCCGATGCTCCCGACCTTGCGATTGCCTCCCAGCGGATTGGCGTGCGTGACGGGCGAGGCCTCGGTGAGTCCGTAACCTTCGACGAGTTTTCCCCTGGTGAGTTTCTCGAAGGCCTCCTGCACTTCCACGGGCAGGGGCGCGGAGCCGCTGATGCAGGCATTGATGGATGAGATGCCGAATTTGCGCGCACCGCGGAAATTGTTGATGGCCACGTACATGCTCGGCACGCCAGGGAAGATCGTCGGTCTGTGCTTTTTGATGGCGTGGAGGATATCGTGGATCTCAAAACGCGCTTTGAGGATCAACGCCGCGCCCAGGGCGATCGGGACGTTCAGGGCGGTCGTGAGTCCGTAGCTATGCGAGAAGGGGAGCGCACACAGGAAGCGTTCGCGGCCTTCCTCGGCTGTGGGCATCCAGTGGCGCGTCTGCAGGGCGTTGGCGACCAGGTTTTTGTGCGAGAGCATCACGCCCTTGGCCGCGGCGGTTGTCCCGCCTGTGTATTGGATGACGGCGAGTTCGTCGGGGTCCACTTGCAGGGTCGGCGAGCGCCAATCCTGTCCGCGCATGAGATGCCGCCAGCGGATTCCGCCTGGGACGGAGAGTCCGCGATGGAGCCAGCGCGAGATCAATTTTTTCGGGAGAGACAAATAATCCGCAGGGTCGGTGAGAATGATGTGCGGAATGCCTGTGCTGGTTTGAATTTGTTTTGCCAGTCCCGCGGAAAGATTCAACGTCACCAGCACACTGGCGTCGGCGTCGCGGATCTGACTCACCAGTTCCTCGGGGTTGGTCATCGGCGGCATGAAGACGGCTGTTGCTCCCGCCTTCATCGCGCCGAAAAATCCCACCACCATCTGCGGGATGTTTGGCAACAGCAGGGCAACGCGCGCACCGCGTCCGATGCCGAGACCGAGCAATGCGTTGGCAAATTTGTTGGCTTCGTGATTCAGCCGTCGGTAGGAGAGCCGCGAACCTTCGAAATGGACCGCGACACGGCGCGGGAATCTCCGCACGGAGGAGCGCAGGAGATGATGAAGCGGAATACGCGGCACGCTGATGGTGTAGGGTACGCCCTTCTCGTAGTGCGCCAGCCACGGACGTTCCACCTTCAAGTCCTCGCGCGTGCTGGCTTTCTTTCGCGTTGCTTTGGATGTGCCGCGCCAGGAGGAAGTCTGTCCCTCGCCCGCGAGGAAGCGTTCGATGGCGCGATCCACGGCTTCGCGTCGCTCCAGCATGACCATGTGTCCCGACACGCCAATATCGGCGTCTTCCGCGCCTGGGATGTTTTTCGCCACCTGCTCGAAATGGACTTTCTCGAACACTGCGTCGCGATGCCCGCGGATGACCAGTGTGGGCAGGTTGAGGCGCGCGAACTTGTCCCAGCCTTTCCATTTGTTGAGGTTGGAGTGATAGTAGGCCTTCAGGGCGTGCGGCGGCGCGGACAGCCACGAGCGCGTCAATGGACCGATGAGGCGGAGAAGCCAGTTGGGGAGGTTGAGTCCGAGTCGGAAGAGGGGGTTGAGGCGGAATTCGCCGGCGGTGGCGATCAGCACGAGATGGGCCACCCGCTCTGGGTGCGCGAGAGCGAACTCCGTTGCGAGCGCGCCGCCGAAGGAATGTCCCACCAAAACGACTGGCTCGTTCACGCGCAAGACGTCGAGGGCGGTTTCGATATCTGCCAGCATGCGCGGCATGTCGTAACCCGAGGATGGTTTGTCAGAGAGGCCGTGCCCGCGCAGGTCGAGCGCGATGACGCGGTTCTGCAGGCTGAACCTCTGCATTTGGTAGATCCATTGCAGGGCCTGGCCCCCAAACCCGTGCAGGAAAACAAATATCCGCTGGGGACGGTCGGGGGAGATATCCAGCGCCGAAAGCCGAACCAGCGGATCGTTGGAGACACGTATCTCGTGGCGGTAAAGGTCGAGGTCTATGTCCATTGAACGATTTTATAAGAGGATGGAACTTTTGGGGAGGGTTACAGGTACTCCTCCAATTCCCTGGCTTTGCGCGGATGGCGCAACTGTCGCAGGGCTTTCCCTTCGATCTGGCGGATGCGCTCGCGCGTGAGGCCGAATTTTTGGCCGACTTCCTCCAGGGTGTATTCGTGGCCGTCGTAGAGACCGAACCGCCAGCGGAGCACCTGCGATTCGCGCGGCGAGAGCGCATCCAGCACCTGGGACATCTTATCCTTGAGCATGGATTGGTAGGCACTCTGCATCGGCGTCGGGCTGGTATCGTCTTCGATGAAATAGCCGAGTTCCGCTTCATCGTCCTCGCCGACGGGGGACTCGAGCGAAAGTGGCTGCCACGAGACTCTCATGATCCACTGCACCTTGTGGACGGGCAGGCTGAGCGCGGACGCGATCTCCTCGATGGTGGGCTGACGCCCCAGCCTTTGCTCCAGTTCGCGCTGGGCTTTGTACAACTGACGGATGCGGTCCACCATGTGAACGGGGACGCGGATGGTGCGTCCCTGATCGGCGATGGCGCGGCTGATGGATTGTTTGATCCACCAGGTGGCGTACGTGGAGAAGCGAAAACCGCGGTGGTGATCGAATTTTTCCACGGCTTTCATCAGTCCCAGATTCCCCTCCTGGACGAGGTCGAGGAACGGGATGCCGCGTCCGATGAACCGTTTGGCGATGCTGACCACCAGGCGCGTGTTGGCTTTGATGAGTTTTTCGCGCGCTTCCAAGCCGACCTCGAGAATGGGTTCGATGCGACGGCGTTTTTCCGCGGTTTGTGCATCCCTCGCTTCGAGACTCTTTCGGACGGTGCGCGCGTTCTCGATGCGGATCGCCAGTTCGAGTTCCTCCTCCATGGTGAGGAGGGGGGCGCGCGCCATCTCCTTGAGATACAGGCCCACGGGGTCGTCGCTGGCGAAAAATTCTTCGGTGGGCGAGTCCGCTGCGGGGTCGCTTGAGGCGTTCGGCTCGGCGGAGTCGAGGATATCCACGCCGCGGCGCCGCATGGCAGAAAGCAAAACGCGCAGGCGGTCAAGATCCTGCGCGACGTCTGGATAGGCTTCGATGAGGTCGTCGGTGGTCAGATAGCCCTGCAAGCCAGCCTTTTCGAGCAGTGACTCGAGCACATTGTGCGTGGGCGTTGAATGGCTGGGCATGGGGCTCCGACGTCAGTTTTTTAGCAGGTCTTTGAGGGATGCGAAGGGTGAGTCGTTCGAATCGGTGCGGTGGCCGCAATCTTTCTGGTTGAGGTCCTGGCCGCAGGTGGGACAGAGGCCCTTGCAATCGGGTTTGCAGACGGGGCTGATCGGGACCTCGGTGAGGGAGTAATCGCGGACGAGGGGCGCGAGATCGATCTGCGCGTCGTCGGGGAGGAGCAGGCCCGAGTCGGTCATGGACTTTTCGTTGAACGCGTACAACTCGGTCATTTCCCAGTGGACGGTGTGGTCGAATTCGCGAAGACAGCGCACGCATTCCACTTTGAATGTGGCCGTGAATTCGCCCGTCAGGAGCAATCCCTGCGGGGTGCGGCCGACGATGGCGCTTCCGTGGAGATCGCGCAGTTCGAGATCGTCCGTGACCTTGATCGTGTCGTAGTCGAACGGAAATTCATTGCTGAAGCCCACGTCGTTGCTGACGATGAAGCCGACGTTGAGGCGGAAGGGTTTGCGAGGGTTTGTCATTGATTAGGATGGAATCCGAATATTTTGCTTTCGGAAAATGATTCAAAACAAGTGGAGACTGGGTCTCTTTAGATCTTTCTGTCCACCACGTAGCGCGCCAAGTCTTCCAGCGCTTGCTTTTCGACGCCGTTTTCGAATTGGGCAATGTGGGCGATGGCGCGGTCTATGCATTGTTCTGCTTCGCGCATGGCCTTGTGGATGGCGTCGCTGGTGCGGATGGACTGGACGAGGCGTTCCATGCGTTCGTGGTCGCCCCAGCCGCCCGCGGCGAGCGAACGGACATCGGGATGCTCGGGATTCATTTC
>JBMOMR010000097.1:0-41687 GCA_049324715.1 Chloroflexota bacterium | reverse complement strand
GGTCCCTCGTGAATGGGGGAATGTCCAACGATAAAGGGGGTGTCGAGCGTTCCCATATAAGCAGTATAACGCCCCGGAATAAAAAAGCAAGAGGAAAACAAAAAACGGCCTGCGTGGCAGACCGTTCTCTTTTGCATTATTCTGTGGGCAGGGGGCGAACCA
Source organism: Chloroflexota bacterium (assembly GCA_049324715.1). Lineage (GTDB taxonomy): Bacteria > Chloroflexota > Anaerolineae > Anaerolineales > Villigracilaceae > Denitrolinea. Next base: position 41,525 of record JBMOMR010000097.1, on the reverse strand, counting down.
GCCAGTTTTTGGCCTCTTCGAAATCCTCGAAGGGTACGATGGGGTGCTTCGAAAACCGACTGACCACCTGGAGCAGGACCGATTTTATTCCCGAAACGCCCACCACCGCCGCCCGGGCAATATAAGGGCTGGACCTCTCTGCGCTCAATTGAAGGTATTTGACGACTTCCATGGAGCCGACCGAGTCGCGCACATCGTTCAATATCAGGACCGAATTGAGTGGTTCTTCCATGAGGATGGCGTCGGCCGCGTCACATTCCTCGATGACGCCCTTGTCGTCATCGCCGAAGCCTGAGAGGTCGAAGTGGAAGAAGCGGGTTCCGCGGTGCGTGTCCCAGTGCGATTTCATAAAACCTCGCGCATTGTCCTGGTTACGGTGGTGTGATATCGATAATCTATTATATCCCCGAATCTGGATTTGAACAAAATCGGCCTGCCGTGCGGCAGGCCGACTGTTCTCTACTCTCTGTTCTCTTACTTCTTCTTCCCGAACTTCTTCATCAGCAGATCTTCCAGCGTAGGCTGGCCGATCTCCTGCAGTTCGTAGCGAACGCGCTGGTGCGGCTTGTTGATCTTGATGACACGCGTCAGGTCGATCGGCGTGCCGATGACGACCATGTCCACGTCCGAGGCGTTGATGGTGGCCTCGAGGTCGCGCGTCTGCGCTTCGCCGTAGCCCATGGCGGGCAGGATGGGTCCCGTCTTCGGATACTTGGCGTACGTGGCCGCGATGGATTTGACCGCGAACGGACGCGGGTCCACGATCTCTTTCGCGCCGAAACGGCGGGCGGCGACGTATCCCGCGCCGTAGGCCATCTCACCGTGCGTCAGGGTGGGCCCGTCTTCCACGACCAGAACGCGCTTGCCCTGGATCGCGGCGGGGTCATCCACGAAGAGCGGGGAGGCCGCTTCGAGTTGGACCGCGGTCGGGTTCAGTTTGCGCAGCGACTCGCGCACCTTGATGATGTTCTCGGCGTCGGCGGTGTCCACTTTGTTGATGACGAACGCATCCGCCATGCGGACGTTGGTCTCGCCGGGGTAGTAGGTGGTCTCGTGGCCGGGGCGGTGCGGGTCGGCGATGACAATCTGGTAATCGGGCACGTAGAACGGGAAGTCGTTGTTGCCGCCGTCCCACAGGATGATGTCCGCTTCCTGCTCGGCCTGGCGCACGATCTTCTCGTAGTCCACGCCCGCGTAGATGATGACGCCGATGTCGATGTGCGGCTCGTACTCCTCGCGCTCCTCGATGGTGCATTCGTACTCGTCGAGGTCGTCGTAACTGGCGTAGCGCTGCACTTCCTGCGCGACCAGATTTCCATACGGCATCGGGTGACGGATCGCGGCGACTTTGTATCCCATATCTTTCAGGATGAGCGCCACCCGCCTCGTGGTCTGACTTTTACCGGACCCCGTCCGAACCGCGCTGATCGAAACGACCGGCTTGGTGCTCTTGATCTGCGTGTACTTCGTGCCCATGATGCGGAAGTCCGCGCCCGCCGCGTTGACGATGCTGGCCTTGTGCATCACCACTTCGTGGGGGACGTCGCTGTACGCGAACACAACCTGCTGGACCCCGTGCTTCTTGATCAGGTCAACCAGTTCCTCCTCCGCACGGATGGGGATGCCTTTCGGATACAGGTCACCGGCCAGTTCCTTCGGGTAGACGCGTCCCTCGATGTCAGGGATTTGCGTCGCGGTGAAGGCCACGACCTCGTAGTCCTTGTTGCCGCGGAAGAACGTGTTGAAGTTGTGGAAGTCGCGTCCAGCTGCGCCCATGATGAGAGTTTTGATTGGCATAGGTTTACTCCTATTGTCAGTCGCGCTGAGGACAGTGTCCGAAGCGGCCCGACTTGGGTTTTGAGCCTCTTCGTTTTTACCCAGCGCAGCTTGATTTTAAATAAAAACAGGCTAAAAGCAAGGTGACTTTCAGCCTGTCTTTCTTTTACATGACATCGGGAGCCTGAATATCGAGCAGTCGGAGCGCATTCGCAATGACTTGTTTGGATGCGGCCACCAACTGCAAGCGGGCCTCGCGTACTTTGGCATCTTCTGCCTGCAAGACAGGCACCGCGTGATAGAACGAGTGGAAGGCGTTCGCCAGGTCGTAGGCGTACGCGGCCATCACCAGCGGGCGATACTCGTTCGCGGCCTGCTCCACCACCGCAGGGAAATTCGAGATCTGCTCGATAAGTTCGACCTCGTGCTTGGTTAATTCGTAGTCAAATGAAGCAGGTTGAACGTTTAACGTTAGACGTTCAACGTTTGACTTTTTCAAGATGGAATTCGCCCGCACATGCGCGTTCTGAATGTACGGTCCTGTGCGTCCGTCGAAGGAGAGCGCGGCATCGATATCGAAAACGATGTCCTTGTTGTTGTCCACCGAGAGCATGGAATAGGCCAGCGCGCCCAGCCCGATCTGCTCGGCAACTTTCTTTCGCTCCGCATCGGTCATCTCGGGCGATTTCTCCGACTCGACCGCCCACACGCGCCGCACGGCCTCGTCCGCCACATCCTTGAACAGCACCACGCGTCCGCGGCGGGAGGACATGCCGCCCTCGGGCAGGGTCACGTAGCCGTAGGAGAGGTGGTAACACTTGGCGGCTTGCGGGAAGCCCCACAGTTCCAAGATCTTGAAAGCCTGCTGGAAGTGCAGACTCTGACGGAAGTCCACCACGTAAATAGAGCGATCCACGTGATACTTCTCGAACTTCACCTTTGCCAATTCCAAATCCTTGGTCAGGTACAGCGTCGTGCCATCGGAGCGCAGGATGACCGCCGTGCGATATTTTTCCTTGGTCAGTCCCAGCTTCTCGTCTATTTTTACGATCACCGCGCCGTCTTGCGGACGTTCGTCTGTGGCGATGTTTTTGGCAACCAGTTCCTCGACAATGGCCTTGGAGGGTTCGTCCACTTCGCTCTCGAAGAACCACACGTCGATGTTGACATCCATGGTCTTGAGGATGTCGCGCATTTCTTCGAGGCTCCACTCGCGCGTCGTGCGCCACAACTCGCGCACGTACGGGTCGCCCGCGTCGTACTTGCGATACATTTCGCGGCGTTCGGCCTCGTAAGCCTCGCGTTGCGCGGTCTGTTCGGGAGTCTCGTTCTCTTTCTTTTCGAGCAATGCTGTCGCTTCGGCGTAAATTTTCAACAGCCATTGTCCACGCTCGTGGACGCCCGCAGGTTCCTGCCCTTTGTAAAATTTGTCGTAGGCCCACATCACGGTGATGACGCCCAATCCCAGGTCGCCGGGGTAGGAGGCGCGGATCGTCTCGAAGCCCGCGAACTCGGTCAGGCGCGCCAGCACCTCGCCGAGGATCGTGTTGCGGTAATGTCCAATGTGGAACGAGTGGTGCGTGTTCGGCTGGGCGTATTCGACCATGACTCGTTCCCCTTTGGCCGCGCCCCGCCCAAAGTTCAGGCCGGAGGCGAGCACTTCCTCCACCACGCGCCGCGCGTAAGCGGACGTCTCAAAGTAGACGTTGAGATAGCCCTTCACCGCTTCCATGTGGCTGACACCGTCCACGCTTCCGACCTGATCCTTCGACATGCTCAGGACAGCGCCTTTGACCTGCTCGGCCAACTCCTGCGCCCTCTGCGGGACGGGTTTGCCGCCGCCCTGGCCGGCGCGCGCCGCGTCGGCCGCGGTCTGGAAGAACGAGGTAGAGATGCCCCATTCGCCGCTGAACGGGATGGGCATCCACTTAAGGGGCGCGAGGGGAATGCCCTGCGCGTCGCAATAGGCCTTTATTTTTTCTTCGATGGTCTGCTGGAGTTGGTTGGTCATTTCAGAAAATTATAACAGTTAACAAAAAGCGGGAGCCTTGCGACTCCCGCTTCCTTGCGACAATGGATTTGCCTACTTGGTGCCTGTCTTTTTGGAAGAGGCTTTCTTCTTCTCGTCAGCAACCGGCGCGGGAGCCTTTGCCGCCTTGTTGGCAGCCTTCACCAGACGTGACTTGCGCCGCGCCGCGTTCTTGGGATGGATGACGCCCTTTTCAGCGGCCTTGTCCAGCGCGCTGATGGCGGTCTTGAGGGAGGTCTTCGCCTCTTCGCCGGAGGTCAATGCCTTTTGGGCGTTCTTCACGGCAGTACGCGCAGCGCCGCGCACGGTGCGATTGCGCAGGCGTTTCTTTTCGTTCTGCTTGTTGCGTTTGATTTGGGACTTGATATTTGCCACGGGTGTTTCTCCAGATTTGATTCTTGCTATTGCGAAGGCGGATTTTACGTGAGAAGCGCGGATTTGTCCAGCGTTTAAGGCGTACCGGTACCGGTCGGTGTGAACGGGAAAGTGGGGGTGAGCGGCGTCGACGTGGGCGGACGGGTGGCTGTGGCGGTGACCATGTTGACCGGGATGATCAGCACCTGATAGGCTTGCAGGGCGTTGGCATCCTCAATCTCATTGATTTCCATGATCGCTTCCACGGTGCTGTTGAACTTGGCCGCGATGCCAGCCAGCGTGTCGCCAGGCAGGACGGTGTACTCGAGGCGGGTTCCACGTCCAAGTTCCGCGGGGATTGGTGTGGATGTTGGGCGGCGCATCCCTGGATTGGGGATCCAGATCTGCTGTCCGGGGAAGATGACGCCCTTGTTTTCAGCGATGGTCGGGTTGAGGTCCAGGATGAGCGGGATGCCATCCTCCGCCAATTGGAATTTCTCAGCAATCACCACCAGATTCTCGCCTTCAAGGATGGTGTAAAGGAATGGCGCCGAGGGGGTGGCGGTGTTGGTGATGGTTGGGGTGGCCGTCTCGGTGGCGGTGGAGGTTGGGGTGAATGTGCTGGTGGGGGTGAACGTAACAGTGGCCGTTGGGGTATCGCTGGCAAGCATGTTACTGATCGGTTTGCCAGGGCCGATCAAAGCGGTTCCGACGAGATACAGGCCTCCCAACACCGCAAGGATCGCCACAATGGCTAAAATGCGCGGCCCGATGGGGGAACGTTTGCGGCGCGTGTTGAGCGGGCGATACTTATACGTACTTCCAGATCTGTTCATGTCAATTTCCTCATGATCTTTGGGCATGTCCTCTCCCTGCGGCAAAGGCGCTGTCATTGGAGACGGAGGTTCATCCACCGGGGGCAGGGGCGCTGTCAACTGGATTTGCGGCTCGGATGGAGCGGGTTTCTGAAAACACTCTCTCAAACGTTCTGCCACTTCCATCCGTTCCGATTCGGGGAATGCGATTTTATTGTTTTCATAAAAGCCGTCGCCTTCGTAGCGCGGCGTGACGTGGATGTGATAATGCCAGACATCCTGATCCCCCGCGGGCTCGTTGTGCTGGCGCGTCGAGATCCCCTTACAGCGGGTGAGGTCCTTCAGAACGAGAGCCACCTCGCGCGTCGCCTTCTGAAGCGCAGGCGCGAGTTCGTCAGGCAGGTCGTACAGGTTCTCGATGTGACGGTTGGGGACGATCAGAACATCGAACGGATTCTTTTCCCAGCGGCTCTTGCTGAGGAAAGCGGTCACTTCCGCGTCCTGGTAGATGACGTCGGAGCCTTCCATCGAATCTTTTGCGCCTTCGATGGTTTGGCAGAATGGACATTTGTATTTTTTTGGTTCGTGATTGTGCATGGTTGATGTTTGGTGGGTCTTTCGCTCCCATCGAACGCAGTGGAAGCGAAAGTCAGATAAGAAAACAGTCACTCTTTTGAAGTGACTGTCTTCTTTATTTTACCTCATATGTTCTTTCAGGAACTTCGCTGTATAAGAACCCTTAACTTTCATTAATTGTTCAGGCGTTCCCTCGCCGACCAACTCACCGCCCCTATCTCCGCCTTCGGGACCGAGGTCCACGATCCAATCGGCCACTTTGATGATATCGAGGTTATGCTCGATGATGAGGACGGAGTTTCCCGCGTCGACGAGGCGTTGCAGAACCTCGATCAACTTGTGGACATCCGCGGCGTGCAGACCGACGGAGGGTTCGTCCAACACGTAGAGCGTCCGTCCCGTGGCGCGGCGGGAGAGTTCCTTCGCCAGTTTCACGCGTTGCGCTTCGCCGCCTGAGAGCGTGGTGGCGGGCTGGCCGACGCGCACGTAGCCGAGACCGACTTCCTGCAACAGCGACAACTTGTTCACCATCTGCGGAAACGCGGCAAACGTGTTGAGTGCGTGGTCAACGGTCATGGCGAGTACGTCCGCGATGGAGTTCTCTTTGAAGTGCACTTGCAATGTCTCGCGGTTGAAGCGGCTTCCGTGACACACGTCGCAGGGCACGTACACATCGGGCAGGAACTGCATTTCGATGCGCAGTTCGCCCTGTCCCTGACAGGCCTCGCACCGTCCGCCGTGGACGTTGAAGGAGAAGCGGCCAGGTTTGTAGCCGCGCACTTTCGATTCGGGCAGTTCTGCGAACAGTTTGCGGATCTCGTCCCACAATCCTGTGTACGTGGCGGGGTTCGAGCGCGGCGTGCGCCCGATGGGAGATTGGTCAATATTGATGATCTTGTCGAGATGCTCGATGCCCTCGATGCGTTTATGCTCACCAGGCATCGTGCGCGCGCCCATCAGTTTCTCAGCCAGCGCTTCATACAGGATGTCTGTCATCAGTGTGGACTTGCCCGAGCCGCTGACACCCGTGATACAGACCAACTTGCCGAGCGGGATGGTGACGTCGATGTCTTTCAGGTTGTTGGCTTTCGCCCCGACGATCTTGAGCGACTTGCCATTTCCCTCGCGTCTTTCCCTCGGGACGGCGACCTGCTTGCGCCCTGACAGGTACGCGCCCGTCAGCGACTTGGGATGCGCGAGGATCTGCTCGGGCGTCCCCTCGGCGATGACGCGTCCGCCATGTTCGCCCGCGGCGGGACCGAGGTCCACGATCCAGTCGGCGGTGCGGATGGTCTCGTCATCGTGTTCGACGACGAGCACGGTGTTGCCGAGGTCGCGCAGACCTTTCAGCGTTTCGAGCAGACGCGTGTTGTCGCGCGGGTGCAGTCCAATGGACGGTTCATCCAAAACGTAGAGAACGCCCACGAGACGGGACCCCACCTGAGTGGCGAGTCGGATGCGCTGAGCCTCGCCGCCAGAGAGAGACGCGGCGGAGCGATTGAGGGTCAGGTAGTCGAGTCCCACGTTGACGAGGAAGGTCAGGCGTTCGGTGATCTCTTTTAAGATTCGTTCCGAGATGGCTTTCTGCCGCGCGTTCAATTTTTTGTTGAGACCCGTCGCCCAGGCGTGAGTCCGATTCACAGGCCAGCCCGTCACGTCGATGATGTTGGCCTCGTCCACCGTCACCGCGATGGCTTCAGGCCGCAGACGCTTGCCGCCGCAGGTGGGGCAGGGCTTGTTCGACATGTACTCGCTGACCTTGGCGCGGATGTATTCCGAGTTGGTGTCGCGATAGCGGCGTTCGAGATTGGTGATCACGCCCTCGAAGGCGCGCGTGAATTTGAATTCGTTGCCGTTGCTGTTGTGATACGTCATCTGCACTTGCTTGTCGCCCGTGCCATAGAGCACGATGTTAAGTTGCTCCTCGGTCAAATCTTTGACGGGTTTGTTCAGGTCAATGTGGAACGCCTTGGCCGTGTTGACGAGCGCCTGCCAATAGTAGCCACCCTCCTCTTTCGGTCCGCCCCATTCCATGCTGATGATCGCGCCGTCGTTGAGCGAGCGGTCGCGGTCAGGAATGATGCGGTCGGGGTCAATTTCAAGTTTGGTTCCGAGTCCCTGGCACTCGGGACACGCGCCGTGCGGGGTGTTGAACGAAAAGGTGCGCGGCTCGATCTCGGGAATGCTGATGTTATGTTCCGGGCAGGCGAGATGTTCGGAAAAGTGCAAATCCTGGTCGGAGGTCGAAGGTCGAAGGTCGCGAGTCTGACCTTCGACTTTTGACTTTTGACCATTCACGAGCGACACGGTCACATACCCATCGCCAAACTTGAGCGCGGTCTCCACCGAATCCGTCAGCCGCGTGCGGTTGGTTTTCTTCTCTTCTTTATCTTCGGGATGCGCGATGACGAGACGATCCACCACGGCCTCGATGGTGTGGATCTTGTAGCGATCGAGTTCGATATCGTCTTCCAGCGCGTGGACCGTCCCATCCACGCGGGCGCGGACAAAGCCTGCCTTGCGAATCTCCTCGAACACGGCCTGATACGTCCCCTTGCGGCCGCGCACGACCGGGGCGAGCAGCAGGATGCGGGTCCCGTCTGGAAGCGCTTCGATCGCGTCCACGATCTCCTGCGCGGATTGCTTGACCACCTCCCGTCCGCAGATCGGACAGTGCGGGATGCCGACGCGCGCGAACAGCAGACGCATGTAATCGTAGATCTCGGTCACAGTCCCGACGGTGGAGCGGGGGTTGTGGCTCGTGGATTTCTGATCAATGCTGACGGCGGGGGAGAGGCCTTCGATGTAGTCCACGTCGGGTTTATCCATCTGGCCGATGAACTGACGCGCGTACGCCGAAAGCGACTCGACGTAACGGCGCTGTCCCTCGGCGAAGATGGTATCGAACGCCAGCGAAGACTTGCCCGAACCCGAGAGTCCCGTGATGACCACGAACTTGTCACGCGGGATCTCGACGGTGATATTTTTCAAGTTGTGGACACGTGCGCCCACGACGCGAATGATGTTGGATGACATAAATTACCTTTTGGGGACATCGCTATTGTAGCACATATGTTTCAAAAATGTGGTTGCTTTTCGAGCGCGACCCGAAATTATACAACCACTTCACTCCGATTTCAGTTATACTGATATGTAACTTCTCAAATCCGGCGGGGTTATTCTTTTCAGCCCCGCCGGTAGGATTTTATGGACTTGCCGGATTTGGAATACAAAGAAGAAAATGTGCTGGCGCGTGCATCCCAGGGCGATAAGGATGCCTTCGGCGAATTATACGAACGCTACACCGAGCGCATTTTCAACTATGTTTACTATCGGACGGGGAATGTGCATGACGCGGAAGACCTGACGGCGCGCGTCTTCCAGCGGGCGATGAACCACATCCACAACTACACCGATCGCGGTGTACCCTTCTCCGCCTGGTTGTATCGCATCGCACACAATCTCGTCGCCAACTGGCATCGTGATCGCAGTCGCAAGCAGGAGATCCCCATTGACGACCTGCCTGTCCTGCCTGCGAGAGGCGATCACCCCGAGACGACCCTCGTCCGCACCGAGGAACAGGACGCCCTCCTGCGCCTCATCCGCCGTCTGCCTCCCGAACGGCAGAACCTGCTTATCCTTAAGTTCGTGGAGAACCTTTCCAACGCCGAGATCGGACAGATCATGGGACGCAGTGAAGGCGCGGTCAAAAGCCTTTACCACCGCACACTGCTCGCCCTGCGCGACGAAATTGGCGGCCAGATATTTACTCAAGGAGAATGAACATGTTAAGAATTGTGACCGATGGCGCCGCAGACGTCCCTGCCGGTTGGGAGAAGGAATACGATATCAAGATCGTCCCCATCAATATCCATTTTGGCGAGAAGACCTTTATTCAATACGTGGATATGGATTTTGACGGCTTTTACAAGGAAGTGGAAACCAACAAGACCTTCCCCAAAACCTCCCAGCCCTCGCCGCACCAGTTTACCGAGTTTTACAAAAACAACTACCAAAAGGGCGAGACCATCCTTTCGATCCACGTCACCAGCAAACTCTCTGGCACCTATGCTTCGTGCGTGGCCGCGGCCGAGGAGTTGAAGGGCGAATATAACATCATCCCCTTCGATTCGCTGGGCGGCTCCATGGGCATCGCCTTCCTGTGCCGCACCGCCCGTCAGATGGAGCGCGCCGGCAAAAGTGTGGACGAGATCGTCAAGGCCCTCGAGATCCTGCGCGGCCAGGTCCAGATCATCCTGACGCTCGACACGCTGGAGTTCGCCAAGCGAAGCGGACGTGTCGGCGCATTTTCCGCGGCCCTCGCTTCCGTCCTGAACGTCAAGCCGATCGCCCGTTTGCAGGATGGACTCGTCCACATGGTGGACAAGGTCCGCACGCGCAAGGCCGCGCTGGCTCGCGTCATCGAGATGGGACGCGAAGCGTTCGGAAACCGTCCCGTCATTGCGGGGGTCATGCACGCCCGCGATATCGAATCGGGCAGGGCCCTGCTCGAAGATGTCAAGAAAAATTTCAACATAAAAGATGAACAACTGACCGACCTGTCCATTTCCCTCGCCATCAACTTTGGCCCCGGCACGGTTGGATTGGTTCTATACCCCGCGGAGTAATTTGACTGTATGCCCCGACGCAAATCGACACCACCCCCTGCGGAAAATTTTTCCGACCTCGAAGCGCATCTGGCCGGGACCCTGACCCGTGTCGCGCCTCCGAAGGGTTTTCCCCAACGCCTGCGCGAACGCGTCCGCATGGCCGAGCCGCGTCTCATTGCAGAGCGGATCGCTTCATGGCGCTTCTTCTTTGTCGCCGTGGGCGGGGTGATGTCGGCGATGGTGTTGGTCATCACGGTGGCGCGGGCCTTGTTCCATTTGACGGGACGAAGAAGTTGACGTTTTGGGCAGGATGAAATTCTGTCACCAGGAATAAAAAGTAGAGCGAGAACTCTCTCGCTCTACTTTTTATTAAGAATCTCTCTTCTCTTTTTTCTCACACCACTCTCTCTGCAACCTTCTCTCCATACCCCAACAACGCCTTGACCATCTCCTGCGTCCGTCCCTCGGCGTAGACGCGCAGGACGGGCTCTGTCCCCGAGGGGCGGATCAACAGCCACGAGTCGTCGGCCATGATGTACTTCACACCATCGCGCTGACTGATCTCCGCCACCCTCTCGCCGCCGATCTCCGCGGGTGCCTGCTCCGTCAGGAACTTGGTCATCTCGGCCTTCGCGACGGGACGGCTGAGGCGCAGGTCGGTGCGCTCGTAGAACGCGGGACCGACTTCTTTGAGCAGGTCATCCACCAGCACGTGGAGCGGCTTGTTCATGGCGGCCACGATCTCCACCAGCAACAACCCCATGATGGGACCGTCGCCTTCGGGAATGTGTCCCTTGAACGAGATGCCGCCCGATTCTTCGCCGCCGATCAACACGTCCTCGCTCATCATGTAATCGGCGATGTGGTTGAAGCCGACGGGAGTCTCGTATAACTTGAGTCCATATTGCTTCGCGAGCCGGTCGATCATACGCGTCGTTGAGACCGTCCGCACGACCGCGCCGCTCATGCCGCGCTTTTCCACCAGGTATTTCAGCGCGAGTGCAAAGATCTTGTGCGGGTCCACGAAGACGCCGCGCTCGTCCATCGCGCCGATGCGGTCCGCGTCCCCGTCCGTGCAGAGGCCGAAACTGCCCATCCCCGAGGAGATCGCAGAGGCCAGAGCGCCCAGATTTTTCGCGATGGGTTCAGGGTGGACTCCGCCGAAACCGGGATTCATCTCGTTGCGGACTTCGGCCACCTCACAGCCCGTCCCTTGTAAAAATCCCTTGATCACGCCGCGTCCCGAACCGTACATCGAATCGACTACGATGCGCTGAGGGTTGTCCGCGATCACATCACTGTTGATGAGCGTCCGCAGGTGGTCGTAATAGGCAGGCAGGGGGTTGAATTTCTGGATCAATCCCGCCTCGCGCGCCTTTTGAAAATCCATCAGGTTCGGGCCGCGCGCTTGCTGCTCGTTGTCGTTGATGTACACTTCCACGCGGCGGCATTGCTCGGGCAAGGCCGACCCGCCGAACGCGCCCTTCAATTTGACTCCGTTGTAGCGCGGCGCGTTGTGCGAGGCGGTGATCATCACCCCCGCGACCGCGCCGAGATTTTTCACCGCGTACGAAATGGCGGGCGTGGGCGAATCGGACTGAGCCAGATGGACGACGAATCCGTTCGCGGCGAGGACGCGCGACACTTCCCCCGCGAACCGATCCGAGAGGAAGCGCGTGTCGAATCCAACCACGATCCGTTCTGGACCTTCGGCCTGCCCGCCGTTATTGGGCTTGGTCCAATGCTCCGACGCGACCGCGTCGGCGATGGCCTGCGCCACCATGCGAAGATTGCTAAAGGTAAATGTGTCTGATATGACGGCGCGCCAGCCGTCGGTGCCGAAATGAATGGGCATTGTTGGTTCTCCGTTTGGTAGTTACGTAGTTCGATAGTTACGTAGTTTGATCGTTTGCAGTTTGGTAGTTTCGTAGTTCGAGTTGTTTTGTCCACCTGAATACGTGTCTACCTGTGTACCTGTATACGTGTGTACCCTCACGGCGTAGGCGTCAGTGTTTCCGTCGGTTGCCAGTTGACGATGGGCGTGGCCGTTGCCAGCAGGGACTGGATGATCCAGCCCTCCGTTTTCTCGCCGTTGCGGTCCACCAGAATCTTCACCCAGATCACGCCGCCGACGTCCATGGTCTCGCCGAGGACGGTTACGATGTAGCCGTTGTTGAGCGTGAACAGGTAATCGCCGCCGGGCGAGGAACGTACACGCGCACCGCCTCCCTCGGGCGAGTTGATCTTTGCAAAGACAGGCGTCGGCACAACCGTGATGGAAGGCGGTAACGTCTCCGCGGGGATGTCAGCGACGGATTCGGTTAAGGTGGCAGAGGCTGTTGCCGATGGGCTGGGGAGGAGAATCACGCTCGGGCTGGGATTCGGCTCTGGAGAGGGCGACCCGCTCACAGTCACGGTGGGACGCGTGGTCTTTGTCGCATCCAGCGCGGACCCTTCGACGCCGCTCAGGGCAGGTTGAGGAGGTGTCCCGTTTACGAGGTTCGGCGCGGCCCCTCCGAATCCCATCCACGTAATGAGGGCGGCCAGGATGGCAACGATGATGAGCAGGCTGAAGATGAATCCGCCGAACGAGCGCGGGCGGAAGCGCATGAACAGCAAAGTGAGGATGGCGAAAAGAGTGGCCCACGAAAAATGGACGAGCGCCACGAGCGCGGCCTGCGGCCAGACTCCATCGAGACGGGCGCCGAGGCCGAAGCCCGCCGCGCTGACGGGGAGGTAGAGTGAGTAGGCGAGCACCACGCTGGGCAGGTAGGGCTTGTCTTCGGTGCGGACGAAGGTGATGACCAGCAGGATGGCGCCGATGGTGAGGACCACCAGTTCGGGAATCCAGAGCGAGGCGTGGATATGGACTTCCTGATGTGTGCGCGGCTCGAAGGGGGAGGCCGCAAATCCTGCTCCGACGCCGATGAGGAAAACGATGAGCGCGCTGACGAGGAGCGCGGCCAGCGTCTGGAAGAAGTAACGCGGCGAACCCGTGACCGAGGCGATGGATAGCCCGACCCACGAGGTGAGCAGGGGCGCGGCGAGAATGCCAAAGATGAGCACGGCCTGCGAATCGAGCAGGTAGCCCGCGGCGATGATCGCTCCGCTCAGGATGGCATAAATGAAGAGTTCAAAGGTTGGATACGAACGCCGCGCCAGTTCCGCGAGAACGGCGGTCTGCCCTTCCGCATCGGCGGGGAATAACATGCGCTGAGCGCGGCGTCGGCGGGCGCGCGCGTCGTGCGGTGCGGGAGGCATGGGAGTGGAGGCGGGTTCGTTCATTTAGGATGATTTTATCCGCAGATTTCACTGATTACGCAGATTTGGAATAAAATCGGCGAAATCTTTGGATTATTTTCTCAAACTGGCGATCAATCGCAGAGGTTTATCGAACAGGTCGAACGCGGCGAAGATATCGGGGACGAGCAGGTCGGCGGCGAGGAGGGTTTCCACGGCCACGCCTTCCTGTGACATGACGCAGATGCCGAGCGCGGCTTCTTTTAACATGGCGGCATCATTCGCTCCCTGTCCGATGGCGATGACGTTGGCCGCGCCGAGGTGTTTCACGTAATCGGCTTTTTGCTGGGCTTCGTTCCCGCCTTTGATTCGCACGGCGGTCAGATTCAATTGCTGGTCGATGACGGCTTGTCGTCCGTGCGTGTCCGCGGTCAGCAGGTGGATGCTGAGGCGGTCGCGCAACGCGCCGATGCGTCTGGCGAGTCCGTCGGGCAGGATTCCGTCCATGGCCAGTGTGCCGTTCACGTCGGTGACGAGGTGTTCGAGACGCAGTTCGCCGCGTCCGGGGATGGTCAACTCGATCATGGGGAATATTATACAACATGGGCTTCGTCCATCTTCAGGCGGACTATCGCATTCCCCGCGTTTTCCATTACAATACCTCCATTCCCAAATTCCAAAGGAGGTTCGCTGATGAGACCCGTGTACGCAATCTCAGGCGGGGTTTCCAAGTTCGCCAAAGCCCGCCCCGACAAGACCTTCCAGGCCATTATCAAGGAAGCGTATGATTACGCTATCGCTGATATTGGGCTGGACTTCCCGACCTTCACGAAAATCGTGGATGGATCGGTGGCCTCGTACTTTTCGGATCACTTCACCCGACAACTGATGGCTGGCATCATGGCGCAGGACTACCTCGGTCTTTGCCCCAAGCCCAGTCACCGCGTGGAGGGCGGCGGCGCGACGGGCGGTCTTTGCTTCCAGGAAGCATGGAAGTCCGTTGCCAGCGGTCACATGGACGTGTGCGTAGCCTACGGCTTCGAGACCATGTCCCATGTGGAAACCTGGAAAGGAAATGAATTCATAGCGCTTGCCTCCGACGTGTCGTTCGACTATCCCGTCGGAGGTTTTTATTCAGGCTACTACGCCATGATGGTGACGCGCCACATGAAGGAATTCGGCACGACCGTCGAGCAGATGGCGCACGTCAGCGTGAAGAACCACATCAACGCCTTCCACAATCCCTATTCGCAAAAACGCCATCGCTACACCATCGCGGACGTCCGCAACGCGCCGATGGTGGCCTGGCCGCTGACCCGCCTCGATATCTGCGTGATGTCTGACGGCGCCGCCGCGACCATCCTCGTCTCGGAGGAGGGACTCGCCAAACTCGAAGCCGCGGGCGCGAAGATTCCCCGTCCGCTCGTGAAGGTGACCGGTATTGGCCGCGGCACCGACATGATGCGCATGGCCGACCGTCCGCATGTGGACTACGACTATTTCATGGACAACTACGCCACCGAGCAGGAACGTTCATCCGACGCGACGCGCTCCTATTACAAGAAGCTCTGGCAAAAAGGCACACGCTATCCGGGCGTCCACTCGTTCCGCGCGGGACGCACGGCGGGCAACATGGCCTGGAAACATGCCGGGATCAAAGACCCGCTGATCGAACTCGACTTCATCGAACTGCACGACGCCTACACCTCGTCCGAAATTCAGACCTACGAAGACCTCGGTCTGTGCCGCTATGGCGAGGGCGGCGCGTTCGCCGAGTCGGGCAAAGCCTTCCTCCCGAACCTGGACTACGGCCTGACGTTGAAGGAGAAACCCGAGTGCGTGGTCAACCCCTCGGGCGGACTGATCGCCTGCGGACATCCCGTCGGCGCGACGGGGCTGATGCAAGGCGTGTTCGCCATCTGGCAACTTCAGGGGACGATTCAAAAACATTTCGGCAGTGACCAGCTACAGGTCCAGAATGCGAAGCGGGGCGCGATCCACAGTCACGCGGGGACGGGCACGTACGTCTCCGTCTCCGTTTTGGAACGGGAGAGTTAAGTCATGGCTAAGTTACCTACCCAACGCGAAGAAACTTTGGGCGGTTACATCGTCCACGGTGTGCCGTTCCCGATCAGTACCGACGAAGAGGGGTTGGCGTTCCTCAAGAAGATGGCGCCGATCCAGATCGAGCAGGAATACAAGATCCGCTACCTGCATTCGTACGGACAGGACAGCCCGTGGTTCGCGGCCCTCTCGAACAAGCGACTGCTCGCCACGCGCGACCCCGAAAGCGGATACACCACCGCCAACCCGCGCGGCCACGACATCTACTCTGGCGCGGAGACGAAGTGGATCGACATCACGAACGTCCCCGCGAAAATCCATGCCTTCACCGTCTGCTATTTCGGCTCGGAGGAGTTCCTGCCCGAGACGCCGTTCGTGCTGGCGCTGGTGGAATTCGAGGGCGTGGACACTTTGTTGCTCACGCGCGTCATGGGCGTCGACCCCGCCGCGCCCGCCCTCGACTGGATCGGCATGGAACTCAAGCCGCGCTTCCTGCGGAATTCAAAGTTGAAGCCGACGGATGTGTATTTTGTGCCGAAGGGGAGTGAGTAAGTTGGTAGATTGGTAAAGTGGTGGGGGATGGAGAATGGAGGATGGTTAATGGGGAACCATCGCGGTGAAAAAAGCATGGGCGTCGAAGACAAAATTGTCTCAGACGCCCATGTTCCATTAACCATGAACCGATTTATCCCCTCGCCATCCAGATTAAATTCTGAATCCACATTGCCAGCAATAACAGTGCGATGGGAGCGAAGGTCAGTCCCGAAAGGATGGCGGCCAGCACGTTCTTCCGTTTCGCGAACGCGATCCACGCGGCGATGACGAGGATCAGCGGCAGGATCGGGTAGGCCCAAACGAGGAGCACGAACGTCCACGCTTCGGTCGTCACGCCCGAGTCGAAGGCCATGACGGACAGTCCCGCCATGAGGAGCCAGGGAATCAGGGAAAGGGCGGCCAGTATCTGCGAGAGGATCATCCAGATAATGAGGCCAGTGCGTTTGGGTTGGGGGGCGGTTTCGGTCATTTGCATTCTCCATTAAAAAGATAACCACTTTTAGCATGAAACACCTCCTCCGTCATTTCGTGACACCTTCCCCGTTCGCAAAAAAAGGGGGTGTGTTTTACGGTAGGTCTAATTAACCTCTAATCTTTGGATTCACAACAATGTTTTAGGCAATGATATTTTTTTGTGACATTAAATGGCGTTTTATCAATTAAAGAGATGAATCGTTGGTTTTTTTCCACTTCTTATTGTGTTGATGACCTCATTTTTATGAACTGAACCAATAAATAAGATAAATCTTGTCTGAATAATGGTATGATTTTCCACTTACCAATAAGGAGACTGCCATGAAACGTATTCTTTGGATTTGGTTGTTGCTGCTGACAGCCTGCCAGGGTGGGGAATCTCCTGCGGAACGCTCGACGCTGAATTACCTGCAGGCTCTTGCAGAAAAAGACCAGGCGCGGTTGCAGTCGTATACCTGCCCGGAATTCGAGATGGAAGCCTTGCTGGAACTGGACGCTCTTGCCCTGGTCCAAACCGACCTCGAGAACGTGACCTGTGACCTACTCAGCAGTAACGGACAGAGCGCGCAAGTGGCTTGCACGGGCAGCATCACCATGACGTATAGCGGGGAAGCCCAGCGAATTGATCTATCGGCCCGCACGTATAGTGTTGTCCATGACCGGGAAAGTTGGCTGGTATGCGGTTACCTGGATTGATCCGCAAGGCAGGCCGTTGGATTCTGCTGACAGGGGGAATGTCTCTTGGCGTTGCTCTTGCATTCACGATTCGCTCCCCCGTTTCTCAAGCGATCGAACTTCCCACGCGGACGCCCTCCCATCCCGCCTCCGCGCCAACGTCGACCGCGTCGCCTCGCCCCCTCCCAAAGGTGGCTGTCACGCCGCAGGAAACAGAGGCCGCCCAAAAGTCCCTGCCGAACCGCATCGGGCTGGACCCCGCCCTCTGGATGGAGTGGCCCGAAGTCCCCATCGTCCCCCAGCATATCCGTGATGTCTATGCCCTTGGTCAGTCGCTGGGAAATGACCCGTCCGCTTTCTCGATTTTCGGCGATTGCCAAAGCCTGCCCGAGGTTTTCCTGGGTCTCTACGCCACCGACGAGGCGCTGTTCGATTCCCTGCCTGCTCCGTTGCAGGAAACGGCGCTCCATTTCGAAGATTCGCTCAACCGTCTCAGCCCCACCGGCAAGGACGGGACCACCGCTGGCGCGCTGTTGTGGGAGGCGTGGCACGAGAATGAATTTGGCTGTTCACCAAACGAAACCCCAATGGAGTGCGAGTTGCGCGCGCATCGTCCGTCGTTTGTGTTGATCATGGTCGGCACGCATTGGGAGGGGGCGCGCAACGAATTTTACATGCGGCGGATTTTGGATACCCTGCTCGAGCGCGGCGTTGTTCCCATCCTTTCCACCAAGGCCGATAACCGCGAAGGCGATCATGGCATCAACCTGCAGACCGCCAAACTGGCCGCGGAATACAACATTCCCCTCTGGAATTTTTGGCCTGTTACAGGACATTTGCCCAATCGCGGACTCTACACCCGCGACACGGAACGACACCTTGGTGATGTCTACCTGACCGAGGAGGCGCTCGACCTCCATCGCTATTCCGCGTTGATGGCTCTAGACGCCGTCTGGCGCGCCGCGACGGGAAATTAGCCTCAATCGTTATTCATCCATGCGTTGGTTGTGTTACCATTCGTCGCATGGATTTTTCCCCCATCACCCCTGACCTGTTCATCGGCACGACGCCCGCCGCGGACGACTACCCGAGTCTGCGTGACTTGGGCGTGCGCCTCGTCATCAACATGCGCTGGGAGCATCGCCCCGCGCCCGATTCGCAGCCCGAACCGCTGTCCCTGCTCTGGCTGCGGACGATTGACAGTCCCTTTTTTCCCATCCCGATTCAAAAACTGATTCGCGGCGCGCAATCCGCGCTCGAAACGATCCGCAACGGCGGCAAGGTCTACACCCACTGCGCGGGCGGACGTCACCGCGGCGTGGCGATGGGCGCGGCCGTCCTCATCGCGCAGGGACAGGATCCGCACGCGGCCATGACGTTGATCTCGGAGCGACGTTCTGTGGCCGACCCGTTCATTTTCTACATCCGTCCGCGCATTTTGAAATTTGCCCAAAGGTGGGAACATTTACAGAGTGCCGCATAAATAACTAAACCAGAGATCCACTTTTTGCTCGTAATTTCCCATTAAAAAGTTTAGCAAATTATGCGATAAGCGGTAAAAGCATAGGGGCGACTTTCGTCGCCCCGGGCTGTACACGCTAACTTTCTTTTTGAATCAACACCGTCTGGATCGGGAAGGGGATTTCCACGTTTCTCCTCGCGAAGGCCTCGCTGACCTTCGTGAAGGCCGAGTCCTTGGCCGCGAAGGGATTGGTCAACTTCGCGTCGATCCAGAAGTAGGCCGTCAGGTCGAGCGAAGATTTGTTGAACGTGTGGAAGGCGGCCATCGGCGCGGGTTCGGCCACGAAACCCTCCACACCGCGCACGGCCTCGAGCACCAGTCCACGCACCAGTTCAGGATCGGAACCGTACGCCACGCCCACGCTCAGGTCCACGCGGCGGCGGTCAGAGCGCGTGTAGTTCACGATGGTATTCGTCATCACGTCCGCGTTCGGCAGGAGCGCGAGACGTCCGTCCAGGGTGCGCATCTCGGTGGAGCGCAGGTCGATGGCCAGCACTTCTCCATCGTAGCCCGCCACGCCGATCACGTCACCCACCTGGAACGGTTGTTGCACCAGGAGAACGATTCCCGCCGCGAAGTTTTTCATCACTTCCTGCAGGGCAAAGCCAACGGTAAAGCCGAGAATGCCCAGTCCCGCCAGGAAGGCGGTCACATCGAAGAAACGTTGCAGGGCGGCGATCACACCGATCACAATGATGGTCCAGCGCACGATCTGTGCAAGCAGGTGGGCGGTGCCCGTCGCGAGGTTGCGCTTTTCCAGCGCCCGCTTGAGCAATCTGGCGAGCAGGTTCGCAAAATACAGGCTGATCGCGAGGATGACCAGCGCCGTCAAAATATTGGGAATGGCTGCGATGAATTGTTCGATGAACGTTTTCAGAAAATCCTCCATGTCGGGTCTCCTTTTCAGGTTTGGGCATTATACCCTTTGCAGGAATGCCCTCTGTGATACCATGTGAAACGATGATCCTCGTTTACGTTTTGGTCGGACTCTTCCTGACTCTCGCCGCGTTGTGGATTTTGATTCCCGCGCTGTATGGACTGCCCTCCGTGCCCACGCGGCATGACCGCGTCCGCGCGGCGCTTCGACTCGCGGACCTGAAGCCGGGGGAGGCGTTCTTCGACCTCGGCTGCGGCGACGGGCGGACTCTCGTCATTGCGGCGCGCGAGTTTGGCGCGAATGCCACAGGCATCGAGATCGGCCCCGTGCAGTGCCTCGTCAGCTGGGGAAACGCGGCTCGGAACGGAGTCCGCTCGAAGGCTTGTGCTGAGCGAAGTCGAAGCATCCGCGTGAAGCGAGGAAATTTTTACACGGCCGATGTGCGCGCGGCGGACGTGGTCTTCGTCTACGCCACGACGCGCGAATTGAGTCGTCTGCAAGCGCATCTGGAGAGTCAATTACGGGACGGCGCGCGCGTCGTCACGGTCGGTTCGAATTTCCCCGATTGGGAACCTGTCAACGTTGACCGGGAGAACCTGATCTTTTTGTACGTGATGCCCCAGTACAGACGTACCGTTGAGCCTGCGGAAGTGTTGCCATAAAATGAGTCAACTCGAAAAGGAGAATCCCATGAACCTGCGAAATATGTACCTGCTCAATACGGTTGTTTGCCTGCTCTTCGCGCTCGGCCTGCTGTTGATGACGCCTGTGATGCTCGGCCTGTTTGGAATGGACAATGTCGCGGACGCGCGCCTGCTCGGTCAGTTGCTGGCGGTGGAACTGGTGGTGGGTGGCTTGATCACCCTGCTGGCCCGCGATGTGACCGACGCGAAGGCGCGCTCGGCCATCAATAACGCCAACATTCTCGCGGGGGTGCTGGGAGTGGTGGTCGCGTTGAACGGCACGCTGACGAACGTGTTCGGCTGGTTCGGCTGGGTGATCGCGGCGGTCTATCTGGTCATTGCGCTCGGGTTCGCGTATTTCCAATTCTTCGCGCCGCCGGAACAACTATGAAAAGCAACAAGCCGCCCCAACGGGCGGCTTGTTTTTTTAAGGAAAGACGTGTTGGGATTACGGGAGCGACCAGATCACAAAGTCGCGGTATTCCGTCGCCTTCTTGTTTTTCGAGTTTCCGTAATAGATGCCGGTGGCTGGCATGACATCGCCCTTGACCTCATTCTTAACCAGCAGGGTGGTGTTGTAGACGCCATTGATGAAAAGATAGGCCTTGTCGTCGATCACAATAAGCCAGATGGTGTTCTCTTCATCTTTCTTGGTGGTGAGGTCTGGACTGGAACTGGAATCGACGTAGCTTCTGGCCTTGGAATCGATCAATGCCCACGTTTGATTGGAAAGGATGACCAGCCTGTATTGGATGTCATTGTTGTCCCGGAAGAAGATGCCATAGTCCCAGTTGCCGGTCGTGGCTGTATCGTAGGGATTGATGAATGTGATGGTGACCACAAAGTTCTTCACCGAAACGCCGGGCGAAAAGAGTTCAACGTACTTGTCGCTTTTCTGCATCAGGCTGTTGGTGCGTGGGCCGAAGACCTTCGTAGCCTTGCTGATATCCAGCCCTTGCACCGCCTTGGCGCCAGATGCGATCTGCGCAAGGATCCCGTCCACTCTGGCCGCCTCGGTGACCGTCGGTTCGGCGACCTTTGTCAGGGTGGCACGCGATTCTTCCACGCGCTGATTTTGGGTGGCGATGGCGTTCGCTTTTGCTGTCGCCGTGAAATTTGGTTGTGGGGTCAGGGTGGCGGTACTTGTGGGCGTTGCGGTCGGTTGCTGGTTTATAACTCCGCACCCTAAGAGCAACACACAGATGAGCAATGCGTACAATGGTTTCAAGAAAAGCCTCCTTTCTTATCCTCTAATAGTAGAGTATAAATTGACTTGTTAATTTCGCTTCATGACATTCATCACAGGTTGAAACGACTATGCTCATACATTCCGCTTCCCAACTCCTCACCCTGGCCGGCGGCCCGCAGCGCGGACATGCCCTCGGCACCCTCGGCATTATCGAGAACGGCGCGGTCATCGTCCGTGACGAAAGGATCGTCGCGGTCGGCAGGACGGACGAACTGCGCGCAGCCTATCCCGATGAACCGACCCTCGACGCGGCGCGCTGTGTCGTCATGCCGGGCTTCGTGGACCCGCACACGCATCTCATCTGGGCGGGTGACCGCGCCGACGAGTTCTCGCTGAAGATGGCGGGCACGCCCTATCTCGACATCCTCGCCGCGGGAGGCGGGATCATCTCCACGGTCCGCGCGACGCGCACCGCCAGCCTCGAGTCGCTCATCGCGCAGACGCGTCCGCGCCTGTTGCGCATGTTCGCGCACGGCACGACGACCGCCGAAGCGAAGACGGGCTATGGCCTCAACGCGGCCAGCGAACTGCGCCTGCTCAAGGCACTGCTCGCGCTCGATGACGAAGGTCCGCTCGACCTCGCCATCACCTTCCTCGGCGCACACGCCATCGCGCCCGAATACCGCGATAATCCGCAGGGCTACACCGACGAAGTGGCGGACACGATGCTGCCGATGTTAAAGGATTGGTGGGGGACTCACGCGCCGAATTATGACCTGCCCTTCGTGGACGTGTTCTGCGAGAACAAGGCCTTCACCCTCGAGCAGTCGCGTCAGATCCTGACCCGCGCGGGGTCGCTGGGATTCCCGCTCAAGATCCACGCGGACGAGTTCGACAACCTCGGCGGCGCGTCGCTGGCCGCGGAGTTGGGAGCGGCCTCCGCCGACCATCTCGTCAAGACCTCCGACGCGGACATCGCCGCGCTGGGCAGATCAGAGACGGTGGCGGTTTCGCTTCCATGCACGCCGTTCGGCCTCGCGGAGAACGAGTACACCCCCGCGCGCAGACTCATCGAAGCGGACGCGTACTTTGCCCTCGCCACCGACTGCAACCCGGGCACATCCTGGAACGAGTCGATGCAATTTGCCATTGCACTGGCCTGCCGCTACATGAAGTTGACTCCCGCACAGGCCATCGCCGCGGCCACCATCAACTCCGCGTTCGCCATTCGTCGCGCGGACCGCGTCGGGTCCATCGAGATCGGCAAGCAGGCGGACATGCTGATCCTCTCGGTGAGCGATTATCGTCAGGTCGGGTATCGCTACGGGACGAACCTCGTCAAGCAGGTCATCAAGAAGGGACGTGTCTATTCAGTGGATGTGGGCTACTACCGCACGGCGTGATTCATTTTTAACACGAAGGCACCAAGTCACCAATACACCAAGGGAAAAACTTTGTGACTTCGAGCCTTCGTGTTTATTTTTCGGATTGAAACCAGGCAGGGAAGAGAAAAACAAGTTCAATATTGAAGATGCAGCGCGGGATGCGGCGAAAAAAGAACTCCCTCATCATTCAAAGTCTTTAAATCCTACAAAATCAACTAAAAACATGAAAATCATGAGAATCTTCCCGTCAGGGAATGCTTTTCGTCCAGCCTGATTCGATTGACTCTTTTCGGGGGGAAAGATTAAAATAGAATGAAATCCTTACAGATTTGTAAGCCCATTTTGGGGAGGGACCCAACTCAATCGCGTTGCAGTGGGCGTGTATCCGGATAGTTGTAGCACGCCAGCGCGATGAAGTGGAACGACCAGGAACAGCGCGAATTATTTTGCGCGTCTGTCCTGTGATTTTTGGTTTTCGGTGAGGAGTGCAATGTTCACAAAATCCATTTCTTCTTTTATTGGAAGGTTTTTCGCCGCGCTGATGATCGTCACGCTGGCGTTGGGGGCCGCGCCGGTAAAGCCGGCTCACGCCGCGACTTTCACAGTGACTAAGACTGCCGACACAAATGATGGTACCTGCAATGCAGCAGATTGTTCTCTGCGCGAGGCAATCATCGCGGCAAATGGCGCCGCCGGGGCAGATACCATCACCTTGCCCGCTGGAACTTACACTTTGACGCGCACTGGGGCGGCAGACAGCAATTCAAATAGGGGTGACTTGGATATCACCGATGGTGTGGGAGTAATTGACATCACCCTTGTCGGTGCGGGTAGTGACTCTACGATAATTACGGGCAATGCTGGATGGGCCGAACGCATTTTTGATATCCAAAACAACGCCACTGTCAGCATTTCTGGAGTCACAATCAGACTTGGAAATACCACTACCACCGGCGGGGGAATTAACAAACCCGGCACAGGCACTTTGACCTTGACCGATACCATTCTTTCCAACAATACTGCCGCCACATCTGGCGGCGCAATCTACAACAACGGCGGCACGTTGATCGTGACAAACAGTACCCTATCTGGGAACTCCGCCGCCTACGGCGGCGGCATCTACAACAATTCTGCCAATGCCACCTGCGCTGGTACTGTGGCGGCCAGCGTGACCAATAGTACGCTATCTGGCAACACAGCCAGTCTCTACGGCGGCGGCATTTACAACTATAACGGTCTTGTGAGTATAACCTCCAGCACCATTGTCTCCAACACCGCCCCAGCCAATGCAGGCGGCGGTGTGCGATCATACAATGATAGTATAACCTGCACTCGCGTGGGTAGCGCCATCATTGCCGGCAACAGCGGCAGTGATGTGAGCGCCAATGGCACCACCCAACGCTTCTCCAGCCAGGGGTACAACGTCATCGGCACGGCGGGCTCGAATATCGATTTCACGCTGGAATTCAACCAGGGGCAGGATGTGACAAATGTTGCCAGCCCGCTGGTTGGCGCCCTTGCCAACAACGGCGGACCCACCCAAACCATGGCCCTGCTTGCCGGTTCCCCGGCCATTGATCGCGGCAGCGCGGCCTGTCCCGCCACCGACCAGCGCGGCGTAACCCGTCCGCAAGGCGCGGCCTGCGATAGCGGCGCATTTGAGTTAGAACCGACCAACGTCGCGCCCTCTGGCACCGACAACACCATCACCATCAACGAGGACGCCTCCCACACCTTCGCCGCGGGTGACTTCGGCTTCACCGATCCCGATGCGGGCGACACGATGAGCGCGGTCCGCATCGACACCCTGCCGCTCGCGGGAAGTCTGACGCTTTCGGGCAATCCTGTCACGGCGGGACAGGTGATTCTCACCGCGAACATTCCCAACCTCGTCTTCACGCCCGCCGCCAATGCGAACGGCACGCCGTACGCGTCCTTCACCTTCAGCGTTCGCGACACGGGTGGTCCCGTCTATGACACAACGCCGAACACAATGACCTTCAACGTGACGGCGGTGAACGATCCCTCGGTCGCGGTGGATGACACTGCCACGTTCACCGAAGACGATCCAGCGACGACGATCAATGTTCGCGCCAACGACACCGACATCGAAGATGGCTTCACCACTGAACTCATCACCGCCGCCTCCGATCCTGCCAACGGGACAGTGGTCGTCGCTCTCGATGGCCTGAGCCTCACCTACCAGCCCGACGCGAACTACTGCGCCGCGGCTCCCGCCACCGACGACTTCACTTACACCCTCGCAGGCGGCGACACCGCCACCGTGCGCGTGACTGTCAACTGCGTGGACGACGCCTCCGTCGCGGTGGATGACACCGCCACCTTCACCGAAGACGATCCCGCGACGACGATCAACGTCCGAGCGAACGACACCGACATCGAAGACGGCTTCACCACCGAACTCATCACGGCCGCGTCCGATCCCGCCAATGGGACAGTGGTTGTCGCCCTCGATGGCCTGAGCCTCACCTATCAACCCGACGCGAACTACTGCGCCGCGGCTCCCGCTACCGACGACTTCACCTACACCCTCGCGGGCGGAGATACTGCCACCGTGCGCGTCACCGTCACCTGCGTGGACGACGCCTCCGTCGCGGTGGATGACACCGCCACCTTCACCGAAGACGATCCCGCGACGACGATCAACGTCCGAGCGAACGACACCGACATCGAAGACGGCTTCACCACCGAACTCATCACGGCCGCGTCCGATCCCGCCAATGGGACAGTGGTTGTCGCCCTCGATGGCCTGAGCCTCACCTATCAACCCGACGCGAACTACTGCGCCGCGGCTCCCGCTACCGACGACTTCACCTACACCCTCGCGGGCGGAGATACTGCCACCGTGCGCGTCACCGTCACCTGCGTGGATGATGCGCCCGTGGCCGTGAACGACAGCGCCTCCCTCCCCGAAGATGTCCCTGCAACCACGTTCGATGTGCTTGCCAACGATACCGATGTGGATGGCGGCCCGAAATTGATCGACTCCGTTACCCAGCCTGCCAACGGGACCGTCCTCATCACCAGCGGCGGCACGCGCCTCACCTACCAGCCGAACCAGAATTACTGCAACAACCCTCCTGGGACCACCCCCGACACCTTCACCTACACCGTCACCCCGGGCGGCTCCACGGCTACGGTTTCCGTCACCATTGATTGCGTGAACGATCCCTCCGTCGCAGTGGATGACCCCGTCACCGTTGCAGAAGACTCGGGCGCATCCACGTTTAGCGTGCGCGCCAACGACACCGACATCGAAGACGGTTTCACCGCCGAACTGATCGTGTCTGTGGACACGACCGACACCGTCGGAACGGTGGACTACCTCACCAGCGGCGGGGCGAGCGTGACCTACACGCCTCCTGCCAACTACTGCAACGACGGGACCCCCACCGACGACTTCACCTACACCCTCGCGGGCGGCTCGACCGCGACGGTTAGCGTCACCGTCACCTGCGTGGACGATCCCTCTGTCGCGGTGGACGATGCGGCCACATTCACCGAGGACGATCCCGCGACCACCATCAATGTCCGTGCGAACGATACGGACATCGAAGACGGATTCACCACTGAACTCATCACCGCCGCCTCCGATCCCGCCAATGGGACGGTGGTTGTCGCCGTCGACGGCCTGAGCCTCACCTATCAGCCTGACCTGAACTACTGCGCCGCGGCTCCCGCTACCGACGATTTCACCTACACCCTCGCGGGCGGAGACCCAGCCACTGTGCGCGTCACCGTCACCTGCGTGGACGATCCCTCTGTCGCGGTGGATGACACTGCCACCGTCACCGAGGACGACCTCGCGACCGCCATCAACGTCCGTGCGAACGACACGGATGTGGAAGACGGCTTCACCACCGAACTCATCACGCTTGCGTCCGATCCTGCCAATGGCACGGTCATCGTCACCGGCGGCGGCACGGGACTTACCTACCAGCCCGACGCCAACTACTGCGCCGCGCCTCCCGCCACCGACAACTTCACCTACACCCTCGCGGGCGGCGACACGGCCACCGTGCGCGTCACCGTCACCTGCGTGGACGATCCCTCCGTCGCGGTGGATGACACT
Source organism: Chloroflexota bacterium (assembly GCA_049324715.1). Classification (GTDB taxonomy): domain Bacteria; phylum Chloroflexota; class Anaerolineae; order Anaerolineales; family Villigracilaceae; genus Denitrolinea. Next base: position 14,608 of record JBMOMR010000097.1, on the reverse strand, counting down.
GCCACCGTCGCGGAAGACTCGGGCGCGAACACCATCAACGTGCGCGGCAACGACAACGACATTGAAGGCACGGTCGCACTGATCACGGCCGCGTCCGATCCCGCCAACGGGACAGTGGTTGTCGCCCTCGATGGCCTGAGTCTCACTTACGCGCCTGACTTGAACTACTGCGCCGCGGCTCCCGCCACCGACGACTTCACCTACACCCTCGCGGGCGGCTCGACCGCTACCGTGCGCGTCACCGTCAACTGCGTCAACGACGCCCCAGTCGTCACCGATATCCCAGACCAGACCATCGCGGAGGGCGCGAGTTTCGTCACCATCAACCTGGACGATTACGTTTCGGACGTTGAAGACGCCGATGCCCAGATCACCTGGACCTCCAGCGGCAACACCGACTTGAATGTGAGCATCGTTGTGCGGGTCGCGACGATTGTCATTCCCAGCGCGGACTGGAACGGTGCAGAGACGATTACCTTCACCGCCACCGATACGGGTTCGCTGTCCGACAGCGATGACGCCACCTTCACGGTCACGGCAGTCAACGACAGCCCGGTCGTCATCGACATCCCAGACCAGACCATCGCGGAAGGCGCGAGTTTCGTCACCATCAATCTGGACGATTACGTTTCGGACGTAGAAGACACCGATGCCCAGATCACCTGGACCTCCAGCGGCAACACCGACTTGAATGTGAGCATTGTTGCGCGGGTCGCGACGATTGTCATTCCCAGCGCGGACTGGAACGGTGCGGAGACGATCACCTTCACCGCCACCGATACGGGTTCGCTGTCCGACAGCGATGACGCCACCTTCACGGTCACGGCAGTCAACGACAGCCCGGTCGTCATCGACATCCCAGACCAGACCATCGCAGAAGGCGCGAGTTTCGTCACCATCAACCTGGACGATTACGTTTCGGACGTAGAAGACACCGATGCCCAGATCACCTGGACCTCCAGCGGCAACACCGACCTGAATGTGAGCATCGTTGCACGGGTCGCGACGATTGTCATTCCCAGCGCGGACTGGAACGGTGCAGAGACGATCACCTTCACCGCCACCGATACGGGTTCGCTGTCCGACAGCGATGACGCCACCTTCACGGTCACGGCAGTCAACGACGCCCCGGTCGTCATCGACATCCCAGACCAGACCATCGCAGAAGGCGCGAGTTTCGTCACCATCAATCTGGACGATTACGTTTCGGACGTAGAAGACACCGATGCCCAGATCACCTGGACCTCCAGCGGCAACACCGACTTGAACGTGAGCATTGTTGCGCGGGTCGCGACGATTGTCATTCCCAGCGCGGACTGGAACGGTGCAGAGACGATTACCTTCACCGCCACCGATACGGGTTCGCTGTCCGACAGCGATGACGCCACCTTCACGGTCACGGCAGTCAACGACAGCCCGGTCGTCATCGACATCCCAGACCAGACCATCGCGGAAGGCGCGAGTTTCGTCACCATCAACCTGGACGATTACGTTTCGGACGTAGAAGACACCGATGCCCAGATCACCTGGACCTCCAGCGGCAACACCGACTTGAATGTGAGCATCGTTGTGCGGGTCGCGACGATTGTCATTCCCAGCGCGGACTGGAACGGTGCAGAGACGATTACCTTCACCGCCACCGATACGGGTTTGCTATCCGACAGCGATGCCGCCACCTTCACGGTCACGGCGGTAGACGATCCCTCCGTCGCGGTGGACGATTTCGCGGAAATCTTTGAAGATGCTCCCGCCACCACGATCGACGTCCGCGACAACGACATTGACGTGGATACCGATATCGAGGATATCATCTCCGTCACCCAGCCCGCCAACGGGACGGTGGAAATCGCCATCGATGGCAAGACCCTGACCTACACACCCAACGAGAACTACTGCAGTGCGGACGAGAGCACCGACGACTTCACCTACACTCTCGCGGGCAATATCGACCCAACCAGCACCGCCACCGTCCGCGTCCTTGTGGATTGTGTCAACGACGAGCCCGACTTCACCGCATCCAACCCGCCGGCGCTCTTCATCAACGCCCCCGCGCAGACCATCCCCGGCTGGGTCACCAGTTTCACCCCCGGCCCCGCCGACGAGTCCGGGCAGACCGTCCAAGCCTACATCGTCTCCAACAACACCTGTGGCACCCTGCTCTCGGTCCAACCTGTGGTGAGTGCGACTGGCACATTGACCTACACCCCGGCCGCCAACCAGAGCGGAACGTGTACGTTCGACGTTCAGGTGCAGGATGACGGCGGCATGGAAAATCCCGGTGACGATGACACCGGCCCGGCGCACACCTTCACCATCACCATCAACGATAACGCCCCGCCGACCATCGTCAAAAACGGTGTTGGCAGCATCCCCGATACCGGCGACGGCCACATCTCCGAGGACGAGATCGTCTGGGTCAACCTGTCGAACATCCTGGTCACCTTCAGCGAAGACATGTTCAACCCGGCCGGCAACACCGATCCCAGCGATGTGACCAATCCCAGTAACTACATGCTCCTGTGGAGCGAAGTGAACGGGTTTGCCACCACCACCTGCGTGGGCGGCGTTCAGGCTCCCGACAAACGCATCCAGGTCACGTCCGTACTCTACACCAACAACAACGGACAGGGTCCCTACCGGGCAACGCTGACGTTCGGCACTTTGCTCCCCAACGGCTTCTACCGCCTGATCGTCTGCGGCACCACCTCGGTGATGGATCTCGCCGGTAACGAACTGGCAGGCAACGGCACCATCTCCGGTACTGACTTCACGCGTAACTTCCTGCTCTTCGCCGGTGGCGGCGGAGGTGGAGGCGGTGGCGGCGGAGGCACGACTCCCACCCCGTCCGCGGGCGGAGCGCTCATCCCGATCACCGGATTCGCCCCGAACCGCGTCACCACCCTGGGCGGGCCGCGCGTCAACTACGCATCCAGCACGGTGACCATCGAACTGCCGCGTCTCAAACTGACCCTGCCCGTGGTCGGCGTCCCGTTCACGAACGGCGGCTGGGACGTTGACTGGCTCACCGCGCAGGCGGGCTGGCTCGAACACACCGCCTTCCCGGGCCTGAACGGCAACAGCGTGCTCACCAGCCACATCACCTCGACCTACGGCGCGGCAGGCCCGTTCGCCAACCTCGGCAAACTGGTCGTCGGCGACCTGATCTACGTCCGCAACAACGGCACGCTCTACATCTTCCAGGTGGAGAAGGTCTTCTCGGTGAACCCGAACGATACTTCCATCTTCAAGCACGAGGAAAAGCCCTGGCTGACCCTCGTCACCTGCGAAGAATGGGATGAAATGCTCGGCACCTACCTCAAACGTCTCGTGGTACGCGCCCGCCTGATCGGTACCATGGCCGATCCGAACTTCGTGCCCTGATCGATTAGCCATCCAGAAATAAAAGGACAGTCACCGACGAGGTGACTGTCCTTTTTAAGGCAAAAATCAAAAAATCATCACCTTACAAAAATGCAAGGTGGTGTATACTATTACTGCCTGTTCATCGATTCGGTAATCCTTTTTTGCTTTTCATGCCGAACCAGGGCCGTGTCAAAAATTCCCGGGCAAGTTGAAATCAAAAACGCGATTCTCAGGAGTACAGTCAATGAACAAGAGCGAGAAGGCCGCTCTACAACCATCCAAAAAAGGAAAAACTGTCCGTGCGCGAATCACGAAGCCAGGATCTGGGAGTGCCACAGGTAACGGGGGCGCAAAGGATCTCGATCGTACCGAAATCGATTTTCGCAACCTGATAGAGAATGTGCAGGATGTGGTCGCCTGTTACGATCTCAACCTGCGTTATGTGTGTGCCAGTCCGTCCATCGAACGATATATGGATGTGAAAAGCAAAGAGTTGATCGGAAAAACGCACAGGGAAGCGGGGCTTTCAAAAGCACTGTCCAATTTTTTTGACCGTTCCCTCCGCCAGGTGATCGCGTCCGGGAAACCTTTGGACGTTGAATATACCCTGAAAAGTCGCGGGATTCAGCATTTCCTCGAATCTCGTGCTTATCCAGAATTCGACGAAAACGGGAATGTGAAATCCATTGTCGCGATCACGCGCAATGTCACCGAACGCAAACGGGCCGAGCAGGCCCTGCACGAAAGCGACGAACGATTCAAGAGTATCTATTCCCAATCGCCCGTCGGCATAGAGATCTATGATGTGAACGGGAAAATGCTGGATATCAACCCGGCTGGTATGAAGATCTTCGGCATCGAACGCACCGAATATGTCCACGGGTTCGATCTTTTTGCAGACCCCAATATCACCCGTAGATTGCGAAAAAGGCTAGCGGAGGGAAAATCCATCGCCTTCGAATCCGTCTTTGACTTTGAGTTGGTCAAAAAGATGGGACTCTATCCCACCTCCCGCTCGGGACAATGCTATTTAGACTGTCTCATCACCCCGTTATCTTCCTCGGGAAAATCCGTCAACGGGTATGTGGCGCACGTGCGCGAGGTCACCGAGCGTCAGAAGATCGCCCAGGCGCTGGTAGAGAGCGAAAAACGGTTCCGCGCCCTGATCGAACACAGCGCGGATGCCATCTCCATGATCGACGCGCATGGCGCGGTCGTGTACGAAAGCCCCAGCACCCAGAATTTAACGGGCTACACTCCCGAAGAACGAATGGGCAGGAACGGCCTCGAATTGATCTATCCCGATGATCTGCCTGTGGTGCGAGCCACCCTCGCGGAGGTGATCGCGAACAAGGGCATGGTCAAGGATGCCCAATTCCGTTCGGTGCGAAAGGACGGCACGGTCTGGTGGACGGAAGGGTCGGCCGTCAACCTGCTTCATCAGCCGAGTGTGCAGGCGGTGGTCATTAACTACCGCGATATCACCCACCGCAAAAAAGCGGAACAGGCGCTGAAGACCGCCAACCGACAACTCAATGCCCGCCTGGCACAGATCGAGCAACTGCAATCCGAACTGCGCGAACAGGCATTGCGCGATCCATTGACCAGATTGTTCAACCGCCGCTACCTGTCCGAGACCATGGAGCGCGAACTGAAACTGGCAAAGCGCGAAAAGAAACCCGTCAGTGTCATCGTCATGGACATCGACCGCTTCAAGAAGATCAACGACAAGCACGGACATCGCGTCGGTGATGAATTCCTGACCGAGATCTCCAAAATGCTCCAGAGCCATGCCCGCGGCTCGGATATCATCTGCCGCTACGGCGGGGAGGAATTCCTGATTGTCATGCCGGGCGCGAACGCCCGTGCCGCCCGCAAACGGGCCGAGCAGTTACGAGTCCATTGTGAGACGATGCGCATCTCGCACAACGGAAAAGACTTGAAAGTCACCCTCTCATTCGGGGTCGCGACCTATCCCACCCACGGCACGGAAGGCGAAGAGATCGTCATCAAGGCCGACAAGGCGCTTTACAAATCCAAGCGCAAGGGACGAAATTGTGTCACAGTTTGGGAGCAGCGCAGAAGATAGCGTGCGATCGGGAACTACGAACGAATCCCCCAAACCCTCTCCAAAAATTCCTCCAGCGCCTTCATTCCCCTCATCACAGGTTCAACTTCCACATACTCGGCAGGCGTGTGCGCGCCGGCGCCCATCGTCACGCCCATCACCACCGCAGGGATGCCGCGGCTGAGCGGCACGTTCGCGTCCGTGGAGCCGCCGATCAGTCCCGGCTCGATCCCCTGCGCCCGCGTGCAGGCCACCGCCAATTCGACCAGCGGATGACTCGCCGGGATCTCTCCCGCGGGACGATGACCGATCACCTCCGCCTCCACACGGACCCCGGGGCGGTTCGCGGCTTCGATCAACGCGTCCACGCGGCGGACAAGTTCCTCCAGCGCCGCGGGCGATTCGGAGCGCATGTCCAGTTCGAGCGAGGCCTCCGCGGCCACCGTGTTGATCGACGTCCCGCCTGCGATCCGTCCGACGTTGAGTGTGGTGCGCGGCGTGAGCGGCAGGTTCAGCGCGGCGATGCGCGCCGTCAACGCGGCCAGTTCATGCACCGCTGAGGGATGTCCATAATCCGACCAGGCATGTCCGCCGGCGGTCTTCGCCGAAATGCGGTAGCGGTGCACGCCCACCGCGCGGTGATAGACGTGTCCCAGCGCCGCGCCCTCCACCACGAGATAGCCCGTCACGTTCGCGCCGAAACGCTCCACCACTGCCTTCATCCCGCGCAGATCGCCGAGTCCCTCCTCGCCGGTATTTGCCGCGAACCAGATGTCCCCGCGCGGACGCGTCCCGTGCGCCCGCAGGGTCCATGCCAGGCCGAGCAGCGCGGCGACACCCATTGAGTTGTCACCAATGCCCGGGCCGTGGATCCGATTGCCGGTCCGCGTGAGGTGAAGGTTTGTCCCGCGTCCGAAGACCGTGTCGAGGTGCGCGCTGACCACCAGCGGCGGCGCGTCGCCTCCTGCCCATCGTCCGTAGACATTGCCCGTCTGGTCGATCTCCACATCTGATAATCCCGCCTCGGAAAATTTTGTGCGCACAAATTCCGCGCGCTCCCCCTCATCAAATGTGGGCGCGGGAATTTGCTGAATCTCAATTGCCAATTCGATCAAACGGTTCACATCTTCCATCTCTGCCTTTCGCTTTCTGCCTTCAACGTTAAACCTTCCTCACCATCTCGCGCAACGCGCCCAGCCGCGCCTCTGCCAGTCCATGCATTGCTTCCAGCGGATGGAACGGGCCCGAGCCTTCGATGGCCAGCGAAGCCGAGACGTTGCCGCACAGCACGCCCTCGAGCGGATCGTATTGCTTGCGATAGCCCGCCAGGAACCCGCCGCAGAACGCGTCGCCCGCGCCGGTGGGGTCCGTGAGACGCGCCGGGTAGGCAGGAATCTCCCAGCGCCCTTTGCTGTGCGCGTCGTAGAGAAGTTGTCCGCCCTCGCCGCATTTGATGACCAAGTACTCGCATCCCCACTCGCCGACCGTCGCGGCCATGTCCCACGGGTCGTTCGTCTCCCCCCAGAAGAGTGCGCTGATCTCCTCGAGCGAGGGCAGGAAGGCCGTCAGCCCGTGGGTGATGCCGCGCACTTCGCGCAGGGTGAGAGGTGTCATAATTCCCGCGGACGGGTCGAGGGTCAGGACGCGCAGCGCCCCGCGCAGGCTGTCCATAAATTGCTGGAGCGCGGGAAGTTCCAGCGGACAGAGATGCAGCGCGCCGGCGTCGAGATATTCGGACGGGATGTCGGAAAGGATGGGAGAGGTGGGAGCGATCTTTCGCGCGGGTTGCGAATCGGTGCGCGACTGAAATCCAAGCAGGGCTTTGGGGAACGGAACGCCGTGTTGCGAAAATTGCGAAACGGGATTGGAACGGATCGGCTCGAAATCATCGGAATAGGCGATGAAGTTGCGCTGGTCGAGCGCCTCGGGCTGGATGCGAATACCGCTAATATCCCAGCCGCGCTTCTGCAGGTCCTTCAACCACTGGCGGGGATAACCTTCCCCCGCGCGGCTCACCAGCCCAATGTGCGAATCCCAAACGCCCAGTCCGCCCGCCGCGTATAACAAATTCCCACCGGGCGAATCGAGCAGGGGTTGGCCGACAGGCGGGAGCAGGTAATCGCGTGTGAGTTGACCGACGAGGATAAAGGATGGTTCCATGATAAGTAACTGTCAAAAAATTTCTTAATTCCCGTCATTGCGAGGGCGTTTTTTTGAAGCGATCTCCTTCCAATCGAACGGGATCGCTTCGAGCGGAAGACCGCCGCTCTTGCAATGACGAAAGGCAAGTTCCAAATTGTTAATCTGACCTGCAAAACCAGGAACGGTGAAACCCTATGACAAAAATACCTTTTCCGCCGCGCTGGCTTGCGAGGCGTTCACGGGCAAAAGGAAAATAAAACGGCTTCCCCCGCCTTCCACGCTTTCGGCCCAAATGCGTCCGCCGTGCATCTCGATCATGGCCTTCGCCACCGAAAGTCCCAGCCCCATGCCGCCGTGCCGCCGCGTAAGGTGCGATTCCACCTGATAGAACCGCTCGAAGATGCGCTCCAGGTCTTTTTCGGGGATGCCCACTCCATCGTCCACCACCGTCACTTTGACGTAGCCCGGCACCGCCTCAGCCGTGACGAGGACATGTCCGCCCGAATCGGTGAACAGGATGGCGTTCCGAACCAGGTGACTCACCGCGATCTCGATCTTGCCCGCCTCTCCCTCGACCGTCAGCCGGTCTGCGCCGACCTTCGAACGCAGGTCCACGCCCTTGCGCCGCGCCTCCTCGTGGAAGGATTCCACCACATCCTGCACCAGCCGCGCCATCGAGATCTCGCGCTGTCGGACGCGCGCCGCGCCGCTCTGGTAATTGTCCACGCTGGCGAGGTTGTCCACGATCTCCTTCAGCCGCGTCGCGTTGCGGATGATGAGGTCCAGCTGTTCGTGGTACTCCGCACTGACCAGTTCGCGCAGGAACGTGGCGTGACCGAGGATCAGTCCCAGCGGCGTCCGCAGTTCGTGGGAGGTGATCGCCACAAAGTCCGATTTGAGGCGGTCGAGGCTGGCCATTTCGCCGTAGGCGTGGTCCACCTGTCCCTGCAATTCGTTCGTGTGCATGGCGAAGGCGGCCACCGCGGCCAGGGTCTCTAGAATAATGACATCATCCTCGGTATAATGTGCGTCGCCTGTTTTGTTGACAGCCTCGATCACTCCCAATGGTCCGCCGCGAAACATCAGGGGCGCGGCCAGGAGGGAACGGGTGTGCATACCGGTCAGGCGGTCCACTTCCTTGTAATGACGCAGATCCTCCGCGGTGTTTTGCAGAACCAGCGGATGCGCGTGACGGAATGTCCAGCCTGCCGCGCTCCCTTCGAGCGGAACCTGCACCCCGCGCAGAAATTCGAGTTGGATCGCCGGCGCGGCCGCAAAAACCAGCACATCGGCTGTCGAGTCGTAACGCAAAATGGAGGCCGTCTCGCTGGATGTCAGTTCGCAGACCTCCTCCACGATGGATTGCAGGAGCGCGTCGAATTCCAGCGATTCGCTCAGGGTTTGGATCACGGTCAACAGACGGTTGATGCGGTCGGCGTCCATGGAATTTTCCAGCCAGATTATACTGTAGGGCTGGAAAGTTTTTGCCCCTTCAGGTAATCAATAACACATACAGATCAAGGAGAACCTCATGCCCGGTAAAAAAGTTCGCGTTGCCATCATCGGTGTCGGCAACTGCGCCTCCTCCCTCGTGCAGGGAGTGGAATACTACAAGAACGCCAAAGACAACGAAAACATCCCCGGTATCATGCACGCGCGTCTCGGCGGCTATCACATCCGTGATATCGAATTCACCATCGGCATCGATATCAACGTTACCAAGGTCGGCAAGGACCTGTCCGAAGCCATCTTTGCCGAGCCGAACAACACCTACAAGTTTACAGATGTCCCCAAACTTAATGTCCCGGTCGTGCGCGGCATGACCCACGACGGCCTCGGCAAGTACCTCTCGCAGGTCATCACCCGGGCGCCCGGTCCCACCGCCGATATCGTCAAACTGCTCAAAGACACAAAGACCGACGTGGTCATCAATTTCCTGCCGGTCGGTTCCGAGATGGCGACCAAATGGTACGTGGAACAGGCCATCGAGGCGGGTTGTGCCTTCGTCAACGGCATCCCCGTCTTCATCGCCTCGTCCGAGTACTGGGCCAAACGCTTCCGCGATGCCAAACTCCCCATCCTCGGCGATGACATCAAATCGCAGGTGGGTGCGACCATTTTGCACCGCGTCCTCACCACCCTGTTCGTGGACCGCGGCGTGCGTCTCGACCGCACCTACCAGCTCAACTTCGGTGGCAACACCGATTTCCTCAATATGCTCGAGCGTGAACGCCTCGAGAGCAAGAAGATCTCCAAGACGGGCGCGGTCACGTCCATGCTTCCCTACAAACTCGATCCCGATAACGTTCACGTTGGGCCGTCGGACCACGTGCCGTGGCTGACCGACCGCAAGTGGTGCTACGTCCGCATGGAGGGCACCACCTTCGGCGACGTTCCGCTCAACCTCGAAGCCAAACTCGAAGTGTGGGACAGTCCCAACTCCGCGGGCGTGATGATCGACGCCTGCCGCTGTGCCAAGATCGCCCTCGACCGCGGCCTGAGTGGACCGATTGTCGGCCCCTCCTCCTATTTCTTCAAGACCCCGCCCAAGCAGTTCCGCGATTCCGTCTGCCGCGAGATGACCGAGGCGTACATCAAGGGAGAGAGCAACGAGTAACACTGTAGGGGCGGGGTTATCCCGCCCCTTACTATTATCTATGAAAAAGAAACGCATCCTCCTGACCCTCCTCCTGCTCGCCGTTTTACTGGCATCCTGTGGCACGGACGCGCCTCCCGCGCCGACCATCGACCCGAACGCGGCGATGACGCAGGCCTTCGCCACGGTCAATGCCGCGATGACCGCGACCGCCCAATCGTCCGCGCCGACCGAGACGCCCGTCCCGACCGCGACCATCCCGCGCACGCCTCCCGCACTCCCGACCGCGTACCAGTCCTCCAGTCTCGCGCCGTTCGTCTCTCCGCACGCGTACATCACGGACACCTGTCAGTATCTGCGCGCCAAATGGGATCCGAACAACGCCGCGCCCGGCACGGTGGTGCTGGTCATCATGTTCCACGGCATCGAGAAGGCCTCCACCGAAACGATGGACCCCAAAAACATCAGTTCCAAGGATTTCAAAAAACTGATGAACGACCTGCACGAACTGGGGTTTACGGCTATCAACACCCAGCAACTCGCGGACTTTTTGTACACCAACGCGAAGATCCCCTCGCGCTCGGTCCTGCTGGTGGTGGATGACCGCAAGTTCGCGGAGAATTTCAACACCTGGTTCCGCCCGTATTGGAACGAATGGGGCTGGCCGGTGGTGAACAGTTGGATCAGCGCGTTCGGCGGGGCAGATAACGTACTGGCCGAAAACGTCGCACTGGAGAAAGAGGGCTGGGTGGACCATCAGGCGCATGGCGTTGTCCACAACACGCCCATGGGCGACGATTCAACGGACGAGTATTTGCGCAGTGAACTGCAAGGCTCGATCGACGTGTTCCAGCAATACTACGGCAAGGCGCCCATCGCCATCATCTGGCCCGGCGGCGGGTTCGGCGTGCGTCCCGTGCAGATGGCGCGTCAACTCGGCTACAAACTGGGATTCACCGTCAACCCGCGCGGCCCGCTCATGTTCAACTGGATTCCCCAGGCCGATACGGACGATCCCGCCAATCAGTACGACATCGCCGAAGGCCCTGCGGGCGATCCGCTCCTGACCCTGCCGCGTTACTGGGACACCGACGCCGCCTCCAAACTGGACGAGATCCGCATCATGGGCAACGAGGCCGCCGCATACGCCGAGCAGGTGAAGCCCGTGGAGTTGGACTACTATGATATCGTTTGTGCGCCGACGCTGGGACCGATCCCTGCCGCCGTTCCTTAGAAAAGAAGAAACCCGTTTTCTTTGCAACCCGCGAAGCGAGCGGAATGGGGAGCAGAAAACGGGTTTCTCTTACGGATAACTACAACATGGGTGACTGTATCTTCTGCAAGATCGTGGACGGGACTGCCAGGGCCGATGTCCTCCACCGCGACGAACTGGTGACGGTCTTTCGGGACCTGCGGCCGGCCGCGCCGACCCACATCCTCATCGTCCCAAACCGCCACATCGACTCGGTGGACCAACTGGAGGAGGCGGACGCGTCCCTGGTGGGTCACATGTTCGTCGTCGCGAAGCAGATCGCGGCGCGGGAAGCCCTCTCGGACGGATACCGTCTCATCGTCAACACTGGCCCGCAGGGCGGGCAGACCGTCTTTCATCTGCACCTGCATTTGATCGGCGGCCATCCGATGCGGGCGATGGGATAATACAAAAACCTGGTTTCTTCAAGAAACCAGGTTTTTCTGTCTGTCTATCTACTTCAGCATTCCCCTGCCCCCAAATTTGCTGGATGGTTTTCTCAGCCGCAAGGCGAACCATCCCATGACGACGCCTCCCAACAGGAGGATCCCCCCGAGGATGCCCATCCACGGGATGTTTGTCCCGCCTTCCGCGGGCGGAGTCTCCTCGGGCGCTGCCTGGACGGTCTTCGATTGCGCGCCGAAAGCCAGGAACGCGCGGTCGCCTGCCTTCACTTCCAGCCGATAAGAAATATCTGTGGTAGGGTTGTAACCCTCGGGCACGGCCATACTGATATTGAACGTCCCTTCGGGCACGTCTGTGAAACAGGTGCGGACGGCATCCTCCGTATCCGGGTCGATGGCGCTGACGGTGCTTTGCGTGTTCGAGTACGCGCCGTTGACATCGGTGACGCTCACCTGTCCGCCAGCCAGCCCGAACTCGGTCTCTTCGCGCAGGGCATCGCCGTTGACGTCATCGTAGAGCAGGATGCAGACTTCGGTCGTCCCGGCAAAGGGGGTGGGCGTGGGAGGCGCGATGGTGGGCGTGGGCGAGGGACCAGCCGTGGGTGTATAGGCCGCCGGGCCGCCCAGTCCAAGCAGGAGTTGCTGTCCCACAACCACCAGGTCGCAGTTCAGGGTGGGATTTTGTCCGAGCAGTAATTCAATGGAGACGCCCGTCTTGAGCGAAATGCTGGTGCAACTATCGCCTTCCTGGACGATGTAAATGATCCGTCCATCGGGACCGGGCGTGGGTGTGGAATATTGCGCCAGTTGCGGAGGGGGTGAGGCCTGCGCGGGAAGCGTCAGCCCGAAAAAGGCCACGAGAACGGCAACCAGGCCAAGGGTTAGAAAGAAGCGTCGGTTCATCGGTTGGGATTATATCGCAAGACAGACCTCGGAAGTCTGCGAGACTTCCATGGTCTGGGCTGTTAGTCCCCTCTGATATAATCCAGCCACCGCAGGAGGTCGTATGTCGTTGAATATCATTATTGGCGCCCAGTGGGGCGATGAGGGCAAGGGGCGCATCGTGGATTTTCTGGCCGCAGGAGCAGATTTTGTGGCACGGTACAACGGGGGTGACAATGCGGGGCACACTGTGAACGTGGGAAGCAAAATTTTCAAGTTACATCTTGTGCCATCGGGCATCGTCCACCCGCACACCACCGCGGTGATGGGCAATGGCATGGTCATCAACCCGCACACGCTCATCGAAGAGATGACCGCCCTGCGCTCGGCGGGCGTGTCCATCGCGCCCCAGCGACTGCACATCTCGCCTGCCGCGCACCTCATCACGTCCGCACATCGTGCGCTGGACAACGCCAGAGAGGCCGCGCGCGGCAAGGACAAGATCGGCACCACGGGACGCGGCATCGGCCCCGCCTACATGGACAAGGCTTCGCGTCACGGACTACGGATGGCGGACCTGCTCGCCCCCGATTTCAACGACCGACTGCGCGACCACCTGCTCGATGCCAACCGGACCCTGGGCCTGCTCGCCGCTCCCGAACTGGAAGTGGACACTGAGATCGAATCCTACTTAAACCACACCTCGCGCCTCGCGCTCTACATCCGTGACGTGGCGATGGAACTCTCGCTGGCTCTCAAGCAGGGACAGACCGTCCTCGCGGAGGGCGCGCAGGGGACGCTTCTCGACCTCGACCACGGGACGTATCCCTTCGTGACGAGTTCCACCACCGTGGCCCCCGCCGCGTTGACGGGACTCGGTCTCGGCCTCGACGCCGCACGCGACGCCCGCGTCTTTGGCGTGACGAAGGCCTTCCAGACGCGCGTCGGTTCGGGGCCGTTCCCCACCGAGTTGGAGGGCGAGGCGGCCGAACGTCTGCGCGGGACGGGCGCGAATCCCTGGGACGAGTTTGGCACGACGACCGGCCGTCCGCGCCGCGTCGGCTGGCTGGACGGAGTCCTGCTCCGCTACGCGGTCCGCGTCAACGGCTTGACCGACCTCATCATCACCAAACTCGACATCCTTTCGGGGATGAAAAAGATCAAGCTCTGCACGGGTTACACCGTCAACAATGCCCTCATCCACGACCTGCCCGGCGGCGCGGACGGGATCTCCGCCTGCGCGCCCGATTACGAGGAACTCCCCGGCTGGACGGAGGATGTCACCCACGTCCGCCGCTGGAAGGACCTGCCCAAGAAAGCCCAGAAATATCTCGAGAGGATTTCCGCGCTGGCCGAGACGCCGATCAAACTGGTCTCGCTGGGGCCAGAGCGCGAGCAGATTTTGGAATTGTGAGTCGGTGATTGGAGATTGGTAATGGTAATTAAAAAGCGCGCCTCTTTCAGAGACGCGCTTTTTCAATGTTGCTCTTCTTTCTGCTTTCTACCTTCTGCTTTCCGCTCTCTCCCCTACTTCCCATACCTCTTCCGAATCTCCGGCAGGAAATACTCCTCAAAGAACTTATCCACATCGTAATCGGGCTTCCAGCCCCAATCCTTGCGAGCACGCGAGTCATCCACGTCTTCGGGCCACGAGTCGACGATGCCCTGTCGGCGCGGATTCGGCTCGAAAGTGATCTTCGCACCGGGGAAGGCCTTTACGGCGCGGTCACGGAACTCGCCCGCGGTGATGGCGAACGCGGCGATGTTGTAGACTTGTTGCGTCAACTGCTCGCGCGGCACGTCCGTCAGCATCAGCAGGGATTTGATCGCGTCGGGCATCGCCATGAACGAGATCTTCGTATCCTCGCGCACGAAGCACGAGTAGGGCAATCCCTGCGCGG
>JBMOMR010000096.1:0-42693 GCA_049324715.1 Chloroflexota bacterium | reverse complement strand
CGCCGCCCTTTCTCAATGACTGTGAGCATCTGCTCGAAGGTTTCGCGCTGGACGCCCGTTAGCCGCTTGAAGTCATTATCTTTTAGATGTTCGATCGTTTTGTATTCCATGTGCCTATTATGGCACACTTATGCAAGAGGTCTAATATCATAAGTTTGATCGAAGCCCGACTTTGGGAAAAAATTTCTCGAATTTGTGATAATGGTATAGATGTTTCTCGCAAGAGATTTCGTTCTACATCTGCTGGGCAAAGATACGGCACTCCATTAATAGATATCCCATGGCCTGCATAATAAAACAGTAACAGTTCTCCTGCCTGACCATTATGTGCAACGTCATAAAGCCTGCGCAAAATATTCCTACGCAGTGCTTCGTTGGTCTGGGCGTTAATGCTTTTAAGTAAGATAAGGCGATTCCTGGCGAAATCATACGGTGAATCCAGAAGTACATCATACATCTCTGTTGCATCGGCCACAGCAAATCTAAGGTTTGACATCTCTGGATCGGGGTAGTAATTAACCCCTACCAGCAAACCATCCCGTGTCCCTGAAGTTACTCGTTCGACCATAAAAAGCCTCCAAACTCAACTTCATTTTACCTGCAGGTTTGCTTAATTGCTTGACAGGCATTTGGTGTTATTCTAACGCAAATCTGACGCACCAAGAAAGATGTAGTTTTGCAATAACGAGATGAATACTAGCAAATTTGGTAGGATTCGTTGATCACAACAACTCCTGCTACCAGAGATGACGAACGCCCCCTTGGCTAAACAACAATCCAAAGCGCAAACCTCATTCAGTTTTGCAGGATAACTTGCGTGTTGCCAACCTCAAATACGAAATCCTCTCCAGATTGGGGACGCCCTGATCGTTTGCAACCAACGCAAGACTCAGGATGGTCCGGTATGTGTAAACTACCCGGCATCGGACCCCAAGAGGCTGGCTACCTTCTTTGGGAAAGTCCTTGGACAGGTGGGAAGATGAGCCAGCCGCGTAGGGGTCATGTCGCGATTTGGTGCACAAACGCTGTTTTTTTTGGAAGAATGTCTTTCTGACGAACTATGCACATGATTATCTCAAAGCGCAATACCAACTCTAGGAGTGATGGGGTTGTCCACTTCCTCTGCTGATACATTTGTGTGTCTGCGCAGGAAGGCCAGTAGGTAGGTTTCACAGAAATCGCTATTACTTGGTAGCTTTAGTAAAGCAGCGCGGAGCTCCGTGACTTGTCCGCGCGCACGCAGGCGCGACAGAGGCACGGATGGGTCGACGCGTGAGGCGATTACGAGATGAAGATTGGACGGTAAGTGCTCCAGAAAAAAGATGAGCGCCTCATCAATGTCTGGTTTTTCGATGACATGATAATCGTCCAAAATAACAATGATCTCATCCGTGACATGCACAAGTTTATTGATCAAGGAAGTGAGTATAAGTTCCATTGGTGGTAATTGGGGGGAGCGAAGCATTGCCAGTGCGCTCTCCCCCAGACTGGCTTCCATTCCATCACCCTGCTTCAAGGAATGAATGAAGTAGGTCAGGAATCGTGCAGGCTCATTGTCATTTTCGTCCAATGATAGCCATGTAGCTTTTTGCTTGCCAGGATCTTCAAGGCGCAATTGCGCCACCTATTCGCTGGTCAACGTGGTTTTACCAAAACCAGCCGGAGCAGAAATCAGGGTTAATTTGCGGTATAGCCCATCGCTGAGTTAACGGAGAAGGCGTGGATGAGTGATGAGTTCGGGTCATGCGGGCGGATGATGAATTTGGTGGAAAGTAGTTGTTCCGCTTTATACATTGCGTGAGGTTCCAACCAATAAAAAGTGAGTATTCAGTTCTTCTTACCTCCATCGTTGTAACCCGAATGAAATCGGGACTAGGGGGGCATGGGCCGTCATTATAGCAGGATAAAAAATTCGATTTTATGAAGTCCCCACCATCAACTTCGGACGATACTGTAAGGCCTCCGCTAAATGCGGCGACTGGATGGTTTCGCTTCCACCCAAGTCTGCGATGGTGCGCGCCAGCTTCAGAATTCGATGGTAAGCGCGCGCTGAAAGATTCATTTGACTCATCGCTGAGCGCATGAGCGACTCGCTGGTCTCATCCAATTTGCAAAATTTGCGGACTTCGGCGAGACGCATGTCCGCGTTGCAGGCAATGGATGGCGACTCTGCAAACCGTTCGTGCTGGACCTGTCGCGCGTTCTCCACCCTCTGCCGAATCTCCGCCGACGATTCTCCCAGCCGTTCGTTCGATAATTTTTCGTAGTCTACGCGCGGGACTTCGATGTGGATGTCAATGCGGTCGAGCAACGGGCCAGAGATGCGCTTTTGATATTTGGTAACGATCATCGGCGCGCAGGTGCAGGGCCTCAACGAATCACCGTAGTAACCGCAAGGACAGGGATTCATCGCCGCGACAAGTTGGAAGTTCGCGGAGAAGGTCAACGATCCCTTTGCGCGGCTGATGGTGACAACTTTATCTTCCATCGGTTGACGTAACACTTCGAGCACGCGCGAACCGAACTCGGGGAACTCATCGAGGAACAGCACGCCGCGATGCGCGAGGGAAATCTCTCCAGGCTTGGGGATGTTTCCGCCGCCCACGAGTCCCGCGTGACTGATGGTGTGATGCGGCGAACGGAAGGGGCGACTTTTGATGAGCGGCGTTCCTGCGGGGAGTTGGTCGGCCACCGAATAGATCTTTGTCACGTCGAGCGCCTCGTCAATGGACATATCGGGCAAAATGCCAGGCAGGGCGCGTGCGAGCAGGGTCTTGCCAGCGCCAGGCGAACCAACCATCAGCACGTTGTGCCCTCCCGCCGCGGCCACTTCGAGCGCGCGTTTGACGTGTTCCTGTCCCTTGATTTCGGCGAAATCCGTCGGGGTGAAGAGGGGCGCAGAGTCATCGCTTGAGGGTTGATATGGCTCGATGCGGCGGAACCCGGCCAGATGTCCATAAAGAACCGATAGCGTGTTGACGGGGTAGACTTCCAGGCCGGGAATCAACGCGGCCTCGGGCGCGTCCTGTTCCGAAACGAAGACGCGTTTGAATCCCTGTGCGCGTGCGGTGGCGGCCATCGGCAGGACTCCGCGTGCATGGCGGACGATGCCGTCCAGCGAGAGTTCGCCGATGACGAGCGCGTCTTTGATGATATCGGGATTGAGGCTGCCCTGCATCATCACGATGCCAAGCGCGATGGGCAGGTCGTAAGCGGGACCCTCTTTTCGGACGGAGGCCGGCGCGAGATTCACGACGATGCGCTCGCGCGGATAGGGCAGGCCCGCGTTGCGAATTGCGGTCTGCACGCGCGCAGCGGATTCTTTCACCGCGGCGTCTGGTAGCCCAACGATGTCCATACCAGGCCAGCCTTGTGTGATGTCAGTCTCGACTTCGACGATGACGCCTTCGAGTCCCACCACAGCGCAGGAGTAGATGCGGGCAAGCATGGGGATATTTTACATGATGTTATGAAAAAAGAGTTTGTCGGTTTGGATGTGTTTCTGATGTTCCAGCGTTCTTATAATTGGTATTTCCTGGCCTTTTTTCACTGAAAAACAAAATTCCCTTTTTGTTGCATTGTCTGACAAGTATCAGTTGCGGAACCATTCTATTTATGCTATTATGAATCTGCCAGTTGGAAAGTTCTACCAGTCATAGAGTAAGAGCATCTCGAGAGGAATGACACTGTGGGTAAGAAAGTGCTCGTGATTGATGATGATCCTGAACTAGGGCGGCTGGTGGAAATGATTCTTAAACCGTCTGAACTGACGGTTTATCATGCGTACACAGGAGGGGATGGGCTTAAATCCGCGTACGCAATTCACCCCGATTTGATCGTTCTCGACATTATGATGCCCGATATGGATGGGTTTGAAGTTTGTTCCCGCCTGCGCGAACTGACCGCAGTTCCCGTCTTGATGCTGACTGCCCGCACCTGCGAAAACGATCTGTTACATGGTTTCAAGGTGGGGGTGGACGATTTTCTGAGAAAACCCTTCAGCAAGGATGAATTGGAGGCGCGTGTTCGTGCCTTGCTCCGTCGTTCGAGCATGTCCAACACGGAAGGACCCTCCTACGTCACCGCTTACATTGACCCTGTGCTGGAAATTAATCTGGCAGATGCCACGGTGAAACTTAACGGAAAAACGGTCACGCTTTCGCCCAGGGAGTACGATCTGCTGGCTTGTCTGGTACGTCATCAGGGGAAAATCGTGTCGCATCGTGAATTGGTGCGCGAGGTTTGGGGCAGTCAATACGAGAACAGTTCGGATCTGTCCTCCCTTTATGTGTATTATTTGAGACAAAAATTGCAGGATGGCAAACACGGCCATCAGTATTTCCATACGCTTTGGGGGCGTGGATATTGGTTCGCGCCGCGCAGTTGACAGTTTAGAAAGAGACGGGCCATCTGGGTTGGAGCGCTGTCAGATTAAATGATAATAAATATCTAATTTATCTCAAAATAATTCAAAGAAATGTCTAGGAAAAAAAAAGAGGATAGGGGGTAAAGTATTTTTTAAATCCATTTAAAAATTGAAATTAAAAACCGTAGTAAGCCCCAATTTTATAGTTTCTCGTTATTTTTTGATGGTCATTTTGACCGCGTGAACGGTCAAATCAGTTCGCGAGGAACTTATGGAAAGCGTTATTCAGCAATTGGCTAGGAAACTAAGCATTTCGTACGATGAGTTCATTGGGGAAATGCGGAAACGAGGCTGTAGTGAACCGACCGCCATAAAAATATGGCGTGGCGAATATGAAAACTATGACGATTTCAATGATAACGACATGTATCTAAGTAATCTGCGGAAAGCCGCAGATGTGTTGAGAGTTACGACAGGTCAATTATTGCCAAGATAAACGAATTTCACTTTTATTTTTGAGAAGGATTTGAGGATAGCTTTTCCCAATGGAAAAATGGTATGTATTCCACAGCAAGCCTCGGAGCGAAGAATTCCTCTGGAAGCAGTGTTGCCTGCGGAATTTTGATTCCTATTATCCATGCATTGATGCGCATCCTGTGAATCCCCGTGCTCGAAAGGTACTGCCGTATTTTCCCGGTTACTTGTTCATTAATGTGGATTTGGATGTGATCGGTCGATCCATGCTTGAGCGGTTGCCAGGCGGTGTTGGACTGGTTTCTTTCGGCGACGAACCCGCTGCTGTGAGCGACAGTTTGATCGAATCCATCAAGCAGCGGATCGAGTGTCTCAGGATGCTGGAGACGGAGCCTCGTGTCACTTTCCGCAAGGGAGACGCAGTGAAGATCGATGAAGGCGTCTTTAGCGGCTACGAGGGGATTTTTGATGTAAGGCTCTCGGGTACGGAACGGGTACGCATCTTGTTGTCATTGCTCGATCGTCGACAGATTGCTGTGGAATTGCCTGAATCGTGTTTGCATCTGGTTGACTGACAACAGGGGAACGACAACCTCGTCGCGAAATGAATTCTGACAGGTTTCAATGTCGGAAGGGCGGAGCGATATTTTTCAGGGTTCAAAAATGCCTCATCCAAAATTGCGATTGGGAATACTCCTCGACTCGTTTGACGTCCCAGCCTGGGTGTATGCCGTCATTCAACGGATCCGAAAGGACGGTTTCGGTGAAATTGCGCTGGTGGTGTTGACTGATGGAATGGATGAAAAATCAGGCAGAGACTGGAGCACGTTCGTTTACTCCGCCTTCCATCGCATGGATGAACGCCTGTTTGGCAGGTCTCCGAATCCTTTCGCGGTGAAAGACGCGGCGGACTTGCTGGCGGGCGTGCCAGTGATCGGACTGCATTCGTTCGCTCAGGACGGTCGGCACTATTTGAGTGACGCCGATCTCGCCTCCATCAAAAAATACGGACTGGACATCCTCCTGCGGTTTGGATGTGAAAACCTGCAGGTCGAGGGGGTGAACGCATCAACCTATGGGACCTGGTTCTATTATCACGGCGATGACCGCCTCCAACGGGAAGGCCCACCTGGTTTTTGGGAAGCGGTTGACTACTGGCCTGAAACAACGTCCGCTTTGCTGGCAACGGGTGGGAAATTCTCCTCGACACGCGCTCTGTTCCGCTCCCATTTCGTGACCTATCCCTTGTCTCCCGCCCGACATCGGAGTTACTACTTCTGGGCGACCGTTCCGTTCCTGCCGCGGCAGATCGAACGGCTGTACCGACTGGGGGAAGCGGGGTTCTTTCGGGACATCGAAACGTTCAACGCCGCGCCCGCGCCGCTGATCAACCGATACACGATCCCGACGAATGCGGCGGCCGCGAAGGGGATTCTCAAACTCGGCGGACGATGGATCAAGGAATTCGCCCAGCGTGTTTTGACATTCGACCAGTGGTTTTTATTGTTCAGCCTCGAACAGGATGTCGCCGATGGCGCCGCGGGATTTGTCCGATTGCAGCCGCCGAAAGGCGTCTTCTGGGCAGACCCGCACATCGTCCAGGTGGATGCGAAGTCCTACATCTTCATCGAGGAGTTCCCTGAAGCGAAGAACAAAGGTCACATTTCCGTCATCGAGATGGACGCGCACGGAGACTGCAAAGCGCCCGTCAAAATTTTGGAAAAAGACTACCACCTGTCCTATCCGTTTGTCTTCGGGCAGGATGGGACCTTTTACATGATCCCCGAATCGCGGGCCAACCGAACGATCGACCTTTACGAGTGCGTCGAGTTTCCGTACCGATGGAATTTCAAGCAGACGCTGATGGAAAATGTTTCCGCGGTGGACACGACCCTCGTCCGACACGCGGGCAAGTGGTGGATGTTCACCGCCATCGCGGAAGTGGAAGCCGCCGCGCCGAACGTGGAGTTGTTCCTCTTTTATACGGATGATATCTTCCGCGGCAAGTGGACTCCGCACCCACATAACCCGATCATCTCGGACGTGAAGCGGGCGCGCCCTGCGGGAAGTTTTTTCCTGCGGGATGGCAAATTGTTCCGCCCCTCGCAGGATTGCTCGCACGCCTACGGCTATGGTTTTGACCTGAACGAAGTGGAGATCCTCTCCGAGATGGAATACCGCGAGCGACGCGTCACCTCCATCCGCCCCGATTGGGACAGGAAAATCCTCGCGACACACACCTACGCTCGATGCGGCAACCTGACCGTCATCGACGCGCTGAGACGAATTTCAAAACTCGGATGAACATTCCCAATGGAAAAAACGGCCGCGCTCGAACTCATCACCCAACTTTGCAGCACGCTCGCGGCGCAGGGCATTGACTATTGCCACTGGAAAAGCAACTCGTTCCTGCATCGGTCTGCCAGCGGAGAGAACGACCTCGACCTGCTGATCGGCCGAGCGGATGCGCAGCGCTTCGAGCAAATTCTGGCGGGACTGGGGTTCAAAGAAACGTATCTTCCTCCCAGCGAGTCCCTGCCTGGCGTGCGCGATTTTTATGGCTGGGATGAAACATCAGAACGGCTGGTTCACGTCCATGCACACTATCAGTTGGTGCTGGGAAACGATCTCTCGAAGAATTACCGCCTGCCGATCGAGAAGGCTTATCTGGACTCGTCCACGCAGGGAGATTTGCTCCGTGTCCCTGCGCCTGAGTTTGAGTTGGTCGTGCTGGTCATCCGTATGACGCTGAAGCATTCCACCTGGGATGCGATGCTCATGCGGCATGGACAACTCTCGAAAACAGAACGCATCGAGTTGGACGATCTCGCCACCTATGAGAATTTGTCCAAGGTGGACGCGGTCTTGCAGAGCCTTTCACTGAGCCGCGACCTGATCGATCTCTGTTTGCGATCCGTTCAACCGAATTGTCCCTTTTGGACGCGGGTGAGGGCGGGGGAGAGGTTACAAAACGCCCTGCGGACTTGTGCGCGGCGTCCGCACTGGCGCGATGTCCTTTTGAAGTTTTCGCGCCGCATTTGGCAGCCCATTCTGAGACGCGTCTTCGGGATTACGCCGAAGAACCGTTTTGCCAATGGCGGTTTGTTCGTCGCCATCGTCGGCGGGGACGGCGCGGGGAAGACGACCGTCATCGAGACGTTGTACAAAATTTTCGCGGGCAAGTTCGAGATCGAAAAAATCCACATGGGCAAGCCCGCCTGGTCGTGGACAACCGTCCTCATGCGCGGCCTGCTGAAGATCGGTACGCTCCTGCATCTCTATCCCTTCGAAGGGGATGTGTACGAGGAACTGGGACAACCGCACGGGACACCGTGGTTCCTCCGAGCCGTCTGCACCGCCCGCGACCGAGCCTTGACCTATCAGCGGGCGCGGCGACTTTCCTCGAACGGAAGAATCGTCATCTGCGACCGCTACTCGCTGGCGGGCTTCATGCAAATGGACGGGCCGCAGTGCGAGTCCGCTCTGACGAATGTGAAGCGTCAAACTCGTTTTCTCCGCTTCCTCGCGGACAGAGAAAAATTCTATTACGAGCAAATCCACCCACCTGACTTGTTGATCGTTTTGAAATTGGATCCCGAAATTGCGGTGCAACGCAAAACCGATGAGACGGAAGCGTCCGTGCGGGCGCGGTCGTCTGAGGTGTGGGGCTTGGAGTGGGAAAATGTCTCAGGGTTTGTCGCGGACGCCAGCAGGTCCAGAGAAGAGGCGTTCTCGCAGGTCATGTCCATTGTGTGGAGTCGTCTTTAGTCATGTCCATCAACGTGCGTCCAATGAAATTCATCGCAGGTCTTCTTTCCGATAAAGGCTTGACCAAAAAGGCCTATCTCAACGCGGTCACGGTTACGCTGGAATATGGCGCGAGCCTGCTGGTTGGGTTTATCGTCACGCCGTTGCTGGTGGCAGGGTTGGGGAATTACCTGTTTGGTATGTGGCAGATTTTGAACCGCTTGATCGGGTACATCAATCCCGTCAGCGGGCGGCCTGGGTTCGCGTTGAAGGCTACGCTTGCCAACCAGCAAGCCTCAGATGATTTCGAGCAGAAACGTCGTTACGTTGGAAGCACGCTCCTCATCTGGTTGTTGTTCCTGCCGCTCTTGATCGGTGTCGGCGCGTTCGTGAGTTGGTTCGTGCCCTCGTGGCTGGACGCGCCTGCTGAATATGTGTGGACGGTGCGTGCGGTGGCTGGCCTGCTCGTGTTGAACGTGATCGTAAGCACGCTCGCTTCTGTGCCGCAGGTGACGTTGCAGGGTGAGAACCTCGGCTACAAACGAATGGGCATGTCGGTGATCCTCGTCCTTGCGGGCGGCGGTCTCACTTGGCTGGCTCTGTATCTTAAAGCGGGGATCGTCGGCGTGGCGATGGCGCTGGTCGCGACCACCGTCATCACTGGGCTGTTCTATTTGGGCGTTGTGCGAGTCAACATGCCCTGGTTCGGGACCGCAAGACCCCGCCTCGCGGATACGCGTAAGATGCTCGGGTTGAGTTGGTGGTTCATGGGCTGGAACGCCGTCACCACTCTTCTCATCGCCAGCGACGTGGTCGTGCTCGGCCTGTTCAACTCGGTCGAATCCGTCACTGGGTACACGCTCACCAAGTACGTACCTGAAACGCTGATCGGTGTCATCGTCATCGTGATCTTTGGGATCGTGCCCGGGCTGGGCGCCATTGTGGGGACGGGGGATTACAAACGGGCGATGCGACTGCGCGACGAGATCCATTCCTTCATCTGGTTGATCGCCACGACGCTGGGCGCGTCCATCCTGATCTGGAACCGCGTCTTTCTTGGACTGTGGGTGGGCGCGTCCCATTACGCGGGATCACTCCCGAATCTTTTGATCGTGCTCGCGGCCATGCAACTGGCTCTCATCCGCAGTGACGGCAACATCATTGACTTGACCCTGCGCATGAACCAGAAGGTGCTGCTCGGCCTCCTCTCGGTGACGGTCTCCATCGTTACCGCGAGCCTGCTGGTCGGCGTTTTCCAATTCGGCATTGTGGGTCTCTGCCTCGGCATCATGGCGGGACGGTTGATCATCAGCATCGGCTATCCCATCCTCATCAATCGCTACTTCGGATTTTCGATCCTCTCCCGAATCGGACGCGCGCTTCGTCCCGCCGCCGTAACAGTTGTCCTCTTCCTGCTTGCCGTCGGGTCGGACAAATTCGCGGCGCTGACAACGGGTTCGGGACTCTCTGGCTGGCTTCTCTTTTTCCTCTTTGCTGGAATGACAGGCATCCTCATGTTGACGATTTCATTTTATGTTGGTCTTTCGAGTGAACAACGCAAGGCCATGCTTAAACGCGTCCGCGCGGTTCTCGTGACCAGGGAAACGCCATGAAAACAGATGCGGCTCCCAGAGTTGTGGAAATTGTCGGGTTGGCGGGGGCGGGGAAGTCCACCCTCAGTCATGTGCTAAAGCGGACGAACGCGTCCGTACGCCTCTGCAATTTTCCCAACGTCCGAAAAATATCCGCCGCGCCGTTCTTCGTTTGGAATGGATTGCAGGTTTCGCTCGCGCTTCGCAATCTGGAACATGATCATAGCCGAAAGTTGACCCGCCGCGAATTTGCGTGGCTGTCCATTTTGAATGGTTGGCCTGCGTGCCTGCAGAGAGAATTGCCAGACCAGTTCATTGTCCTGGATCAGGGACCAGTCTATTTATTGACCGAACTCAGCGAATTTGGTCCTGAATATTTGCGGAGCGACGCGGCGGATCATTTCTGGCGGCGGCTTCACTCCCGTTGGGCAGGAACCCTGGACGCGATCATCTGGCTGGAGGCCGCGGACGTGGACTTGCTGAAACGCATCCGCACCCGCGACAAGGAGCACGTCGTCAAGCGCAAATCGGACCAGACGACGCTTGCGTTTCTGGACCTCTATCGCAGGGCGTATGAACGAGTCATCCTGAAATTGACGATGACCCATTCTGATTTGAAGATCATTCGGCTGGATACCAGCCAACTTTCGGCGGAAGAAACCGTAAATCAACTTTCATCGGAACTTGGCATTGCCTGAATCCCATCATGGAACAATCCAAAAGGCGACTGGCACTTTTTCTACCTGGTTTATATGAAGGCGGCACAGAGCGAGTGATGCTCAATCTGGCAAAAGGGTTCTCTGCGCGAGGCTATGCAGTGGACCTGGTTTTGGCGCGGGCAGAAGGGCCTTACATGCCCCAAATTCCTGATGGGGTGAGGACGATCGATCTGAAGTCGCCGCGCGTGTTGGAAAGCCTGCCTGCCTTAATTCGATATTTGAGGCGCGAACGCCCGATCGCCATGGTCTCTGCGATGTTTGCCAACCTGATCGCACTCTGGGCGCGGCGTTTGAGCGGCATTCCACACCGATTGGTCATCACGGAACACAACACCCTCGCTTCGGTTGTCAGCAATCAGGCGGATTTTCGCTGGCGGATCTATCCCACGCTGGCGGGCTGGTTCTATCCCTGGGCAGATGCTATCGTGGCCGTTTCGAATGCGGTGAAAGAGGACCTGGCGCGGACGGCAAAAATTCCCCGCGCGCGCATGGATGTTGTTTACAACCCCATCGTGAATGACGATCTGCAGGCAAAGGGCAAAGCGCCATTGGATCATCCCTGGTTCCAAGAGGGTGAGCCTCCCGTTATTGTATCCATAGGCCGTTTGGCGAACCAGAAGGCCTTCGACATCCTGCTTCGGGCGTTTCCCCTTGTGACAAAGGATACTCCCGCGCGGTTGCTGATTTTTGGGGAGGGGGAAAACCGTCCAGCATTGGAGGAGCAGATCAGGCAACTTGGACTGGAGCAGGATGTGCGCCTGATGGGATTTGTCGCCAATCCCTATCCGTATCTGACGCACGCATCCGTTTTTGTGCTTCCTTCCCGCTGGGAGGGACTGCCGACCGTTTTGGTGGAAGCCCTGTATCTGGGCGCGCCCATCGTCGCCACAGATTGCCCGGGCGGGTCGCGGGAGATCCTCCAGAACGGGAAGTTGGGTCGACTCGTCCCAGTGGAGAATCCATCCGCTTTGGCGGAGGCCATTCTCAGATCCATGAAAGACCGACGGGTCCCACATCCACGCGAAAGCTGGACACCTTTCCATGCGGATTTTGTCGTTGACCGTTATCTTGATTTATTGATAGGAGCCTGAGTTATGCGAAGAATTACGTTCTGGCTGGCGGTGGTGTTGACCTTCATCATCCCCTGGGAGGACAGCATCACGGTCGCCGCGCTTGGCTCGGTGGCGCGTCTGATGGGATTGGTGCTGGCCGCGTTCTGGGCCGCGACCGTTTTGGTGGAGGGAAAATTCCGCAAGCCGCATCTCTTTCACGTTCTCGTCCTGCTGTTCTTTCTGTGGAATTTCGTGAGCGTATTCTGGAGCCCCGATACCAGTGCCACTGTTCAGCGCATAAAAACGTACAGCCAGATTTTTTTGCTGTTGTTGATCTACTGGGATGTTTTCAAGGAACCCAAGGAACTCATCACAGGAATTCAGGCGTATGTGTTCGGCGCGTATGTATTGATCGTCAATACGATCTATAACTACGTGCAGGGAAATGTCTCGGTGGCATACGAGGGACGCTATAGCGCCACAGGAGTCAACGCCGTGGACCTCACGCTGATTCTGATGTTGGGCCTGCCTGTGGCCATGCAGTTGCTCTTTTCCAACGTGCAGAACAAACAGAACATCCTGTTGCGGATCCTGTATCTGGCCTACATTCCCCTCGCGATCTTCGCCATCCTGCTGACGGGCAGTCGCACCTCCCTCATCGCGGTGATCCCATTCGGATTTTATCTCGTCGGCACGCGGCAGATCAACCCCAAAACAAAACTCCTGGTCGTTTCCATCCTGCTTGTTTCCCTGCTGGCGTTGATCCCATTCATCCCTTCCACGATCATGTCGCGGCTTGGCACGTTGGGTTCATCCATCGAAGCCCGTGACCTGGGCGGCAGGTTCGAATTGTGGATGGAAGCCCTGCGGGTATTTTCTGCGCATCCAATCACCGGGCTGGGAAGCGGCACACTCGATTCCGCCATTGGTTCTGCGGCGCACAACACGTTCGTCTCCGTGCTGGCCGAAACGGGTGCAGTCGGGTTCGGCCTCTTCCTGCTCATTCTTGCCATCGTTCTTTTCAAGGCAGTGAGAGTTCCCAACGGCAACGCGGGCTTGTGGGTGACCATCTTCCTCACGTGGGCCATCGGCGTCTTTTCGCTTTCGTGGGATTTCCGCAAACTGACCTGGCTCTTCCTCAACTTCATCATCATCGAGGGATGTTTCACCTACGAACAGTTGCATGTAAAACAGGTGGGCATCAGGATTTCCAGAAGTCTCAGGCAATTGACTCGCGCGGATCAGACAGAAAACAACTAGAGGCACGGATGGCACATCGGCGCACGCACGGACTTTCCATAATCCTGACTCTCATCCTCGCTTCCATCCTGACGGGGTGCGGGACTCAGCCGTCCCAGCCGATTCCCACGCTGACGCCGTACACTCCTTCCTCGGACGCGCTGCCAGCCTTCCCAGGCGCGGAGGGATTTGGCTCTGCCACCGTCGGCGGGCGCGGCGGACGCGTCATCGAAGTGACCAGCCTGAACGACGCGGGAAGCGGGTCTCTGCGAGAGGCGGTGGAGGCTGACGGGCCGCGCGTCATCGTCTTTCGTGTAGCAGGGACGATCGAGTTGCAGTCCACGCTGATCGTCGAGCATCCCTACGTCACCATCGCGGGGCAGACCGCCCCAGGCGCGGGAGTCACCCTGCGCGGCGTGAGTGCGGACGTGGAAGCCCTGCTCCGCATTGCCACGCACGATGTCGTTGTCCGTTATCTGACGTTCCGCGCTGGCCCTCCCTCCGCAGGCGATGCGATGGAGATCTTTGCCACCAACGCGCACGACACCTACAACGTGGTCGTTGACCACAACTCGTTCAGTTGGGCGGTGAACCGAAACTTGGCGACGTGGTACGACGCGCACGATATTTCGATCCAGTGGAATATTTTTTCGGAAGGATTGAATTGCAGTATCCATCCGAAGGGATGTCACAGCAAGGGCGTGTTGATCGGCGGCTACGCCAGCGACGAGAATAAAGATAAGCCAGGCGCGCACAACATTTCCCTGCATCACAATTTGATGGCGCACAATGGCGAACGCAATCCCTACATCGAGGCCGCGGGCGTGATAGACGTGGTGAACAACGTGGCCTACAACCCGTTCGGCGCGTTCAGCCACATTGACATGGTGTACCAGGTCGCGCCCGTTTTTGTGAACTACGTCGGAAATTATTACAAGCCAGGACCGAACACCGAAAATAAATACGCCATCAAAGCCCTGAACCCGGGCCAGGTGGGAATTTTCGCCCAGGGCAACATTGGCCCGCACCGCGAAACAGACGACCTGCCCGAAGAAAACATCATCGACCCAAACTCGCGCAAGTTTGCCGCGGCTCAACCATTCCCCGCCGCGTCGATCACATTATTGACCGCGCAACAGACGTATGAACAAGTTCTGGCGGAGGCGGGCGCCAATCTCGGGCTGAGTTGCGACGGGACATTTTTTCCGCGGCGCGACGCGATCGACTCTCGCATCGTCCGCGAAGTAGAGCAGGGGACGGGCCGCGTCATTGACGATCCCTCCGAGGTGGGGGGCTGGCTCGAGATCCCCGCCGCCTCTCCCTGCGATGACAGCGACCACGATGGTATGTTCGATCTCTGGGAGAAGAACCACGGCTTCGATCCCAACAATTCCGCCGATGCGTTGACTGACTCCGATGGCGACGGCTACTCCAATCTCGAAGAGTTTTTGAACGGAACGAATCCGCTTCCATAGTCTATTTTCTTCACCACAGACGAAAGAGATAAAAAACCGTTCTTATCGCTTTTATCCCGTTTATCCGTGGTTGGAAATTTCATCCCATGCAAATCGCCGAATCCCAATCCCGCGCGCAAGCGCGCACGCCAACTCACACAAAGCGATTGCTTTTCGTCGGCCCCAAACCGCCTCCCATTGGCGGCTCGCCGCTAACCGTGCAGGCCATGCTCGAGGAACTGGAATCCTACCCGTCCGTCGAGATCAGGCTCATCAGCACCTCGCCCGCGCTGGACGTCCGCAAGAAGATGACGGGATTCAACTTCGAGAAGGTGAAGCGCTCTGTGATGATCCTGCCGCGTTTCATCCACGAACTCCCGCGTTGCGACGCAGCGCTGGTCTTTGCCAACGACCTCTTTGCCATCACGCTGGCGCCCATCCTTCTGCTCTTCGCAAAACTCTTCCGCAAGCCGTTTTATCTCAAACCCGTCGGCGCGGGGCTGGACCTGTTCATTAACGCCCAGAAAAAGATCTTCCGCGAATATCTGCTGTTCGTCCTTCGCTCTGTGGACGGGATTTTGACGCAAACCCAAATGCTGAAGAATGATCTGCAAAAGATGGGTCTGGTCAACGCGCATTACCTGCCAGGTTGCAGGCCGCTCGCTTCCATTTCCCAAACCGCCATCGAACGCGGCGACGAATTCCGCCTGATCTATCTCGGTCACATCACGCGGCTGAAAGGGATCTTGTATCTCATCGAATCGCTTGGCATCCTTTCGAAGACCTGTCCCAAAAAAGTGACCTGCGATTTCTTCGGCCCCATCCACGACGAGTTGCGCGAAGAGTTCAACGCAGGGTTGAAGTCCCAGCCCAACGCGCGTTATTGCGGCGTGGCCGAAGCGGGGACGGGTCCGCAATTGATCGCCCACTACGACGCGCTCGTCCTGCCCACATATTACGACACCGAAGGCCAGCCTGGCGTGTTGATCGAAGCCATGCACGCGGGTGTCCCTGTCATCGCCACGCAGGTCCGCACCTTCCCTGAATTGATCGAGCACGGCGTCAACGGCCTGCTTGTCCCGTTGCAGGATCCCATCTCGCTCGCGAACGCCATCGAAACCCTCGCCGAGAATTCCGACCTGTACAAACAAATGGCGGAGGCCAATCGCCAAAAGGGGCACGAGTTCCGCGCCGACGCGGTCGTGGAAAGAATGTTGCAGATCATCTTCCCTGATGTGAAGTTGGAAAAAAGACCCTAAAGGTTTTTCCTGTAAACCAGGGTCAGCGATGGCAGAGAAAACCTTTAGGGTCTCCAATGAAAATCCTGTTCATGGCGCAGTGCTACGCACCCGAAGAAGTCAGCGCGGCGATCCTCATCACCGAACTTGCCGTTGACCTGGCCGCGCGCGGGCATCGCGTGGCGGTCGTCACGGGCGCGCCGAACTATCCGCAGGGACGCGTCTTCGACGGGTATCGCAACAGATTATTTTCATCGGAGATGCTGGACGGGGTGCGCGTCATCCGCACGTGGAGTTACATCTCGCCCTCGAAAAATCTCTGGCCGCGCCTCTTCCACTACGGGACGTATAGCGCGACTTCGTTCTACGGCGGACTGTTCGCGGGTCGTCCCGACGTGATCGTGAGTTACTCGCCCCCGCTCCCTCTTGGACTTTCAGCCTGGGCGCTCAGCCGAATCTTTCGCGTCCCCTGGGCGCTTCAGATCGAAGACCTGTATCCCGATGCCGCCATCGCCGCGGGCGTGATGACGAATCGACTTGTCATCAACTTCTTCCTCGGCATGGAAAAATTTCTCTACCGACGCGCCCAGCGCATCTCGGTCATCTCGAAGAATTTTCGACAAACCATTCTTGCCAAAGGAATTCCGAACGAAAGAATGGAACTCATTCCCATTTGGGCCGACCCGAACCAGGTCCGCCCGTTGGATAGGGAAAACTCCTTCCGCCGCGCGCATGGACTGACAGGCAAATTCGTCGTGATGTACGCGGGCAACATCGGGCTGACCTCCTGTCTCGAAGACGTGCTCGACGCCGCGGACATTCTTCGCGGGCAAACCGACATCCAATTCGTGATCGTCGGCCAGGGCGTCCGCAAGGATGCGCTCGTGGCGGACGCCGAATCGAGGATGCTGACCAACGTCCACTTCCTGCCGTATCAGCCGCGCGAACTGTTCCCTGAAATGCTCGCCGCCGCGGACGTGAGCCTCGTGACGCTGAACGCGGACGCGGCGCTCTCTTCGATGCCGAGCAAGATCTTCAACGTGATGGCGAGCGCGCGTCCGATTCTGGCGGTGGCGCCGCTTGAGAGTGAGATCGTCCAGATCGTGGCGGACGCGGCCTGCGGTCAGGATGTTGCGCCAGGGTCGCCTGAAGAGCTGGCGAAGACCATCGTCGAGATGAAGGCGCGGGAGTCCGCGCTCATCCAGATGGGTCAAAACGGACGCGCCTGCCTCGAAAAGAATTATTCACGCCAGCACTGTGTGGATGCGTACGAAAAAATGCTGGTCGCCATGTGCGCGCGGAAGTCGCTGGCTCCCGCCCGCGTGGAAAAAACATTATGAATGCCGAAACATTTGCGGAATGGATGCGCCTGCAGGGACATCGCGTTTACCGCACGGCCAGCAGTTACTGGTACAACGCGGGGCCGCGCGTGCTTCAGGCCTTCCCGTATCACTGGGTGATCGCGCCAGAGCCAGGCGAGGTTCGCGATCTGATGATTCGTCATGGCATTGTCGCGCTGCGATATTCCACGCCGCTTGGTTTTCCCGAGGGCAGGATCAGTTATCACGTTGTGTTGCACGCGCCATACGAATTGGGCTCGCTCAAATCGCAGGCGCGCAACGGCGTGAAGCGCGGGCTGGAAAATTTTAAGGTGGAGCAAATTTCCTTCGAACGACTTGCCACCGAAGGATGGATCTTGCAACAGGATACGTTGGTGCGGCAGGATCGCCTGCGAAGCATGACCCAGAAGGAATGGGAACGCCTGTGCCGTTCGGCACACGGACTGCCTGGCTTCGAGACCTGGGCCGCGACGAAAAATGGCGAACTGGCAGGTGCGGTCATCATCTGCCGCATCGACAATGTGTTCTGCGTGCCGTACGCGCTCAGTCACAGCCGTTTTCTGGCAGACCACGTGAACAATGCCGTCTTTTTTGCGGTGAGTCGCGAGATGCTGGCGCGCGAAGGCGTGCGCGAAGTTTTCTTCACGGTCGAATCGCTGGACGCGCCGCCCAACGTAGATGAGTTCAAATTCCGCATGGGACTGGAGCCGCGCGCCGTCCGTCAGTGCGTGGACTTTCATCCGCTCCTGAATCCGCTCGCCACCCCCACGCTTCATTCCTGGACCCGAAACCTGCTCCGCCGCGACCCGTCGAATCCCACGCTCGCGAAGGCCGAGGGGATGCTACGCTTCCACGTGGAAGGCAAACGGGCGATCACCGAGCAGGCCTGTCCGAATTGTCTCAAGTCCCAACTCAACGGGGGTGAAGTGAGCGTCCCCGCCAAGGCAGGTTAAGCCATGACGAACTTCGATGGTTGCCAAATTCCGAATGTGCCAAAAATTTCCGACGGGCCTGCCCCTTCCGCCGACCAATCATGGATCAGGCGTATCAAGCGGTTTTTAGCCGTCCCGTGGAATTACCACGTCAAGCCGTGGATGAGGCGGAGATATTACGCGTCCATTCGCAAGGACGGAGATTCGCCCGCGCAAGTCGCCGCGAAACAGTTCGCGCCCGCCGTCCCGTTCGAGCAGGGCGATTGGGTGCGCGTCCGCTCGCTGGAGGAGATCCAGTCCACGCTCGACCCGTTCAAAGAGTTGAAGGGATGCGCCTTCCTTCCGTACATGGCGGAGTATTGCGGCACAAAACAACGTGTCTTCCGCGTGATGAGATTTTTCCTGGACGAGCGCGACTACAAGCGCAAGAAAGTCCGCGGCGTGATTCTGCTCGAAAATGTCTTTTGCACTGGAACGCCTGCATTTGGGGAATGTGACCGTAGCTGCCTGCTGTTCTGGCGTGAGGAGTGGCTGGAGAAAGTGTAAGGTCAATTTATTGTCCCACAACAGTGAAATGGCGGAGACAGAATGAACCGAATGAAGTCACAATTGAGTCAATTGAAATCTTCAGGCAAGTTTGGATTTACCAATCCATCCTCCCATCAGGCGATGCGGGGAGCGTTCAAGCGCGCCTTCGACTTCACGATGGCGTGCATCGGGTTGTTGTGCCTTTTACCCTTCTTTGGCGTGATCGCGATTTTTATCAAGCGCGATTCTCCAGGTCCCGTGTTTTACTGGGGGCCGCGCATCGGTCGGTATGGACGCCAGTTCCGCATGCTCAAATTCCGCACGATGTATGAGACGCCCAAAAGTTACCACGGCCCGCGCGTCACCAGTCAGGATGACGACCGCGTCACGCCGTTTGGGAAGTGGCTGCGCGATACCAAACTGAACGAACTGCCCCAACTCTGGAACGTTCTCGTCGGCGATATGAGCCTGGTGGGACCGCGTCCCGAAGATCCCACGATCTCACGGACCTGGCCTGTCAAGATCGCCAGCGAGATCCTGTCCGTGCGGCCTGGCATCACCAGTCCTGCTTCGGTGCTGTATCGGGACGAGGAGAACATGCTCCACGCGGGCGAAGTGATGCAGAAATATCTGCACGAACTCAGTCCCGACAAGATGCGGCTCGACCAGCTTTACGTCCGCTACCATTCGTTCTGGCTCGATGTGGACGTGATCCTTTGGACGGCGCTCCTGCTCGTCCCGAAGATCAAGGTCTTCTCGCCGCCCGAGCAATTGTTATTCGTCGGGCCGATGACCCGTCTCATTAATCGTTATGTCCGTTGGCTTTTGTGGGATTTTGTGGTGGTGTTGCTGTCCGTTTTCGCCGTCAGCGCGGCGATGAGTCTGTTCGTCACGCTGGAACTTGGCTGGTGGGCGAAAGTGCAAATGGCGGCGGGATGCGCGGTGCTTTACAGCCTGGCGGGTCTCTTCCTGAACGTCAATCGTATCAACTGGGAGAAGGCCTCCACCTGGGAGTTGGGACGACTGTGGGGGAGTTGGACGATCTCCACCGTTGTCATCGTTTACTTGCATCATCTTCTGGGACGCGGCGACATCGTCACCCTGGGCTTGTTGGTGGGGGCATCCTCCCTGGCGTTGTTGGGCGTCATGTTCGTCCGCTATCGCGGACGGTTGATCAGTGTGGGATTGAGCCGCCTCCTGACCTACCGTTTGCGGAATCACGAGATCCGCGAGCGCGTCCTCATTGTCGGTTCGGGGCGGACAGCGGAACATATCGCCTGGCTGATGGACCATCCCACCTACGCGGGCAGGTATCAGGTCGTCGGTTTCATTGACGACAACCTCATGACGCAGGGGATGAACATCTACGGCTCGAAGGTCATTGGCAAGGTGGAGGATGTCCAGCGCATAGTGAAGAAGCGTGACATCGGTCTGATCATCCTGGCAGATAATGAAATGGCCTCGCACAAATACAGCGAATTCCACGACACGTCCAGTTTCAGTCCCGCGCGCATCGTGGTTGCCCCCGACATCTTCGGCGCCTTGAGCGGATTGGACGGCAATGGTTCTGGAAGGAAGCCGATCGACAGTTTGAACGCTTTCCAATGCCAGCATTGCATGGCGCGCTACGCCGTCCACTCGAACTTGCCGATGTATTCACCGCAGGCGACGCCGTTGCGAAAGCGAACTCACCAGACAGGGAACGGGAAAAAATGGAAAACTTCTGGTCACAAAAGAAAGTCCTTGTAACAGGCGCGGGCGGGTTTATCGGGAGCCATCTCGTTGAGCGGTTGGTGGAGGCAGGTGCGGACGTGCGCGCGTTCGTGCGCTACAACTCGCGCGCGGACCCTGGACTGCTCGGCATGGCTTCACCAGAGACTCTCTCCCGCCTCAAACTCATCGGCGGCGATCTGCACGATCCCGATGCCATCCGCAAGGCGGTGGAAGGGTGCGAGTACGTTTTTCATCTCGGCGCGCTGATCTCCATCCCGTATTCGTACCTGCATCCGTATGAAGTGGCTGAATCGAACCTGATGGGGACGCTGAACGTGTTGATGGCCTGCCGCGACCTTGCTGTGACACGGCTGATCCACACGTCCACGAGCGAGGTGTACGGCACGGCGCTGACGCCGAAGATCAATGAGTCGCATCCTCTGCAGGGACAGTCTCCCTACTCGGCCAGCAAGATCGGCGCCGACAAGTTGGCCGAAAGTTTTTTCTGCGCCTATGAGTTGCCCGTCGTGACGGTCCGTCCGTTCAACACGTTTGGGCCGCGGCAATCCGCTCGGGCGGTCATCCCCACCATCATCACGCAGGCGCTGGCGGGCGACGCCATCCGACTCGGAAGCCTCGACACCATGCGGGACTTCACCTTCGTGGACGACACCGTGGACGGATTTCTCTGTGCGGCTCGCGCGGACGACGTGGCGGGTTGCACGTTCAACCTCGGCACGGGACAGGCCATCCGCATTGGGGGGGTGGCAGAGAGGATCGTGCAGAAGGTCGGCAGGCCGATCAAAGTCGAGGTGGATGCGGGGCGGTTCCGTCCGCAAAAGTCCGAAGTGCGGCGGTTGCTGTCCGATAATTCTCTGGCGCGCGAACGTCTGGGCTGGAATCCCAACGTGGACCTGGATGAAGGTCTCGACCGAACCATCGCATGGGTGCGCGAGAACTTGAAGCGCTATCGTGTTGGCGTTTACGAATTCTAGAATTGCAGGCAACCATGAAAGCAGTCGTACTGGCAGGCGGCAAAGGAGCGCGGCTCGCGCCCTACACGACCATTCTTCCCAAGCCGTTGATGCCCATCGGCGACATGCCCATTCTGGAAGTGATGCTGCTCCAGATGCGCGAAGCGGGGATCACCGATGTGGTGCTGACGGTGGGACATCTGTCGGAGCTGTTGCGCGCGTTCTTCAATAACGGCCATCGGCTCAGGCTCAACATTTCCTACAGTTACGAGGAGCATCCGCTCGGCACCGCGGGGCCGATTGCGCTGGTGAATGGATTGGACGACACGTTCCTGGTCTCGAACGGCGACGTGCTCACGACGTTGAATTTGCGCGAACTGATCCAGTTCCATCGTGAGCAGAAGGCCATTGCCACGATCGCGTCGCATCACCGCAAGTCGAAGATCGACCTGGGTGTACTCCAACGGGACGGCGATTGCCGCATCACGGGTTACATCGAAAAGCCCACCTACGATTTTCTGGTGAGCATGGGCATCTACGTTTTCGAGCCTGCGGCCCTGCGCTACATCCCGCACAATGAATATCTTGATTTCCCCGACCTGATCAAGAAACTGATCGCCGCGGGCGAGAAGGTGGTGGGGTACGAGTTCAACGGCTACTGGGAGGATCTCGGTCGGCCTGACGATTACGAGCGCGCTTCGAAGGATTTCGAGACGATGCGTGACCAGTTTTTACCGAACGGTTGTGGAGACCTATCTCATGCAATGGAAGATCCCGCTATCTGATCTTGATTTTGGCTCCGAAGAACAGGCCGCGGTGGATGCCGTCCTGAAGAGCAAATGGCTTACGATGGGCGCGGTCACCGAGGAGTTCGAGCAGGCCTTCGCGGCGTACGTGGGCGCGAAGCACGCCATCGCCGTGACGAACGCGACCGCGGGTCTGCATCTCGCGTGTGTGGCCGCGGGACTCGGCGCGGGCGACGAGGCGATTCTGCCCTCGCTGACGTTCGTCGCCACGGCGAACGCGGTCCGCTACACGGGTGCGACGCCCGTCTTCGCGGATATCGTCGGCGTGGACGACTTCAACGTCTCGTATCACGCCATCGAGAAGTCGATCACCGATCGTACGCGCGCCATCCTCGTGGTGCACTATGGCGGCTATCCCTGCGACATGCCCAGCATCATGGGGCTGGCACGCGAGCGCGGCCTGAAGGTCATCGAAGACGCGGCGCACGCGGTCGGCTCGGAACTTGGCGGCATCCATTTGGGCGTGTGGGGCGACATCGGCGTTTACAGTTTCTTCTCGAACAAGAACATGACCACGGGCGAGGGCGGGATGGTCGTAACCAACGACGACGGACACGCGCAGAAACTCCGCCTGCTCCGCTCGCACGGGATGACGTCGCTGACGTGGGACCGCCACAAAGGTCACGCCTGGAGTTACGACGTGGTGGACCTCGGCTACAACTACCGCATCGACGAGATCCGCGCCGCGCTGGGAAAAGTGCAACTGGTGAAACTGCCCGCCAACAACGAGAAGCGCCGCCATTTGACCGACGTCTATCGCGATGCGATGCAGGAACTGACGCCGCGGGTGACGATCCCCTTTGCGCATCACGCGGGGACCTCGGCCGCGCACCTGCTTCCCGCGCTTTTACCCTCGGGGACGGATCGCTCCGCTTTCATGGAAGGAATGAAGGCACAGGGAGTCCAGACCAGCATCCACTATCCGCCCATCCACACATTCACAGCCTATCACGGCATGGCGCAAACGTCCCTGTCCAACACGGACGAGGTGGCCGCGAGGGAAGTCACATTGCCCTTGTATCCTGCCATGAAAGAGGAAGATGTTTTCTTCGTGGTGAAGGCCATCGCGCAGACACTCAGCCCTGCGTAGCCGACGGCCGAGGGGGAACCTGTACAACTGTATCGCTGTAAGAGGAACAGACCATGGAACTCAAAGACCTGATTCTGCTGATGTGGCGGAAGATTCGATTCCTGATCCTGGGGCTCATTGCAGGAGCAGGAATTGGAATCGCCGCGGCATACTTTCAAACCCCCATCTATGAAGCGACCACCAAGGTCTACGTCAGCCGCGCACGCCTGCAAAGCAATGCGGATATGCTGTCGTTGAACGATGAGCAGTTGATGGCGGTCAACCTTCAAATGGCAAAGTCTCCGCCTGTTCTGAACGAGGTGATCGCCCAGTTGGGGAGCAAGGTCAGCCCGGACAGCGTGGACGTCAGTCAGATCCCCAACACGCTCATCATTCAGATCAAAGTGCTCGACCCCGATCCACAGCGGGCGGCCACGATCGCCAATCTGCTCGTGCAGACCCTCATCAAACAGAATGAGACCCTTTTATCTGGCTGGTATACGGCAACGGAAAATTCCATCACCGCGCAACTGGCCCAGGTTCAGGCGCAAATCGATGCTCTCCAGATCCAGATCGATCAGGTCAACGAGACGGGGATTCAGGAGCAATTGACGCAGGTCAATCAACAGATCGAACAATTGAAAGCGGAGATTTCCGCGCTGGAGATCGAGATCGCCGCGTTTCCCGATTTTCCCACCCCCCTTGAAAGCGCGTCGCATATCGAAAAACAGGCGCGCTTGGATCGGCTTAATTCCTTGCTGGCGCTCTATCAGCAGATCCAGACCAACCTGACGTATATCGGCAAACCCGTCCAGAGCGGAGCGGGTCTCGAAAATCCGCAGCTGGCGACTCTTCAATCCACGTTGAGTCTCTACAAGCAGATCAATTCCACGCTGATCACCAGTCGGGAAAACGTCCGCCTGGCAAGCGCGCAGAGCAGTCAGATTGTCCTGCAAATTGTCCCTGCCACGCCACCAAAGAATCAGCTTCGCCCCATACCAAACCTCTACCTTATGTTGGGTAGTCTGGTCGGGGTGCTGCTGGCGGTCATTTTCATTCTGATGTGGGACCATTTTCACGACACCCTGAAAACGGCTGCTCAAATCGAGAAAATGCTTCCCCTGCCCGTTCTGGGTTTTGTCTATGATGGGCATTTGCAAAACAGGCTGGTGACCCTCGGCAACTCATTCCCGATGGAAGCGGATGCCTTCCGCGCGTTGGGCGCAGAGATGGAGATCATCGGCGCGGGAAAATCCCTGCGAACCGTGATGGTCCTCAATGCCCAGATGTCGGAGACGCACAATCACATCGCGGCCAATTGGGCCCTGGTCCATGCCAGGCAGGGCAGGAGAGTCATCCTTGTGGATGGCGACACCAAGAAGCCTCATCTGCACCGTCTCTTCGGGACGGATAACAACGCGGGATTGGCGGACCTGCTCAACGGTCAACTCGACGCGACCAGCGCGCTCCATCCCATCAAGAATGTGGATGGGTTGACGCTGATCCCCGGCGGCAATGCGGAGGAGGATGGAAGGGCGTGGATAAACGCCGGGCAATGGAAGAACCTGCTGGCTGACCTGCGCGAACGGGCGGACCTGTTGATTGTGGACGGCCCCGCCTCTGACCTTGCGGATGCGCTCATCCTTGCGGCGGAAGTAAATGCAGTCCTTTTGGCCGTGAATGCGGGAGGCACCCAGGTTGAAACGGCTCAAACCACTCTGAGAAGATTCCAGCTGATCGGAGCAAACGTAGTAGGGGCAGTACTCATTCATCATGCCCAAGGGCGGACTGTTAGACAACAACTTTTGTCCTGGATAAAAATCAAAAAAAAGAAAAAGGAGATTGCCTATGAGTTTCGAAGCGAAACCAATGAAATTCCTGGTTCGCCGCCCGAATGATTAAGCAGGCGTGTTCGAACCATATCACCCGCAGGAAAGATCCATCATTGATTGGAGGAAAAATGTCCGAGCAACTTCGTTCTATGAGCAGAACGATGAAGAAAGTAAACCGCTCCCCTGTGAGCGTCGGGATCAGGTTCGCCGTGCTGATCCTGGTATTCGCCTGGTCCCTGGTTGGCATGAATACCGTCGCTGTAACGGCGGCGGGAACAACCTACTACGTTGACAATACCAACCCGGCGTGTTCCGACGCCGGACCGGGCACCAGCGCAGTTCCGTATTGCACACTGGCGAAAGGCGCGTCTGTAGCCTCGATTCCGGGCGATACGGTGCATGTCCTGGCTGGAACCTATGCCGAAACGGTGTTCGTGAACTACAGCGGTGTGGATGGAAGCCCCATCACCTTCCATGCCAACCCTGGCGTCACCGTGACCGGGGACCCGGCTGGGTTTGGGAGTGCCTTTGCGGTCTCTGCCAAGAGCTATGTGGTGATCGATGGATTCAACATCACAGAGACCAAATACAAAGGCATCTACGTCGATAGTTCCAGTCACATCACCGTCTCGAACAACCACGTCACGTACGCGGGTATCAATGCCGGTTACGACCAGCACCAACAGGGTATCTTCATTCGGAATACCACCTATTCCCTGATCACTGGCAACGTGGCCGACCATAACTCGTGCATCGGCATTCGGTTGATCAACGGTAGCGATTACAACACGGTCAGCAACAACATATCGTTTGCCAACTCGTCGACAATCGCATGGCCGGTGGTTGCGATCTCGGATGCGGCGGGGATCGAAGTGACGGGTTCGAGTCACAACCTCGTTGTCAACAACATCGTGTACGGCAATGAAGATACTGGGATCAACCTATACGTGAATTCCAGCGGGGTGGGCTCCAGCAACAATGTTGTCGTGGGAAATCTCAGCTACGGCAATGGCGACCATGGCATTGACAACAATGCTTCTCCGTACAACACGATCATTGGCAACACCGTCCATGGGAATGGAACAACGGGCATCAACTTTGAAGGGGAAGTCGGTGCCGGTTCTCACCACGCGACAGTGATGAACAATATTACCGCTGGAAATGGCCTGACGCCTCCCGCGGGTTCGTTTGGCGGCAACCTGCGCGTGGACTCGAATTCCATCTCCGGGACGGTTCTGGATTACAACCTCTTCAACAAGGAAACCGCCACCGTCCAGATCATCTGGAATAACAGCAGTTACACCTCCCTCGCGGCGTTTCGTGTAGTTGCACCGACACAG
Source organism: Chloroflexota bacterium (assembly GCA_049324715.1). Lineage (GTDB taxonomy): Bacteria > Chloroflexota > Anaerolineae > Anaerolineales > Villigracilaceae > Denitrolinea. The sequence continues at coordinate 16,278 of JBMOMR010000096.1, read as the reverse complement.
GAAGTGCATGGGTTGGAGGGGAATCCGCTCTTCGTCTCGCCGGTCGCGTCCGTCCTGCGCACCAGCGGGGAGGCGTATCCTTCCAGCACCACCACGGGCGACTATCATATCGACTCGGGGTCTCCCGCGATCGACAGCGCCAACTCAGATGCGCCCAATCAGATGTCGGTTGACATCGAAGGCTATGCCCGCGTGGACGATCCAGCCACCACCAACACCGGTGCTGGAACGCGTGCCTACGATGACCGCGGCGCGTACGAATATCAGCCTTCCGGGTTGGAGGCTCCTCCGACCGTTACCACGCAGGCTGTGACGGGGATCGCACAGACTTCGGCCGTTGGGAATGGCAACATTGTCTCGTTGGGTGTGCCCAACCCCACCCAGCATGGTGTGGTCTGGAGCACCTCGGCCAACCCCACCACCGCGGATGAAAAGACCGAAGAAGGCCCAGTTAGTGAGACCGGCGCCTTCACCAGCATCATGACGGGGCTTGTGCCAGGAACGTTGTATCACGTCCGGGCCTATGCCACGAACGCAGTTAGTACAGCCTATGGTGGAGATGTCACCTTCACCACTGATTCCGCTGACTCGATAACGTTCACCACTTCCGGGACCTGGGTTGCGCCTGCGGGCGTCAATACCGTCACGGTTGAAGTGTGGGGTGGTGGCGGACGCGGCGGTTCGATCTCCGGCGGATATGGCGAGGCAGTTGCGGGCGGCGGTGGCGGCGGAGGCTATTCCCGCAAGACCATCACCGTTGTGCCGGGAACCAGCTACGCCTACGTGGTGGGTGCGGGCTCCACCAGCACATCGCCCGGAGGCGATTCGTACTTCATCAACACCTCCACCGTCCTTGCCAAGGGTGGTAACTCATCCACTGGTACCAATGGCGCAAGTGGTGGCGCGGCCGCCTCTGGCATAGGGGATGTCAAATACTCCGGCGGTGCAGGCGCGAACGGCAGTTCTTCCTCCAATCGCGGCGGCGGCGGCGGTTCATCCGCTGGTATCGGCGCGACTGGAACGACCGCTACCGACGGTTCCGGTGCCGTTGCCCCCAGTGGCGGCGGCGATGGCGGTGATGCCCGATCAGGCTCCTCGGGCAATGGTTCCGCCGGGTCCACACCGGGCGGCGCCGGTGGCGGCGCGTATCGGAGTAATTACTTCTCCTCCTACAGTGGCGGTAATGGTGCCCGAGGTCAGGTGCGCATCACCTACTACGTCTCGACCACACCGACCACCACAAGTGTGAACTGCGGCGCAGGCACACCCTCCGTTGCCTATGGCAGTGACATCACCTGTGTTGCCACAGTGACAGCCGCCAGCGGAACCACCAGCCCTTCGGGCACGGTTTCCTGGAGCACCACGGGCAGCGGCGCGTTTGCCACCAGCCCCTGCACGCTCTCGGGCACTGGCGGAAGCGCAACCTGCTCCGTAACCTACACACCCGGTTCGGTTGGAACAGGCTCCCACCTGATCACCGCCAACTATGCCGGTGATTCGAACTTCCTTGCCAGCAGCGGCAATCAAACCGTCACGGTCACGAAATTGGCCGCCTCGGTGACGCCAGATGCCGCCAGCAAGGTCTATGGAGACATCGACCCGGTTCTCACCGGGATCTTGACCGGCTTCCTGCCTGCCGATGGCATCACAGCCACCTACAGCCGCGTCGCTGGCGAGACCGTCGCTGATGGTCCCTACGCGATCAGCGCCACCCTCGCGCCGGTCGGTGTACTCGATAACTACACTATCACCTACAACACCGCCGACTTTACCATCACCCCGAAAGCCGCCTCGGTGACGCCAGACCCGGCCACCAAGGTGTATGGGGACGCTGACCCGGCTCTCAGCGGGACCTTGACCGGCTTCCTGCCTGCGGACGCGGTGACCGCCACTTACAGCCGCGCGGCGGGCGAGACCGTCCTCGGCGGACCGTACGCGATCAGCGCAACCCTGGCGCCGGCTGGCGTTCTCGGCAACTACGCGATCACCTACAACACCGCCAATTTCACCATTACCCCCAAGGCCGCCTCGGTCACACCGAACGTCGCCACCAAGGTTTATGGCGCGGCGGACCCAACTCTCACTGGCACGTTGACAGGCTTCCTGCCTGCGGACGCGGTGACCGCCACCTACATCCGCACCGCGGGTGAGACAGTTGCCGGCAGTCCCTACACCATCAGCGCCACCCTCGCGCCTGCCGGTGTCCTTTCCAACTACACCATCACTTACAACACCGCGAATTTCACCATCACGCAGAAGGCCGCTTCCGTCACGCCGAACGCTCTCAGCAAAGTCTATGGCGCGGTTGACCCGACCCTCACCGGCACGTTGACCGGCTTCCTGCCTGCCGATGGCGTGACCGCCACCTACACCCGCGTCGCGGGCGAGACCGTTGCTGGTGGCCCCTATGCCATCAGCGCGACCCTCGCGCCAGCCGGCGTTCTCGGCAACTACACCATTACCTACAACACGGCCAACTTCACCATCACCCCGAAGACCGCCTCAGTGACGCCGAACGCCGCCAGCAAGGTGTATGGAAGCGCCAACCCGGCTCTGACCGGGACCTTGAGTGGCTTCCTGCCTGCCGATGGCGTGACTGCCACCTACACCCGCACCGCGGGTGAGACGGTTGCCGGTAGTCCCTACACCATCAGCGCGACCCTCGCTCCGGCCGGCGTTCTCGGCAACTACACCATTACCTACAACACAGCCAACTTCACGATCACCCCGAAGAGTCTGACCATCACCGGTGTGACCGCGCAGAACAAGACGTATGACCGCACCACAGCGGCGACGTTGAATCTGGGCGGCGCCACGTTGGTGGGTGTCATCGCACCCGACGTCGTGACGATCGACAGCAGTGGCGCGACGGGGACGTTTGCCAGTGCGAACGCCGGTCTGCGCACAGTGACCGCCTCTGGCTTTGGCCTGAGCGGTGCGGCGGCGGGTAACTACGTTTTGGCCGCCCAGCCGACGGTCCCGGATGCGACCATCAATCCCAAGCCTGTCACAGCCAATGGCGTGAAGGCCAACAACAAGGTCTACGACCGCGCCGCCAATGTCATCAGCTTTGACCTGTCGGGTGCTTCGCTCACGGGCGTCATCGCCCCCGATGTGGCCAGCGTGGATGCCAGCGCGGCCACCGGCCTGTTTGCCAGCGCCAACGCTGGGACATGGCACATCACCGTTGCCGGCTTCGGCGTGACGAACACGAACTACGTGCTGTCCGCCCAGCCGACGGTCCCGGATGCCACGATCACCCCGAAGGGCGTGACGATCATCGGAGTGGTGGCGTACAACAAGATCTACGATCAGACCACCGTCGCCACCTTCAATCTCTCTGGCGCTTCGCTGGTGGGTGTGATCGCCCCCGATCCCGTAACCATCGATTCCAGCGCGGCCACAGGCGCGTTTGCCAGCCCCAATGCCATTCAGAGTGCTGTCACCGCTTCCGGCTTTGCCCTGGCTGGGACGGGCGGCAACTACGTGCTGACTGCCCAGCCGATCGTTCCAGATGCGACCATCATTCCACGCATGCTCACTGTGGATGGGATCACCGCGAACGACAAGCCGTATGACGGCAACACAACAGCCAGCCTCAACCTTGCCGGCGCGACTTTGGTAGGCGTCTTGAGCGGGGACGATGTGACGCTGGATACCAGCGCCGCCGCGGGGACCTTCGCCAGCGCGAACGTGGGCACCTGGACGGTGACCGTCTCCGGCTTGACCCTGGACGGGACCGCCAAGAACAACTACTCGCTGACCCAACCGACCACCACTGCCAGCATCCTCGGCGCGACCGCCTCTGTCACGGGGATTGTTGCCAACGACAAGACCTACGATGGGGACATCGCGGCCACGCTGGACTACAGCGGCGCAACCCTGGTGGGCATCGTGCCCGGTGACGACGTCACGCTCGACACGAGCGGAGCGGTTGCCGAGTTCGATGACGCGAACGTCGGGACGGGCAAGACCGTGACGATCAGTGGTCTGGCATTGAGCGGAGACGATGCAGGCAAGTACCTGCTGACCCAACCGCCCGCCTCCTCCGCGGACATCACGGCGCGCGACCTGACAGTCACTGCCGTGGCGAGTGACAAGCCCTACGATGGGACGACCACTGCGACCGTAACCCTCTCCACCGACGCGCTTGCGGGAGATGAAGTCACCACCAGCTTCACGGGTGCGAACTTCGACACGAGCGATGTGGGAGTGGGCAAAACGGTGACAGTGGAAGGCATCGCCATTGCCGGTGCGGATGCGGGCAACTACAACTTGCTGAACACCACCGCCACGGATACTGCCGACATCACCGCCGCCGATGTGACGGTGACGGCCAACAACCAGACCAAGATCGTTGGTCAGGCCGATCCAGTGTTCACGTACACGGCGACTGGCTTTGTGGGGACGGATACTTTCGTCGTCGAGCCGGTCTGCAGTGTGGCCGATCCGCATGATGTGGTCGGTACCTACGTTATCACCTGTACTGGTGGAGAGGTGGGATCGAACTACGTCATCGCCTCCTATGTGGACGGCACGCTTTCCGTCACTGAAATTCCGATCCAGACGCTGACGCTCCGCTCAGTTGCGGCGCAGGATGGCTGGATCCTGGAATCCACCGAGACGAGCGGGGTGGGCGGCACGTTGAATACCACCGCCACCACCTTCAATCTTGGTGATGACGCGGCGGACAAGCAGTACCGTGCGGTCCTTTCCTTCAACACCGCTGGCCTGCCCGACAACGCGATCATCAAGTCGGTGACGCTGAGAATTCGCAAGCAGAGCCTGGTGGGAACGGACCCGTTCTCCACGCATGGCAAATTGCTGGCAGAGATTCGCAAGCCGTACTTTGGGACGAACGCCGCGTTGGTGGCGACTGACTTCCAGGCGGCGGCCAATAAGACGGGCGGGTTGTTCGGCATCACGCCGGTGAACAACTGGTACAGCGTTGCCATTGGCGCGGCGAGTTTCCCCTTCGTCAATCTGACGGGGACGACCCAGTTCCGCCTGCGCTTCCAGAAGGATGATAACGACGATCGCGGCGCCGACTACATGAAGTTCTTCAGCGGCAACTACGCCACAGCCAGCGTCCGCCCGACCCTCATCATCCAGTACACTGTTCCATAAAAAAGTCGTGAGGTTGCCCGACTAAAACATTCCAAGGGCCGCCTCTCCAACCGAGAGGCGGCTTTTTCCTCGTTTCTAGTCAAGCCGTGCTTGCGCAAAGCGGAGGATGATCTTCCCAACGATTCAAGAAAAGGAGAATCATGAACAGGAAAACTGTATTGCGTCGTGTATTCGCAATCCTAACAGTTGCGATGATGCTGTTTGCCGCATCGCCTGTGGATAACGCCCATGCCACAGCGGCCACATACAATTTCCAATCAGTGTGGGGGACAACTGTGGCGCCTGGGATCGTCACGAACATACTGATAAATTGCAATACCTATCCAAACTCCACCGTCATCACCCTAATGTCAACCGATGCCTTCAACTGTCCAACGGAGGGCGTCATCCTCAGTTCTGTGGGGACAATGCTGGATGTTTGGTACGACACTGCCTACACTGCCGATACTCATGTGACGGGAACCACCCTGCAGATTCGCTTCCGCGAACATCAGGTCGATGCGGGGACCCAATCCTGGACGGCAGGCGTCACGCTGATGTATGTTGACGCCAGCGGCACGGTCACCAACTTCAGCGGTACGGAAGTCACGCAACTGGTTGGGGATAATGTCAACCAGGATTTCACTCTCGACCTCAGCGGACAATCCGCAACCATACCCGCGGGGAGCAAGATTGGCATCCGAGTGCGGGCCATCAGCGGTACATCGAACGCCATGAGGGCCTACTATGGAAGTACTGCCGGGGCGGCATCCACTCCCGAAGTGCCGGTGCCAAGCGGTGTGCTGACCGTTGACGAAAAACCGACCACCACGCTGACCGTCTCGTCCGCGACTGGAACCTACGGCGGGACAGTCGACTTGTCCGCCACGCTGACCGACTCCACCGCGACGGGCATTGCCGGTCAGACCATCGCCTTCTCGCTCAACGGCTCCAGCGTCGGCTCAGCCGTCACGAACGCCAGCGGGATCGCGTCCCTGACCGATGTCAGCCTGGCGGGGATCAACGCAAGCACGTACCCCGCCGGGGTCACGGCCAGTTTCGCAGGCACTACAGGATACGTCGCCAGTAACGACAGCGACTCGCTCACCGTGAATCCCAAGTCCCTGACCATTACCGGCGTGACGGCGCAGAACAAGACGTACGACCGCACCGCGACCGCCACCCTGAACCTGGGCGGGGCCACCCTCGTCGGCGTGGTACCTCCAGACGCGGTCAGCATCGACAGCAGTGGCGCGAGCGCCGTGTTTGCCAGTGCCAACGCGGGGACGCACGCCGTCACCGCCTCTGGCTTTGGACTGACCGGCGCGGGAGGCAACTACGTGCTCGCCGCCCAGCCGACGGTCCCGAACGCGACCATCAATCCGAAGGGACTGACCATCAGCGGTGTGGTCGCGAACGGCAAGACCTATGACCGCACCACCACCGCGACACTCAACCTGGGGGGCGCCTCACTGGTGGGAGTCATCTCCCCGGACGTGGTGACGATCGACAGCAGTGGCGCGAGCGCCGTGTTTGCCAGCGCCAACGCGGGGACGCACGCCGTCACCGCCTCTGGCTTTGGACTGACAGGCGCGGCAGGCAACTATGTGCTCTCTGCCCAGCCGACGGTCCCGAATGCGGCCATCAGTCCCAAGAGCCTGACGATCACTGGTGTCGTTGCGAACAACAAAACCTACGATCGTACGACGGCGGCGACCTTCAACTTGGGGGGCGCTTCGCTGGTGGGCGTGATTGCTCCAGACCCCGTCAGCATCGACAGCAGTTCTGCCAGCGGCACCTTTGCCAGCGCCAACGCGGGCACCTGGGCGATCAGCGTTTCGGGCTTTGGCCTGAGCAACGCGGCGGGGAACTATGTGCTAGCGGCCCAACCGACCGTCCCGAACGCGACCATTTTGACCAAAGCCGCCTCGGTGACACCGAATGCGGCCAGCAAGACCTATGGGGATGCCGACCCGGCTCTCAGCGGGACCTTGAGCGGATTCCTGCCTGCGGACAGCGTGACCGCCACCTACAACCGCACCGCGGGTGAGACGGTTGCCGGTAGTCCCTACGCCATCAGCGCGACCCTCGCTCCGGCCGGCGTTCTCGGCAACTACACCATTACCTACAACACAGCCAACTTCACGATCACCCCGAAGAGTCTGACCATCACCGGTGTGACAGCACAGAACAAAACCTACGACCGCACCACAGCGGCGACGTTGAATCTGGGCGGCGCCACGTTGGTGGGAGTGATCCCGCCCGATGTGGTGACGATCAACAGCAGCGGTGCGACGGGGACGTTCGCCAGCGCGAACGCTGGTCTGCGCGCAGTGACCGCCTCCGGGTTCGGGTTGAACGGAGCGGCGGGCAACTATATCCTGTCTGCCCAGCCAACCGTCCCGAGCGCCACCATCAATCCAAAGGGATTGACCATTAGCAACGTAGTGGCAAACAACAAGACGTATGATCGCACGGCCGCGGCCACGTTCAACCTGTCTGGCGCTTCGCTGGTGGGCGTGATCTCGCCCGATGTCGTGAGCATCGACAGCAGTGGCGCGAGCGGCACGTTTGCGAGTGCCAACGCTGGAACGTGGGGTGTGACGGCTTCTGGCTTCGGGGTGACGAACCCCAACTACATGCTGTCCGCCCAGCCGACGGTCCCGAATGCGACGATCAATCCGAAGAGCCTGACGATCACCGGCGTGACCGCGCAGAACAAGACGTATGACCGCACCACAGCGGCGACGCTGAACCTGGGCGGCGCCACGTTGGTGGGTGTTATCGCACCCGACGTCGTGACGATCAACAGCAGTGGCGCGAGCGCCGCGTTCTCCAGCGCCAGCGCGGGAACGCACGCCGTCACCGCCTCTGGGTTTGGATTGACAGGCGCGGCGGGGAACTACGTTCTCTCTGCCCAGCCCACGGTCCCGAACGCAACGATCAATCCAGTCGAGTTGACAGTTACCGGCATCACCGCCGAAGACAAACAGTACGATGGGACGAAGACCGCCACGCTGGACGTCTCAGGCGCGACCCTGGTAGGCGTCTTGAGCGGGGATGATGTGACGCTGGATACCAGCGCCGCCGTGGGGACCTTCGCCAGCGCGAACGTGGGCACCTGGACGGTGACCGTCTCCGGCCTGACCCTGGACGGGACCGCCAAGAACAACTACTCGCTGACCCAACCGACCACCACTGCCAGCATCCTCGGCGCGACCGCCTCTGTCACGGGGATTGTCGCCAACGACAAGACCTATGACGGCACCACCGCGGCCACGCTGGACTACAGCGGCGCGACCCTGGTGGGCATCGTGCCCGGTGACGACGTCACGCTCGACACGAGCGGAGCGGTTGCCGAGTTCGATGACGCGAACGTTGGGACGGGCAAGACCGTGACGATCAGTGGTCTGGCATTGAGCGGAGACGATGCAGGCAAGTACCTGCTGACCCAACCGCCCGCCTCCTCCGCGGACATCACGGCGCGCGACCTGACAGTCACTGCCGTGGCGAGTGACAAGCCCTACGATGGGACGACCACTGCGACCGTAACCCTCTCCACCGACGCGCTTGCGGGAGATGAAGTCACCACCAGCTTCACGGGTGCGAACTTCGACACGAGCGATGTGGGAGTGGGCAAAACGGTGACAGTGGAAGGCATCGCCATTGCCGGTGCGGATGCGGGCAACTACAACTTGCTGAACACCACCGCCACGGATACTGCCGACATCACCGCCGCCGATGTGACGGTGACGGCCAACAACCAGACCAAGATCGTTGGTCAGGCCGATCCAGTGTTCACGTACACGGCGACTGGCTTTGTGGGGACGGATACTTTCGTCGTCGAGCCGGTCTGCAGTGTGGCCGATCCGCATGATGCGGCGGGTACCTACGTTATCACCTGTACTGGCGGGGACGCGGGCGCGAACTACACCATCGCCTCTTACGTGGATGGCACGTTGACGGTCCGGGCCATTTTGAAACTAACGCTCCGCTCGGTTGCGGCGCATGATGGCTGGATCCTGGAATCCACCGAGACGAGCGGGGTGGGCGGCACGTTGAATACCACCGCCACCACCTTCTATGTCGGCGATGATGCTCTCGACAGGCAATACCGTGCGATCCTCTCCTTCAACACGGGCGGCCTGCCTGACAATGCGATCATCACGAGGGTGATATTGCGAGTTCGTATGCAAGGCCCGGTGGGGACCAACCCGTTCACCACACACGGTCGCCTGCTGGCAGAGATTCGCAAGCCGTACTTTGGGACGAACGCCGCGTTGGTGGCGACTGACTTCCAGGCGGCGGCCAATAAGACGGGCGGGTTGTTCGGCATCACGCCGGTGAACGGCTGGTACAGTGTCACCATTGGCGCGGCGAGTTTCCCCTTCGTCAATCTGACAGGGTTTACCCAATTCCGCCTGCGTTTCCAGAAGGATGATAACGACGACCGCGGCGCCGACTACATGAAGTTCTTCAGTAGCAACTACGCCACGGCCAACGCACGCCCGACCCTCATCATCGAGTACACCGTTCCGTAAGGGTATGTAACAGATACTGAAGCAAGAGCACGATAAAGCCGCCTCTCAAATCGAGAGGCGGCTTTTTGTTTCAATTGATCACTGAAAACTGGTCACTAAACACTGAACACTAGATCTTTTCCGCCACGCTCCAACTCACCTCCCCAAACAACCCTAGCGGCAGGATCGGCGTGCCATTGTGCGCCTTCGACTCGACAGGCCACTGCAGGCGTTCGCCGCGTTCGACGCGATCGTGAGAAATGCCCGCGTAAATCGGCGTCAGTGCGGCGATCTCATCCATGATCTGCGCGGGGCTGGCGTAGTCCCAGCCTGCCGCGAGACGTTTTCCCAACTCGGCAAGGATTTGCCAATCGGGGCGGGCGTCGCCAATCGGTTCGATGGCCTGATGCACCATCTGTACGCGGCGCTCGGTGTTGGTGAACGTGCCCGTCTTTTCGGCAAAACTCACGTTCGGCAGGATCACGTCGGCGTAACGCGTCGTCTCCGAGAAAGCCATCTCTTGCAGGACGACAAACTCGCAGGATTCGAGGTTTTCACGGAATGCGGCTGCTTCGGGCGATGTGTTCAAAATATCTTCACCGACGATGTACAGCGCACGGACTTTTCCCTCGCCCGCGGCTTCCACCATCCGCAGCGCGCTCATCCCCGCCTCAGCACGGATCGGACTCCCCCAGGCCTGCTCAAATTTTCCCCGCGCGTTCGCGTCGCTGACGGATTGGTAGCCAGGCAAAAATTCGGGGGAACAGCCCATGTCGCTGGCGCCCTGAGAGTTGTTTTGTGCGCGCAACGGATTGACTCCGCCGCCCGCCTGTCCAAGATTGCCAAGCAGGAGTTGCAGGTTTGCGAGGGCGTGAGTCGCTTCGGGGTTGGAAATGCCAATTCCCCAGAGGACAGCCGCGGGGTGGTGTGACGCGAGAATCTCAGCCGCCGCGTAAAGTTGCTCGGCGGGAATGCCAGTCAGTTCGGAAACGCGCGTCGGCGTATATCCGTCAATCATTTTCTTTGCTTCTTTGAATCCGTTCGAATATTTTTGGAGCGCTTCCTTATTCTCCCATCCCTTTTCGAGGATGATGTTCATCAGCCCGTTGACCAGCGCGGCTTCGGTGCCGCGGTTGTGACGGAGCGAGAGTGCCGCATATTCTTCGATGTTAAAGAAGTCTGGACTGGCGACCACCATCTTGATATGGCGGCGCAAAATATTCTGGCGGATGCGCGCCCCGAAGACGGGATGCTGTTCGGTGAGATTCGAGCCGATGACGAAGAAGGCCTGTGCATTGGCGGCGATGTCATCCAGCGAGTTGGACATGGCGGGCAGGCCGAGTGAGTCGAGCAGGCCGTCGGCTTCGTTGTGGAAGTAGAGATTCGACGCGGTGTCGATGTTGTTTGTGCCGAGCGCCTGACGCGCTATCTTGTTGACGAGATAACTTTCCTCGTTGAGCAAACGTCCCGAAGCCAGCACGCCGATCTGCGCGCCGTCAGCGCGGACGTGCTTGAATTTATTCGCCACGATGTCGAGCGCGGTGTTCCAATCCACATCCACGAGTTTGCCGCGCTTGGTGGGACGCGCTTCGCCTTTCAGCAAATATTCGCGCACGCGCGGTTTGACGTGCCGTCGCGGGTGATGGATGAACTCATAGCCGTAGCGTCCTTTGATGCACAGGTGCAGACCGTTGAACGAGCCGCCGTCCGCTTCGGAGGTGACGCGGATGACGTGGCTGTCTTTCACGTTCAAATCCAATTGACAGCCGACGCCGCAATAGGTGCAGGTGGTGCGGACGAGTTTGTCCGCCTGGCCTTTGTGGACGGACATCTTGTTGTCGAGCGCACCTGTCGGGCAGTAGACCACGCACGCGCCGCATGATTCACAACGGGAGGCGAGCATGGTGGAGTCATCACCCGCCACGATGCGCGCCTGGTAGCCGCGATACGACTGCGACCAGACGAAACGTCCCTGCACTTCGGCACAGGCGCGCACACAGCGCAGGCACTGGATGCATTTATTGCGGTCCACCCACACGTAGGGGTTCGGGTCGCTGTCCACGAGGAAGCGCGGATGTTTTGACATCGCGGTGGCAATGTCCACGCCATATTCTTTTGCGTAGCGGATCAGTTCGTTGTCCTCGTCCATTACGAACTTCCCGTTGTGACGTTTGTAGCCCGCGTCGTAATAGTTGGCGAGCAGCATCCGCAGGATCCCCTGTCGGTAACGGAGGACGGTGGGGGAGTCGGTGAGCACGCGCATTTGCGGCGCGACGGGCGTGTTGCAGGCCGTCATCGGCAGGCGCGCGCCCGTCACTTCCACCGCGCAGAAGCGGCATCCGCCAAAGGGACTCAAATCCTTGTGATAGCACAGCGTTGGGATGTGGATGCCAACGGAGGCGGCCGCGTTCAGAATCGTCGTGCCTTCTTTTACGTCAAGGACGGTGTCGTTGATTTTTAGATTGATCATCGTTTGCTCCTTCCCTCATCCCCAGCCCTTCCCCCGCAGGGGGAAGGGAGTATCCTCTCCCTTTGGGAGAGGGTTAGGGTGAGGGCGCGGGTTGGCTATCGAATCACCGCCTCATGCGGGATGTAAATTGGCGTGGTCGTGATCTTGCAGACTCCCGCGCGGCAGATTCCATCGCGGATGTGCTCTTCCACTTCGGCGCGGAAATGTTTCAGGATGTCGCGCACCGCCACGGAGGCGGTCTGACCGAGGCCGCAGTTTGAGAGGATTTCCATATCGAGTCCGAGCGATTGGATTTCAGCCAGGCTCTCGAAGGTGCCGCGTCCGATGGAGATGTCGTTCATGATCTCGTACAGGCGGTGAGTTCCCATGCGGCATGGCACACACTTGGCACAGCATTCGTAGTGGAAGAAGTTCAGGATGGTCTTGGCGAGGTCCACCACGCAGGTGTGTTCGTCGCAGATGAGCAACGCGCCCGAGCCGAGCGAGACACCCGCCTTGCGCCACGATTCAAAGTCGAGCGGCGTGTCCTGCAAACTGGCAGGGACGATGGAGCCGCTCGAGCCGCCCGTCTGCACCAGTTTGAGTTTGCCACCCTTCTTCATGCCCTGCCCGTAAATGTCGATCACTTCGCGCAGGGTGATTCCGAGCGGGACTTCGATCACGCCCGTGAAGTTGACGTTGCCCATGATGGTGTAGACTTTTGTGCCGCGGCTTTTCTCGGTGCCGAACTGGTGATACCACTCGCCGCCGTTGCGGATGATCGGCGGGACGTTCGCCAGCGTCTCCACGTTGTTGACTGCTGTCGGCTTGCCCCACACGCCATAGGTCGGCGGGTACGGCGGACGGGCGCGCGGCTGTCCGCGTTTGCCTTCGATGGATTCGATCAGCGCGGTCTCTTCGCCGCAGATGTACGCGCCCGCCCCCGCGTGCAAATGAATGTGGAAGTTGAAATCTTTTCCGAAAATATTGTCACCCAGCAGGCCGCGTTCTTCCGCCTGACGGATGGCGTTTTCCAAACGTTTGTAACCAAGTTTGTATTCGCCGCGGATGTAAATGTATCCCGCCTCCGCACCGACCGCATACGCGGCAATCGTTATCGCTTCGATCAGGCTGAATGGGTCGCCTTCGATGACCATGCGATCCTTGAACGTGCCAGGCTCGCTCTCGTCCGCGTTGCAGATGATGTACTTCGGCGATCCCTGCGCGCCGCGCACGAACTCCCATTTGCGTCCCGTTGGGAAGCCTGCGCCGCCGCGTCCCTGCAAACCAGATTTGTCCACATCCGCGATGACCTGTTGCGGCGTCATCTCGAACAGGGCTTTGCCGAGCGCCGCGTAGCCGTCGTGGATAAGATAGTCGTCCAAACTTTCGGGGTCAACGATTCCGACGCGTCCCAACACGACGCGCTGTTGGATGGGCAGGACGCCCGAACGCGCTCTCAGCCAGGCGATCTCGCCCACCGACTCGCGCATGCGTCCCACCAGCGAGCGGACGATATGTCCCTGAAGCAAATGCTCCAGCACCAGCAACTGCACATCCTCCGTGCGCACGGGACCGTAGACCACCCCTTCGGGGTAGATGATCACCAGCGGCAGGTCATCCTGTTCGCCGACACTGCCGATCGTGCTGATCTTGATCTCGTCCAGCAAACCATGTGCGCGGATTTCCGCCTGCAATGCGCGGAAAACTTCCTCCGAGCCGCGTTCCACGCTCGCGGGATCGTTGGATACCAGAACCAGGGCGCGTGGGGCTTTCATGCTTCACCTCCTTGCACCTTCGCCAATATCTCAGGCACTCGCTCAGGCGTCAGGTTGCCGTAGAGTTGATCGTCCACCAAGATCACGGGACCCACACTGCATAGGCCGATACAACTCGTCGTCAGCAGAGTCCATTCGTTGTCGGGGGTTGTCTCGCCAATCCCAATTCCCAACTGGTCCTGAATCGCATCGATCACTTCGCGCGCGCCCACCACATGGCATGGCGCGCTCTCGCAAAAGCGGATCACGTGCTTGCCCACAGGCTGGAGCGAGAACATGCTATAAAAACTGGCGGTTGCGTAAAGATGACTGTCCGCAAGGAAGAGTCCCTCTTCGGGTGCGTTGATGGCACGGCGGATCTTTCCCAGCGCTTCCACGGGGATGTGACCGAACGTCTCGTTGAGTTCGCTCAAGATCGGGATCACTTCCGCACGCCGCGCGCCGTGATGCTGCACCAGCCGCTCGATGACCTCATCCAATTCTGTTTCGGTGTAGGTCTTGTTCATTAGATCTTCTCCACGACAAATTCCTGCACGATGAGTCCCTTCTCGATGTGCTCCGCGAAAATCCGTTGCGCCACCGCAGGCGTCACCTTCCCATACGTGACCTGCGGACGGTCCGTCTCCATCACCTGGATGACAGGCTCCAGCGCGCACAGGCCGACGCACCCAACCTTCTTCAACTGGACGCCGCCCGCTTCTTTCCTGACGATGAGCTGGCTCAGCGCCTTGAACGTTTCCTCCGCCCCAACCGCGATCCCGCAACTCCCCAAACTGACGCGAATCTGGAAGCGATGTTTATGCGCGCCATCGCGTTCCTTCTGGAGTGCGGAGTCCTTGGCCTTCTTCAAATCTTCCATCGAACGGATGCGATCCATGTAGCACCTCATTTTTGTTCGTAAACCCTAAAGGTCTCCGAGACCTTTAGGGTTTTTCAGCGACAGCCGCTTCGTTCTCCACCACGATGCAGGGCAACACCTCGGTCACCCCTGGCACAGGCTGGACGTCCGAAAGCAGAATATCGTGGATCTCCTCGATATTCCGTGCCTGCAGCATGAGCACCGCGTCATAACGCCCGTAAACCATGTACGATTCCGTCACAGGTTTCAGGCGGCATAACTGGTGGTAAGCATCCCTGCTTTCGAGAGACGCAAATTTGATGAGAACCAGCGCCTTCATAGTTTTCTCGTCTTCGAGGGTGCATCGCACCCAACCCTGACGGCTAGTCCGCTTAAACGGAGCGAATCTTCGCTTGGGCCAGCCTCGTTAAACATGGTGCGACGCACTCGCGTACTCGCGGTGAGTCATCATATTTTATTTACAATACTTCAGGCGTTCTGTCATTGGATTGACGCGGATTTTTGTCCCCCATTCGAACAAGCAAAACGACCGCCATTGTGGACGGTCGTCTGCGCATTTGCGGAGAGAAAGAGTTAACTTTTGTGGAAATTTTATATGGTGCGGACACTTGCACCTGGCGCAAGTGCAGGTGATGGCATTCCGCAACCAATGACTTGGCGGGATACCATCCCGCCCCACGGCCACCTATTTTTTTTCTGTCTCTGCCTCATCCAGCGAAGTCAACCCCGTCCTCAGTGCATACAATGTCGCCTGGACACGGTTCGCCAGCTGCAGTTTCCCCAGAATATTGCTCACGTGCGTGCGGACGGTGGCTTCGCGTACGAACAGCCTGCGGGCGATCTCCTTGTTTTCCACGCCCTGCGCCAGCATTTGCAAAATTTCCACCTCGCGCTCCGTCAGCGGGGAGGGGGTCAGCGGCTCCTGGGCGGGACGGTTCAACTCCTGGATGACTTTTCGCGCGATCGTCGGGTGGATCGAGAGTTCGCCACGATAGACTTGTCGGATCATGCGAATCAGGTCTTCGGGGTCGGAATCCTTTAGCAGGTAGCCAAGCGCGCCTGCTTTGATGGACGGGAAGACCTTGTCATCGGCCGCGAAACTGGTCATCACCAGAATGCGAGCGTTGGGATGCTCCGCGGTGATCTTTTCGATGGCCTCGATCCCGCCCATTTCGGGCATCACCAAATCCATCAGCACCACATCGGGCTGGAGACTTTTTACCTTCTCGATGGCGTCCTTCCCGTTGACAGCCTCACCAACGACTTGAATATCATCCTCCTCTCCCAGCAGGGATTTGACTCCCCGCCGCACCACGGGATGGTCGTCCACGATCATGACTCGGATGGGATTGCTCATGGTTTGGCTCCTGTGTGAAGTGGTGCGGAATGGTATTCCGCACGCCTGTAATGAGCGGGATACCATCCCGCTCCACAAAATCTATTAGACCTCTTGCATAAGTGTGCCATAATAGGCACATGCGATACGAAACCGTACAAAAACTCAATGATGAAGACTTCAAACGCTGCACGGGTGTTCAGCGCAGCACCTTTGAACAAATGCTGGCA
>JBMOMR010000095.1:0-5266 GCA_049324715.1 Chloroflexota bacterium | reverse complement strand
CCGCGCGTTTCGCGCACCCACGCCCAACTGCGCGCCATCAAAGGGCGATACGTGCTCTTCGATCTGAATTCCACAGGCGGGACGTTCATCAACGGACAGCGCACCAGCCAGAGCATCCTCTACCCGGGCGATGTCATCTCGCTGGCGGGCGTCAGTCTCGTGTTCGGACAGGATAACCCGCCTCCGCGCCTGGACCTGAAGGACACGGGTCCCCTGGACGCCGAGCATGGCGAACGCGCCACCGCCATTCTGAAGCGTTCGGATATCCCGAAAAGCAGAAAATGAGCGGAGTAATTGTCCTCGCCCTGCGGTTGATTTTGGCAATCTGCCTGTACGCATTCCTCGGATGGGCGCTCTTCAGCCTGTGGCGGGATCTGCAGACGCAGGGCGTCCACCTTGCGGTGCGGAAAGCGCCGCCGCTCAATCTCACACTCCAAAGCCCGGGCCCAGAGACGTCGCAGCGAGCATTCCATCAGTCGGATATCTCTATCGGGCGCGATCCCGCCTGCGATGTTTCGCTCACCGATGACGCCGTCTCGGCGCGCCACCTGCACTTAAGTTTCCACCACGGACAGTGGTGGGCCGAAGATCTCGGCTCCACAAACGGCACACGCCTGAACCAGTCTCCGCTTTCCACGCCGACCGTCCTGACCACCGGTGACCAGATCGAGTGCGGATATACCGCCATCATCGTCAGCATCGGCGTGGCTACAGACACGTCCCCCACCATTCGGCTGTAACCCACGGAGGAAATCATGACCGCCCTTTCAGGACCTTCGGCAACCGCCACACTGGCCGTCATCGGAGGATCGGGACTCTATTCCATGCCCGGACTCACCGAAGCGCGCGAACTCGACCTCGACACGCCCTTTGGCAAACCCAGCGCGCCCATCGTGGTCGGCTCGCTCGAAGGGCAAAGGATCGCCTTCCTTGCACGTCACGGGATCGGCCACCACATCAGCCCAAGCGAGATCAATTACCGCGCCAACATCTACGCGCTCAAATCCCTCGGCGTGGAACGCGTGGTCAGCATCAGCGCCTGCGGTTCTCTGCGCGAGGAATTTGCGCCTGGTCACATCGTCATCCCCGACCAGATCTACGACAACACGCGCCTGCGCGTCCGCTCCTTTTTCGGGGACGGACTGGTTGCCCACATCTCCGTGGCCGATCCAGTGTGCGGCGATCTTTCGTACCAACTCGAGGCGGCGACAAGATCCACGGGAGCGACCGTCCACCGCAACGGGACATTCATCACCATCGAAGGGCCGCGCTTTTCCACCAAGGCCGAGTCAAATCTGTTCCGTTCGTGGGGCATGTCCATCATCGGCATGACCGCCTCGCCCGAAGCCATCCTCGCCCGCGAAGCCGAGATGTGCTACGCCATCATGGCGCACGTCACCGATTACGACGTCTGGCACGTCAGCGAGTCGCCTGTCACCGTGGAGATGGTGATCGAAACGCTTAAGAAGAACACACACGTCGCACAGGAAGCCGTCCGAAAACTGGCGGCCAGTTTCGAGGTCCAGAGGGGATGCGAATGCGGCTCGGCGCTCGCGTCCGCGCTCATCACCGACCCTGCGCGCATCCCCAGTCAAACAAAATCCAAACTCAAACTGCTGATCGAAAAATACATCCCGCAGTGAATCACTCTCAACTTCAACGCCGCCTGCATATCGCGTCGGCGGCGTTCCTGTTCGTTTTCTCGTTGATCCTGACGCTCTCTCCCTCCGTGCGCGAGCGGACGTGGCTGGTGGACTATCGCTGGGCTCATTGGATCGGCTACGCGGCCTGGCTCGCGCTGACGATCGCCGCCTCGCGCGTGACCTCGCGCTGGTTTCCCGAAACCGACCCGTACCTGCTCCCCGTCGCTTCGCTCCTCAGCGGCTGGGGACTGCTCACCATCTGGCGTCTCGACCCGTATTTCGGCGCGCGCCAGACCATCTGGCTGGCCATCGCGCTGGCGGCTTTCCTGCTCGCGTTGCGATACCCCGCCGCGCTGTCGTCGTTGCGCCGCTACAAATATCTCGCCTTGCTGGGTGGAATTCTACTGACCGCGCTCACTCTGGTCTTCGGCTCGAATCCCTCTGGCGCTGGCCCGCGGCTCTGGATCGGCGGCGAGGACGTGTACCTGCAACCTTCTGAACCGCTGAAACTTTTGCTGGTGATCTACCTGGCGGCCTATCTCGCCAGCCGTCTCCCCGTGGAGACGTTCAACACCCTGCGCACAAAATCCATCCGCCAGTTCGTCTCCATCCCGCTGATCGTACCGACCGCGATCATGACGGGACTCTCCCTGCTCATCCTGGTCGTCCAGCGCGACCTCGGCACAGCCTCCATTTTCCTCCTGATCTACACCATCATCCTGTTTCTCGCCACGGGCAAGCGACGCGTCCTGCTGGTCACCTTCGCGGGGCTGGGATTGGCCGCGCTCGTCGGCTACTTCTTTGTGGACATCATCCACGCGCGGCTGGACGCCTGGCTCAACCCGTGGAGCGATCCGAGCGGACGCTCCTACCAGATCATCCAGTCTCTCCTCGCCATCGCCAATGGCGGGACGGTTGGACGCGGCGTGGGGCTTGGTTCACCCACTCTCGTGCCCGTTGCCATCTCCGATTTCATCTACACGGCCATTGTCGAAGAGACAGGTTTGCTCGGCGCCATTGGCTTGCTCGTTTTATTCGGCCTGTTGCTGACGCATGGCTTGCGCGCCGCACTGAACGCACCCGATCGGTTTCAACGCCTGCTGGCGGGCGGGCTGGTCGCGTATCTTGGCGTGCAGAGTCTGCTCATCCTCGGCGGTAACCTGCGCCTGCTCCCCCTCACGGGCGTCACCCTGCCATTCGTCTCCTATGGCGGATCGTCCCTCGTGACATCCTTTCTCGCGCTGGCGATCCTCCTGCGCGTGGCGTCCCAGCCTGAAGAGGAACCCGCGCCGATAGCAACCCCGCGTCCCTTCGCACTTCTCGCCGCGCTCTTTTCGCTGGGACTTTTCGCCTCCGCCCTCTCGACGGGATGGTGGGCCGTCGTCCGCGGCCCCGACCTGCTGACGCGCACCGACAACGCCCGCCGCTCCATCGCTGACCGTTACGTCCGCCGCGGTTCGCTCCTCGACCGCGGCAACCAACCCATCACCGTCACCACTCAAACCGACGCCATCTTCCACCGTGACTATCTCTACACCGAACTGGCTCCCATTACTGGCTATACGAATCCTATTTTTGGGCAGGCTGGCCTCGAAGCCACGCTCGATGGCTACTTGCGCGGCTTTCAGGGTAACCCGTCCCGCCTCGTTTGGTGGCATCACCTGCTCTATGGCACGCCCCCGCCCGGCCTCGACGTCCGCTTGAGCATCGATCTCGACCTCCAGAAAAAAGCGGATGAACTACTCGCCAATCACGCTGGAGCGATTGTCCTTCTCAACGCGCAAAGCGGCGAGATTCTGGCGATGGCATCGCATCCCACGTACGACCCCAATTCGCTGGACGAGACTGGCGACCAACTGCGGATCGATCCCGACGCGCCCCTCGTCAACCGCGCCGCGCAGGGAAGTTATCCCTCCGCCTCTCTTCTGGACCCTCTGCTGGCCGCGCGTTTCGGACAGGATTCCCCTCCCGACGCGGATATGATCCGCGAGTTCTACAATCTGCTCGGTCTCTACGTCGCTCCCGATCTGCGTCTGCCCGTGGGAACTCCGTCTGTGTTTGGAGAAATTGACAATCTACACGTCAGCCCCTTGCAAGCGATCCTGGCGTTCGCACCGTTGAGCAATGGAGGAATTTTGCCCGCCCCGCGCATCGCGCTGGCCGTGGACACTCCCTCTCAGGGATGGGTCATCCTTCCAGCAAACAGTGACCCGCTCAACGTCATGGAAGAAGCGAGCGCACGTCAGGCGGCAGAGTCGCTCCAATCTGCCGATCAGCCTTACTGGCAATACGGAGCACAAGTCAGCGAAAAGGGAAAATCCTTCGCCTGGTTCGTGGCAGGGACGCTTCCCAACTGGCAGGGAACGCCTCTCACGCTGGTCATTCTGCTGGAAGAAAACAACACCCCGCTGGCGAATTCCCTGGGCGAGGCGTTGTTGAACGAAGCGTTGAAACCGTAGGTTAGGCTACGAGTGAGCGCAAGATGGGGATTTTTTGAAGGATGGCGATCAGCACCCACGAAATGATGAAGACGAGGATCGTCGTGAGGGGAATCATCACCCACGGAGAGCCGTCCAACGGGCCAAGCGATTGGACACGCAGGAAATTCAGCACAAAAACGTGGACGAGGTACATGCCAAAACTGGCCGACGTTAATGAGACAGCCCACTTGGCGAGGCGCGGGCGCGGCACGGAGAAAATCTTCTCGCCCGCGGCCTTCAACAAAATGTACGCGGATGCGGACAGGAACAGGATATTGATGCCGAGCAGATACTGGTAAAACTCCGTCATGCCAGGTCGATAGATGAAGTAATAGGCCGTGATGCCGCCCGTGAAAAGCGCCGAGGCGAGGTAGATGAAGGCCGAGGCCCAGACCATCCACTTCTTGATGGCGATGCGGGCCAGCAAGTAACCCAGCACAAAGTAACCGATGTAACCCGTCAGATAACCGAGGTCGAAGATGATGTCGTAGGGGACGAGTGTCTGGAAGAGGCGTTTGAGCGGGCCGAAGATGAACCAGATGGCCATAAAATACCAAAGGATGGTCTCGTATTTGGTATCAACGGCTTTTCGTATAAGCGGGGTCAACATGTAGACGCCAAATAGTTCGTACATGAACCACAGGTGATATTCCGCGGGCGTGATCAGGATGGTGATGATAATGGTCTTGACAGCGTTGGCAAAAGTGTAATTCTGGAATCCCGCCCTGTTCCAGAGCAGGTACAGAACCGACCAGAACAGGAAGGGGAAGATCACGCGCTGGAAGCGTTTGCGGTAAAAGTCACGGAGACTCTCCTTGCGTGGAAGCAGGAGTGCGCCGCTGACCATGAACAGGAGCGGGACGCAAGCGCGCGCAATGACGTTGAAAAGGTCACCCACCAGCCAGTCGAAGAACGGGATGCGGTCGCCGCGCTGAAGCACCATGCCAGAAACATGTCCCAGAATGACGAGTAGAATGCCGATGTTTCGTACAAAATCCGCCCAAAGATGACGCGAGTCGGGTTGCGTTGAAGTCACTGCCTGCATGAACACCTCAGGATGAAAGAATCGCCCGATTATACCCACAAACCGCTAGGAGACGATTCGGCGCAGGACAGGGATGCGGAGCAACAGCCAGGTGATCA
>JBMOMR010000094.1:0-5269 GCA_049324715.1 Chloroflexota bacterium | reverse complement strand
ATCTTTCGGATTTTGAGTGAACGCTATCGTAATCGAAGAAAACGCTTTGGCTTGCGTTTCAATTTGATTGCGGCCATTTACAACCTGGAACTCAAACCTGCACCATGACTTATGCAAGAGGTCTAATGATTCTGGACATCCGAAGTCTCGCAGGCTTCGGATGTCTTGTAAAATTTCGCTTGACACCTCCCGACCTTGCCTATATAATCCCGCACGCATTCCTCGCTAGCTCAATGGCAGAGCGGGCGGCTGTTAACCGCTAGGTTCGAGGTTCAAGTCCTCGGCGAGGAGCCAAAACAAAAACTGCGCCTTTTCGGACGCAGTTTTTTGATTCAGCAAATCTAACGCGTGATTCTTTTTCCCGAGGAAGCCGCGCTCTTCAACGTTCTTCCTGCGGGTTTGGCGGTGGTCTGTCCCGCGGCCTGCAAGGCGCGGTTGCTCACCATTGTGAAGGCCGTGTTCAGGCTCTTCGTGGCGGTGGCCTCGTCCATGCCGGTGACGCGCGAGAGTTCCTCCACCATGCCGCTGGTCTGCAACATGCTCGGGTTGATCTTGCCGGTAGAGCCGACCTGGTTGAACAGGTCATCCAGGTCAAATTGCGTCGAGTCGCGTCCCGAAGTGGGGTGGTGCGCCAGCAATTTCTGCAAAACGAACGAGACGACGATCATCGCCAGTTCGGGCGAAATCTTCAATTTCTTCGCCAGTGGCTCGACCAATGGCTGGATCAACCCCATCAGCGGGTTGCCGCCCATCATGGACGATTGCCCGAGTCCGCTCTGGCCGCCTGCGCCAGTGAACATCTCCAACAGGCTCATCATGCCGCCCAGACTCGATTGCTGGCGGCCTGTCTGTGACTGTCCACTGCCGCCGAGCAGGTCGCCTAGCATTCCTTCCAGCGCGTCGGCCTGCTGATTGGTCCCACTCGGTTGGGATTGACCGCCTCCGAGCAGATTGCCCAACATGCCTGCCATCGCATCGGTCTGACCACTGCCCGCGGTCCCGCTGCCGCCGAGCAACCCGCCGAGCAGTTCTGTCATGGGGTCCGCCCCCTGTGACGACTGGCCCTGTTTGCGGGATTCCACCAGCACCTTTAGAATATCATCCATGGACATGAGAATTTTTCCTTTCGGCGGATGCCAAATAAAAAATACGACGCCCTGAGGCGTCGCTTCTAGCGCCTATTCCGCGCTTTCTTTCACGGCAGGCTTGCTTTCTTTCTCTGCCGTCCCTGATTTGGAATCGGCAGCCGGTGATTCCTTGTCCTTCTTGTGTCTGTGAGGAACCTGTCCCGAGGGGGATTTGTGGTCGGTGGCATAAAAGCCCGAACCTTTGAACACAATTCCCACAGGTGCGATCACCTTTTTCAAGGCTTTCTTCCTGCATTCAGGGCAGACTTTGAGCGGGGCGTCGTGGAAGGATTGATGTCGGTCGAACTGCACTCCACATGATTCACAACGATAGGTATAAACGGGCATCTTTCTTTTACCTCTTTTCTTTCTTTGCGGGCACGATTATAGCGCGTGCATTTGGGGCTGGCAAGACTTAGATGAGGCCGTGATATAATTTTCTTACATTCTTTGCGGAGGGACGCTGTGTTGAAGATTTCCATCCAATACTGCGCAGTTTGACACTACACCGAACGGGCCGTGAGCCTGGCTGGTGATCTGGTACGCGAGTTCGAGCACGAAATTCAATCGCTGGAGATCCTTCCCTCGGACGGAGGCCGCTTCGAGGTCCGCGTGAACGAGGCGCTGGTCTTCTCGAAGAAGCAGGTCGGACGTCACGCCGAACCCGGTGAGGTGGTCCGCCTTGTCCGTGAGGCAGTCAAAAAATAGATGTTGAGAGGTCGAATGGCAAAAAAAGGTAGAGTGTTTTCGGGGATTCGTCCCACTGGACGGGCGCACCTGGGGAATTTCCTTGGCGCCATCCAGAATTACGTCGCGTTGCAGGACGATTACGAGTGCGTTTACTGTATCGTCGATCTTCACGCGCTGACGACGGTGGAGGATACGGAAAACCTGCGTCAGAACACCTATGAGATCGCGCTGGATTTGCTGGCGGCTGGCATCCGCCCGGAGGAGACGATCCTGTTTGTCCAGTCACAGGTGCCGCAGGTGACGGAGTTGCACACCATCCTTTCGATGGTGACGCCGCTCGGCAAACTGACCGACCTGCCGACTTTTAAAGAAAAGGTGCGTCAGAATCCCGACAATGTGAATTATGGATTGGTGGGTTACCCCGTGCTGATGACCGCCGACATCGTTCTCTATAAATCGGACGTTGTCCCCGTCGGCGTGGACCAGGCGCCGCATATCGAGTTCGCGCGCGAGATCGTGCGCTCGTTCAATTATCGCTACCAAACAAAGGCGTTGATCGAGCCGCAGATGAAGAACACGGTCATTCCCAAAGTGCTCGGCATTGACGGCAAAGAGAAGATGGGCAAGAGCCTGAACAATCACATCGAACTGGCGTCCACACCCGAGGAGACGCAGCAGCGCGTGATGCAGATGGTCACCGACCCCGCGCGCCTGCGCCGCAACGACCCGGGCAACCCCGATGTGTGCAACGTCTTCTCGATGCACAAGATCTTCTCGTCCGCGGAAGAAGTGGAGATGGTCAACCGCGACTGCCGCACCGCCGCACTCGGCTGTGTGGATTGTAAGAAATTATTCGCCAAAAACCTGAACAAGAACCTCGAATCCTTCCGCGCAAAACGCGCCGAGTTCGCTTCCAGGCCTGAACAGGTGTGGGGCATCCTCCACGATGGGGCGCGTCGCGCCCGCGAACTGGCCGAGGCGACGATGAAGGAAGTCCGCGAGGCTGTGCAGTTGCCGCTCTAAAACGTAATGCGTAAAGCGTAATTCGTTACGGATTACGCTTTACGCTTTATTTTTCCCCATGCGCGCATTAATCCAACGAGTTTCCAAAGCCAGTGTGACCGTCAACAACGAGACCATTTCCTCCATCGGACATGGTCTCGTCGTTTTGCTCGGCGTCGGTCACAACGACGGGGAGGAGCATGCGCGCTGGATGGCGGAGAAGATCGCCACGCTCCGCATCTTCGAAGATGACGCGGGGAAGATGAACCTGTCCGTGCTGGATGTGAAAGGCGAGGCGATCGTCGTCTCACAGTTCACGCTCTTCGCGGACGCGCAAAAGGGACGGCGTCCCTCTTACGTCGACGCCGCCCGCCCCGAGGTCGCCGCGCCGCTCGTGGACCGTTTTGCCGCGTTCCTCCGTGAGCAGGGAGTCCCCACCCAGACGGGCGTCTTCGGCGCGGACATGCTGGTGGAAATCCACAACAACGGGCCGGTCACCATCTGGCTGGAAAAGTGAATCGCAAACCCAACTCCGTTCAATTATTTTTCCTTCGCATTTTTGCATGGAAACCCGTTTCGGTGATCCTGTCGCACATCCTTCAGCCCGTGGACGAGGTCGCCTTGTTTGTCACGCGCGGCAGGCACACGGTTGCCGAACTGGTGTTACCCGTCATTGAATTGGAGACGCTCGGCGCGCGTACGGGACAGCCGCGCAGGCATCCGCTGGGCGGATTCTTGGATGGGGACAAATACATTTTGATCGGCTCGAATTTCGGACGTTCTCATCATCCCGCCTGGGTTCATAATCTGCGCGCGCACCCCGACTGTGTGGTCCACGCCAATGGACAATCGCAAAAATATCTCGCCCGTGAAACGGAGGGGGACGAGCGGATGCGCTGCTGGAATCTCGCGCTGGAATATTACAAAGGTTACGCGGCCTACGAAAAACGCGCCGCCCCTCGCCGCATCGCAGTGTTCGTGCTCGAACCCAGTCGTGAATGAAACGCTCACTTCTCCTCGTTCTGCTCCTCCTCACTGCGTGTGTGCCCGTCACAGTTACGGCTGTTTTCCCAACCTCCTCCCCCGTTTCAGAGATTCCCCTTTCGCCCACCGCAGATGTCGAGATGGAAACTGCCTTTGCACAGGCGCATGCCACCCTCCATGAATTCATTCAACGCATCGCAACGCCAAACGCATCCCGCACTTTCGCGGCTCTCAAAGTCCGCTTTGAACTTCCCGACGGCACATCACAGGATATTTGGTGCGACAATGTGACCTACATCGACGGGCAGTTCACGGGGAACATGGGCGACGACATCCCCGCTCTCAGACTCGCCTTTGATGACCGCATCACGATTCCCGCCGCAGACATCGTGGATTGGATGGTTGTTGAGAATGACAAACTGATTGGCGGATTTACCATCCGTTTGGCGTATTCGCGCATGACCCCAGAAGAGCAGCAACTATTCCTGAATGACGCGGGCTACTCGGTGGATGAATAACCCCCGCGCCACAACACCGCGTCCAACTGGACAGCCATCGCCCCCGCCTCTTTCATGACCTCGGCCTGCTCGCGCGAGTAGACACATCCCCCGCCGATGACGGGAACTCCCGCCCCCGCCAAACGACGCACTGTCTCCAAACTTTGGGGAAACAGACTTGGACCGTACAATCTTCCAGTGATCAGTTTTCCGTCATCCGTGTTCAGTGTGCCGCGCGGAGCAGAGAGACTCACCGCCGCCGCGCCCGCCTCGATCACGCGTGGGGCGAGTCGCACCGCGTCCTCCATCGGGAGCGAGACGATCAGCGGCAGTTCCCCCAGCGACATTTCCAATGAAGTCAGAATAATATCGTCGGTCAGCAATGGCGCAAATCCCAACTCCGCGGCCATGACGTTTTCGATTCCCTCCAACGACTCGACCATGCGCGCCGTCTCTTCGGGACGGTCGGCCATCAAGTGGACGATGATCGGCAGGGACGAATCCGCCCATTTGCGCGCGTACTTTTTCACCGCCGACGAGAGACTTGGATTGGGCAATCCTGTGTGGAGCAGAAATCCGCCTGGATATTCCACCACTGCGGGATGACTCGTCGCCTTGCGCGGCCGCATCGAAAGCGGATTGGTGACGAACGCGCCGAACGTCTCCGAGAACTCCTCGGAGTTCTGCCACGCGCGAAAATCTGGGGCGAATCCCAGCATTCCTGCCGCGTTGATGATGGGAGTGCGGAAGTAGAGGTCGCGTTTGGGCATGATACGGAATTATAAACTCATACAAAAACTCCGAAGCCTCTGAGACTTCGGAGTTTTGCATTTCGCATTTTCCCTCGACTTTGGCTCTTTAGTCGAGAGGCATGAAAAAGAGGAAGCCTTCTGGTACAGTATAGGTTGAGAGACCGAACTGGAACAGGAGGCTTCCATGGTTAAGAATAGCACACAATCGGTATTGTTG
>JBMOMR010000093.1:0-43015 GCA_049324715.1 Chloroflexota bacterium | reverse complement strand
CGCCGTTGTAAATGTCCGTGTCCACCCAGCCGCTCGGGCTAAAGTAATTGACGCGGAACTGCCACCACCAGTCCAGGATGCCCGGGTTGGTGTACTCGAAAAAGATGCGCTCGCTGTAAACCGACAATGCCTCGTCCAGCCAGGGTTCCATCGCCTGGTCATTGCCGACGAGTCCAAACCACCAGTTGTGCGCCATCTCATGCACACCGAGCACCACCAGATTATTCTGCGACGTGCCATCGTAACCATCGTAGAACGAACTACTCAAAAAACACAAGCCGTCGTATTCCATGCCGTCGTTGTAATCCAACTCGACCACGTTGATGACCGTATACGGATACGGCGCGAAGAGCGGATCGAACAGACCGATCACCTGCGTGGCGACGTAGGACATCTTCGCGCCCGCGTCCTCGTGACCCGCGAAATAATACGAACGCGTCACCACCGACCCGACAGCGGACTCCGTCACGAGGAACTCGCGGCTCATGGACAGCGCGAACGTGCGCGCGCCGTCGAGGCGATACGTCGTCCACTCGCCGTTGGATTCAGCGAGGGCGGGCGCGGCCACGATCGGCGCGGAAGCGGGATCGGCAAAGCGGATGTTCACTTCAAAATCCGCCGAGTCGTAGGTCAAGTGCTCGCCCCAAGGCATGAAATCGTGGATGACCCAGCCCGTGGACGGATCGAACGGCACCACGAAGGGATACCATTCCGTGAGATTGGTCTGATACGAAAGCCAGCCGAACGTATTCCCCTTCTGTTTGACAGGGATGCTCAATTCGTATTGAATGAGCAGATTGGCTTGTCCACCCGGGGGAAGAGGCGCAGAGAGAGGAATGGTCAGGCGGTGCGTTTGCAGAGAGTAATTGGCAATCGGCAGACCGTTCAACGAAACGGACGTGAGATAGAACGCGTCGTAATACAGCATTGGCTCCACCGCGAGGATGAGTTCGTTCAGCGTGGCGCCCGTCTGATTCGGGTACGCGATGGCCTCGTCCACGATGACGTGATGGTTGTCGTAGTCGATGGTGGCGTAGAGGATGTAATACGGGCGCGCCACCGAGACGGCAGGAGGCAGGGGAACCGGCGTCGGCGGGATGGCGGAGGCCGTCAGCGTGGGGACGGGAGTGTCAGTGAGGAGCAGAGTCGGGGTCGAGGTGACCGGCTCAAAGGGATTCGGAGGCGCCGCGTTCGGGTCGCGAGTCGAAAGGATGAACGGCGCGCCGTAGGGGGCGGTGGGAGTCGCGGGAGTGGAGGAGGGAAGCGAGCAGGCAGAAAGCAGAAGGCTGAAGGCTAAAAGCAGAAAGCAGAAAGCAGAAGGCGGAAGGGCGCGCCCACGTGTGTACGTGTGTACGTGTTTACCTGTGAACATTGTTTCGACTCAATGAGGATTTTGAAAATATTGCGTGATGAGGTCCGAGAAATCCACGCTGGTATGCTCGCGCAGGATGCGGAAGAAATCGTCGGTGGTGGAAATTTTGCCGCGCATCTGTGCGAGGTAATCTTGCAGGAAGGCGAAGTAGGCTTCGTCGCCGATGCGCGTGCGCAGGTCTTGCTGGAAGTGAGCGCCATTGAGATAAATTTTATTCCAGTAGAGACGCTGGCCCTCGCCCTCGTAGATGCGCGAGTCCACCTGGTTGAGCGGCTTGTACGGGTCGAAGCGATACGTCCACCACCACTTCGTCAACACGTCGGGTTGGACGGTTTCGTAGTACACGATCTCGCTGAAGGTCGCGAGCGATTCGTCCAGCCACGGCTCAAAACCCTGGTCATTGGCGACCTGCTCGAACCACCACTGATGCGCCGTCTCGTGAACGCTGACCGCGGTGAGGTGGTTCATCAGGGTGCCGTCGTAGTTGTTGTAGATGCCCTTGCTATGATAGTAGAGCGCGGAATATTCCATGCCATCGTTGAAATCGCCCTGCACCACCGAGAGAGTTTTATGGGGATACGGCCCGAAGCGTTGGCTGTAAATCTCGAACGACTGCGCGGTGGCGTTCAGCACGGCAGTCGCGGCCGTTTCATACGGCGGAAAATAATAACTGCGGATGACGACATTGCCGACGTTCTTCGTCACGACGCGGTAATCGAGCGCGAACGACAGGGCGAACGTCCGACCCGCTTCAATTCGGAACCGACGCGTGGTCGCGGCTGGATCGGAGATTTCCTCCCCGCTCGAAGCGATGACGGGCAGAGAGCCATCCGTGAATGTGACCGAAACGTCGAAGTCCGCGGCCTCGAAGGTGAGATGCTCGCCGTAATACCACGGGTTGTGAAGAATCCAGCCCTTGCCCGCGACGTACGGCACGACGAAGGGATACCAGTCCACGAGGTTGACTTGTTGCGCGGTATAGCCGTAGATCTGCGAGCAGAGGCTCGTCTCGTCGCTGAAGTTGCCGACGACGGGGAGAATCAATCCGAAGTTGAGTTGAACCGTCACCTGTCCGTTGGGTGCGAGCGGCTCTGGAAGGGGAATCTCCAGCCGATGGCGGATGTACGCCTGCGCGTTTTGATTGTCGAAGATGTAATTGGCCGTCGGCACGCCATTGATCGCCATCCCGTTGAGCGTGAAACTCTGCGTGCAGGTCGGCTCCACGGCGAGGACGAGACTGGTCAACGTGTCGGGGCTGTTGTTGGTGTAGACGATGGTCTCGTTGACGATGGCGCTCTTGGTGGAATGGTTGAACTGCACGTCCATCGTGTACTGCGGACGCGCGTTTTGTGGAGGAGGCGTCCCGGTGGGCGTCGATGTGTCGAGTGTCGGAGTGACGGGCGACGGCAGTGTCGCGAGAACGGTAACCGTCGCTGTCCCGGTGGGGAGAGAGGCGGGGGTGGGGGAGCAGGCAGAAAGCAGAAGACAGAAGGCGGGAAGCAGAAGGCGCTTGAACATGGGGATATTTTACCTTCAGAAAAGGATATATTTTCTTGTCCTCAGAATACAATGAAGATATAATTCTCATCTGCAAGGGAGCCTATGGAGATCATAAAAAATGAAATGCTATCAATGTGAAAAACCTCCTATTTATAAAGTACAAATAAAGGGGCATGATGTATTGTTTTGCATCGACCATTATCTAAAATATATCCAGGTTGAAGAAATAGAGATGGATCAATTGGTTCGATTGCATAACTTTCTAAGTGAACAAATGGATCAATCAGTTGGATATATTCTTACTTCTCCCAAAATTCCAGTAAGGAGTACAATTCAAATGGGTGATGTTATTTTACACAATCTGAAAATCGAGAACAGCAACATAGGACTTGTCAATACTGGGAACATAGGTACTGTTGATGCCGCCATAACAATTCTTAATCAAACAGGGGAACACGACATTGCATTGGCACTTCAAAAACTTACAGAGGCAATCCATTCGAACCAAGAAACAACAGAAGATATAAAGCAAGAGATATTGGAAATCCTTAGTCTTTTAGCGACTGAGGCCACTACCCCAAAAGAAAATCGGAAGTCAAAGGTGATTGGGAAACTGCTTGTCAATCTTGCAACACTTGTTAGTGGAATTGATGCATTGACTCAACTTTGGAATCAATATGGGCCACTACTTGTAAGTTTTTTCAAATAAACTGAATCTTTATTTTCTCAGTACCCCCTGCCGTGGATTGAATAGGAACACGACAATGAACACCGCCGTCGCGGTCAGCACAATGGCCGCGCCGGAGGCGATGTTGAGATAGTAACTCAAATACAGTCCGATGACCGAGGAAGCCGCGCCGATCACGGCCGCGACGAGCATCATGCTCCATAGGCGGCGCGTCAGCAGGTAGGCGGTGGCGGCGGGCGTGACCAACATGGCAACCATCAGCGCCACGCCGACGGTCTGCATCGAAACGGCGACGGTCACCGCGATCATCGCCAGCAGGAGGTTGTTCAACAGGCCAGAGGGGATGCGGAACGTAGTGGCGAGAATAGGGTCGAACGAGAGCACCAGGAATTCCTTATAGAACGCGGCAATGACCACGAGC
This sequence comes from Chloroflexota bacterium, assembly GCA_049324715.1. Classification (GTDB taxonomy): domain Bacteria; phylum Chloroflexota; class Anaerolineae; order Anaerolineales; family Villigracilaceae; genus Denitrolinea. Next base: position 39,034 of record JBMOMR010000093.1, on the reverse strand, counting down.
ACGATTCCGCCGAAGATCAGGATCAGCCACAGGTTTTGGGAAGAGACGCCCAGCACGTCTCCAAACAGGAAGTGGCTCAGGTCCACCGCGTAACTGCGGACGGTGGAGATCAACGCGATCCCCAGCGCGAACATGCCCGCGAAGATCACACCGATGGCGGTATCTTCCTTGACCTGCGAATTCTTGCTGAGGGCGCCGATCCCCAACGCGGCCAGCACGGACGTGCCAAGCGCCCACCAGAAGAGCGTATCGCGCGCCCCACCGCTGATCAGGTAGCCGAGCGCCACGCCCGGCAGGATGGTGTGCGCCAGCGCGTCGCCGAAGAACGCCATCCCGCGCAAGACCACGTACGTCCCGACCACCGCGCAGACGATTCCGACCAGGATTCCCGCGGCCAGTCCGCGCAGCATGAACGAGTATTGGAGAGGTTCCAGCAGCATATCAATGAACATGGTCATGCTCCTCGCTGCAGCACGAATCGTCAATGGTCATCGTTTTTCCATCCTCCGCTTTTCGCAAGCGTCCGCCGTAGGCCTGGATCAACATCTCGGGTTGCAGTACTTCATCTGGACTGCCAAAGCCGATCAATCGGTGATTGAGGAGCATGATGCGGTCAAAGTACTTGGCGGCCTGTTCCAGATCGTGCGTGGCGACCATCACGGTCACCCCCTGACTTTTCAGCACATCCAGCAGGGACAGGATGTCGGCCTGCGAGGGCGCATCCAGCCCGGTCAGCGGCTCGTCCATCATCATCAGTTCGGATTCCTGGGCCAGGGCGCGGGCGATGAACATGCGTTGTTGCTGTCCACCCGAGAGTTGGCTGATCTGACGCTTCGCCAGGTCGGCCAGGTGGACGGTCTCCAGTGCATGTTGGACGAGGTCCCAGTCCCGTTTGCGCGGCCAGCCCAACAGTCCGAGTTTGGCAATGCGTCCCATCATCACCACGTCCGCCACGCTGACAGGGAATCCCCAGTCCACCTGACTGCGTTGCGGGATGTAGGCAATGCAGATGTGACCGCGCGGTCCCGAACCGTAAATGGAGACCTCGCCGCTGGTGGATGGCATCACGCCCGCCACCACCTTGAACAGGGTGCTTTTTCCCGCCCCGTTCGGCCCGACCACAGCGACGCGTTCTCCGATGTGCAAATGGAAGGTGACATTTTCCAGCGCGAGATTCCCGTTGTAGCGCACGTGCAGGTCGCGCACATCGAGGATGGGCTGGCTATCGAGATGATGGGTGTGCTGGTACATAAATTCCTTTCCCCTCTCCCGTGCGGAAGAGGGGCAGGTAAGGATTTTTTTACTTCAACGCTCCGACAATGGCGTTGACATTATAGCGCATGAAATTGAGGTACGAATCGGCCTCGCCGCCCGCCTCCGACAGCGAACCCGTGTACAGGTAGACCAATTTCGTGCCGGTATCCTGCGTCACCTGCTCGGCCAGTTGGGGATTGACCTCGTTCCCGACGAAGACCGCCGTCACATTCTGTAATTTGATCGTTTCCTCCAGCGCGGCCAGTTCCTGGGCCGAGGGCGCCGCGTTCGTGCTGAACGCGCCCACCAGTGCGCCGACCTGCTCGAAACCGTACTCGTCCGCGAAATAGCCGAGGGCGCGGTGATCGGTGACGAGTTTGCGGCGCTCGACGGGAATCTGCGCCACCTCGGAGCGGATCCAACTGTCCAGTTCTCGCAGCGATGCGATGTAGGCGTCCGCGTTCGAGCGGTAGACGGCCGCGTTGGACGGGTCCGCCTCGGACAGTGCGGCGGCGATGTTCTCCGTCCAGACGATCACGTTGTTGGGATCCGTCCAGGTGTGTGGATCGCCGCTTTCATGCTCGTGTTCATCCTCTTCCTCGTGAACGTCGCCATCAAAGGCCAGCAAATCGATCCCGTCCGAAGCGTGGACGATGGTTCCCTTCACGTTGGCTTCTAGCACCGGTTCGAGCGCCTCTTCCAACCCCAGGCCGCTGATGATCACCACCTGGGCATCGCTCAATGCAGCAATATCCTGCGGACGCGGCTCGAAAGTGTGCGGATCGGCGCCCGTCGGGAAGAGGACCGTCAAATCGATCAGCCCGCCGCCGACCTGCGCCACCACGTCTCCGACGATGGTGGTGGACGCGACGACTTCGAGTCCGGCCTGAACGTCCGGGGTGGTTCCGCCGCAGGCCGTCAACACGAGGCTGAACAACACAAGTACAGGGATGAACTTACGAATAATGAACATGAATTTTCTCCTTTTGAAAATGGAAGTCTTTTTCATTAAGAACCGAGAAAGAAAGCCGGCTTCTGCATCCGGCTCCGGGCGAACGATCACCCGCTATTTTGGCTGTGGACGATGACCGAGGCGACCACCAACGCTCCCGCCGCGACGAGGGCGATCTTCCCGGCGGGGACCGGTCTCTGCTCCGTGGGGGATTCTCCCCGCTCCTCCGCCTCGCGTCTCTCACGCATCTGGTCTGCCTGCAACTTGGCCCCCACCGCCAACGTGGCCGGGATAGCCGCACAAAATACACACATGGTCAACTCCTAATTTTGACAGTCCTGGCATACACCGAACAATTGCAGCCAATGTTCCTGAATGGTGAAGCCGTGGTCCCTGGCGACCTGGTTGAAAAAGGCCTGCATGTCTTCGCCTTCGAAATATTCCGCCTTGCCGCATTGCTGGCAGATGATGAGGTGCTGATGGCCGCGCGCGGCCGGCAGGTACATGTGACAGCCGCCCGGTTGGTGGACGCGTTTCACCAGCCCAAGTTCCTCCATCTTTTCGAGCGTGCGGTAGACCGTCACAAGGCCCAGCCCGGGCTGTTCCTTGCGACCCAGGTCGAAGAGTTCCACGGGGCCAAGCGCACGTTTGCACGCCGCCATGATCTCCACGATGACGCGGCGCGGCCCCGTCAGCCGATAGCCGCTGTTTTGTAGTGTGGAAAGCCACTGTTCGCTCATGGTTGGGGAAGCGCTCATGATCACCTTTTTTGATAATGACAATCTTTTTCAATTATACACAAATGAAAAAGATTGTCAATAAAGAAAATAACCGCCACCCTGCTCCAGGATGGCGGTCAATCAGCGGTGCCAAAATCAGAACGACGCGACGGCTTGCGCCAGATCGGTGTGCATCTCGAAGGACGCGGCCAGGCCGACGACATCGAGTACGCTTTTCACCTCGGGAGGGACATTGAGGAACTTGACGCTTTGCTGCGCGCCGCCGACCCTTTCCTTCTCCAGCGAGCGGATGGTGTTCCAGCCCGCGTCCGCGTTGGGCAGGGATTCGCCGCGGAACAGTTTGGCGATGGAATGCAACGCGACAATGCCCGCGCTACTGATGTAGGTCAATTTAGTCATGTCGAGGAGGAGATGACGCGCACCGCCATCGAACACAACCTTGGCCTGGTTGATCAAATTCTGAAAACTGTTGGAATCCAATTTACCGTCAAGGTGAATGACTGTCACCGGCACGCGGCCTTGTTCCTGGGAAATGGTAATATTCATGGCTGGTCTCCTCGGGGCGAATTATAAACGAGGTAAACGAATAATGAAGGACTTTGAGAGTCTCCTGCCAGAAATTGAAAGGGTGACGAGGGGAAACTTCTGCCAATTCATCCAAGTCCAAAGGAGCGCCCCATGAAAGTGAAAATGATTTTGCCTGCGCTGACAGAGGCCAAGAGTCCCTTCTGGCGGCCGATCAAATACTCCCTCTTCCCCCCGCTTGGACTCGCCACTCTCGCTTCCTTTCTGGGCGACGACGACGAGGTCACCCTGCACGACGAGCACGTGGAAACGCTCAACCTGGACGATGAGCCTGATCTGGTCGTCATCCAGGTATACATCACCTCGGCTTATCGCGCCTACCAGATCGCGGACTCGTACCGCGCCCGCGGCATTTACGTTTGCATGGGCGGACTGCATGTTACGTCCCTGCCCGAGGAAGCCGCGCAACACGCAGATACCATCTTCCTCGGCCCTGGCGAGGATACCTGGCCTACATTCCTAAAGGATTTTCGCGATGGGACTCCACAAAAACGATACGCGTCCCAGAATCGCACCCTGCTGAATCTGCCCTTTCCGCGACGCACCCTCATCAAACGGAATCTGTATCTTGTGCCAAATTCAATTGCCGTTTCACGCGGTTGTCCGCACGTGTGCGATTTTTGCTACAAGGAGGCTTTCTTTCAGGGCGGCAAATCGTTTTACACGCTCGCAGTAGACCGCTCACTGGCAGAAATTCAAAGCCTGCGTGGCAGGCATCTGTATTTTCTGGATGATCACTTGTTTGGGAATCCGCATTTCGCATCCAGCCTCTTCGAGGGGATGCGCGGCATGGGACGCCTCTGGCAGGCCGCGGGGACGGTGCAATCCATCCTCCAGTCCGATTTGATCGAAAAGGCCGCGGCCAGCGGATTGCGAAGTCTCTTTGTCGGTTTTGAAACTCTGAATCCAGCCAACCTCGCCCAGCAACACAAACACCAAAACCTGAATCGGGATTATTCCGCCGCCATCCGAAGACTGCATGGCCTGGGCGTGATGGTCAACGCCAGTTTCGTTTTTGGAATGGACGAGGATGACGAAAGCGTGTTCGACAGGACAGTGGAGTGGGCAATCTGCCAGGGAATGGAGACGGCCACCTTCCATATTTTGACTCCCTATCCAGGAACAACGTTGCACCAGAGAATCTCAGCGGAGGGAAGAATCACATCCTCGAATTGGGATTTGTTCGATACGCGTCACGCCGTCTTCCAGCCAAAGCGAATGACCGCGGAAACTCTCGAAAATGGCTATTGGCGCGCTTATCGCGAATTTTATCGTTGGAGTAATATTTTCCGTTCGGCAGGCGCACACGAAAGTTCGGCGGATTCGATCCGTCATCTGGCCTATTCAGGCGGCTGGAAAAAATTCGAGCCGTTATGGGACGCGGTCATCCGCGCCAAACGCGTCGCCAATTTTCTCCCAGCGTTTGAGTCTGTACTGGCGGGGTTTGGAAAACGCAGTCCCAGTGCAGGGAATCGAAACCTTCAACAAGAGAGCGCGCTGGAACAGGCTGGATGATTTCATGAAAAAACAAACCAGGTTTCTTCGAGAAACCTGGTTTGTGATTCTGACTATGGTTCGATCGGATAACCGCTCGACCGCCACTCGTTCAGGCCGCCGTCCATGCTGGTGACCTGGGTGAAGCCCGCCTCGAGCAGGATATCGCGTCCCTCGTCGGAGCGATTCCCCGAACGGCAGACAACGACGATCGGACGGTCACGCGGCACTTCGTCCACGCGCGAAGCGAGTTGGTCGAGCGGAATGAGCGTCGTGCCTGGCGCGTGGAATTCGTTCCACTCCTCCACCGTGCGGACGTCCAGCACGAACGCGCCTTCCTGGTACATGGAGTAGGCCTTGTCCACGCTGATGTTGGATGGGAGACCGCCTCCCGCGCCGCCGGAAGTGGCCACCAGCAAATAGACGACCAGCGCCACGACAGCGACGATCCCCAACTGCACTACGGGACGGCGCAGGAACGCGCCAACAGGCGATTGTTGAGATGGTTTACGAGACGACTTTCTACGTTTGGACATGGGAAACTCCTGGACGATTCAGATGTCCTCCTAGACGCTGAACGCCCACTCGCCCTTACGCAGGACGGGTTCCGCGCGTCCGTCGGAGGTGATGCCGTCAATGTCCATTTTGTCTGAGCCGATCATGAAATCCACGTGGATGAGGCTCTGGTTGCCGCCGCGCGCCGCGAACTCCTCGTCGGTGAGGTCGAGGCCGCCCTGCATGTTGAATTTGTAGGCGCGTCCCAGCGCAATGTGGCAGGACGCGTTTTCATCGTAGAGCGTGTTGTGGAACATCAGCCCCGATTTGGAGATGGGTGAACTGTGCGGCACGATGGCGATCTCGCCCAGGCGCGCCGAACCTTCGTCGGTGGCGATCATATTGCGCAGAACATCCTCGCCCTTGCTGGCATGGGATTCGACCACGCGTCCATTCTCGAAGCGGACGACGATCCCCTCGATGAGCGAACCGCCATAGTTCAAGGTCTTGGTCGAAGTGACGATCCCGTCAGCGCGGGTGCGGTCGGCCATGGTGAAGGTCTCTTCGGTGGGGATATTGGCGGTGAATTCGACGCCGTTCTTGGCCTTTTCGCGCGCGCTGGCCCAGTGATGTCCTTTCGGCAGGCCAAGGGCCACGTCTGTGCCGGGGGCGGAATATTTAAGGGCCGTATATTGTTTCTGATTCAGGTATGCGCTGCGCGCCTGCAAATTGCGGATGTGTTCCTTCCATGCGGCGACAGGATCGTCCGTGTCCACGCGGCACATTTTGAAGATGGTCTGCCACTGTTTGGCCAGCGCTTTTTCCGCGGTGAGTTTCGGGAACATCTTCTTCGCCCACGAGAGACGCGCGGCGGAGATGACACACCAGTTCATGCTGTTGCTGGAGCCGTGTTTCAGGTAGGAATTCATCTCCTTCCACACGGTGTCTTGATAGGTGTTGACCAATTCAGGGTCCTGCCCCGACAACAGGTGGGGATCGGTGGCTGAGATGGTGAGAATGGCGTCACCGCGCTCGGCGTATTCGAGCGGAATGGCCAGTTTCCATTTGGGGAATTCCGCAAACGAATCGCGCGGGGCGTGCGCAAAGCGGATGAGTTCCATCTGCTCGTCGCCCCAGAATATGTCCACGAGACGCGCACCCGCCTTGTAGGCCGCTTCCGCCACATAACGGACGAGGGCCGCGTGCTCGAAGGCCACGCCATAGGGAGAGGGGGCGCGCACGAGAAGCCGCTGGCCCGGACGAAGGTTCACACCGACGCGGACGGCGAGTTCGGCGTATTTTTGGAGGTTCTGTTCGAATTTTGTCGCCATGGAAAATCCTTGAAGAGAAAGTAGCGCCATTCATCGAGTGGCATGGATGGCAGGTTGGAGAGCGAATCCACGTGATCGCAGATCTCGCTCATGAATGCAAATTCGTAGCCCGCCTCTCGGAAGCGTTCGATCATCGTTTCAAGGATGTCGAAGCCGCGCTCGCTGTTGCGGAGCAAGGCGCGCCTCTCGAGGGCGGTCACGCCGTCGCTGAGGTGCGGCGCGTAGAGGTCATGCGCGTGGGTGGTGAAGGCGATCACCGATGGGGGCGGGAAGAGGCGCATCAGCGCGGCGGAGAGTCCCAGCCCGTAGAGTTTGATCCACGGCAGGCCGAAGTTTAACCGAATTGTAGGCAACGCGGGGAAGGGGAATTCGAGCAGGGAATCGCTTCCGCGTGTGACGCGGAACGGCTCGATGGGCATGTGCGTGTTCCAGTAGCCGTTCTTGCCAGGACGGATGGATGCGAACACGCTGGCGTCGTAGCGGAAGCCGAGGTCCATCAGGTGGCCGATGCCCTCGCGCGAGATCGCGCCGATGGGCGCACGGTAACCGATAGCCTCTTTGCCAAAAAATTCGCGGAAGGTTTTCTGCGCCAATTCGATCTCGGCGCGGTCGCCGCTGGTTTCGGTGTTGTGGTGATGCGAGTGGAGCGCGAACTCGATGGGGATCTCACGCTCCAATTTGCGGATGCCATCGCCATAGCGCGACAGAATGGATGTGACGAGGAAGCCCGTCACCTTCACGCCCGTGCGGCGGATGAGGTCCACGTAACGCTCGAACAATGCGGGCTCCTCGAAGAGGCGCGTGTGTCCCTGCGTGTTGGCGTAGTCCGCTTCGATATCAATGGTGATGCAGAGGAGTTTCATGGTAAGTGGAGATTGGTAATTGGTAATTAGAGATTGGCGGACAGAATGACTTTCGACCTTTGACTTTCGACCGCGCTACGCCGTCTCATGTCTCAATTACCAATTACCATTTACTACTTACTTCTGCGGCAAATTGGACGCGTAGTGGAAGATCGAACGCCTGACGTACCAGACGTCGCCTTCGTAGCCTGCCTGCTTCACCAGGTCGGTGAACTCATCGCGCTTGTAGAGATACACGCCAGGGCATTTGTTGACGCGGATATACACCTGTCGCATCCACCACAACAACCAGTTGGTCGTGCGCGCCACATCGGGGAAATCGTGGAAGAAATATTTGGCCTTCGTGTTCTTAAGGAAGGTCATCATGTCATTGCGGTCGAAATATTCGATCACACCAAGGCTGGTGACCAGATCCACCTGCGGAAGTTGGATCGGCTTGGCGAGGTCGGCCGCGAAAAATTCCAGCCGATCCTTGTTCGGACCCGCGAGCCGCCTCTCGTTGGCGATCTTGATGATGTCTTCCGAAATGTCCACGCCGATGACGCGCGCCGCGCCCGCTTCGAGCAACATATTCGCAAAACGTCCCGAAGCGCAACCCACGTCCAGCACAGTCAAACCGTTAAGGTGGGGCTTGAGCATCTCGATGGCGATGGTCATGCGTTCATACAACGAAGCGCCGCGGAAGAAAATGGAAAACCGATCCCACAGACCAGGCTTCGGCATATTCTTGTCGGTGTAATACGTGGCGGCTTCCCACGAAACAACATGCTTGTCCCAATATTCGCCGCTTTCAGATTTTTTGTCAGTCATGACTTTCTCCTGTTTTATTTTTTTCAAGTGTATCAGAATTTCACTTTGCGTCGCGCGCTGCGTCCAACAACTCGCGCTGACTTAACAACCGCGCCCCGCCCAGCAGGCTCACCGCCAACGTCACGAAACGGATCAACACCGCCGCGGCCACGCTCTGTTCAAGCGACGCGCCTTGTGCGACCAACAACGCCGTTACACTTCCTTCGAGCAGACCAAGTCCATTCACCGAGATCGGCAACAGCGCCGCAAAATACGAAATGACCGCCACACCCGCCGCCTGCCAGAACGAGACCGAAATTCCCAGCGCCAAGGTGACGATCCAAAACGAGACGAACGACGCGCCGATGGACAGCCACGAAAGCGCCATCGCAACAATGACCGTGCGCGGCGACGTGAACCAGACGCGTCCCGCTTCGAAGACGCGTTTGACGCGCCCCCACGTCTTCTCCACGAACGGCGCTCGCATCAGCGCGGACGTTGAGGCGGCTCCCGTTTCGAGGAGCGGATTCCACCCTCCCAGTGTCAGCGCGGACGGAAGCCAGAAGAACATGGACACCAAATTGAACAGACGATCCGCCGCCACCGACGCGACCGCGACCGCGCGTTTGGGCTGTCCCTGCGCCACGGCCGCCATCTTGACCACGTCTCCGCCCACCGTGGTCGGCAAAAAATTGGACGCGAACGCGCCGACCAGCACGAGCCACGTCAAACGCGTCAGCGAGATGTCAATCTCCTGCACGCGCAAAAGATACCGCCAGCGGATCGCGATGATGAACTGCGAAAGCAGGAACGCCGACGCGGACGCGAGCAAACTCGTCCACGAGACGCGCGCGAGCAGAGGCAGGATCTCGTCCCAGTTGACCTGACTCAGCATGAAGCCGATCAGTCCCAGCGGGACGAGCCAGCGGAGGAGAGTCCACCATTTGTTGCGTGCGCGTTTTTCTTCCATTTACCTAACTCTTTGGAATTCTGTACACGGAATACGCGGATTTGACAGACGAACACGGAAAAAGCCTATAAAAAAATCCGTGAAAATCAGCGTCATCCGTGCAATCCGTGTACCAAAGATTTTAGTCCTGGCGATGACAGACAAACAAAAACTGATTCACGCCCATCCAGTGAATCCAATTCGGATGTTTGGACTGTCCACGGCGCGCGAGCGCGCGAGAGAGCGAAGCCGTCCACGGGTAGCCGCCCGCCCACATGGGGTAGGTCACGTCGAGGTGGAGGTTATTCTCGGCGAGCGCGGCGCGGATATCGGCGGGGACGAAGCGGTTGATCCAGGCAGGGTGGCGCTTCATGGGGAAGGTCGCGTAGAAGGGATCGTAGATGGCGCTGACGAGGAAGAGTCCGTTCGGCTTCAGGGCTTTCGTCGCGGCGAGGTGCAGGATGCCGCGCCAGTCTTTCAGGTATTCCAACACGCCAGAGATGACCACCGCGTCGAAGGGCTGGTCGAGCAGGGACGAAAACGATTCGGCGTCGTCGAAATCGCAGAAGCGGATGGGCGGAAACGCGTCGTCGGGTTCTTTGCGCCCCGTGATGTCGAGGCCGAGGTAGCGGATGTCGCGTCCGAGCAGGTGCGCCAGCGTCCCCGACCCCGCGCCAACGTCGAGGACAGATTTAATCGTTGCGTCGCTGCGGATCGTCTCGGCGATGAGTTTGAGGCGCGAGTGCGCCCAGTGATATTTGGGGGCTTCGTTGTGCCAGTAGGTTTCTTTTTGGTTCATGGTGGTTTCCATTCGTCATTGCAAGGAGGGTGTTCTTCCCGACGAAGCAATCCCTGCACCGTGGAGGAGATTGCTTCGCTTCGCTCGCAATGACGAAAAAAGTTATTTACATCAGAACGAGATTCTTCAAAACTTCCATGTTCTCTTCAATCGCCTTTGCCACCGCCGCGCGGACTTTGGCGGCTTCGGCCTCGCGATTCGCCAGCATGGACTCGGCGCGCTCCAACACGTCTTTCGGCGATCCGATGAAGCCTTTGAGATCCGCCACGGAATCGGGCAGGCCGAGGTGACGGAGGATGTCTCCGCCTTTGAGGGTGTAACTCAAATTGATGGATGGGACGCCGAAGCGAAGCGCCACCAGCGAGGAGTGCAGGCGCATCCCGATCATCAGGTCGAGGCGGGACATGAGGTCGTAGTACTCGGGCATGGTCACCGCCATGTTGACGAGTTGGACTTCGTCATCGGCGGCGAAGTTGGCTTGGACGCGCTCCAGCCAGGGCAGGTCGTCTTCCCAGGGCAGGACATCTTTCTGGTAGGCGGAGATCAGGAGGACGCGCGCCCGTTGTCGGTCGCGGAGCGAGGCGATGAGTTCCGTCGTCGAGCGGATCAATTCCTGCATCCGCGCTTCGGAGCGTTGACGGTACTTTTCACGGGAGAATTGGTAAGGCAGGATGGACGAGGCGAAGTGGAACCACTGGCGGATGTTGATGCCGATGACGGGGCGGCCGTCAGTTTGTAGTGACGGGATGGCATCCCGTTCTACATCTTCTTCCAAGCCAGGGAGAAAAATTGCATCGTGGGCGAGGATGCGTTTCGTGCGGGGATTCAGTTTTTCGATCAGCGCGTAGGTGCCAGGGTCACGAGCGACGAAGGTATCCACCTGCGAGAGAACGCCGCGGGCGACGACGCGTCCCGCGCGGGTGGCGACGGGTCCCGCGCCCTGGAAGAGGCAGACGATCTTCAATCCGAGCGCGCGGTAGAGACGGAACGCGACCCACAGGTACATCATGCGCACGAGGCTGGAGTCATCCTGCATGTCGAGGCCGACCGCCCAGAGGACGGTGTCGGCGCGGCGGAAGGCGTCGCGCGCGGCGCGGTCGAGGCGGAGGTTGCGGAGGGGGCGATAATCGAGTGCGCGGAAGGGGAGCGCGGGCACGTCAATGTCGAGATTGCGGAAGACGGTCACATCGTCCACGCCGAGTTGATGCAGGGCGCGTAAAACTCCCCAGCGGCTGGCGAGATCGCCGAGGTTGCCGTAGATGACGCGAGGGAGGATGGGTTTCATGGGAAAGGATGAATTATGAAGGATGAATAAAACGATTGAAGACCCTAAAGGTTTTCTTCGTTAGCAAAAACGATTTTTGGTGGCGATACTTTGCAATCACTGGCTTTGGTTTGCAGGAAAAACCTTTAGGGTCTTTTTATGGCAAGGAGCGCTTTTTCGTACTCATCCACAACATGTTCGATGTCGAAGGATTGGGCGAGGGTGAGGCTTTTTTGGCGGGCGGAGAGGAGCGCGGAAGGGTTAGAAAGCAGAGAGTAGAGACTGGATGATAGTCCATCTGCGTCATCGGCGTCGTGGAGGAAGCCGTTCTCGCCGTGCGCCACGAGGTCGGCGAAACCGCCTGCGCGGCCGACGACGAGGGCGAGTCCGCAGGCTAAAGCCTGCACGCCAACGACGGGCAGGCCTTCGACGCGCGAGGGCATGAAGAGGATGTCGGAGCGGGAGAATTCATCCAGCACGTCGCTTGTTTCCACCCAGCCTGGGAAGCGGAAGCGATCCGCAAGACCGAGACGTTCGACTTCAGCGCGGGTCTCGTCAAGCAGGGCGCCGTTGCCCAGCATCACGCACTCCCAGCGCAGGTCTTTCAATGTGGCGAGGACGCGCGGCACCATGAGCGGATTCTTCTGCCCGACGAAACGCCCCGCGAAGACGAGACGCGGCGGGTCGTTGACTTTGAGCGTGCGCGGCGCGAGCGCGGACGCGTCCACGCCATTGGGGATGACTTGGATTAAAACGGGATAATGCTTGAGCGCAAGATCGCGCGTGTAATTGCTGACGGCCGCCACGCGGGCCGCATCGCGCCAGATGGGATTGGTGAACGGCTTGACCCAGCGGAACCATTTTCCCGTTTTGTCGGGCACGCCGCCTGGCACGTCGCCGAGGTGGGCGGTGAGCAGGTAGGGAATCTTTGTCAGACGCGAGAGCGCCCAGGCCGAGACACCCGATGGGACGGCAAAGTGGGTATGGATCACGTCCGTGTGGAAAACGCGCGTGAGGCGGAGACCCGCCCAAAGGGAGGCGAGAACGAAGCCGCCCATTTCGGGGAGTCCCGCGCGGTAGAGTTGTCGTCGAAGCGAGGGGAGTCGGATCACGTCCACGCCTTCGTCCTGTTCGCGGCGGGGGAGTCCTTTGAAGTGCGCGGTCAGGATCTTGACGTCGTGTCCGCGTTTGGCGAGTCCGCGGCAGATGTCGCGGGCCGCGGCGCCGCCCCCTCCGCCGATGGGCGGATATTCGTAGATGACGACGAGGACACGCATGGGATTACTCACCTGTCCCCGTCATTGCGAGGAGCGGAGCGACGAAGCAATCTCCTCCACAGGCGCGGGGATTGCTTCGTCGGGAAGAGCGCCCTCCTCGCAATGACAGGAGGGTTTTATTTTGAAAACTACCCATTCTTTGATTCAAGGATCGCGCGAATGCGATAGGTGGGTTTACTCTGCGACTCGTGATACGTACGGACGAGCAGTTCGGCGATCAGTCCCATGAGAATGGATTGAAAGCCCATGATGGCGAACATGACGCCCACGAGCAGAAGCGGAGATGTGGCCGCGGGGATGCCCCAGAAGCGGCGGATGAAAAGATAGAGCAGGTCGGCCAGGCCGAGGAACATGAGCGCCAGCCCCGCGCCGCCGAAAAGGTAAATGGGCTTGCTGGAATAATCGAGCAGAAATTTCACAGTGAAGAGATCGAGCACAACCTTCAGCGTGCGCTCGAGGCCGTACTTGGCCTTGCCAAATTTGCGGGCGTGGTGATTCACTTCCACTTCGGCGATGCGCGCGCCGACTGAATGTGCGAAGACGGGGATGAAGCGGTGCATCTCGCCGTAAAGTTTGAAACCCTCGAGCGCGTCGCGGCGATAGGCCTTGAGCGTGCAACCGTAATCGTGGAGATGGACGCCCGTGACGTACGAGATAAGTCCGTTCGCGAGATGCGACGGCAGGTTGCGCGTGAGCGCGTTGTCTTTGCGGTTCCGTCGCCAGCCGCTGACGAGGTCGTAGCCTTCGTCGAGTTTCGCGAGCATCATCGGGATGTCCGCGGGATCGTTCTGCAGATCCGCGTCGAGCAGGATGATGACGTCGCCGCGCGCGTGGTCGATGCCCGCGGCGATGGCAGCGGTCTGACCAAAGTTGCGGCGGAACTCGATCACGCGCACGTGGAGCGGGTCGCGCTGAAAGATGCCGCCCAGCACGCTGACGCTTTTGTCGCGCGAACCGTCGTCCACGAAGATGATTTCCCAGGCGCGTCCCAGCGGTTCGAGCGATTTAACAATCGCGTCGAAGAGGAGAGGCAGGTTTTGCTCTTCGTTGTAAACAGGGACGACGAGGGAGAGTTCGGGCATTTTCATTCTCTAAACACAAAGGACATAAAAGGCACGAAGTATATAACGAGAATTTCCTTCGTGCCCTTTTAGGTTGAAATCTTATGCGACTTTGGCGCTCAGGCGTTTCATGTCCGAGTCGACCATCATCTCGACAAGTTGCTTGAAGGTCACTTTGGGCTCCCAGCCGAGGACTTTTCCAGCCTTCGAGGGGTCGGAGATGAGCAGGTCCACTTCGGCGGGACGGTAGTAGCGCTCGTCCACGAGGACGTGCTTCTTGTAGTCCAGATCGACGCGGCCGAAGGCGATCTCGCAAAATTCCTGCACGGAGTGAGTCTCGCCCGTGCCGACGACGTAACTATCGGGTTCGTCCTGCTGCAACATGCGCCACATGGCGTCCACGTAATCGCCCGCGAAACCCCAGTCACGCTGAGACTCGAGGTTGCCGAGACGCAATTCCTTCGACATGCCGAGTTTGATCCTGGCAACGCCGTCCGTAATTTTGCGCGTCACAAATTCCAGACCGCGGCGCGGGGACTCGTGGTTGAAGAGGATGCCCGAAGTGGCAAAGATGTTGAACGACTCGCGGTAGTTGACCGTGATGAAGTGTCCGTACACTTTGGCCACGCCATATGGGCTGCGCGGGTAGAACGGCGTGGTCTCGCGCTGGGGAACTTCGAGCACCTTGCCGAACATCTCGCTGGACGAGGCTTGATAGAAGCGGATCTTCGGGTTCACGTAGCGGATGGCTTCGAGCAGGCGGGTCACGCCGAGGGCGGTCACATCGCCGGTCAACGCGGGCTGGTTCCACGAGGTGGGCACGAAGGATTGCGCGGCGAGGTTGTAGACCTCGGTAGGTTTGTGTTCCTCGAGCAGGGCGATCAGCGAGCCCTGGTCGGTCAGGTCGCCCTGCACGACAGTGATCTTATCGAGCAGGTGTTCGATGCGTTCGTAGGTGACAGTGCTGGCGCGGCGCGCCACGCCGACGACCTTGTACCCCTTGGAAAGCAAAAGTTCGGCGAGATAGGAACCATCCTGTCCCGTGATTCCCGTGATGATGGCAGTTGGCATGTGTTCTCCTAACAAAAGTCAAAATTCAGTGGCTGAATTATACCGTAACCCGCACGGGGATGAAATCCCCGCGCTAATTTACAAAGCCCTTCGGGCCGACTTCCGATCCCACCACCAGCCGAAGGCCATGACCAGCGCGGCGAGGACGACGATGACCGCGATCATCACGCCGAACGGAAGTTGCCCGCCAATTTTGAAATAGCGGCTGACGTACCACTGCGTGAAGACGAGGACGAAAATCCCCTCCACGATCAGCCAGCGGACCAGCCAGCGGTCGCGGCCGACCCAGGCGTACGCGGCCAGGACGGCTTGGATCGCGATCAGAATGACGCGGTAGCGTGGATTGTCCCAACTGTCCGCGCCGCCGCGCAGGGCCGCGACGATGATCCACGTCCACGCGGCCGCTGTCAGCCAGAGAAGGAGGCGTCGCGTGGAGCCAGTCTCCCGCCGATGGATGGCGAACGGCGCGTAGAAAAGAAGCGGCACGAGCGCGTACCATCCAATCGAGCGGAAGATGTAGAGCGCACGAAAGAGAGGAGTCGTCGGCTCGATGAAGGTCGCGGGCAGGACGGGTTGGGTGATGCCGTAGACCATCACGAAAAGCGGACGGAGCCATTCGGGCATTTCGCGGAAGAGTTTTTGGATCCAGCCGGAACCGCGCTCGAGTTGGTGGACGTCCCATTTGATGGCGTCGCGCGACCAGTTCATGATGATGCCGAGCGGAGAGGAGCCGAAGGGCTGGTCGCGTTCCAGTCCCCAGGCGAGGAGATATAGCCCCGCGAGGAAGACGACACCAATGACGATGAGCGCCATCCACGAGACGCGGCCATGCTCGCGCGTCACCCACATCCACCCCGCGAGGATGATGAGGGTGAGCAACGCGACGACAGGCGAGACGAGGAGCATGCCTGTGAAGGAGAGCGCGAGCCAGAGTATGGCGCGGCGTGGGGCGGATTGGTAATCCGCCCATCCCCACAACGCCATCGCGACAAAGGCCATCAGGAAGGGTTCGCGCATCTGCGCGCTGCCCATCAAAATGGACTCGGGGAAGAGCGCGTAAATCCAGGCCGCGGCGAGGGCGATTTTCTCGTCCCATTGACGCGCGACCGCCTTCCACAAAAACGCCAGCCCCAGCGCGGACGTCAACGCGCCGAAGAAGACGGGGAGCAGTGGACGATGCGCGTCGGGCGAGAGGAAGCGATAGGCCGCGGCGCTGAAAGCCAGCAGTCCGCCATATTGATCGGAGTAGAAATTCTTGTTGAAGGCGGAGAGGATCGGCGCGTCGGATTGCGCCAGTTCCCAGGCTTGTGCGTCACGACGAAAAGAGTCGTAGAAAATGTAGCCGCCCTGATTTTGGACGTTGGGATGTCCGCCTGTGGGGAGGAAAATGTAGAGGGCGGCGCCGAGGGCGAGGCGGAGGAGGAAGGCGAGGGAGAGCAAAATGACAAATTGCGAATTAGGAATTACAAATTGCGAGTTGCGGGTTGTCCAGAAAAACGTAAAGCGTAAAACGTAAAAGGAAAGAAGAAAGAGGAAAGAGAAGAGGAGCCAGCCGAGGAGGAAGTTGCCGGGTTGGATGGCAGACATTCCCGCGCCGAGCAGCAGGCTGGAGGAGATGGCGAAGAGGTGGAATTTCATGGGCGGAATTGTAACGCGTAAACTTTGGATCTCGGCGAGAAATCAGGCGGCTATGCTAACAAGCTCCTGCGCCGCCTATGAACAAGAAAAATTCCAAGTACAAATCCTAAGACCGCTCCAATCACAGACGCAGGAATAGGACCAAGGAATAAAATGATCGCAGAGATGAAGTTAATTATTTGTCTTATTATCTCTGGGATATTTTGGTTTTTCAAAATCAGACCTGATGCAAGACCAACGAGAAAATTCAGGAAGTTTGTAATAAAGAATCCAATAGTGAATCCGATAGCGCCACTAAACAGATAAGGACTTACACGACTCCACGCAGGTATAAAGCGCGTCACAATTGCGGCAAGGATCAAAACAATCAGCAATCCAACAAAAATGGGCAGGATGAAAAAATAGAGCATTTTGTTCAAACCTTATCGTGATGCTTTGACAAACCCATCCAAAATCTTCTCCGCCCGCGCCAGCCAGGTGTATTTCTCCACATTGCGGCGGGCGGTGGAGGCGAGCGCGGCGCGGCGGGCGGGGTCGGCGAGCAACGATTGCAACGCGGCGATCCACGCGGGGGCGTCTTCGGGCGGGGCGAAGGCGGCGGACGAATCGTCCAACACCTCGCGGATCACGGGCAGGTCGCTCGTCAAAATGGCGCGGCCCGCGGCCATGTACTCGAACATCTTCATCGGGCTGGCCACCGAAGCCGACGACGCGTCCCCGCTGGAGCCGAGGATGGAACGCGCGTAGGGCATCAGCAGGATGTCCGCCGCGGCGAGATAGCGCGGCAACTCCACGTTCGGGACGAAGCCAACGAAACTGACATTGCGCGACCCCGCGGCCTTCCGCGTCCATTCTTCGACGTCGGAGGCGCGTCCGCCCACCCAGACGAAATGCGCGTCGGGCAGGGATTCGGCCAGCGCGAGGAACAAGTCCACGCCGCGGCCCGCGTAGAGATGACCCGCGCACAGCACGGTCGGGGCATCGCGCAGGCCGAGGGTTTGTCGCGCCCGCGCGGGGTCAGGGATGGATGCGAAGCGCTCGAGTTCGACTCCGTTTGGGGCGATGATGAATTCGTCCGCGCGGAGGTGCATCCCGAAGTCATGGTCAAGCGTTTTGCGGAGCGCGTCCGTGATGCAGGCGGCGCGCTTTTTTCCACGCAGACGTGCGAAGGCGCGATGCCAGGCGGGACCGAACCGTCCCGTGGGCTGGAGATGCGCTTCAAAGATCGTGGGCTTGCCCGCGAGCAGACCGAAGACCGCCGATTGCGGGAACCAGGTGTAGATGAGATCGGGCTTGAGTTTCAGCGCGCGGCGGACGGAGTTCCATGTGAATAATCTTCGGTTTGTGGAAGTCAGCCACTCGATGGGGAAGGAGGCGGAGATGCCGTAATGTTTTTGGATGTCAAAGGTCAAAGGTCGAAGGTCGAAGTCGGGGACGATGAGCGTGACTTCGTGGCCGAGTTGCGCGAGGGCAGAGCAGGCCTTCATCACTTGGATGCTGTTGGCGGTGTCGGAGGGAATGGTGGAACCTGCAATGGCAACGATTTTCATGGGGATAGCGATTAGCGATTAGCGGTTAGCGATTGGCGTTTGATTTCGGAGAGGCCGCGGGAGACGTTGACGAGAATCGATATCGCGAGATATGCGGAGAAGATGGCCGCGGCGACGAGGTATCCGCCCGAGGGGACGAGCAGGACGATGAGGATGAGTTCGATCACGCCCGTCACCGCGGCGACGATGAGCGGATCGTTGGGACGTCCCAGCGCCAGCAAAAGCGGACGGTTCCAGTTGGCGATATTGGCAACTCCATAGCCGATCAGCAGGAGGAACACGCAGATGAGCACAGGCGCGGCTTCCACTTCATACGCGAACGGGATGAACCACCAGCCCAACGCGGCCAACCCGCCGCCCGCGAGCAGGGTCCACGCGGCGCCGATGCCGCTGACCTGTTTCAGCAGGCGGCGGGTCGCATCCCATTGTTTCTGCGCGATGGTCTTGGTGATCTCCGCGTAGGTGGGCCAGATGAATGGTTCGATGGGAAGCATGACGAGATTGATGAGACTCGTCGCGAGTTTGAAATAGCCTGTTGCCGCGTCGGAGACGAAGTAATTGATGTAGAGCGGGATGTTGTCGCGGGCGAAGAGATTGACCGTCCCGTTGATGTTCGTGCTGACGGCGAAACGCGCGATGGATTTCCAGTCGGGGAGCAACGCGAACGATGCACGCGCCCAGCCTGCCCCAAGTCGACGCGTCAATTCCACCAGCGCGGAGCCCGTCACGACCAGCGCGGCCAGCGTCTTGCCCACGAGGTACGCGATCAATATCTCGAACATGCCCCATTTCATGAAAAACGCCAGCACAACAATGAGAATGGTGGCGATGCTCTGCAACAAATTGGCAAAAGCCACGCGCTTGAATTTATCGGTGGCCTGCAAAATCCCCGTGGACGTTTCGTAGACGAGATTGGCGAGCAGGAAGAGGCCGTAGAAGCGATAAAGGCCAGCGGAGGCCGCGTCACCCGCGAACCACGCTGAAAGGAAGAAAAGAACGAGGTACGCCAAAACGGAGGTGAACGCCTCGGCGAGTCCGATCCACTTGGCGAGCGCGGCGGCGCGGACCTTGTCGTCGTGAGCGAGCGCTTCGCCGAGGTATTTCACCGTCACCTCGCTCATGCGGAAGGAGAGCAGGCGGTTCACGTTCGAGACGAAGAGCATCACGGCGGTCAACGCGCCGAACTGCTCGATGCCGATCAAGCGGACGATGAGAATCCCCTGCACGAATCCCAGCGCGGCGGAAACGACCGTGGACGAGAAGAGCATCCCGCTGTTGCGGAGGACGCGGGAGAAAAGGGAGTCCGCTTTCAGTCTGGAAAGAAGCGAGGTCACGTCCGATATTATAAGGGACGCGGCCCGCTTGTCACGCTTCACTTCCAGCGTGGACTTGGTCTCACCCTGCGCTAATTTCCGCATTTTAAATCAGGATATAATGAGCGCGCCTCAAGGCTGGTTTGGTTTTGTTATTGGAGAAAAATGGAAAATACGTCTGCACTTGCTGGTTTGATCTTCTTCCTCGCCTTTGCGGGGTTAATTCTCGTCCACGAACTCGGACACTATCTCGCCTCCATCAGTTCTGGCGTGGAAGTGGAAGAGTTCGGCTTCGGCCTGCCGCCGCGCGCCTGGACCTTCTGGCGTCAAAAAGGCTATTTTTTGACCCGCAGTGGCAAGCGCATCGAAATTCCCCGAAATTTTGGCCTGCCGTTCAACTGGTCAGAATTGCTCGATCAGGAACTGTCCCTGACGGTGGAGCGGGTCGATGACAAACTGGTCCTCCGCACGATCGAAATTGTCAAAGAGGTCCAAACCAAAAAGCAACCGTCCGCTCTGGCGGGCGGCCAGATCATGGTGGACAAGAGCGGCGAGATCGTCAAGCCATCGCAGGAGGAAGTCTCCAGGCAGACCATCCAAATCGGAAAGACGCGCGGCCCGGAGCAACTGCTGGAAGTCATCACCGAGACGCATCCCGGCACCGAATACACGCTCAACTGGCTCCCCCTCGGCGGGTTCGTCCGCCCGAAGGGAGAGAACGACCCTAACGTCCCGGGCGGACTCGGCGCCGCGTCGCCGTGGAGACGCCTCGCCGTCATGTTCGCGGGTCCCATCATGAACCTGCTGGCGGGTTTCATCCTCTTCCTGTTCCTCGTCCGCGCGGACGGGTACCACGACCTGAGCCGCGTCATGCTGGCAGATATCGCGCCGAATTCGCCCGCCGAATCGGCTGGGATGCTCCCCGGTGACGTGGTGTTGCAGGCCGCGGGTCAGCCCGTGACCGATTTCGACACACTCAGCGGCATCATCCGCGCCCACATCGAACAGCCCATGGAATTTGTCCTCCAGCGCGGCGGCGAGACGTTCACCGTCACGGCCACGCCGCGCAGTAATCCGCCCGAAGGTCAGGGCGCGGTCGGCATCAGCATGAGCGAGGTCGTCGTGCCAGTGAACACCTGGGGCGAAACGATCCGCTACGCCGCGACCAGCGTCTACGACCAGGGACGCGCCCTGCTCCTGCTCCCCGCCAAATTGATCCGCGGCACGCTCGCCCCCGAAGAGGGACGCTTCATCGGATTGAAAGGCATCTACGACATCTTCAACCTGTCCGTCAGCGTGGATATGCAAAGCCGCGAGCCCCTGCCGACCACCACGCAGGCGCCCACCTACAGCACGCTCTACCTCATCGCCACACTCACCATCAGCATCGGCCTGTTCAACCTTCTGCCCTTCCCCGCGCTCGACGGTGGACGCATCATCTTTATCCTGCCCGAACTTGTCACCCGCCGCCGCGTCCCGCACCAATTCGAGAACGCCGTCCATGCCACGGGCATGATCCTTCTGCTGCTCTTCATGCTCTACATCAACGTGATGGATTTCATCAACCCGATCGTGCTTCCCACTCCATGACCAAGAATCCATTTCAATCTGTCATTGACTCCCTGCTCGAAGCGGACAAACCGTTCCCGAAAAAATATCTCTCGTTTTTTTCGGACATCGACCCCGCCTCGCTCAAACTTTTGCTGGACGCGTGGCCCCGCATCTCCCTGACCCGCAAGCGGACCCTGCTCGAGGAACTGGATCACCTCCTCGACGAGGACACCATCGTCTCATTCGATGACTTGGCCCGCACCCTGCTGACGGATCCCGATGGCCCCGTCCGCGCGGGAGCGATGCGCCTGCTGGCCGAGTGCGAAGACGCGAAACTGATCCCCGTTTACGAAAAGATTCTCACGAGCGACCCCGATCCCGAGGCACGCGCCGAAGCCGCGCACGTTCTCAACCTGTTCGTGGACCTGGGCGAACTGGATGAGATCCCCGAATCCGCACTCCGCCGTGCCGAGGAGGCCCTGCTCGCCGCCATGCACGATGACGACGCGGACGTCCGACGCCGCGCGCTCGAATCGCTGGGATATTCCTCCCGCGAGGAAGTCCCCGCACTGATCGAGGCCGCCCTCCAACGCGAAGACCCCGACTGGCAGGCCAGTGCGCTGATCGCCATCGGGCGTTCCAACGATGAGCGCTGGTCGGAGGCGGTCGTCCGCATGATGCTGAGCGAGGACCACAACGTCCGCCTCGAGGCGGTGAAAGCCGCGGGCGAATTGTCCCTGCCCGCCGCGCGCCTGCCGCTGATCAACATGCTGGACGAGGAGGAGGACAGCACCATCCTTTCGGCGGTCATCTGGTCGCTCTCGCAGGTCGGCGGCGAGGACGTGCGCACCTACCTCGAAAACCTGCTCGCCCAAACCGAGGATGACGACGAACTCGATTTCATCGAAGACGCCCTCGCCAACCTGGCCTCCACCGAAGACATGGAACACTTCGATATTCTCGCAATCGACCCCGATGAAGATTTGGTCGAGCTGGATATGCTGGATGAAGACGAAGAAGAAAAACCCGCTCCCAAGAAGAAGACGGGAAAGAAAAAATAACACCTCTTATACAAGGAACCCGCTGCCCTGAGCGGAGGGTACTCCCGCAGTCGAAGGGCAAGTCCGTGGAACAATACTTGCACATGTGACCCGTCCTTCGACTACGCTCCTCGCTCTTCGACTTCACTTCGTTCCGCTCAGAGCCTCGTCACTCCGCTCAGGACGGTGGTAAATACCATGTCCCTCACCGAACTCCTCGCCACATTTGCCAATAACCTCCTGCCCGTCATGCTCCTCGGCGCGGCAGGTTTTTTGCTTGGACGCGCCCTTCACATCGACTCGCGCACGCTGGGGCGCGTCGTTTTTTATCTGTTCAGTCCCATCCTCGTTTTCGACCTGCTGATCCATAACGAATTGCCTCTCCGCGAAATGGCGCGCACGGTCGGATTCTGCCTCGCGGTCTTCGTGACCATGGCCGCGCTGACGTTCATCATCGGGAAACTTGCCCATCTCGACCGCCTGACGCTGACCGCCGTCGTGCTCACCGCCGCCTTCGCCAACACAGGCAACTACGGACTGCCGCTCGTCGCCTTCGCGTTCGGCGAGGACGCGCTCGCGCATGCCACGCTGTACTTCGTCACCACGTCCATCCTCTTCAACACGGTCGGCGTGCTGATCGCCTCGCTCGGTCACCTCGACTTCAGATCCGCCGCGCTCGGCATGTTGAAAGTGCCGACGGTGTACGCGGTCATCCTGGCGGCATCGCTGAACCAATTCCACGTCACATTGCCCACCCCGCTCGAACGCACCATCAGCCTTGCAGCAGACGGGGCCATTCCGCTCATGCTCATCCTGCTCGGCGTGGAACTGGCGCGCGTCGAGTGGTCGCACAGCCTGCGCGCCCTCGGCCTCGGCGCGGGATTACGTCTCCTCGTCGGCCCACTGATCGGCCTCCTGCTCGCCATCCCGTTCGGGCTGACAGGCGCGGCGCACCAGGGCGCGCTCGTGGAAACCGCCACGCCCGCCGCGGTCACCAACACGGTGCTGGCCACCGAATACAATTTGGATTCGTCGCTCGTCACCGCCATCATCTTCATCGGCACGATTCTCAGCCCTCTCACGCTCACGCCCTTGCTGGTATATTTGGGGCGGTAATCCCATGCTAAACACAAAGGACACAAAGATGCACAAAGGAAATTCCGCGCGCATCTGGGCAACGCGAGTGGTCTCGATTCTCTTCGGGCTGACGATCCTGTTCGGGTCGGCGCAGCCCGTTTCAGGTCAGGGGGGAGGCGAGGTGGCGGAGGCGCGGGCCGAGCATCGTTTTGGGGAGGAAGTCCGATTCTTCGCGCGCATCCAGTCCCCGATCCCCATCCAAAATGCGAGCGTGACGTTTCGGGCCGCCGACGGGATCGCGCAGACCCAGCCCATGTCGGTCAACGCGGACGGGACGGCGAACTACCGCTACGACGCGCGGCTCAACCTTCTGCCGCCCTTCGCCCGCATCGTCTACTGGTTCGACGTGACGCTTTCCGACGGGACGCGTTTCACCAGCGGCCAATTTGAATTCATTTACAGCGACAACCGCTTCGCCTGGCAATCGCTGGAGGACGGCGGACTGCGCGTCCACTGGTACGAAGGCGACGCGGCCTTCGGCGCGGCCGTGCTGGATGCGGCGCGGCGCGGTGCCGAGGCGGCGCGAGCGCTCGTCCCGATGGAATTTACGGGGACGGTTGACGTGTACGTGTACGCCAACACAACCGATTTGCAAAGCGCGCTCGACCTCGGCGGACAGGTTTGGGTGGAGGGACACGCCAGCCCCGAACTAGGCGTGGTGATGCTCTCGGTGACGCCCGGGCCCGAGCAAAGCAACACGCTCGAACGGCAGACCCCGCACGAACTGACGCACGTGTTGATGTATCAAAGTCTCGGCGCGGGTTACAAACGCCTGCCTGTCTGGTTGACGGAGGGGATGGCGAAAAACGCTGAATTGGTCCCCAACCCCGACATGGACGCCGTCCTCGCCGCGGCCGTGGACTCAAACTCGCTCCTGCCTCTTTCTGAACTGTGCGCGGCCTTCCCGCCCGATACGGGACGCGCCTTTCTGGCGTACGCGGAATCCAAATCCTTCGTGCGCTTCCTGCTCGATAACTACGGGACGACGGGACTCTCCGCGCTGATCTCCGCCTACGCGGATGGGATGGACTGCGAGGAGGGCGCCCGCCGCGCGCTGGAACAGCCGCTCAGCCAGTTGGAAGTGCGCTGGCGCGAGACGACTCTCGGCGAAAATCGAAGCGGCGTGGTGGCGATGAATCTCTTCCCCTACCTGCTCGTGCTTGGACTGGTGCTCTTCGTCCCCGTGTGGGGCGCGATCAACCGCCTGATCGAACGGAGGAGAAATGCCCGACGCAACCAGTGACCTCGTCCGCGCACACGTGTGGGTGAAGGGGCGCGTGCAGGGCGTGGGCTTCCGCGCCCACGTGGAATATTCTGCGCGGCAGGCGGGGGTGACAGGCTGGGTACGGAATGTGGGTTATGACACAGTCGAGGCTGTTGCCGAGGGGGAACGCGCCAAGGTGGAGCAGTTCATCGAGTGGATGAAGCAAGGTCCGCGCGCTTCGCGGGTGGATGAGTCAAAGGTGGAGTGGGAGACTCCGGCGGGGGAGTGGAGGGAGTTTGGGGTGAGGAGGAGTATGTGAGGATTACCCAGTTGTGGCACCGATGTCTGCTTGAGCAAATATTTCAACAACATTGAACTTTCACTAACCGTTTGTGCAGAACAGATAGTTTCCGTTGCGCCACACTGCCGAAATGACCGGCCCATGTGCAATGTTTACTACTTCTGTACCATTCCAAACAGATAATGTAAACTCTGAAAGTGTAGGGTTGTCCCAAACGCATAACAGTAATAGACCGCTTGAACTCCAAGCGCGGGGATAATATGGAGAGGGAACATCATTCCTGATTAGCAACAGTTGATTATCCTTGTCCCGAATATAAGAAGGAATATCAGTCGAACAATCGGTCAAGAAAGACCAATACGTGATCATTTCCCAATTTTGGGTGGAACTCTCGGGCTTGGTGGTGTAGCAAAGCTTGGTTAAATCCTGTCCATCCCATTCATAATACTGCTGGTGTCCATCATGCCATTCATTTACTCCAAACATGAGTGAGTCAGTGCTAGTCCAAAATGGAGACGAATAGCCATCAGTCAAGTGTGTTGCAACATTAACATACGAGTTTATGTTAGGCCTGTCATTAATCGCTGATATACCATTCCAAATGTATATGTCAAACTTCCCATCCCGATATGAACTGAAAGCCAGTCTGCCATCAATACTCCATGTAGGGTTCCCACCATCCGAACTGATAAGGGTCGTCTCACGTCCATCCCAAACGAACACCCCATCACTGCCCGCTTCAAATGCGAGTCGGTTGTTTGAATCCCAGTCAAGATAAGAGACTTGTTTTTCGTATTGATAGATAGGTAATGCCTTTTTTCCGTCCCAAATCATCAAAGTTTTCCCATTCGATCGGGCTGATTCGAAGGCTAAGTAACGTCCATCTGGACTCCACGAAAGGGGGCTATCTTCTGAAAATGCGTCATTCGTTATATTCAACGGAGTGTCATCTGCAAAGGGATATTTCAAAATATAAATTTCGCTGTTGCCTTCTCGCGACGAAGAAAAAGCCAATCCACCCTTTCCATTCAATATTGGTACACGAACAATCCATTCCGGTAGGATTGGCGTGTGATCATCCTTTGCTGGCTCATACATTACCAAATGTCCAGCATCATAGGCGTCTCTAACATCGCCAATTACATATACCAAATATTCAGTGCTCCTGCCAGTAGTTGAGCCATGTGTTGAGCAAGCAGACAATGTAAGCAGTGAAAAGATGCTCATATAGCTCAATATCTTTTGAGTTGCGTTCACAGGAAATGCCCTTTCTCAAAAACTACGCAAACCCCAACCCGCGTTCCTTCAACGATACCCAGCGTCCCTGGCCAATGACCATGTGATCGAGCACATCCACGTCCAGCATCTTGCCCGCCTGGACGATGGCGCGCGTCACGGCCACGTCATCGGGGCTGGGGGTCGGGTCCCCGCTCGGGTGGTTGTGGATGACGATCAGCGCCGAGGCGTTCTTGCGGATCGCCTCCTTGAACACCTCCCCCACCCGCACCTGCGACGAGTTGACCGACCCCTTGTAAACCTCCACCGTCTCGAGGACGCGGTTCCGCCTATCCAGCAGGATGACGCGCAGATGCTCCTGCTCGAATGCGGACATCTCGTACGTCACAAGTGCGGCCGCGTCCGCGGGACTGTTGATGGTCGGCCGTTCTTCGGGCGATTCCAACGTGAGGCGGCGTCCCAGCTCGATGGCGGCTTTGATCTGCGCGGCCTTCGCCTCGCCGAGTCCGTGCTGTTTCATCAACTCCGCGAACGGGGCGCGGTGCAGTCCGCCCAACCCGCCAAATGTTTTCAGCAGGCGCTGTCCCACCGTGACGGCGTTCTCGCCCTTCACACCCACACGCAGGAGGATGGCGATCAGTTCGGCGTTGCTCAACGCCTGCGGCCCGAGGGACGCCAGCCGCTCGCGTGGACGGTCCGATTCGTGCAGGTCGGTGATGCGGTAGATGGGGTTGGCGGAATCATTCATCTTTTGGTTTCCTGAACGGGGATGAAATTTCGATCGCAAAGTAAATTACCAGAACAATCGCCCAAAGAGCATTTGCCCCCCTCGAGAGATCGAACAACTCATTTCCCAACACAAATGTCATGAGAAGTATCCAGACAACGTCTTTGAATTTTGGTTTCCGCAGCAGGCTGGTTTCTGCAGATTGAACGTCTTTTACACGTCCCTTTTGGATGGCCCCCATGATCTCCAAATCCTTGAATTCCTGTTGCAGTTCGTCCCGATTGAGCATGTCATCGAATTTAATGACCCTTTTCCCATCGATCGCTATTTCGGGAAGCCGAACTTCCAGGATTTTTTTGTACTCACAGGCTTCCACCGGCCAGAGTAAACGTCTTATTCTTATCCCCGAAGAATCGAAATCAATTCTGGTAACAGCACGGGCAATAAAAAATATGGTGTAGGCGATTGCCACTATTCCGATAATTTCAAGGACATCATCCAAGTCCTCAGCAAGTACTTTCGAACGGATGTATACGAGGGAAGTAAGAAGGGCAAATGCAATGGGAAAATACCACTTCAGAGCGTATTGGGGGCGAAAGTCTCGGTTGATGGCAGAGGATGATCCGGGCATATTTCCCTCACTGACGGAGTTTTTCTGATTTTACAACCATTTTCTCGTGGTGCAAACGTTCTTGACACTATATTCCGCCTCTAGTACAATGCGGTTCGCCTTGTCCCATAAACGGGATAGTAATAACCGGGCCTGTAGCGCAGTTGGGAGCGCGCCTCAATCGCACTGAGGAGGTCAGGGGTTCGAATCCCCTCAGGTCCACTGGCCAGTGAACAGTAACCAGTCGTCAGTAATCAGTCGCTGAACACTGTCCACTGAAAACTGACAACTGAACACTGGAAAGCCCGGGCCCATAGCGCAGTTGGGAGCGCGTCTCAATGGCATTGAGAAGGTCGGGGGTTCGAATCCCCCTGGGTCCACACGAACGAGAGCGATTGGCGAAGGCTGGTCGCTCTTGTGCTATAATGGCGAAAATTAAAAAGTCACGGCAGGAGTAGTAGGTCATCCCGTCAGCGAGAAGGGAAAGCGAGGTGGAAGCCCTTCACTTGTATCCAACGGGAATACACGCCCCCTAAAGGGGATAATAAGACTGAACTCGCCTGTCCACTCGAAAGAGAGACTGCGCTGGTGAATAACGTTGAACGTTCAAGGTTGAAGGTCGAACGTTCTGCAAAGTAGTCAGCGACGGCTTCATCCGTTATCGTGAACTCAAGTGACAGTTGACCTGTAACTTTCAACGTGCAACGTTCAACTGTAATTCGGGTGGTACCGCGGAGAGACAAACGTCCTTCGTCCCTGAGTGGATGAAGGATTTTTTGTTTATCTGGATCTTCGTCATTGCGAGGCGGCGAACTCCCGCCGAAGCAATCTCCTCAGACACGAGGATTGCTTCGCTCCGCTTGCAATGACGGACAAAGAAAGGAGGCTCGTATGAATCGAAGATCGGAATTTAGTCGCTGGACGGTGTCCTGCCTTCTCGCAGGGGATGGTATCCTTGCCGCGCGCCTCCTGCTTGCGTTTTGAGTTGAAAGTTGAGCGTTGAACGTTTGACGTAAAAATTAGAATACACCTTGAAAATGTGAGGAAAGAATGGCTACTGCAAAGAAGAAAACAACCAAAAAGAAAGCGACAACTACATCGTCTCCGAAGGAGAAAAAGGTGACGAAGAAGAAAGTCGTTGTCAAAAAGGTGACCGCGGCAAAGAAAACGGTCGCGAAATCGTCTGCCAAGGCGAAGAAGCCAGTGGTAAAGAAGGCCGCGCCGAAGGCGAAGAAGGCGACGACAAAAGCGGTTGCGACGAAGAAACCTGTCAGCAAGGGGAAGGCGAGTAAACCCGTCGCTGAGAAGAAACCGTCGAAGGCCGCGCCTGCCAAAAAGTCCGCGGCGAAGCGTGCGGTGGCGATCGAGCCCGCGAAGCCGAAGGCCGTCATCCCGCACGTGGACGCGGTCAAGGCCGTCATCAAGAAGTTGGAAACGCCCAAGGCTGTCGTCGCGGTGAAGAAGGAAGAGAAACCTGTGGACGAGTCCCGCTATAACCCGAACGCCATCGAGAAGAAATGGCAGGACAAATGGGACGCGGACCAGTTGTATCGGTCGGTAATCGACGAGAGCCGCCCGAAGCACTACGCGTTGACAATGCTGCCCTACCCGAGCGGCGACCTGCACATCGGTCACTGGTACGCGATGACACCGTCGGATGCGCGCGCGCGTTACATGCGCATGAAGGGCTACAACGTGCTGTTCCCGATGGGCTTCGACGCGTTCGGCCTGCCCGCGGAGAACGCGGCCATCAAGGACGGCGTCCACCCGATGAAGCGCACGTACGCGAACATCGAGCGGATGCGTTTGCAGATGCGTTCGATGGGCACGATGTTCGATTGGGAGCGCGAGATGGTTTCGTCGGACCCCGAATACTATCGCTGGACGGAGTGGTTCTTCATCAAACTGTATAAGATGGGACTGGCCTACCGCAAGATGTCGCCTGTGGATTTCTGCCCGCATTGCAACACCACACTGGCACGCGAACAGGTCTGGGGTGATGACCGTCACTGCGAACGCTGCGGCACACCCGTCATCAAGAAGGACCTGGACCAGTGGTTCTTCAAGACCACGAAATACGCCGATGAGTTGTTGAACTTCGATGGGATCGACTGGCCGCAGACGGTGAAGACTCTGCAGACGAATTGGATCAACCGCTCCGAGGGCGCTTCGGTTATTTTCAAAACTGACGCGGGTGACGACATCGAGATTTTCACCACCCGCCCAGACACGCTGTGGGGCGCGACGTTCATGGTGTTCTCGCCCGAGCATCCGCTGGTGGACAAGGTCACCGCGCCCGAGCAGAAGTCCGCAGTGGACGAGTACAAGGCGCAAGCCGCGCGTCAATCGGACATCGAGCGCGAGGCAGTGGACAAGGAAAAGACGGGCGTGTTCACGGGCGCGTACGCGATCAATCCCGTCAACGGCGAGCGCATCCCGATCTGGATCGCGGACTACGTGTTGATGAGTTACGGCACGGGCGCGATCATGGCCGTCCCTGCGCACGACGAACGCGACTTCGCCTTTGCCCGCAAATATGGACTGAAGATCATCCCTGTCATCCAGCCCGAGGGTCAACCCGACCTGGACGGCGACACCATGCCCGAAGCGTATTCTGGCGCGGGCGTGATGGTGAACAGCGCGCAGTTCAACGGGACGAAGGTCAACGACCAGAAGGGACGCAAGAATCCAGGCATCAGCGCGGTCATTGACTGGCTGGCCGAACGGGGCGTCGGAAAGGAATCGGTCAACTATCGTTACCGCGATTGGCTGATCAGCCGTCAGCGTTATTGGGGCGCGCCCATCCCGATGGTCCATTGCGAGAAGCATGGGTGGAATCCCGCCCCCGACGATCAACTGCCCGTCGAGTTACCCGAAGACGTGGAGTGGAAGCCGACGGGCGAGTCGCCGTTGAAACTGCATCCGACGTGGAAGAATACGACCTGTCCCGTATGCGGCGAGTCTGCCACGCGCGAGACCGATACCATGGACACGTTCATGTGCTCGTCGTGGTACCACCTGCGCTACCTGTCACCGAAGTACGACAAGGGCCCGTTCGATGAGGCCGAGTACAACTACTGGATGCCCGTGGACACGTATACGGGCGGCATCGAGCACGCCACCATGCACCTGCTGTACACGCGCTTCTTCCACAAGGCAATGCGCGACGCGGGCGTCACCGAGGGCAACGAGCCGATGATGCAGTTGCGCAACCAGGGCATGGTGCTGGGCGAGGACAACGAGAAAATGTCCAAGAGCCGCGGCAACGTGATCGCGCCTGACATCCTGGTGGACAAGTACGGCGCGGACACCGTCCGTGCCTACCTGATGTTCTTTGCCCGCTGGGAGATGGGCGCGCCGTGGGACTCGCAGGGCATCGAAGGGTCCGCCCGCTGGGTCCGCCGCACGTGGACGTTGTTCACGGATTCGGGTCTCGATACGGGCGAGAAGAACGTTCGCCCTACTCGACCCTCGGATGAGACCCTGAAGGCCTTGAGGCGACGCGTCCACCAGACTCTGCGCCGCGTGACGCACAACTTCGAGCAGTTCGAGTTCAACACCATCATCTCCTCGTTGATGGAATTGCTGAACGACATGTACAAGGCACGCGAAGCAGGCGCGGTCGGCTCCGCGGAATGGGCCGAGGCGCAGGAGATCTACCTGAAGATGATGGCCCCCGTTGCGCCGCACATCGCCGAAGAATTGTGGATGCGTTTGGGCAAGCCGTATTCCATCCACCAGCAGAGATGGCCCGTCGTGGACGAGTCCGCCGCGAAGGAAGACAGCATCGAGTACCCCGTGCAGGTCAACGGCAAGGTACGCGACCGCATCACGGTCCCAGCCGAGGCGACGGAAGAGGAAGTCAAATCCGCCGCGCTGGCGAGCGAACACGTCCAGAAGTTCCTGGAGGGACGCGAGCCGAAGAAGGTGATCGTGGTCAAAGGCAAGTTGGTGAGTGTAGTCTGCTAGTCGCTGGTCTGCTAGTCTGATAGTCAAGCCCCCGAGGGATGAGAGTCCGCTCGGGGGCTTTGTGTTCAGGCATCATTCCGTTGCTCGATAATCTCGATCAGTTCATGCGGAGAGTGGACCACAAAATCGGGATGACCGCGGAGTAAAGTTTCCACACTCTGATGTCCCCATGTGACGGCAATGCTGGTAACGGACGCATCCTTCGCGGCTCGGATGTCGCTCAAAGAGTCGCCCACCATGAACACCGCTTCGTGCATCCTGTTTTCCAAGAGCCGACTCCGCGCCATGGATATTTTCTGCGCCTTCGAACCAGGCGAATCCACCCCATACACGGCATGGACGAGGCCATCCAATCCGTGCTGGGCGAGAAACGCATTTACATTTTGTGCTGAATTTGTGGTGACGATCGCGACCTTGTGAACGGCAGAAAGGTGACCGAGGACATCGCTCAACCCTGCGAACATGGCAGGCGGGGATTTCTTCTCCGCGAAAAAATTCAGGCAAATTTTGACAAACTCATCCACAAGAGATTCGGGGACTTCACACGCCCGTCCGTAGGATGCAAACGACATGACATCGAGATTGCCTAGGTCGTCTTTTGTAACCGAATGCTTTACACCCAGTTGATCGCACGCTCTCTGCCCGAACAGAAGGAGATCGTCAAGCGTATCCGCAAGTACACCATCGTAATCAAAGATGATCAGAGACATGAAAAGGATTTTCCGATTGTATGCTGAAAAGCGGATGGCGTCAGGGTTTCAACAACCATGTCTCGACAGGCTCGACAACCAGGCGTGGACTCATTGCGAGCAAAAAACTCAAAGCTACATGGTTTGGGACGCGCGCAGAGGCGTGCGCTTCGTTCCCCCCTCTTTTTGAGGGGGAGACTTTTCATTTTTTCGCGCTCTTACTGTAATACTGGTAAGCCATAGACTAATGAGCAATGAAAGAATATCGCTGGTAATCAATACGACATCCAGAGTCGTATAATGCTGAACCTGAATTAAACCCAGGATGATGGCGAGAATTTCAATCGTTAAAAAAATCCCGCCAACACCGACCAAACCTAATAAACCGGGAATACGGCGTTTTTGAGACTCGTGGTCATTGCCAACAAAGTTGAATTCCGCTTCAATATCGTTTTTGATTGACACTGCCACCTGTCTACCCGCCATCCAATTATGCACGACTACCGTTCCGAGTAACATGCTTATGATTGGAATAATAAAGAGCACAGAAGCCGCCGCTGATGGCTGCAAGCCATAGGTAAAAATGGCCGCAGAAATTGTCAGATGGAGAGATATCAATTGATAAGCGTTTGAGTTCCGATTTTGCAATTCCTCCCTGAGCGAAGTGTATCTGGCTATAAGGAATTCTGAATTTGCGTCATCAGTTCGTCGGGATTTTTGGGCTTTAGTATTCATTTTTACCTCTAATTTTTACGGATAAACTTGATTACCAGACTTATACCATAGTCATGACTAACACCCCGCCGCATGGACAAGTCCGCGCCACGCCTCGAGTCGCCCATCCGCTTATCCGCTTAATATCCGCTGCCCACGCATGGACTCCTCCCGAGCAGACAAATCCCGAAACCAACCAACACCCCGCCTCATGGACAGTCCGCGCCATGTCTCGAAACGGCTCGCCAACCAGGCATGGACTCATCGCGAGCGGACAAGTCCCGAAGCCAACCAACACCCCGCCTCATGGACAGTCCGCGCCATGCCTCGGGTTTCGACAGGCTCAACCACCAGCTCGACAACCAGGCGTGGACTCATCGCGAGCAGACAAATCCCGAAGCCGACCAACACCCCGCCTCATGGACAGCCCGCGCCATGCGAGGACTCATTGCAAGCAGAGAAACTCAAAGCCACTTCTCTTGGATAAAAATCAGTTCCCTTTTGTTTTTCCAAAGTGTTTTTCTATGACCTTTTTGACGTATTCAGGGATCGGAAACTGATCTTGGATTGCTGACACCTTAAGTTTTTCGTACAACTCAACTTCGTTTTCATCCCACAAAATATCAGTGCGCCTTACTTCTCTGAGCGCAATGTGGAAATAATTTTCGGGATTTGCCCAATAGCACTTCAAACATACTTGCAGAGATTTTTTGTTCTGCCAGTTGGCACAATGTTCGCATGACCACGATTTTGCACGATTGCAAGAACCGCAAACCAGCATGAAATCCTGGGGGTTCAATTCACCTTGAGAGTCGCCTGCAACTTCATACGGAATTCGATGATCAACCTGTAAATATCTTTGCTCGAAAGAGCCGTTACAAATTGAGCATTTTCCGCCACTTTCAGCATAGAGTTTATCTCGAAATTGTTTTGGGAAAGTTTGTCTACCCTCCAACCTGCCTTTTTGGATGTTGTTCACATTGCCAAACCGATAAGCCGCTATTGAACGTCCTTCGCTATCCTTGACTCGAAAAGTTTCCAGCGGGATACCTGCTTCACGCACATCACGAGCGGCTCTTGGCGGATGGTTATAGCCATACTGTTTTTCAAGTTGTTCAGTGGTTATAAAACCGTGTTCCAGAATATGCTCAATGACAATACGAGCGCGTTTGTTTGAAATGCTTCCCAAAATGCGCTTTATTTCTTTATGTGAAGTTGATTTTGGCATGATGAATAACTCGTTGATTAATACTCAAATAATGCAGGCTGATGAATAACATGATTGGCAATAATTTCATTAGGGGCAAGATGCAATTTCCCAACCAGATTATTGGAAAGATACACCGACTCAACAGTAATATCATCCCTGCCAAGTAGAGTCGCCTGTGTTGAACGTCCCGCTTCAATTTCCAAGCGATACATTCCTAGTTTGTCAGGAAGATTTTGCCCGTATGATTTTTTGCCTGTTCGACCGTCGTAACTGAGAATGAAAGGGATATTCCTTTCATTCAACTTGTCCAACTCCTGCATAAATTCATCAAAGTCAATCCCGCTAAAATAACGCGGGTCGCCTGTGGCGCAAACGCCTTGGTACGGCGGATCCATGTAAACAAGGTCTTTTGAAGCAGCTTTTTTCAATACTTCTTTATAGTCCAGGCTTGTTAAAGTTGTTTTATCTCTTAACAGTTTAGAAACTGCCAAAATATCATCTTGCATTTGCTTTGGATTACGTCCTAGCCTGCGATTATCGGGACTTTGATTGAAATCCCCATTTGCATTGTATCTTACCGACGCTTTAACACAACGGGCTAATAAATAGAGTAAATAATCAGGGCGTTTTGTTTTGTTGAAGTTGTCACGAACAATGTCATAATACTTTCGCTCATTCCCCTGTTGTTCCATCCACAAAGTTTCATATTGAGCGGAAATTTCGTCAGGCTTGTTTACGATCTCATTCAAAAGGGCAACTAAAGGCTGGTTGACATCGTTCAAGTGAAAACGAGCCGCTTTACCATGAACCGCCGCCGCAATTGAAATTGCCGCCGATCCTGAAAATGGCTCAAAAAGAGTTTTGATTTCAAGCGGAAAGAATGGCAGGATGTATTTTGCCAAATTACGCTTGCTACCTTGATAGGGAATTGGGTGCGGGGTTTTCATTTCTCAATCTCTCCGCCACTATTTTACTCTAATCCATTGACGTTGTTGTACAAGGCGGCTTCTAATTGGGAAGCGCGATTTGACGTACTGTCTTTTCTCCTCCCTGCAACTTTTCCCACCCCCAAACTGTATTACACTACGAACATGGATGCGCCCACCGACCGCGACCTCATCCTCCGTGCCCGTCGCGGCGAAGCCGAGGCGTTTGGCGAACTCGTCACGCGCCACCAGGCGGGCGTATTCAACGTCTGCTACCGCATGACGCGCGAACGCCGCGAAGCCGAAGACCTCGCCCAGGATACCTTCGTGCGCGTCCACGCGCGGCTCGACACCTTCGACGTGGAGCGCGAGTTCAGTCCCTGGGTACGGCGCGTCGCCGCCAACCTTTGTCTCAACCGCCTCGAAGCGCAAAAACCCGTCGGCGAGTTGGACGAGGAACGGGACGCCGATCCCGCCCAAAGTCCCGAGGTCGCGCTCGAAGTCCGCCAAAGAAGCGACCAGATCCGCGCCGCCCTCGCCTCGCTTCCCCCGCGCTGGCGCGTCGTCGTCGAACTGCGTCACTACCAGGAACTGTCCTACGAAGAGATCGCCCGCGAACTCGCCATCCCCATCAGCGACGTGAAGAGCCACCTCTTCCGCGCCCGTAAACTTCTGGCGGAGAAACTCCATGCACCTGACTGAACGCCAACTCAACGAATACCTCGACAACGCCACCGACGAACGCGCCCGCATCCAAACGCATCTCGACTCATGCGACGACTGCGCGGCGCGCCTCGCCACGCTACAGACCCTCTTCGCCGAACTGGACTCCCTGCCCGAACTGGCGTTCACCTCGCCCCTCGCCGCTCGCGTCCTCCTCGACTTGAAGCGGACTCCCCGCCTGCCGCGCTGGCTCACGCTGACGTCCCTCCTGCAAACCGCCGCGGCCGTGGTTGCCATCATCGTGGCCGCGCCCCTCGTGCTCGATTACCTGCCCACCGTCCAAGCCCCCACGTGGACAGACACGCTCGCGCAGATCCAAATCCAATGGCTCACGTGGATCGACGCCCTCGCCGCCATCCAAGCGCCCGCCCTGCCCGAACTCCCCGCCCTAGGAATCTCCAGCCTGTCTGCCTCGCTGGTCTTCCTCGCCGCCCTCGCCATGTGGCTCTTTGGCAATCGCGCGTTATTGAAAAACCACGCCTAATCTCGGCTCACAACGGATCGCGGACTTCCAGCCCGCCCAACCACGCAACTACCAAACTACCTAACTACCAAACTACTCAACTACCTAAACTACCCAACAAGGATTCCCCATGAACGACATCCTCTCCTCCATCCCGATCTTCCTCCTCCTCACCCTGCTCCTCGCCTGCTACCTGCTCGTCTTCGGCGCGCTCTTCCCCGCCCGCGTGGACAAATCCGCCGAACACCTGCGCGCAGCGCTCTGGCGTTCCTTCTGGATCGGGCTGGTCAACTTCCTGTTCTTCGGCGCCATCGTGCTGTTGCTCTTCGCGCTTTCCGAAGGCGTGCGGAGAACATTCTTCGGCGCGGTACTCCTTATTCCCGCCGCCACGATCGCCATCGCCATCTTCGCCTTCCTCAGCCTCGGCCTCGCCTCCCTGAGCGCCGTCCTCGGCGAACGTTTCTTCCCTGAAGCTACTGCCTGGAAACGCAGTTTCTTCGCCACCCTCCTGCTCGGCGTGGGATGCACAATTCCCATCCTCGGCTGGTTCCTGCTCTTCCCCTTCGCCGCCCTCACAGGCTTCGGCTCGGTCTTGCTGACGTATTACCAGCGGAATAAATAACTGTTACAAAAGCGCTCCGTTGGTCGAGTAGCGAGCGTTCTTCGCGAGCGTATCGAGACCAACGTGCCAGCGCTATCACTGGAATGTGGTCTCGGTACGCCCCTCGGAGTACCTCGGGGCTACTCGACCACCGCTTGCTCACACAAAGACGCGCTCACCCCGCGTCTTTTTTTGTTTAAAAAAATCCGTGCCATCCGTCAAATCCGTGTAATCCGTGTACAAGTCCCTGCAACTTTTCCCCCTCCTCCCCTGTATCCCCTACATCAACCAATCGAAAGGAACTTCCCCCATGGCCGATATGTCCGCCATCTTCTTCGTCCTGCTCATCCTCGGAACCGCCGTCCCTGCCACGTTTGTGGGCTGGTGGCTGTTGTTCCCCAACCTCGTCCGCCGCGCGCAGACGCGTCTCGAAGCCACGCCCTGGAAGACCTTCTGGCTTGGCGTCGCCGTCTTCATCGCCTTGCTCATCCCCATCTTTATCCTGCTCGCGCTCCCGTTCGGTCCCGCCAAATTCCTCGGCTGGATGCTCATCGGCGGCGCGCTCGCGCTCTCCTCCATCGGCTCCGCGGGACTCGCGGCGTTGATCGGATCGCGGCTCCAACCGCACGACGCCTTCTCCGAACTGGGAAGTTTCGTGCGCGGCGCGGTCATCCTCGAACTCGCCGCGTTCCTGCCCATCATCGGCTGGCTCTTCGTGTGGATCCCCTCCCTGCTCCTCGCCCTCGGCGCGACGACGTTTGCGTTGCTCAACTGGTCTCCACGCGCGAAGACGGCGCCAACGGC
The DNA here is from genome assembly GCA_049324715.1 of Chloroflexota bacterium. Lineage (GTDB taxonomy): Bacteria > Chloroflexota > Anaerolineae > Anaerolineales > Villigracilaceae > Denitrolinea. The sequence goes on along the minus strand of JBMOMR010000093.1, from coordinate 1,704 downwards.
TGAGTCTGTCCCAGCGGCGTAGGCACGTAGACAGGTACACAAGTACACAGGTAAACAGATTCACAAGTAACGGAACACGCAACACGTAACTCGTAACCTGTAACTCGTATCTTCTATCCTCTACCCCGCATCCCCACTGCTCTCTATTCTCTGCTCTCCACTCTCTAACCACCATGTCCCTCACCCGCCGCGACTTCCTCAAACTCTCCGCCCTCCTTGCTGGCAGCGCCGCGCTATCCTCATGCGCTCCCATCTATCAACGGCTGGCTGGCGGACTCCCCGTCACCGCGTGGAACGATATGGACGCGGCCGACTTCCTCGCCCTCAACCGTCTCACCTTCGGGCCGCGCATGGAAGAGCGCGCCCATTTCGCGGAGATCGGCCTGCAGGCATACATCGAGGAACAACTTGACTTTGACTCGATCGACGATTTCGCCTGTGACCTTCGACTTTCGACCTTCGACACTCTTCACATGGACGCCAATGAACTCGAAGCCATCAGCAACCAACTCTTCGAGAACTACGACCGCGAGACCGTCCCGAACGAATTGCGTCAGGCCACCTTCCTGCGTCAACTTTACAGCAAGCGTCAACTCTACGAAGTGATGGTCGAATTTTGGAGCGACCACTTCAACATCTTCGTCGAGAAAGAATCCTGCTTCCTCCTCAAAACCGTGGACGACCGCGAGGTGATCCGCAAGCACGCGCTCGGTTCGTTCCGCGACCTCGTCTGGGCTTCGGCGCATTCGCCTGCCATGTTGGTCTATCTCGATAACCAGGCCAACGTCAAAGGCACGCCGAACGAGAATTACGCCCGCGAGTTGATGGAGCTCCACACCCTCAGCGTGGACGGCGGCTACACCCAAACCGACGTGATGGAACTGGCGCGCTGTCTCACGGGCTGGTCGGTGAAGAAACATTTTTGGCTGGGCGAGTTCACCTTCCGCGAAAAGGAACACGAGTCAGGCGCGAAAAATGTCCTGGGTCTCGCGATCCCCGAAGCGGGTCAGGGCGAAGCGGAGCAGGTGATCGAACATCTGGCCGCGCATCCGTCCACGGCGCGCTTCATCGTCACGAAGTTGGCGCGTCGCTTCATCGCCGACGATCCGCCGCGTGAGATCGTCGAGAAGGCCGCGCAGGTTTTCATCGAGACGCAAGGCGATATCAAATCGGTGTTGCGCGTCATCCTGCTTGATGGGCTACCGCACGCGCAACCCAAATTCAAACGCCCGCTCAATTTTGTGCTGTCTGCGGCACGCGCCCTAAACGTGGAGACCGACGGGCTGGCGTTTGGGCAACCGCTGGCGCGCATGGGTCAATTGCCGTTCTCATGGCCGACGCCCGATGGTTACCCCGACCGCAGCGACGCCTGGATGGGCAACCTGATGCCGCGCTGGCAGTTCGCGCTCGAACTCGTGCGCGTCGAAATGAAGAACACACGCCTCAACCTGTTTCGCCTGCTCGACAAGGTTTCGACAGGCCGCCTCGAAGATGACGCCGACGCGCTGGCCTCCCTGCTCCTCGGCGCCGCCCTGCCTCGCCCCGCGCGTGACGATCTGCTGGCCGCGGTCGTGGACGCGGGCGCGTCCGCCGAAGAGACTCTGCAAGTCCTCGCCGCGGGCATCATCGCCTCCCCCGCCTTTCAGTGGAGATGACGATCTCGGAGCGCGGACTTCAGTCCGCTCATGTGGGGCGGACTGAAGT
>JBMOMR010000092.1:0-43308 GCA_049324715.1 Chloroflexota bacterium | reverse complement strand
TGGCTGCAGGAATACAACACGATCCGCCCACACCAGGCGTTGCAAGGTTTGACGCCCCATCAGTATGCCATCCAACATGCCTGATTTTTCTACTTTCAGTTGGTACTAAAATTGGGAGGTTGACAGTATGTTCGCCTAAAATCCGAGTCATGGATTGACCCTTGGCTGGATGAGGAGAATCTTCTTCCTGGACAAGATTTTGACCTTGAAATTAACAAGGCTACTCGCGACGCTGACACAATAATCATCTGTCTTTCCAAAGTTTCGGTGACAAAAGAGGGTTATGTCAATAAGGAGATCAGGCGAGCATTGAATATTGCCGAAGAAAAAACAGAAGGTACGATTTATATTATTCCTTTACGGTTGGATGATTGCACACCATCGTTTGAACAGTTGAAAAGAGTACAATGGGTTGATTATTTCACGCCAAATGCACATGAAAAATTAATTAGATCTTTGAAGTTCCGAGCAGAGAATTTAGGTGTAAGCACTTCTTCGATACCCACTACTGCGACAAGCAAGACTAAAAAACATCCTTCAGGCAAGTTTGTGGATTCTCTAAAGAATTTGTCTTTGAAGTCCAAGCGAAATTCAGTAAAACCATCATCTTCTGAAAACCTTGATCTGTACAAATTTATTCAAATACCACCTACAGAGGAAATCCAGTATACTTTTGCAATTGGCAAGTATCCTGTCACCAATGCACAATATGAACGCTTCTTGAATGCTCCTGATTTTGCTGAAAAATCTTTTTGGTTTGACTTTCCTAAGTTCGATGATGACTGCGTTCAGATTGGGAAATGGGGGATGAAAGAATGTGACAATTGGATACAGGAGGAAGTTAAATTCGTTGGTCATATGCCAAGACCTTTTTATTTGGAGGATAAAAATTTTGGAATTTCCGACCCTGATAATCCTGTGGTTTATGTTTCATGGTTCGAGGCTAACGCATACTGCAAGTGGCTTATGTACCATTGGGGAGAACTGGCTGAAAGTCTTGCAAATCCTGATTTACATGTGTTACAAATTCGATTGCCTTTAGATTTCGAGTGGTCTTTCGCGGCTGGTGGAGAAATGCCTGAAAATCGCTATCCATGGGATAAGTCAGGTAATATAACAAAAGAAGAAAAGGAGATTGTTCGTCGCGCGAATGTTCTTGAAAGTAGAATTGGGCATACAACGCCAGTCAATGCTTACTTACGGGGAGCGAGTCCATACGGTGTCATGGATATGGCGGGGAATGTTTGGGAATGGCAAGCCAATTATCAAAAAATGAAGAAAGGTTGGCTGTGTTTGCGTAGCGGTTCTTGGAACGGTCTTGCGATGTTTTCGCACGTTTCCGCGCGCAATGGCTTTGCGCCAATCATCAGGGATAAATTTATCGGCTTTCGCGTGGCTTGTCTCATCTAGCAAAAATTTGCTCATCCCATCCTGCGGGATTGTCTCTTGGCTCTGTAAAGTTCTTGAGAAAGCAAGGTGTTCGATGAAAATAAAACTCCGAACGTTGTTGCAAAAGAAAAAAAGCAACGAAATCGAAAAGCGGTCAAATAAATTTGATCCTACCACCACGCGGGGAAATGATAGAACTGGCAGAGAAACACGGCTTGAAAGGTTTAGTAGTTCTCACCCAGAAGCATATTTCACGATACTTAAAATTGGGGCAAAGGCTTATGCCTTCTTCATAGTCTTTCTTTTGGGACTTTGTCTCTGGCTCACTTCTAATTTGTTCATTTTTGGAGAATTTTTCCCTGACCCTGTGTCAGATTCGGACTTACGAACTACAGTAGATGTAAATCCTGTGGAATATCACATAGGGGAAGAGGGCAAAATAACGATAACATTGGAAAACGTAAGCAACGTTCCGTTAAATATTTCGGCAGTGACTTTCAATCCACCTTCAGGCTTTTTTCAAGGATTCATTATCAAATATCCAACAGAGCCGCCTCTGAATTCAGACTCAGAATGGTTTTACGATTTTATCGAAAATCTTGGGGAGGCTTTTGGGGATGAAACCAAGTTAGAGAGAGTAACCACTTTTGATGGAAAAGAACTCGGAACGAACGAGACTTTCATAATACAGATACCTATTGTTGCAAACAGTTCCCGTGATTGTAGCGGGATATTTAGTGTGACTTCGACTATATCAACTGAATCAAAGAAGTCTGGAGATCTTTTGTATTCAGTCAAATTCAATATTATTATTTTGCCGTAAGAACAAAGTAAAGGTGACACAGGAAAAGAATATCTGGGTGCCGACGGGGGAATGATGGGAGAAGATGAGAGAGTAGTGAGTAGTGAGAAAACACGCAGCGCTCAGTTGACAATGCTATAATGCGAACATCAAACTTTTAGTAGTATGGGCAAAATCGAGAGACTCGAACAGTTAACGCGAACTAGGACAATAAGGCAAAAGGAGAATATGCCATGGCCGAGATTCGTAAACTCAGAGTATTTTTATGCCATTCAAAGGTGGACAAGCAAAAAGTTCACGATCTTTATGATCGCTTGATTGCTGATGGTTTTGATATTTGGTTTGATGAAGAAAAACTAGTGCCAGGTCAAGACTGGGGCTTGGAAATCCGCAGAGCCATTAGCGAGACGGATGTGGTAATAGCATGTTTATCCAGTCAATCTGTAAACAAAGCAGGATATGCACAAAAAGAAATCGTTCTTGCTCTTGATGTTGCAGATGAGCAACCCGAAGGAGCGATATTCATTATTCCGACACGATTTGATAATTGTGAAATGCCAGATCGTTTAAGAAAAAGACAATGGGTGAGTCTATTTGATAATACTGGCTATGAAAACCTAAAAGAGGCACTATTAATTCGAGCGCGAAGTCTTGATATTCCCGATGACGATCAGTTAATTAGAGAATGGCTAGCAGAAATTGTCTGTCAAAAATATAACAAACCAGCCGATGTTGCAGACAAGATAATTTCTCATCTCGACGTCTACGATAGTGAATTCGTAACACGAGCGCAGAACTTTTACTTATCAGAATTCGTTTTGAAGAACCGAACATCCATGCTGAGATATGCCATGCTTGTTGCGGTTCGATTGATAACAAAGGTATACGAACTAAAAGAACAGCATAAAAGTCCAGAAAACATAAGGCGTTTTTTGCTTGAACAAGGCAATATCCTGTTTGGGGCAGCGTCAAATGATTTTTGGGGATATTATCCAAAAGACTATGTAATGGGAATAGCCGATTATGGGGTTAAAGATCGCAAATTGCCAATGTTTGATGAATATGATGGAGGCTTGGCATTTAGTCCTTTCCTCTTCGAGATGACACTTGGATTAGGGACTCCTGTCGAAGTAGGTGTGGCTCTCGATCTTATTGATTCTGCTATTGAGGAAATTAACCATGGACAAGTGTTATCAAATTATGAATTCATCTTTACCGCCAGTCTCAAGGTTGCTGAGATATTAAGGGAAAATCAGCAACATTATTGGGCAAATCTTAGGATTTGTCATGCAGCTGCACTATATGATAAATATCCACAACAAACAAAGAAATACTTCGATTTGCAGTGTGAGGTTGGCGAACCTGAACTCGTTTTGGGTATTGAGGTCTATAAGCGAATCGGTCTAGGATTCCCCTCAAATGAAAAGACTGGAAAGGCTATAACCTATCTGACCAATATAACAAATGAATTGAAAGAAAAAGGTGTATCTCGTATCAGAAGATTAACGCACGACCTTATTGGCTTGTGCTATTTAGACTTGGCACAGTGCTTGGAAAGTAGGGGGGGCCATGAGCAGGCTTTATTCATCATAAAAGTTTTGCACGACAATCCAATCTATACTCATCTGAGCGAGACTATAAAAGAGGTCGTTCGCGAGATAGAGGAGACTGGACTTCCGACACAATACCCCATTTTTGAATCAGTTTTAAAAAAACAAGAATTGAAGAAGCGCTCATCGCAAAATTTAGCAGCAAATGAAACCAACACTCCCAAGCAGTTATTTGATAGATGGAATCAGGTGACAAAAAGTTTGCCAATCGAAATTAAAGCGGATCTAGATGATGCCGCTCGCCCCATGATTAATTTTGTACATTCAGCAACATTCTCGTTGGAAATAAGCAGGGCGATTTCCACGGAACAAGCCTTGGGCAATATGATGGGAGTAACGAAGGATATAACCGCTTTTTCGCTTGTTTTCTTCTTTGCTGGCTTGGAAAGCCAATATCATGAATCAAAGGGGCATTCGGTTAGGGATGGACAAATTAGTGAGGAACAATTTTTGAATTTGAAAAAGCAGGCTTCCATACCCATTGCAAATTACTTGATAGGATTAATGAAAATATTTTTCCAAAACACGAAAGCGCTAAAAGAGTTGGAATCCAAGACAAACATTTCGACTGAGCAACAGTATATCGTTGCCTTGACAGATGCCGTCACCGATGTTTCAGACCAAATATTCGAACTTGGGAAAAAATATTTTCGCGAGACCGAAAATATTGAAAGATTCCGTCAAATTTAGAACGGCGAGACTATTCACCTATGCCAGACAGAAAACTTCGCGTCTTTCTCTGCCATGCTTCGCAAGACAAACCTGTTGTCCGCGAGTTGTATCAACGACTCAAATCCGATGACAGAAGAAGGTGCGTTGAAATCGGAATAAAAATTCGTATTGATATAATTCCGTAGGAGAAAAGAAAAGATGGAGAAATCTATTTGGGGTAACATTGAATTTGTCAAAGTATCTGCTGGATCATTTTTAATGGGTAGCGAGCATAACGAATTATTTGGTAGTTATGAGATGCCCCAGCATAGTGTAAATATTCCTTATGATTATTGGATTGCGCGTTTTCCAGTGTCCAATGGGCAATATGTTGTTAATATGAGATCACATCCTGTGAGCAATTGGGAAGAAAAGCGAGATCATCCGATTGTGGGTATTACATGGCAAAAGGCTATGGCTTGTTGCAAAGAGTTAAATAACCTTCTTGAGGATGTAATACCACAAGGATTGATTTTGCGCTTACCGACCGAGTCCGAATGGGAAAGAGCGGCGCGCGGTGTAGATGGTCGAAAGTGGCCTTGGGGAAACGAGTTTGACAAGAATAACTGTAACTCGGCTGAAGGCCACAAAGGTGATACAACGCCTATTGGTTTATATTCACCACGAGGCGATTCTCCGTGTGGTTGTGCCGACATGGCAGGTAATGTTTGGGAGTGGTGTCATTCATTTTATAAGGATTATCCTTACCAGATTAATGATGGTCGCGAGAATGAGAAACTAGACTTTGTCGGTCATGCTCTCCGTGGCGGTTCTTTCTACTTTGATTCTAATTACGCGCGTTGCGCGGCTCGTATTAGAGGCGATCCTAGTTATGATGGTAAATATTGCGGTTTTCGCGTGGTGGTTTCCATTCCTCTTTCGTAATCTTCTCGATTTAGAACAGAGAATGTATAACTTGGTCTGACTGAGAAAGGAGACGATAATATGGCGACAGATATTCTCACTCTTTCCAATAGCATGGAGTTTATGCATGTGCCAGCAGGCAGATTCCTTATGGGATCAAATAGCGATTTCGCGCTTCATCATCAAGAATATCCACAACACACAGTAAACATTCCCTATGATTATTGGATGGGGCGCTTTCTTGTGACAAATGAACTATATCACGCTTATACTAAAGCCATTGGAACTAAGCATTTCATAGGCGGTCGGCATTGGAGAAAGAAAAAAGATCACCCAGTTATTTACGTAGAGTGGGATGATGCCAGAATTTATTGCCAATGGTTAAGTGATTTGTTCATAGGCGAATTGCCTTCTGGCTTAGTCTTACGTTTGCCCACTGAAGCCGAATGGGAGAAATCTGCGCGTGGTGAATTTGGCAATGTATGGCCATGGGGAAACGAGTTTGACAAAAACAAATGCAATACATACGAAGGTGGCAAAGGCGACACAACACCTGTGGACATGTATTCGCCACAAGGTGATTCGCCCTATGGCTGTGCGGACATGGTAGGCAATGTTTGGGAATGGACACAAAACACATTAAGGTCTTATCCTTATCGTGCTAATGATGGTCTTGAGTATGAGGATGAAAATGGTTCTGACGACCGTGTGTTGCGCGGAGGCTCTTATGCTAATGCTCAAGACATGACAGACTGTTGTTTTCGTCACTTGCTCGGCGGTGCTATTTACTTGCATAATGTCGGTTTTCGAGTGGTCTGTTCTTTGCCACTTCCACCTTCGAAAGATAATCATGGATGGAAAGAATTGTATAAGCAGGGAAACGATGGGGTGTGGGTGGTCAACGGATGGAAAACGGATGAACGGATGACGGAGCGCGGGGGATGTCACTTCGGGGTGGGGGAGGCTGTCCGTGCGGCGGGTTGTGGGTTTCGGCGGGCAAGCCTACGAGATTAGTAGAGGGTAGAAGAATAGATCTCGAGCCCAATCTCGGAGATCTACTTATGTAGTTGGAAGAATCTAATACATTAGTTCTACACCAAGGAATAATGCACTAAACACGGCGGCCTGGATTCTGTTGAATTCCTTCCAGATGATCGATGAAGAAGACAAATCGTGTGCCCCGCGATTTCGTAACCCGTAAACTATCAATAAATCTGCTTGAAGGGCAGTGATGATTGTTCCATCTTTGAATTGGAATGAACCAGTGATTATTTCTCCCATGGTTTTTTCAAAATCCGCTTGAAGTAGTGAATTGGCCTCTTTAAGTTTAGATATTGTGATTGCTTGTGATGCTTTGCGTGAAAGAAAATTGATATGGTCGATCATTTTCCATTTCGGCTTGTTCTTCTCTGCAATAGCCACATCAACGACTTGCACAAGGTCAAACAGTATATTTTGAAGTAATTGCCCTGCAAATGAACTTGCAAGTAAATAGTTAGGAAGCTTGTTGATTCTTATCAACCGAGCAATTGTATAGGCGAGCAAATAAAGAACATCGCTGCTGGGAGGAACTTGTAGATATTTGCGTTGAAAATCATCCATTGTGAATGTTCGCCCATGATTTGCACAATAGGCTATTATTTGTGCCGCCAAATATTGTGCTTCCAGCAAGACCCATTGTCTAAACGCTTGGTCAATTTTTTGATAGTTTAACGATGCGAATGCGAGAGATGGTGTATCGGGATTTGTTTTTTGTTGCGTAAGTATGTCCTCCTCTAACGCCTGATGCATGAGGGCATATCCTCTATCTATATCTCCGCGCTGAATTGCAGTCATTCCCCAAAAATAGTATGGACCTCCCTTGTGGATTCGTTTTCCCTTGTTTTTCTCTTCCCACTCAATTGCTGGTTCAAGGGCAAGTTCCCAAATGCCCTCTGCTTGATCCCATAAACCTTCATTACGGTAACGCCCCCAAATAATTGTGAAGTTTTGGAAGAAAACTTCTGTTGCCTTGAAATTGTTATAGTTCTGGTCGAAAAATGCCAATGCTCGTTCTTTGAACTTTTCCCATTGCAAAGGCTGATTGCTTAAGTATGCTGCATGCAAATCCACGAATGCTTGATCCATGTCTGAATCAAGTGAGCCTATGCTGTAGGTATGCCCTGAAATGATAAACCTCATATTTTGAAGTATAGCACGGATGTCAAATAGATGGTTCGTAGGTGGAAAGAACCTCACGCTGATTGGCTTGAGCAATCGGCGTGTCCGCTGGGACCTCACCCTGATCGGCTTGAGCAATCGGCGTGTCCGTTTGTCCCTCTCCCAAGGGAGAGGGTATGAGGTCGGTTTCTTTTCTTGGTTGGTGGGCGAGACGGTTTTCTAGAGCAAATATTCGTTGCGGAAGGTTTGGCTTCTCCCCCTTGGGGGAGACGGGAGAGGGGTCAATGCGTCGCGGACGCTTCGCGCAGGTGGAACGGATGTCCGCTTCGGGGTGGGGGAGGCTGTCCGCGCGGCGGGTTGTGGGTGGTCAACGGCGGGAAAACGCTGGCGGGCACGCGTGAAGGGAAAGCCGTCCACGAATGAAAGTCCACGAATAAACGAATGGACGGTGTGCAGATGGAAGTCACTTCGGGGTGGGGGAGGCTGTCCGTGCGGCGGGGCTTTGTCCCTACTTGCGGTGGCGGAAAAACCGTCCACAAATGAAACCACGAATTCGCTAATAATCGGTGCGTAGACGCAGGGAGCAGCCTGTGCGCTCTCAAGGGATAGGGTTATGTTGCCACTACCTCTACCTCACTCAGCTTGACATCCACGCCTATTCGCAATGTATTCTGGATCTCCACCACGGTGTCCGTGTGCTCCATCAATGCACGGATCTCATCCTCCGTTCCCCTGGCATGGACCTTGGCTTTATAGCTGACATTGCGGGCGGGTTCCCCTTCTGCGCCAAAGTCTCCGCTCACTTCCACTTCGACTTTCTCCACTTGAATATTTCGTTTTGCGGCCTCGCGGTAGATGTCGTTGCAATAACAGGTTGCCAGCGCAAGGAAGAGCAGTTCCCCGCCGTTGGCGCTGGAACCGAACCCAGTTGACCTTGGCGGGATGACAATGGAATGGGAATTGTCATTCGTGGTCAACGTGACGCGATGCTGGTCTTTGCTATTATCCAGGTAAGCAACGATTTTCATTTGGCGCTCCTTTTGTCATTGACAAAAACACCAGAAGCACGATCAGGTTTCATCAAGTCCGCTTCGGGCTGAGGGACGTGTCCGCGAGGTGGGGTAAAATTGGAACTCGATCATTTTTTTCTGGAGAGTTGAAATGTCAGATTACGTTCTCAGTTGTTGTTCCACCGCGGACCTGCCCCTGGAATACTTCCAGAAGCGGAACATCCCTTTTGTTTGCTTCCACTACACTATGGACGGGAAGGAATATCCCGATGACCTGGGACAGACGATGTCTTTTGATGAATTCTATCAGCGCATCGCGGCGGGGGCACTACCGACCACGTCACAGGTGAATGTGGCGCAATTTGTCGAATTCTTCGAGCCATATCTGGCCGCGGGCAGGGATGTGTTGCACATTTCCCTCTCTTCGGGTCTGTCTGGGACCTACAACTCCGCCGTGATGGCGCGTGAACAACTCCTGCAGAAATATCCCGACCGAAAATTGCTGGTGGTGGACTCGATGGGAGCGTCTTCTGGCTACGGACTGCTGGTGGATCTGGCCGCGGACCTGCGCGACGGCGGAGGGACGATCGAAGACGTCCATGCCTGGGTGGAGGCGACCAAACTCACCATCCATCACTGGTTCTTCTCCACCGACCTGACCCACTACAAGCGCGGCGGACGGATCTCAGCCACGTCGGCGGCGGTGGGGTCTCTGCTGAATATCTGTCCGCTGATGAACATGAACCACGAAGGCAAACTCATCCCGCGCGAGAAGATCCGCGGCAAGAAGCGCGTCATCGCCGAGATCGTCCAACGGATGGAGGAATACGCCCAAAATGGCCTCGATTATTCGGGCAAGTGCTTCATCTCCCACTCCGCCTGCTATGACGATGCACGCATGGTCGCCGATCTGGTGGAACAGAAATTTCCACAACTAAACGGCAAGGTGATGATCAACAGCGTCGGGACAGTGATCGGTTCGCATACGGGACCTGGAACCGTGGCGCTCTTCTTCGTAGGCCACAAACGCACGGATTGATCTCGCCATCTCTTAACAAGATAAAAATCCCACCAAGGAAAGGACTCCCCATGACCACCCGTTATAAAATCCATCAAAAACTGGTCTCCATCGGAGACGATTTCTGGATCGAAAACGCCGAAGGCAAGCGCGTCTTCAAAGTGGACGGCAAGGTATTGCGCATCAGCAAGACCCTCGTCTTTGAAGATGCAAGTGGCAAAAAGTTGTGCCAGATCAAGGAACGCCTGCTGACCATCAAAGATACGATGGTGATCGAAGACCCACACGGCAGGGACATTGCCACCGTCAAGAAGGCGCTCATTTCCCCGTTGCGCGATAAGTGGAATGTGAACGTCAAAGGTGGAGAAGACCTGGTCGTGCAAGGCAACATTCTCGACCTGGAATACAACATCAAACAGGGACGCAAGAAAGTGGCCGAGGTGTCGAAGAAGTGGTTCAGCATCACAGACGCCTACGGCGTGGAGATCGAGGCGGGTCAGAACGACATCCTCATTCTGGCAGTCGCAATTGCCATCGACATGATGGCGCACGACGAAGCATGATATGATAAAACCAGGTTTCTGCAAGAAACCTGGTTTTATACTCATGCAGGCGGATTATCCAACCGCACGCCGTGACCGCGCACGGTGTCAATGTATTGATGCTTCCTATCCAGCGAGGCGAGGCGGTCGCGCAGACGTCGGATGAGCGCGTCCAACGCCTGGTCGGAGACGCCGATGGATTGCTCCTCGCCCCACACAGCGGATACCAATTCGGCGCGGTTGATCACCTGTCCCTGTTTCTCGTAGAGCAGCCAGAGCAATTTGAACTGTTGCGCCGAAAGCGGCGGGACGACCTGTTGCTGGTTCACCCACACGCGGCGGGAACGCAGATCCATCATCAGGCGGCCAGGCCTGCCCACGCCGTCCCCAAGCGGCATGGTGGAATCGGAGGTGAGGAACGTGAATTCCTGCGCCAGCGAAACCTGGATCATGTCGCCATCCTGAAGGACCACCGGTGCAGACAGGGCCTCACCGTTGCGATGCGTCCCGTTCTTGCTGCCCATGTCCTCGAGGATGATCCCCTCCAGGGTCGGGGTGAGGCGGGCGTGGAAGCGCGAAACCTGTCGGTCCGCGATGACCACGTCGCAAGTATGTTCACGTCCAAGTACGATGGTGTGTGAAATGGACCAGCGCTGTCCCTTCAACGGGCCTTCTTGCGCGATCAACAGCGGAAACTCTTCCGTTTTTTCGGTCATATGAGGAGATCCCTGAGTTTCAAAAGCGACCTGTAGAAAATACCAAATTGGAAACAGTTTAATTTCAAAGACGTTTATAATATAGCAGAAAAGCGCGTTTCTGTGCAGAACCACGCCGAAACAAATTCTCTGCACACCCCGCTTGGAGAACCCCATCTTATGTCACTCCCGGTGAAACCAGGAGAGGCACTGCGCGACCGCTACCGCGTCCGTGAACGGATCGGCCAGGGCGGCATGGGCAACATTTACCTTGCCGACGATCTGCGGCTCGAGGGGCGTCTTTGCGCCCTTAAAGAAGTCGAGTACGACCGCGTATTGCCCGAACACATTTTAGAGGAGGCCCGCGAACAGTTCCTGCGCGAGGCCACTGTTTTGGCGCGCCTGGATCACCACAACCTGCCCAAAGTCTCCGATTTCTTCTCCATCGACGCGCGCGATTACCTCGTGATGGACTACGTCCCAGGCAAGGACCTGCGCGCTCTCATGCTGGACGCGCGCAAACAAAAACACTTCCTGGCCGAAGAGGATGTGCTCAACTGGGCCAATCAAATTTGCGACGCGCTCACCTACATGCACAGCCAGGCGCCGCCCATCGTCCATCGCGACATCAAACCGAGCAACCTGAAATTGACCCCAGGCGGACTTGTCAAACTGGTGGACTTTGGCCTCGTGAAGATCCTCGCCCCCGACGAAGTGACCATCACGGTCATTCAGGGACAGGGGACCGCGCTCTACACCCCGCTGGAGCAATACGGCGGCGACAGCGCCCACACCGACATCCGCTCGGACATCTACGCCTTCGGCTCGACGCTCTATCATTTGTTGACGAACGAGCCGCCCGCCGAGGCCCGCGTCCGCTTCCTCGACGCTTCGAGGCTGGTCCTGCCTCGACAGATCAACCCCGAGATCAGCGTCCGCACCGAACGCGCCATCCTGCGCGCCATGGCGCTCCATCCCGATGACCGCCCCAAAAGCGTGGACGAGTTCCGCGCCTACCTGTTCGGGACGCGCGAAGTGCCCACCGGTCCACTTGGCCCGATGCGCCAAACCTCCCCCGCCCTGGACCTCCGAGTGCTGTCCGCAGATTCGATTCTGGCCTGGGCCGCGCTGGGAATGCTGGCGCTGAGCTTGATCACCACCCTGCTTCGCTGATTCAGCGTTTTCTCTGCATCCACAGCCAGGCGCACAACGCGCCGACGATTTCCCCCGACACCGTCAAACCAACCAAAGCGCCGCCACTACCCGCCTTGAGCACGTTCACCGCGCCGGGCAAGCCGAGGGCTAGATAGTTGTACGTCAGCAGGCCGCCCAGCAGGGCGCACAACGCCCAGCGCATGCCCCAGCGCGATCTTCCCCAACTACTTCCCACCCAATAAGCCAGCAAGGCCCCGCCGCCCAAAACGAACAGGCTCAACATCCAGCCGCCGAAACGTGGCTCGCCATCCGTTGTCACGAAGTCGCTGGATTCTTCGGGCACGGGTGTGGTCGGCGTCGGGACGAACGTCTCGGACAGGATCGGCACAATGACGGTCACCACCGCGGCCGACCCCTCCTTGACATCCAGTTGCAGGACGCTGGAAATGGTGGCGGGTTCGCTGGCCGCGCGGACTTCCACCAGCCCGGGCTTGTCGATGCGGAAGGAAATGGCCGCCGCGCCAGCCATGGTGGTGGAATCCTGTTGCTGGAGGATGCCGCCACCCTCACCCGCCAGGGAGATGCTGAACCGCACCGGCGTCCCATCGGGGACGGGGTTGCCGTTGTGGTCGAGGATCGTCCCTGTGCGAACGGTGACGGAATCCCCCAAATTGAAGAGCGGCATGGAGGTCGGTTCGGGCGTCAGCGAGGGAGAGGCCGTGGGCGTGGATTCCGTTGGACGGTCCAGATAGAGCGAGATGATCTGCCCCGGGTCAGGCGCGGTGACGTCGATTAGTTCGTATCCGATCCCGGGAATCGAGACGGGGGAATGTCCATCGGGCGTCAGTTCTTTATAGAGGACACGCGCGGCAACATCCACGAACGGAGATGATTTGCTATAGAGCGCGAAGTAGGCCGTGAGTTTGGCAACGTCGGTGGAATCGAAATAGTAGGGCGCGCCGAAGGAGAACAGGATGGTCTTCTTGGTGCGCAGGATGTCCTGCCGTTCGGTCAGGAAATTGTGCACCAACTGAGGCTGTGCGGAAGACGCATCGGTCATGGAGATGACGACCCAGTTGGCGCGCCGCAGGTCGGATTCGAGGCCATCGGGACCGTTCCCCGCCAGCAGGTCAGACAGGTCATCGAAGGAATAGGAACTCAGGTGGTTGAACAATGCCTGTCCACCGGTGGTCGGCCCGTAGAGACGCAGAATGGCCTGCTGGAGCGCGTCGGTCGCAAGGACGGGTTGTGGCGGGCAGAGACTGCATTGGACAGCCGACTTGGAATCGGTGAGGAAGATCAGGTAATCGTTGGATGACGGCGGTTCGGGCAGGACGTTGTCCAGTTCCTGCGCGTCGGGGCTGATCAGGCTGGCGGCCTGGCTGGCCACTTCAAAGGTGACCTGACTCGATTTGCCCAGTTGGTTCACCTTCGTCAAGACAGGTGTGACCTCTGCGACGGAGAAGATGCCGTACAGCTCATATTTCTGGATCAGGATGCGCGTGACGGCCTCGTCCACGCGCTGGGCGAAGGCCTGGTCTTCCATGTATCGCTGTGCAAAATAACTGAGGATCTGTTTGACCGTGGCAAGGTGATCGCTCTCGTCCACCGAGTAGATGTTGCCGAGAGTCAACAGGTCGTTGCCAGCCAGGAAGGCATCGCGCGCGATAAGGCGGGCGTTGAATTGCGCTTCACCGGGCGCGTAGAAATCACGCACGGCGCGGCTTCCCAGTTCGTCGCTCACGATCAGGCCGCCGTTCTCCCTCCACGAGACGAACTGCGGCAGTTTCAGAATTTCGCCCAACGCCTGCGCGTCAAAACTGACGGGACGGGTGGTGGCGCGGATATTTCCCTGGAATCCCTGATAACGGATATGCGAAACGAGCAAGCCGTCCGTGGTGGAGGCTTCATCGGGCGCGTTCCCCGTCACAGCAAAGAAAGGCGCGAGCTCGATCTGCTTGAGTTGCTCCAACGATTTGCGCACCGTGGCAACTTCCTGCTCGGGTGGACGGTCCGAACTGCCGCGCCCGGGAAAGTGCTTGCTGATGACCAGCAACTGGTTTTCACTGCCATTGTGCAAGCCGCGGATGTAGGCCCGCCCCATCTCACCAACCCAGAACGGATCACCGCCAAAGACGCGCGTCCCCAAATCCCCGCTGGAGTTGGAGGACGGCTGATCGAGCACGTCCAACGAAGGGCCGATGAAAAGATTAAATCCCAGTGCGGATAATTCCTGTCCCGCGACCGCGCCCGCCCGTTCGGCCAGGTCGGTCCGCCACGTGGCCCCCAGCGCCATCTCCGACGGCAGGGTCGTCAAGCCGTTGATGATCTCATCCGTGGGCGCGCCATTTCCCTCCTGCGCGATGCCGATCCACAATGGCACATAGGAAGGCGAGATGGGCCTGCCCGTTTCGGGATCGGTCAAACTGGTGGTTGCACCCATGCGTTCGGCCGCCTGCAAACTGTAGATCAGGCGATGCAAATCGGTCAGCGTGTTGGGCGCAGGTGAAAAGTTGTCATTCTCCGCCAGCAACACAACGCCGCCGATGTGATAATTCACGATCAGGTCAAAGATCTCGGAACTCGCGCCCGCATCCGTTCCCTTGAACGGAACCAGGAACAACTGTCCGACGCGCTCTTCCGGCGCCATGGCGCTCAAAAGTTGACGCACAACGATGGGCGGCACGGGAGTCTGCGCCTGCACTGGCTGAATGAAGACGGCCAGCATGGCGAGGACGACCACGCTCAAAAGGAGACGTTTCACGCCCGCGCCTCCCCTGCGTAATCGGCGATGATTCTCGCGTGGACCTCGGGCTGGACATTGCCTCCCGAAACGACCGCCACCTGTGGGGTGGGTTGGTATCCCGCCATATCACCACTAAGCGAAATGCCATTCCGCTCCACGTTTCGTAACGCCGCGGCGATCGTCACCGCGCCCGAAGGCTCGATGATTTCACCGTATTCTTTATAAGCAAATGCCACCGCGCGGGCGAGCTCATCCTCGGAAACGAGGATGAGCTCATCCACCAATTGCTTCACCATCGGGATGGTGACCGAATCTGCTTCGACCGCGCCAGTCAAGCCGTCTGCCAGCGAGGGCAGGTCGGGGATGCCGTCCTGTGAGCCGTGATAAAAGAGTCCGTGCATGAAGGGAGCGGTTTCAGGCTGGACTCCCACCAGCCGCGGCCGCGGCGAGAGACGCGTCAACGCCGCGCCGATGCCCGCGATGAGTCCGCCCCCGCTGACGGGGACGAGGCAGGTCAAATTGTCAATTTGACTGTTGCCGATCAAATTGGCAATTTGATCTACGATCTCGAGGGCAATTGTCCCCTGCCCCGCGATGACCTGTCCATCGTTATACGGCGAGACCCAGATCTTTTTATTATCCATTGCGAATTTGCGTCCCGCGGCCTCCGCTTCGGGATAGCCTCCCGCCACCGCGATAATTTCCGCACCCAAGGCACGGATGGCGTCCACTTTGATGGGTACGGCGTGTTCCGAGACGAAGCAGGTGACGCGCGCGCCTGTCAGTTGACCCGCGAGTGCCACGCCCT
Organism: Chloroflexota bacterium; assembly: GCA_049324715.1. Classification (GTDB taxonomy): domain Bacteria; phylum Chloroflexota; class Anaerolineae; order Anaerolineales; family Villigracilaceae; genus Denitrolinea. The sequence continues at coordinate 27,798 of JBMOMR010000092.1, read as the reverse complement.
GTCCATGATTGCCCGCCGAGGCGGTGACGATTCCCGCCGCGCGTTCCCAATCTTCCAGTGACAGCACTTTATTCAACGCGCCGCGCGCTTTGAACGAACCTGTCTTCTGACGGTTCTCCCACTTGACAAAGAGATTGCGCGCCGCATCATGCGTCAATGGCGTGCGGACGATGTGCGGCGCGATTCGCTTGTCAGCCTGGTCGATCCATTCGGACGGAATCATGCCAAGGCCTCGCGCTGAGCGGTGTCGAAGCGTCCTCGCGTGATGCGGATGGCGAGAAGCGGGTCGTCGGTCATGATACCGTCCACGCCCCAGCCGACGAGGCGGCGAATGTCATCTTCTTTGTTCGCCACCCACACATTGATCTTCCGCTTCAATTTGTGGACGCGTTGCACTTGCTGTGCGGTCACATCATCCAGATTGGGATGCAGGGCGTCATAATCTCCAAAATTGAAACCGAACGAACGTCCCCACACGCCCCATCTACCCTTGATGGTGATCAGGCCGCGCGGCACTTCTGGCAGAAGACGCCTCGCTTTTTTCAAATTCCACGGCAGGAAGGATGAAAAGAGGACGTGCTTCTGCATCCCATGCCGTTGGACCGCTTGGCACACTTTTTCCACCAGGTTGTCGAAGGGTTTGGAGAAGTTTTTCAATTCGATATTGATGATGGCGCGCTTGCCGCTCGATTCGAACACTTCGTCCAGGGTGGGGATTCTCTCGCCGCGGAATTTCTCCGAGAAGGAACTGCCCGCGTCCAGTTGACGCAGGTCCGCCAGCGAAAAATCGCGGAGTTTGCCATGCCCATTCGTGAGACGGTCCACAGTCGTATCGTGAGACACAACGACGTGGCCGTCAGAGGTCAACTGCGTATCCAATTCGAAGCCATCCGCACCCAGTTCCAGGGCGGTGCGGAAAGCGGACAGTGTATTTTCGGGTGCGTAGTTCTTCGCGCCGCGATGACAGAGGATCAATGGAGAGGGCAGGTCAGCAAGCATGGGATGATTATACAATACGTGATGTGGATTGCGGGCTGCATTGCAAAAACATAGTAACGACTTTAGTCGTCTGGAAAAAATGGCTAAAGTCGTTACGATTTGTGCAATTCCTTTACAACTGCGAACGATCAACCCCCGATCGTCGCCTTGATCACTTTGTAGCCTTCCGCTTCAAACGCCGAAGCGATCTTGTCCTGGAGTTCTTTCCCGGGCGTCAGGGAGATCATGTAGCCGCCGCGACCGCCGCCCGTCACCTTCGCTCCCCAGGCGCCGCGCTCGAGAGCCTCTTTGCACATCTTGTCCAGAATCTCGTGGGAGTATTCCATCTCGATCAGGAGCTGGTGGTTGGCCACCATGACCTCGCCGACCTTCTTCAGATCGCCTGCTTCCAGTGCCGTTTTCATCTCGCGTCCCTGCTCGGTGATGAGTTGCATCCGCGAAGCGAAGAGCGCGGGGTCTTCCTTCTTCTGGCGTTCGCTGAATTCATCCAGCAGGGCGGTGTTGGCGGTGATGCCGCTGTTCGCCAGGACGATCTCGAACGGCTTGGGGGTCTTGATCTTTTCGAAATTCTGCTTTCCATCCTTGAGCCAGAAACGCAGAAGTCCACCGTACGTGGAGGCGGTATTGTCCACACCGCTGGCAATTCCGTGATAAGGGAATTCACCCTGCCAGGCCACGTAATTGATCTGCTCGATCGTGTATCCCAACTGGAATTCCTCGTTCAGCGCCCGCGCAAGCGAGACACAACTCGCCGCGCTGGCGCCGACGCCGCTCCCCGCCAGCAAATTCCCGCCGACGGTGATCTTGAGGGGATTCTTCTTGACGTCAATGTTCATGACCTCGAGAACACGGTCAATGGAACCGACCTGCTGGTCCTTTTTCTTCTCCTTGTAGCCAGGGACCTCGATGCGGTTGTCCTCCAACACCCAGCCCTCGCCGCTCGCGAGACGTTCGACGGTGGTCTCCGTTTCGTAGGAAATCGCCGAAACGATGGCAGGGACTTCTTCCAGAACGAATTGATCCCCGATCAAGATGCTCTTGCCAAAACCTGTGCCTTTACCCATTGGATTCTCCTTGAATGATTTTTTCCATCTCTGCGATGAGTTGTTCTTCCTTGCCAATTGCCACCGTGGTAGCCGCCGTCAGGCTGTGACAGGCATCCGAAAAGCCGCCCAGCCTGTTCGTCGCTTCGGGGAGCAAGATATTCAGTCCCATGACGCGGCCCCCGCGAATCTCCCCTTCCATGAACGGGGAGACCCGCATGGAGATTTTGACTTCGTTGAACTTGATCGCGCCGAACCCAGGGATTTCATCGGGGATGATCTGGAATCCCGCCAGGTATTTGTTGGGATCAATCAAATTCGTCTCGCGAATAGCGTCGCAGAACGCGCCGATCATTTTTACGCCCATCGGGAAGAAGCGGTTTTCCACATGGAACCACTGGATGTGCGGCGCCTGTTTCCATCCGCCCGTCTGAAGCCGCGCGATCTCTTCATCGAATATCTTCTTGCGAGTGGCCTTTAATTCCTCCACCATCTTATCGGACTCGGGTGAAACGCCCTCGAGACAGACTTTGATGCCCATATCAGGTCCATTGTGGTAATACCCAACGCCGCCCAACAGGTCGAGATAATCGCCAAATTCGAGAACGGGGATTTCGCCCTTCGGAGTTTTCAGCCAATATTGTTCGCCTTTTTCGACTTGCTTGATCGCGAACTTGCCCTGCTCGACGGCTTCCAGCGCCGCATCCCGATTCTGACTGACGAGGCGTCCGTCCACGAAGAAACCGTCCGCCACCGCGCCGACCGCGGCAATCGAAGCCAGGTCGTGGTTGATCGGGTCCATCGTCACCGCGAAGAGATAGCAGGTGGTGGAGCCAGAGATGTCGCGGTCCCCTTTCAGTCCGAAAAGATCGGGATCGAGGTTGTGGACTTTCGGGTCGGTGGAGGCCTCCGCAACGTGGTGGTCCAAAATCAGCGTCAGATTCCGTCCCTTGTTCAGATCGGAGATCAAGGGCGCGATGCGTCCCGCAAAATCGGCAAAGACGATGATGCGGCCCTCCTGCTCGTAGACCTTTCTCAGCACGGCGGGATAGGGCTTTTCCAGACAAAAGCGGCGGACTTGATATCCCTGCCTCTCGAACGCGCGGGTCAGGATGGAGCCTGAAGTGATCCCGTCTGCGTCGTTATGATGAAAGACTTGTATGGATTTATCAGGCCATTGCTTTAATTCCCGAATAGCCTCTTCCATGGCGGCAAGCCACTTGTTTAGCATATTTCTCCTTGATTATTTGCGTATTCTATCACGGAAGAAATTTACTGGAAAAATGTCCAAGCGGGGCGCTGACGAGGAAAACATCGTCCCATCACGTTGACAGGGACGTTTACCCTGCGTATGATTGAACGAACCTGTCAGTCAGATGTTGTGCCAGATCATCCGCGGGTGGAGTCTTCTCCGTGACGCGACAGGCCAAATAAAAACTCCGAGAATAGGTTTCCATGATGACAAACATCGAGAAATTGAGCACGGTTCGCGGCTTCCTGCTGGATATGGACGGCACTTTCTACCTGAGCGACCGCCTGCTGGAAGGCGCTTTGCAATTCATTGACTTGCTACGCGAGCAAAAGAAGGAATTTCTCTTCCTCACCAACAACTCATCCAAGCACCGTCGTCAGTACGCCGAGAAGATCAGCCGACTCGGACTCCCCATCCCCGAGGAATTGGTGCTGACTTCGGGAGAAGCGACCGCGCTCAATCTGCAAAAGCAGAAGCCAGGGGCCAGACTCTACGTGGTCGGCACGCCGTCTCTTGAGGATGAGTTCCACCAGCATGGATTCCAGCTTGTCGAAGAGAAACCCGACTTTTTGGTGCTGGGTTTCGACACGACCCTGACCTATCAAAAACTTTGGAAATTGTGTGATTTTGTGCGGGAAGGCATTCCATATATCGCAACGCACCCCGATTTCAATTGCCCCACAGAGACAGGCTGGATGCCAGATGTCGGCGCGATGATCGCCTTTGTGAAAGCCGCGACGGGCAGGGAGCCAGACCTGGTGGTGGGCAAGCCCAATCGTCTCATCGTGGACGCGGCGGCCGTCAAAATGAACCTAAAAGTCAGCGAGTTGGCCATGATCGGCGACCGCCTATACACGGATATCGCGCTCGGCCAATCCAGCGGGATTGTCACCGTACTGGTTCTGAGCGGCGAAACAAAGGTCGAAGATTTAAAAGACTCCCCCTTTAAACCAGATTACACATTTCAAAACCTGGCTGGCGTGGCCGATTGGCTGAAAAAGAACGGCTGATCTGCCTACAAATCCACAAAATAGGCCTGGGCGGCGCGGTCGATCATTTCGCGCGTCATGACAGGTTCGACAGAGAGATAGGAAGCGATGTCCAGGATCTGGTCGCACAGGTCGCGCGGATGTGAGGCGCGCAGTTTGCGGTTGCGTTTCACGTACCATTCCTGCAACAAGTAAGCCAGTCCCTGGTCGTTGTAGGGAATCTTTTTATCCGCCGCGACGCGCTTGAAGATCTCGCGATACTCGTCAAAGGAGGGATCGCCAATCTCGATCTTGTGGCGCAGACGTCGCAGGAAGGCCTCGTCAACGAGGTCTTTCGGCGGCAGGTTGGTGGAGAAGACCACCAGCACGTCAAAGGGGATCTCGAATTTTCGTCCCGTGTGCAGGGTCATATAGTCCACGCGGTTCTCGAGCGGGACGATCCAGCGGTTGAGCAGGTCGCGTGGACGTACCTGCTGGCGGCCAAAGTCGTCAATGAGCAGAATCCCGCCATTGGCCTTGACCTGGAACGGGGCTTCGTAGAATTTGTGCGTGTCGTCGAAGACAAGGTCCAGGCCCGCGAGAGTCAACTCGCCGCCGACGACGATGAAGGGACGGCGAATCTTGATCCAGCGTGGATCGCGCCGCGTGGACGGACGCAGGTTCCCCGTCGAGCCTGAAGCGGATTCCGATTCGGGCGCGGACTTGTGACTGACCGCGTCGTACAACTTGATGACCTGTCCATCCAGATAGATCGCAAAGGGGATGTACATCGTCTGCGCGAGGGCCAGGTTGCCGAACGCGCGCGCGATGCTGGTCTTGCCGTTGCCTGGAGGCCCGTAGAGAAAAATGGACGTGCCCGAATTGAGCGCAGGCCCCAGCCGCTGAAAGGATGCCTCGGAGATGACCAGTTGCGAGAGGATCTGGCGCATGGTGCGCGTGGTGACGGCGAGACGTCCGCTCTTCTGGCGGCGGATGGATTCGTTGTAGATGTCGAAGGGAACAGGCGCAGGTCCTGCGTATTGACTGCGTTCCAGCGCCTCGCGCGCCCGGGCGATCCCCGCGCCGGTGATGGCGTAGGTATAGGCGCCCTCGCCCAGTCCACCCTGTGAAGACTTGACCTCGATCAATTTTTCCGCTTTAAGGGCCTGCAGGATCGTATCGGTGATCCCCGCGAACGGCAGGGCAATCTCTTCGGCGATCTTGAAGCCGTTCATATAGCCTTGAAAGTATAAAATCTTCAAAGCCAGGTCCTGCAGCCAAAGTGGAGACAGGCCTGTATCCTCCACACTATTGAGTGTAGGCGGGTAAAAAGGCGCATTGGATGGGGACGCAGGCTCGATTTTGCGTGAAATGGTCATGGATGCCTCCCGGACCGGGATAATAAAATGGAGTAAGGTGATTATAGCATCATTGTAATTTCGTTTATAATTCCTGCCATGAAACTATCAGTAATCATCCCCGTTTACAACGAAGTTGGAAACATCGAAGAAATACTCAAGCGCGTGAGGGCCACCAAAAAGGCATCCGAGATCATCGTGGTGGATGATGGTTCGCATGACGGGACGCGCGACGTACTCAAGGAACTGGACGGCAAGGATAAGGTCCGCGTGATCCTGCACGAGAAGAATCAGGGCAAGGGCGCGGCCGTCCGCACAGGCATGGACGCGGCCCAAGGCGAGATCATGTTGATCCAGGATGCGGACCTCGAGTACGATCCTCGCGACTACGGCATCCTGCTCCAGCCCCTCGAAGAAGGCATCGCGGACGTGGTGTACGGTTCCCGCTTCCTCGGCGGGCCGCGGCGGGTGACCATGTACTGGCACATGATCGCCAACAAAATGCTGACGTTCATGACCAACATCCTGTACGACACCATCTTGAGCGACATGGAGACGGGTTACAAGGTCTTCCGCCGCAAAGTGGTGGATGGGATGAAGATCCGCGCCAAGCGCTTCGACTTCGAACCTGAGTTCACTGCCAAGGTGCTGAAACGTCACTACCGCATCTACGAGGTGCCGATCTCGTTCAATCCACGCGATTACTCGCAGGGAAAGAAGATCAAGTTGAAGGATGCCTTCGAAGCGGTCTGGACGCTGTTGAAGTATCGGTTTGTGGATTAACTCGGCCAACTGCTGACCTGAATCAACAAATCAGAACCCCGTTTTCTTTGGAGAAAACGGGGTTCGTGTGTTTATTCTTCCAGCAACTCTTTGGCCTTCTTGGTCTGCTTGCCACGGTCCTCGGTATCGAGAATGCGTTTGCGGATGCGGAAGTTTTCGGGGGTCACTTCGAGCAGTTCATCGTCTGCGAGATATTCGACCGCTTCGTCCAGTGACATCGAACGCGGGGGCGTGAGTCGGATTTCCATATCGCCGCGCGAAGAACGCGTATTGGTCAGGTGCTTCTTCTTGCAGACGTTGATCGGCAGGTCGGAGCCGCGGCTGTTTTCGCCGATGACCATGCCTTCGTATACATCCACGCCAGGGCCGACGAAAAGGACGCCGCGCTGTTCGGCATTTTCCAACGCGTAGGCGGTGGTCGTGCCCGCTTCCATCGCGACGATGGAGCCAGTGCTGCGCGTGTTCATCGGGCCAGCCATCTCGTCGTAACCGCTGAAGATGGTGTGCATCACGCCATTACCGCGCGTGGACGTGAGGAACTGATAGCGGAATCCCAGCAGGCCGCGCGTCGGGGCGATGAAGACCATGCGCGTCGTGCCTTGACCTGAGTCGTGCATCTCCATCATTTTGCCGCGCCTACTCCCGAGCATTTCCACGACCACACCGACGGTGTCGTTGCTGGTCTCCACGTGGACTTCTTCGTACGGCTCAAGGGTGGCGCCATCGTCCGCTTTGTGGAAGATGACTTCGGGACGCGACACCTGGAACTCGTAGCCTTCGCGGCGCATCGTTTCGATCAGGATGCCAAGATGCAACTCACCGCGCCCGCTGACGAGGAAATTCTCCGCAGACTCGGTCTCGTCCACGCGCAGGGCCACGTTGGTGCGGAGTTCGTCGAAGAGACGTTCGCGCAGTTTGCGGGAGGTGCTCCACTTGCCTTCGCGTCCTGTGAACGGCGAGGTGTTGACGCCAAACGTCATGCGGACGGTGGGCTCCTCCACTTTGATCGTCGGCAATGCGACAGGGTTGAGCGGGTCGGCCAGCGTCTCGCCGATGGCGATGCCTTCGAGACCCGCGAGGGAGACGATGTCGCCTGCGGAGACTTCGTCCACTTCGACTTTCTTCAATCCCTGGAAAGTGTAGAGATAGCGGGCGGTTTCGGGGAGATTCTTCCCGTCGGCGGTGAGACGCGCCAGTTTTTGTCCCGCTTGAATCGAGCCCGCGTGGACGCGTCCGACCGCGGTGACGCCGCGATAGTCGTCATAGCCGAGGGCGGTGACGAGTAGTTGCAGGGGCGCGTCGGGGTCCACTTTGGGAGCGGGGATCTGGCGGAGAATAACGTCAAAGAGGGGACTCAGATCGGGGCCGAGGTCCGCTGTCAGTCCCGCGCGCTGCGTGGTGGCAACGGCGTAGACGACGGGGAAATCGGCCTGTTGCTCGGTCGCGCCGAGTTCGATGAACAAGTCAAATGTATCGTTGAGCACACGGGCGGGTTCGGCGTCTTTGCGATCCACCTTGTTGATGACGACGATGGCCTTGTGTCCCATCTGGAGGGCTTTCTTGAGCACGAAGCGTGTCTGGGGCATGGGGCCTTCGGCCGCGTCCACGAGCAGCAGGACGCCGTCCACCATGTTCATGACGCGTTCGACCTCGCCGCCAAAATCGGCGTGACCTGGGGTATCCACGATGTTGATCTTGACCTGTTCGCCCGTAATGGGATCGGGCATGTGGATGGCCGTGTTCTTGGCAAGGATGGTGATGCCGCGCTCGCGTTCGAGGTCGTTCGAATCCATGACGCGTTCGGCGACCTGCTGGTTGTCGCGGAAGGTGTGCGACTGGCGCAGGAGGCCGTCCACGAGGGTGGTCTTGCCGTGGTCCACGTGGGCGATGATGGCGATATTACGGATGTCTTTTCGTTCGATGAGCATAGTTTGGTAGTTTCTTGGTTAGGCAGTTTGATAGTTGGATGGTTGATATTCGGTAATCGGGTGGCAAACAGGTACGTGACACCTGACACTTGAAACGTGACACTTAATTACACACAAAAACCCCCGACGGGGAGGCCGAGGGTTTCTTTCAGAAGTCGTTCGGCGTGCGGGCGGTATTGTATCAGAGGGCGGTAGTTTGGGGAAGGGATTACTATCTGCTACAACTGGATAACATCTTCAATCTGCCCCCATCGCACACCGAAACCCCATGCCGTCATACTTGTCATGAAGAGAAAACCACAAACGGTAGGCCGAGCGGCCGAAACCGTAGGTGAAATTCCACGAGCCACCGCGCAGTACGCGATAGACCGTGATGGCGGGGTCCACGCCCTGGGGATTTTCGTACGGCGAGATGGCGTAGTAATTCTTGAATTCGGGAATGAAGGGATCGGTCTCGATGTACGCATCATGTACCCACTCCCACACATTGCCGCCCATGTCCAGCACGTCATACGGACTGGCTCCCTGCGGGAAACTTCCCACAGGCGCGCTGCCCGCGAAGCCGTCGCAGTTCACCAGTCCCTCCTGCATCACCGAGGCGTCCAAGGCAGTCTCATCATCGTAATTTCCCTTCGAGCAATCGTACTCATTCCCCCACGGATATACATATTTTTCGTTTGTTTCTAGATTCCACGTGGCGGCTTTTTCCCATTCCGCCTCGGTCGGAAGCCTGCGCCCCACCCAGGCACAATATTCCGTTGCCTGCGCCCACGAGACATACACCACAGGGTGAAGCGCGAACGCGGGGTCATCGAGGTACTCCGTCTTCAACGGGAGACTGCACGCGTCCGCCTCAACGCACCGACGATACGCTTCATTCGTGACCTCGGTCTGGTCCAGCCAGAACGAGTCGAGGTACACCTTGTGGACGGGTTGCTCGTCTGTCAGGCCCTTCTCAGAACCCATCACAAACTCCCCCGCTGGGACGAAGACCAGCGTCGCTCCATCCGTTTTTGCAACCATCGTCTCGCCAGGTTTCGATGGCAACGCAGGCGCGCATCCGACAACACAAACGAGAGCCAACAATAAAACGATTTCAAGTTTGTGAACCATGCGAACTCCTTTATGTACCGATAAAACGTCTCAGCGCCTCCGTCAACGCATCCACATCGCGGCGCGAGTTGTAGCCTTGGATCGAAACGCGGACGAATTTCCGTCCGTGCCAGTCGATGACGGGGACTTCGATGCGATGTTCATTGTACAACCAGTCCTTCAATTTTTGGACGTCCGTCGAGGCGGGCAATGGGGCGGCGGTGAACTGTCCAAACCACGCGTCATCGGGATAGAGGGACGGGAGTCCCGTCAACTGACGGATGCGCGTCTCCGCCTCGCGCACCAACGCGTGACATGCGCTTCTCACCCGACCCCAAGCGTGTTCCTGCTGAAATTGGATCGCGGTCGGGACGGCCAAAAACGCGGCGATGTCGCGCGTCCCCCACCACTCGTGATGGTCCACGAACTGCGACGCGCTGGGCGTCTCCGCTTCGTATCCCCACGAAACGACCAGTGGCTTGAGCAGAGACTGCACCTCGGGACGCGCGTACAGGAATCCCGCGCCCTTCGGCGCGCACAGCCACTTGTGAAGGTTGCCGCCGTAAAAATCCGCGCCGAGGGAATCGAGCGTGAGCGGAATTTGGCCTGGCGCGTGCGCCCCGTCTATGACGGTGAGAATCCCTGCCGCGCGGGCGCGTTGGATGATCTCCTCGATGGGAAAGATGACCGCTGTCGGGCTGGTGATGTGGCTGAGGAAGATGGCGCGCGTCCGCGGGGTGACTGCGCTCCAGAACGAATCAACGAAATCCTGACGAGATGTCAGCGAGACTGGCTGGTTGATGTAGCGAAAGCCGTGCTCTTTGGACAGGAAGCGCCACGTCCGATCCATGGCGCCGTATTCGTGGTCGGTGGAGAGGACTTCGTCCCCTGCGCCGAGGTCGAGCGAGCGCGCCACGATGTTGATCGAGATGGTCACATTCTGGGTGTAGACCAGGTTTTCGGCGCGCGTCCCGAGGTAGGCGGCCAACGAGGTCCGCGCGCCCGCCATCAGGTCCGTGAAGCGGCGGCCGAGAAATTCCACGGGCTGGCGTTCGAGTTCGCGTCCCCAATCCTGATAGGCGCGGAAGACGGGTCGCGGTGTCGCACCGAACGACCCGTGGTTGAGAAAGACGACCGAAGGGTCGAGTAAAAAGTAGCGGCGGAGGTTGAACATGGCAAAAAGAACTCCCGCCTGCGCGGGAGTTGACAAGGAGATTAGGCGCGCCGTCCGCCTTTCATTTCATCCTGCATTTTCTTCAAGCCGTCCATATCGCCTTTGGCGGCGAGTTTGGCCTGCTCGATCCAGCCTGCGGAATCCATCATGGTGAGTTTGGCCGATTTGAGCACATCGTTCACTTTCTCGACACTGGTGTGCGCGAGATCGTCGAACGAAAGGATGCCCGCGGCCTTCAACACTTTTGCGACCTTGGGGCCAATGCCCTCGATGATCTCCAAGTCATCTTCGTGTTTATGTTCCACATGAGCGGCGGCTTCGGCTGGTTTCTGGTTGCGGCTGGTGAGCCAGCCGATGATGACCATCAGGAGGAAAAATCCCAACACCCACCACAGCAAAGGGGCCAGTTCCGTGTTCGGCCCTTCTTCAGAAAGCAGATTCATGAAAAGCATTGCAATCTCCTTGAACAAGTGATTTGTGTCACTTATACGAGGGATGAACGGAATTGTCAATCAGTGATGGTCACCTTGCATCCACTTTACAGCGCCCCTAGCCCAATGGATTTTTTTGTTGTATATTTGCGCCATGACATCACCCACCGACTTCGAAAAAGAAATTCTGAAATTCCGCTCCGAGCGGGAAACCCGCTTGCGGGAAAACGAGCGCAGTTGGCTGGCGCTCGCGGGCCTGTTCTGGTTGGAGGAAGGGAACAATACCTTCGGAAGCGACGCGTCCAACGATATTCAGTTGCAGAGCGCCTCCGTCCCTGCCCACGCGGGCGTCTTCCAGTACAGGAATGACGCGGTCACGCTCAGGGTCAACGATGATGTGAGCATCACCTGCAACGGTGTGGATGTCAAATCAAAAATCCTTCATGCGGACATCGATGAGAATCCCGATTTTCTGGAAGTGGGAAGCGTGATCATCGTTGTGATCCGACGCGGGAAGAACTGTCTGATCCGCGTTTGGGACCGAGATAATCCCGACCGCAAGAACTTCACGGGGCTCAAGCATTACCCCATTAACCCAGATTACCGCATTACGGCGACTTTCATCCCCTACGACCCGCCGCGCATCCTGAAGATCCGCGACGTGATCGGCGAGGAGTACGAGGTAGAATTCCCGGGCTTCGCCATCTTCACGATGGGCGGAAAGGAATGCCGCCTCGAAGCCGAAAAGACCGAGGGCGGCCTGTTCTTCAACTTCTACGACCCGACGAACGGGAATGGTTCCTATCCAGGCGGACGTTTCCTCTCCACCCCGCCTCCCACGGACCGTACACTGGTCATTGATTTCAACATGGCCTACAACCCTCCCTGCGCCTACACGGACTACGCCACTTGTCCCCTGCCACCGTCACAAAACCGACTCCCCGTACGCATCCCCGCGGGCGAGATGATCTATCGGCATCATCACGAATAAATACAGAAAATCGGAATTCTGAAATCAGAATTCCGATTTTGTTTTATTCCATCCACTGTACGCGGTCATCCACAGGGGGACGGTCGGTGAGTTTCACCTCTCCCGCCGCATATCCAATGTAGAGAAACGCGATCAGGTGTTGCTCAGGCAAAAGCCCGAAGAACTCTTTCACCTTCACTTCGCGCGCCCAGACTCCCGTCCGCCACATGGCTCCGAGACCGAGATCGTGCGCGGCGAGCAGAATGTTCTGGCAGGCCGCGGCGGCCGCACAGACATTTTCGATCTCGATGATGCGCTCCTCGCGCGGCTCGTCTACACCGACGGCGATGATCACAGGCGCGCGGAGCGGTAACGCGCGGGTCTTGTCCAATTGTTCGGGTGTCGCGGCAGGCTCGCGGTCGAGTAACGAAGCGGCCATCACGTCACCGAGACGCGTGCGCGCGTCACCTGTCAACACGAAAAATCGCCAGGGTCGCACGCGGTGGTGGTTCGGGGCCTGGTTGCCCGCGTTCAGTAATTTAAGAATCGTCTCGCGCGGCGGTTCCTCGGTCGTCACCTTCGGCACCGAGACGCGTGTGTGCAGTGCAGTTTGCAGATCCATGTTTCCTCCGTATAATGGCGGCATGAAAATATTTTACTCCGAAACCCATCGCCTGCATGATCCCGCTTTTGAAGTTTTCGACGGCGGACAGCGTGTGCCATATCTCGAATCGCCCGAACGGATGGAGCGAATCTTAAAAGCGATTCGCGGTATGGACGGCGCGGAGATCCTCGCGCCGCGCGATTTTGGACTCGACCCGCTCCGCGCCGTGCATTCGGACGCGTACCTGACCTTCCTCGCCTCCGCGTGGACCGAGTGGCTGGCCGCGACTCCCGAAACCGCCGCGGCCGCGGACAAGACCGCGCTGCTCCCCGCCACGTTCGCGGCCAAACGCGACCAGATGCCAGAGACGATCCTCGGCAAGGCAGGATTCTTTCTGCTCGATCTGAGCGTCCCCGTCGTGGAAGGGACTTACCAAGCCGCGCTCGCCTCCGCCAACTGCGCCCTCTCCGCGGCTGAAACCATCGCACCGTCCGCCGTCCACGGTCCAGAGTCCGCTTTTGCTCTCTGCCGCCCTCCAGGCCACCACGCGGGACGCGAGATCGCGGGCGGATACTGCTTCCTCAACAACGCCGCCATCGCTGCGCAGTGGTTGACGCGCTTCGGACGCGTCGCGATCCTCGACGTGGACTACCACGCGGGCAACGGGACGCAGGATATTTTCTACTCCCGCGCCGATGTGCTGACGATCTCCATCCACGCCGACCCTGCCTTCGAGTATCCCTACTATGCTGGCTACGCGCAGGAGACAGGTGCAGGCGACGGGCTGGGATTCCACCGAAACTTTCCCCTCCCCGCGGGGACGGATGATGCCGCGTATTTCTCCGCGCTCGATCAAGCCAGTGATTTGATTACGGTCTACGGTCCACAGTCCCTCGTCATCTCGTTAGGCATGGACACCTACGGCGGCGATCCGCTCGGCACGTTCAAGCTTACACACGAGGGGATCGGCGAGATCGGTCATCGCATTGCCGCGCTGAATTTGCCATCCGCCATTATCATGGAAGGCGGATATAACACGGATGAGTTGGGGAAGAATGTGGCCGCGTTTTTGGAGGGGATGGAGCAGATAAAATAAGTTCTGTTGTGATTTAAGTAGTCAGTCGTAAATAATTAGAATTTCGTCATTGTGTGCCGCGTTCGTCCCTGGCACCGCCCGCCAGGGCAGGTGTGCGGCGAAGCAATCTCTGACTTTACGGGTAGATTGCTTCGTCGGAAAGAGCACCCTCCTCGCAATGACGGGAAAAGTTTTCTAAAAACATTCGACCGACTACTTAGATGGACAGTAATCAAAAAAGCCTCTGAGAAGAATCTCGGAGGCCTTTTCGATCAACGCGGGGAATGATTATGGCAGGAAATGAACGGACTCTACAACCAATTGGTACAGTTTTTCCAGCGGAGTTGTGCCGCCCTGCGGATACCACGGCAGGAATCCGAAGCGATACAGACGGTCATTGTTGACAATATATACAAAGCGGGCCGAATCAAAAGCGGGCAGGCCGTCCAAGAGGATGGCGGGTTTGCCGTCAATGGTCAGTTCGGTGCGGGTGATGTTGAAGCCAACGCCTAACGCGGCAAGTTCGGCGTCCACGATCTGTGCGGCAGTCTGACCTCCCGCATCGCTGACCTCCATATTCATCCACGCGTCGCCTGGGATGTCGCCAGGTCCATCATAAGGATTCAAGACGACCATCTGCCAACCGTCCCAGGTAAACTCTGCAGGATAGAGCAGACAGTAGCCATCCTCGGTGTTGACCATCAATTTCAAGTCCGCGGTGGCGGTGGGACACATTTCGGCTGGCGCGGTCGGTGCTTGCACTGGGACTTCGGTCACTGGCGGAACATTGACATTGGGCGCAGGCTGAGGCGTCGGCGCGCAGGCGCCGAGGAACAGGATCAGGGCCAGGAAGAACAATTGCTTTTTGAACATAGGGGAATCTCCTCGGTGAGTGTTTTGTGGTAGACGAGGAGAAGATGAAACTGGTTCCACTGTGGAAGTAGGGAAATCATTTATCGTTCATCATATCGCACCACCCGAGAAAATCATTCCTGCTCGCCAAAATGATTTGCAGTTTGGCTGAATATGCGATCAATGAGATTGCGTACCCCTGAGAATATTCCGAGATGAGCCAGCATGAGCAATCCCACAGCAACAGCAATTGCCAAGAAGCCCAAATCCCCAAAAACATACTCATACTTCACCTGCCCATTGGACGATAAAACATAACGGAGCCCAATCAAGAAAAGGTGAGCCAGGCAAACACCCAGAATTGGAAAGGCGAGCGGGGCCAATTTATGTTTTTCAACCAACAGGTGCAGCCCAACCAGGGCAATCATTGCTGCACCAAACACAAAAACATATAACGCAAACTTTCCGAAATCATATTCTTGGCGATACAGTTTGGAAATGATGGTAACTTGAAGGTATACAATGCCGCCGAGTGTGATCCATGCATAGAGTTGAACCAAAAACGGCAGGATAAATATCTTCAACCCGCGAATCCCAACAAGAGTGAGTGTCCAGCCAGCTAGATAGATCAGAGCGGTAACCAACCCGCCAACAATGACCGGCGGCCAATTAGAGAATCCCCCCTTGAGGATCCCATATCCCAGCCACGCTCCGCATATCAGCGCTAGCGTCAATGTGGCTAGGCTGACAAACAGCATTACCAGGTTCATCAAGCTCTGCGGCGTCAGAGAGCCACTTCCCTCATGGACAGGTGTCTTCTTTTCCGAATTTGTCGGATCGGGCGCCTCATCACCGTAGATGAACGGTGGCACTCGAGGATATTCTGGCGGCGATTGGGCCATAATCCACCTTGAAGCAAAATGAAGATTGTGTAGAGAGATTTTATCACCATTTGTGTCATGGACTTGTAATGGATGAATGGGCTTATACGAGCATTTTCGTTAACACACCTCCAACCCTCCTCCAACAAAACCTTTCGGCTTCCAGTCATTGCGGATGATAAAATGGGAAAGGTAAGCACGTAAACAAGTAAACAAGTAAACAAGTACCCACGGAACACCCACCACGTAACTCCTAACTCGCATTCCACTGAAAACTGATCACTGCTCACTGATCACTGGATTCCCCATGCTCCCCGACTTCCGCGTCCGTCAACGAGACTACCTGCTCGAAATTGCCCGCCTGCTCACCGAGGAACTTGACCTCGACAAACTGCTCGCGCGCATCCTCAAGATCGCCATCGAAATGCTGGCGGGACAGGCTGGCTTGATCGCCCTCAAAGAGACTGAGGGTTGGCGCGTCGCCACGGCGCAGGGCATCCCGCCCGCATTCCTCAGTTACCTCACGCCGCTTCTCACCGAAGAAAAAGTCGCTGACCTCGATGTGACCGAACTCAACCGCATGTTGAAAGAGTTGACCTATACCGCCAGCATGGGTCTGCTCAACGGCACGGGCATCGCCCTCGTGGCGCACAGCCAGGTCATCGGCGTGATCTTCATCTTCCGCAGCTACCCCGACCTCTTCTCCGCCAACGACAAAGCCCTGCTCGGTTCGTTCGCCAGTCAGGCCGCCATCGCGGTCTACAACGCACGCCTCTACGGGCAGATCAACATCGAGAAGCAACGCCTCGACGCGCTGTTGGACTCCGCCGCGGACGGCATCATGATCCTCAACGCGGACTTGACCATCGAGCGCGTCAACGACGCCTTCGAGCGCATCTTCGGTCGGACTCACGACCAGCTGGCTGGCGCTCCTCACGCGGACGTCATCCGCTGGGCGCGTGACCCGATCGGCGTCCCCCTCGACGAGGCCATCGCGGACGGTTGGCCGCTGACGCCCAACGCGACTCTCTACATCGAAGGCGACCTCAAACGACCCGAGCCGCCGACCATCCCTGTGGGAATCACGTACGCGCCGTTGCTCAACGCCGAGGGGAAACTACGCAACGTCACCGTGACCGTGCGCGACATCACCCACTTCCGCAACGCGGACGAGGTGAAAAGCACGTTCATCTCGGTGGTCAGCCACGAACTGCGGACGCCCGTCGCGCTGATCAAGGGCTACGCGTCCACCCTGCGACGCGACGACGCGAAGTGGGACAAGCGCACGATCAGCGACTCGCTCGAAGTCATCGAGGAGGAAGCGGATCGTCTGGCGAAGATGATTGACGATCTGCTGGACGCGTCCCGTTTGCAGGCGGGCGGCATGAGCTTGAACCGCGCCGATGTCGCCCTCCCCGCTTTGGCGTCACGCGTGATCGAGCGCTTCGCGGTGCAATCCTCCAAGCATCAACTCGTCGCCGACTTCCCCGAAAAATTCCCCGTCATCCTCGCGGACGAAACGCGCATCGAGCAAGTGCTCGCCAACCTCGTCTCGAACGCGCTCAAGTACGCGCCGCAGGGTGAGATCCGCATCAGCGGACAGGTGCGCCCCGAGCAGGTGATCGTGTGCGTCAGCGACCAGGGCGCGGGCATCGAGGCCAAAGACCTGCCGCACATCTTCGACCGCTTCTATCGCTCCACCAACGCCGTCAAGCAGACCAAAGGCGCTGGTCTGGGACTCTACCTCGCCCGCGCGATTGTGGAAGCGCATGGCGGACGGATTTGGGCAGACTCACCCGCAGGGGCGGGGACGGGCGCGAAGATTTGCTTTTCGTTGCCGAGGTAAAATTCGGTACACGGATTACGCGGATTGGATAGATGGACACGGAGTTATTTGATAGAAAAACAAGAAGCCTCCGAGATAAAATTTGGAGGCTTTTGTGTCCGCACATTATCAACCTCGCGGAGACCTGACATGTCTCCTCCGCGCCGTGATTAACCAAAACCCTCGCGTGGACATCGGCTATAATCCATCAGCCCCTCGCGGAGACATGTCAGGTCTTTCCACCCACGGGCGCGAAGATTTGCTTCTCGTTGCCGAGATGAAATGCGGGACGCGGACGAGCGCGGATTTACGCGGAAATATTCCTGAAGCAAGATGAACGCCCCTCCAATCACAAATTTTTACGGTCTGATCAAGCCAATTAGCACGTAATAATACCTGCCGTCCTTCCTTGCATTAAAGCCAATTGCATTCATAAAACGATGGGGGTTGAACAGGCTTTCGCCGCAACAACATGCATACGCAATGTGATCATAATCCATATAATATTCAGTGCCGTCATAATTGAATCCTACCCTTCCGCCTTTTTCAAAGAAATAAAACAACTTTTCATCAATCAACGACGCGCCAAATGTCCGATCATACCCATTCTCAACAAGCACCGATTTTCCATCAACAAATATTTCTTCGTACAATTTCCCATTTACATCCTGGTTATCCCTACGCAATATTTCAATTGCCCAGTGAGTACGATAAATCCACAAACTCATTACAGAACATGGAGTATTATACAAAGGACCAGTTTCGACGATTAGAACTTCCTTTCCACCAATCGCCGCACTAATAAGCACACTGGTTCCATCTAGTGCAGTCTTGAAAATCTCAAGGGGCTGTCCATTGAAGTCGATAACCTTTGTATAGTCGTAACCTGTGACATAATAGTATTCTCCACCAAGTTCGTCAAAATGTCTTCTAACGTACTCGTTTCTACTGAATCCTGTTTGCTTAGTAAGTTCATATTCTGCGATATTCCATCCAGGGGGTAAACTAAAAACATCAGTCCTGGTAGGATGAGGCGTGATCGTCGGCCCTTCAGTTCCGCGAGATAGCGATATAGATCCAAAAAACGGAAACGGTGTCGTGCTTGGTTTAGCTGTAATCGTTGGAACAGCGGTCAAAGTATTGGTTGCTAGCAGAGTCTTTGTAACGGTTGAATAAGGCGTCACGGCACCACAGCTACTCACTAAAATTGCACAGAACAACGTAATAGCCAAATATTTTTTCATCTTTCCTCCAATTTTCATTTTTGTGGATTATATCCTGGCATAATTCAATCTCTAATTTCTTTTGTGCAAACGCTTAAGAGACGGATATAGTTCCAATGAACCACAAGATATTTATACATTCAGATACCGTCTAATGCTTCCCGTTTGGCTCATCCTCTCAATGATAAAATGAACAAAAGCATTCGCGTCATTCGCGTTGAAAAAATCCGTGCTATCCGTGAAATCCGTGTCCAAAAGGAAAAAAATGTCCTCCCTCCCCCTCCGCTCCTCCGTTGACAAGAACTACACTTGGAATGCCGAGTCCGTCTTCGCCACGCCCGAAGCCTGGTCTGCCGAAGTGGACTCGATCCTCGCCTCCCTGCCCGAGATCAAGAAGTTCGAAGGCACGTTGAAAGACGCCGCGACCCTGCTCTCCGCCTTCGAGACCATCGAAGGACTCATGGCGCGCATGAACCGCGCTTACGTATACGCGGGCTTCTCCTTCTCCGTGGATACCACCGACCAGTCCGCCGCGGCGATGAACGGCAAGGCGCAGGGACTCTTCGGTCAGGTCATGGCGACGGCCGCGTTCCTGAATCCCGAAGTGCTCGCCATCGGGCAGAAGAAACTCAAGAAGTGGATGAAGGATGAACCCCGTCTGGCCGTCTATGAACAGTTCTTCAACAACCTGTTCCGCAAGCACGAACACGTCCGCTCGGGAGAGGTGGAGGAGATCCTCGGGATGTTGGCCGACCCGTTTTCTGGGGCGGGCGAAGCGTCCTCCCTCCTCCGAAATGCGGATATGAAAATCCCGTCCATCAAAGACAAGGACGGAAACGAGGTCGAACTGTCCGAGTCGGTCATCAACGCCATCCTCGTGAACGATAACCGCGACGCCCGCCGCGAGTCGTGGGAGAACTATCACGCCACATTGCTCAGTTACAAAAATACGCTGGCCGCCAACCTCGCTACGTCCATCAAGCAGAACGTTTTCCTCAGCCGCGTCCGCAAGCACAGCAACGCGCTGGAAATGATGTTGTCCGAGATCAACATCCCCGTTGAAGTTTTCCACAACCTGCTCGCCACCTTCCGCAAGCACCTGCCCACCTGGCACCGCTATTTCGAGATCCGCCGAAAAGCGATGGGACTTGAAATGCTCGAACCCTACGACATCTGGGCGCCGCTCATCCCCACACACCCCAAAGTCCCATTCCAGCAGGCCGTCGAATGGATCGCCGAAGGCCTGCTCCCGATGGGCAAGGACTACGTCGGCATCCTGCGCAACGGCGCGCTCGAAGAACGCTGGGTGGACGTCTACCCCAACAAGGGCAAACGCAGTGGCGCGTTCTCGTGGGGCGCACCTGGCACGCATCCCTTCATCATGATGTCCTACACCGACGAGATGATCAGCGTCTCCACGCTGGCGCACGAACTCGGTCACTCCATGCACTCATATCTGACGTGGCAGAACCAGCCCTTCGTCTACTCCGACTACTCGCTCTTCGCAGCGGAGGTCGCCAGCAACTTCCACCAGGCCATGGTGCGCGCCCACCTGCTCAAAGTCAATCCCGACAAGAATTTCCAGATCGCGCTCATCGAAGAAGCCATGACGAATTTCTTCCGCTACTTCTTCATCATGCCCACCCTCGCCCGCTTCGAACTCGAGACTCACACCCGCGTCGAGAACGGTCAGCCCCTCACCGCCGACGCGATGATCGAACTGATGGCCGACCTCTTCACCGAGGGCTACGGCGGCAAGGTCAACGTGAACCGTGACCACGTCGGCATGACCTGGTCACGCTTCGGTCACCTCTTCAGCGACTACTACGTCTATGCCTACGCCACAGGGATCGCGGGCGCCAACGCCCTCGCCAAACGCGTGCTCAGCGGCGAACCCAACGCCGTCGAAGACTACCTCGGCTTCCTCAAAGCAGGCTGCTCCGACTATCCGCTCGATGTCCTCAAACGCGCAGGCGTGGACTTGACCTCCCCCCAACCCGTCGACGCGGCATTCGAAGTCATGGCCGACTACGTGGATCGACTGGAAAAACTGCTGGCCTAACCCGCCCGCTTCATTCTTGACATTTGGCCTGCCGCGCTTCCCCAAGCGTTGACCTACCCTCCTGCATCTCCTCGCCAACCCCAAAGATTCTCCTCGCACGACTCTATTTCACCCCTTCGGGGTTGGCCGCTTTCATCCTCGTTCTATAATCCTGCCATCCCTTCGGGATTGAACCCCGAAGGGGTGGTCTGATTGTAACTACCAAAACCAACTGCACAAGAAATCCCAAAGGGATGGCATACGTGGTGCGGAGTGGCACTCCGCACATCACCACTCGGCGGGATACCATCCCGCCCCACAAAAAAATCCGCGTAATCCGTGTACCGCTCTTCCCCGATGGTACAATAGCCCGACTTCAAAGCGTCAAACAAATCGCAAATCCAAAATCGTAAATCGGAAATATCCATGCCTCAAACCCAAGTCTCCTGCCCGCGCTGCCGCCAGCCTGTCCCCGCCATGGTGGAACAACTCTTCGACGTAACCGCTGACCCAGGCGCGAAACAACGCCTGCTCGGCGGCCAATCGAACTATGTCCGCTGCCCGTATTGCGGATACGACGGCCGCCTCGCCACACCCGTCGTCTACCACGACAACGAAAAAGAACTCCTGCTGACCTTCTTCCCGCCCGAACTGGGACTCCCCGTCAACGAGCAGGAGAAGATCATCGGCCCACTGATCAAGCAGGTGATGGACAAACTCCCCGCCGAAAAGCGCAAAGCCTACCTGCTTTCGCCCAAACCCAACTTCACCTTCGAGTCGATGATCGAATTGATCCTTGGCAAGGACGGTATCACGCCCGAGATGATCAAGGCTCAGCAGGATCGCGTCCAGTTGGTCGAACGGCTGTTGCAGGTCACCACCGCGGACGTCCGCTCGGAGATCATCAAGCAGAACGAGAAGATCATTGACGATCAGTTCTTTGCTCTGTTCAGCCGTCTCGCGCAGAACGCGGCGCAAGCCCAGCCCAAGTTGGCCGAGGCACTCATGGCGATTCAGGATCAACTGCTGAAGGAGACCGAATTTGGCCGCGGGTTGGCTGAGTCGGTTGGGGAAATGGAAGCCGCTGCCAAGTCCCTGCAGGAAGCGGGACAGGGTCTCACGCGCGAGAAACTGCTCGACCTGGTCATCGCGTCGCCCAGCGAGGCTCGCATCCGCGCGTACGTCAGTCTGGCGCGCGGCGGAATGGACTATTCCTTCTTCCAAACGCTGACCGAACGAATCGAGAAGGCGTCGGGCGAGGAAAAAGCAAAGCTGGAGAACATCCGCGAAAAGTTGATGGACTTCACCAACGAAGTCGACCGCCAAATGGAAGCGCGCCTCAAACAGGCACAGAAGTTCATCGAGACATTGCTCGCGCAGGATGACATTGCCGCCGCGACGCAGGCCAACATCCAGAACTTCACGCAGGACGCGGTGGACATTGTCCAGCAGATGTTGCGACAGGCTTCGGAGAAGAACGACTACGCCATGATGGGCAAGTTGCAGAAGATGGTTGAAGTACTGCAACAGGCCAGCGCCCCACCTGAAGTGGGCTTCATCGAGCAACTGCTCGAACTCCCCGACGCAGCCGCCATCGAAAAAGCGCTCACCGAAAACGCGGACGTGGTCACGGACCAGTTCCTGGAAGCGCTGAACGGCCTGATGGCACAGATCGAGCAACAGGGACAGGGCAACCCCGAAGCCCAGGCCATCGGCGAGAAACTCAGCATGGTTTACAAAGTCGCGTTGAAGTTCTCGATGAAGAAGAATATGGGATGATTAAAAAAGTAGGCCGAGATATTATCTCGGCCTACTTTTTTTTATCTGACACCTTCAAACAGATCCGCCTCGATCTTCCTCCCCCCATTCACCAAACTAAACGCGCGATAGAACGTGCCTTGTAATGCCAGCACCTGCGCGGCCATCTCTTCGGGGAGGTCAGCCAAGGCGCCAATGGTGGCCATTTGACTTTCGTGACACTTGATGGCGCGGAAGGCGGTGACGCAATGCGCGGACGTATCAATGCGCGTGGTGATCATCCACTCTTTCCAGGCGACTTCGCCGCGGAGTTGGTCATCGACGGGGAAGGTCATGTCGCCCATGAAAGGGGCGATGAAGTTGATGAAGTTTTCGCCATCCACCATGTAATACAGTTTCGAGACGCGGTGCGGCGGGCAATTCTGCGCGTCCGCATACGACCCGTCCGCGGCGCAGAGGATGGCGGCTTGTGTGAACTGTCCGATAGCAATGTGGTCGGGGTGACCGTAGTTGCCATCGGGCGGGAAGGTGACGATCACCTGCGGCTGGATGGCGCGGATGTGGGTCACGATTCTTGCGATGGCTTCGGTTGGATTGGCCTGGTCGAGGTCGCCGTCAATATAATCGAGGAAGTGGACTTCCTTCATCCCGAGGGTTTCCACTGCCCGACGCAACTCCCCCTCCCGCAATTGGCCGAGAGCGCTCAGGCCAGGATTCTGCTCCTCGGGGCCGAACCAGCCCCGCTCCCCGCGCGTGGCGCAGACGAGGTGGGTGCCCACTCCTTCGGAGGAATATTTCGCGAGAGTCGCGCCCATCCCCATCGATTCATCATCGGGGTGGGCAAAGATGCAGAGTAGTTTCAAGGTGGGCATGGGAACTCCTATTCAGAACCCAGGTTTCTCGGAGAAACCTGGGTTCTCTTGATTTTACTCGGTTACAATTGCCACATGGATTTTTTCGCGACCGATCGCCTGCGCATCATCAAGGATGACGTTCTTACCACCAGCGCGCTCGCGCCTGCCAGCGTGGACTTGACCGTCACTTCGCCGCCGTACAATGTGGACATTCAATACAACTCGCACAAGGACGATGTCTCGTACGATGAGCATCTGGAATTCAGCCAAAAGTGGATGTCGCGTTGTTTCGAGTGGACAAAAGATAACGGACGGTTTTGCCTAAACGTGCCACTGGACAAAAACAAGGGTGGACAGCAGTCCGTCACCGCGGATTTGACGACGATCGCCAAAGAGATCGGCTGGAAGTATCACTCGACCATCATTTGGAATGAACAAAACATTTCGCGGCGTACCGCCTGGGGATCGTGGCTCTCGGCCTCCGCACCATACGTGATCGCACCCGTGGAAACGATCGTCGTGCTTTATAAAAACGAATGGAAGCGTGATGGCAAGGGGAAGCAGTCCGATATTCTGCGCGATGAATTTTTGCAGTGGACGAACGGCGTCTGGTCGTTCAACGGCGAATCGAAAAAGCGCATCGGTCACCCCGCGCCGTTTCCGCTGGAATTGCCGCGACGCTGCATCAAATTGTTTTCGTTCGTGGGCGATGTGATTCTCGATCCCTTCCTCGGCTCAGGGACAACTGCGCTCGCGGCATTGCAGAATAACCGACACGCGATCGGGATTGAAGTGGATGAGAAGTATTGTCAGTTGGCGCTGGACAGGTTGAAAAAGGATCAATCGCTATGACCAACCGCGACTCCTTTCAACTCGGCCGCCGCGCCGAAGACTTGTTCGTCGCCACCGCGCGTGGACGCGGCTGGACCGTCTCACCCGCGCCCAAGGAAGCAGACATCCACGAGCATTGGGATTTCGAGATCGTCAAAGATGGTTACAAACGCAAGGTAGAAGTCAAAGCCATGAAGCGCGAGAGTCGAATCGATGAATCGCTGAATCCCGAATGGGTGTGGATCGAGTTCCGCAACGTGCGCGGGGAGGTCGGCTGGTTGTTTGGCAAGGCCAATTGGATCGCCTTCGAGACGGCGGATTCGTTCCTCATCATTGACCGCCACGATTTGTATCAACACGTCCGCCGCGCGGTGGATCGGGACGCGAAGGTCGAGACGGTGCGGGAGGCCAAGTACAAGACGTACACGCGCAAGGGACGTCCCGACCAGATCGCACAGATTCGATTGGACGATTTACGGAAGATCAAATTGGAGGAGTGGGGGAAATCGGCGGGGTAAAACGTGGGCGGCTATTAATCCGCTTTTTTCTTCGCGGGGGAAACCAGTGTGAAATACAAAATGCGTCGCGAGGATTTCGTCAAGCGATAGGAATAGGAGGGCTGGTAGCCAGGGATCCATGCCACCTTCTCGCCCGCGCAAAGAAGCGGCCAGCGGTCGCGCGCTCGTTGGGGCAATTTGACGTTCGTGAAAAAATCGGACAGTTTCTGCGAATGACCATCGAGGCCGAGCGGCTCGAAGCGGTCGCCTTCGCGGCGGATGCGCAGGACGAGGTCCTCGGTGATCGCGTCCGCATCCAGCCAGACCTGATGCGGGTCCTCGTTCTCCTGCATCTGCTCGCGGGCGAGCGCGGGGATGTTCCACAGTTCGCAGGTGAAACGCCAGCCGCCAGGCAATTCGAATTGCGATGGAATCGGGACGGGGACCAAATCCGCATTGGAGGGCAGTTGCGGCCAGCGTTCGAACGGGAGCGTGGCGTCGGCGCCCGCGACGTAAACCTGTCCCGACTCGCGCAGGAGGCGCAAGCCTCCGCTGAGAGTCAGGAAGCCGTTTTGCTTGTCATCGGCCAAAAAGTTGGTCATGCGTTCCAGCGCGGCGTAGGTGACGTCGCCCGAGGGTTGGATCCGCTCCAAGGCGCGGCGAAACAGGTATCGTTGGAGTCCGACCGAAAATCCCATCAGCGCGGAAATGTCGAAGGCCACGAGTCCCGCGCTCTCGCTGACGACGGTGTGCGTCCAGGCCGCGTCCACAGACTGGGTCAGGATCTCCTGGTCGGCTTGCAGCGATTGGGCCGTGCGCCAGACCGCCTCGCGGAATTTCGGATTGTAGGTTTCGAGATTGGGGATGAGCAAATGGCGGATGCGGTTGCGGAGGAAATTGAGCGAATCATTGCTCGGATCGTAATGCGGGCGAAGCCCCTGCCCCGCGCAGTACACGACCGTTTCCTCGCGCCAGACATCGAGCAGCGGACGCACGAGGGGAATCTCCACGTCGAACACCGACAGAACGGTGCGATAACTCATGCCCTTGAGTCCGTTCAGCCCCGCGCCGCGCAGGAAGTGCATGAGTACGGTCTCCACCTGATCGTCCGCGGTGTGACCGACCGCCACCGCCTGTGCGCCGCGCTCCCGCGCCAGCGTGAACAGGAAGCGATACCGCAGCGTGCGCGCGGCGTCCTCCACGGAGAGTTTTTTCTCGGCCGAAAACGCGCGCACATCCGCACTCTCGATGATGGAGGGAACCCCGTGCCGTGCCGCGATCTGCTCGACGGCGTTGGCTTCGAGGTCCGAATTCTCGCGCAGTTTGTGATTGAAATGGGCAACAACGATGGGATAGCCCGCCTGGCGAAGGAGATCCATCAAACACAGGCTGTCGGGCCCGCCTGAAACGGCAACCACGATCGACCGTTTCGGGTCAAGGTGACACTGCTCGTGGAGGATGGAATCCATGCTGGGAAGCATGAGGGCAATTAAACCACAGAATACAAAAAGACCCGAAAGGAAACCAGAACCCCGTTTTCGTAAAGAAAACGGGGTTCTGCCAACTACAGTTGATACAACTCCACCAGAACCCCTCCCGTGGATTCGGGATGGATGAAGGCGTACTTCTTCCCGTCCGCGGCGGTGCGCGGCTCTTCGTTGATGAGGCGGATGTTCTTCGCCTTCAGTTGCGCCAACATCCCCACGATGTTATCCACCTCGAGGCAGAGATGATGCATCCCCTGTCCGCGCTTGGCAAGATATTTGGCGATGCCCGAATCATCGGTGGTCGGCATGACGAGTTCCACTTCCGCGCCCGCCAGCGGCAGGAACGCCACCTGCGATTTTTCCGCGGGGACGTCCCGCAGTTCGTGCAATTCGATGCCGAGCGCGTCGCGCCAGAACAACAGCGACTGCTCCATATCCGAGACGACGACCGCAACGTGATTGATGGATTTGACGACTGCCATTAGTTGACTCCCATGAAGCCGAATAGTCTCCACATTTTTCGCATCATCGCGTGACCGAAATCGGGCTTCAAAAACTGATTCGGACACGACCCCGGGATGACCGCGATCCCGTTCTGACGCGCCTTCTCCACCGCGGCCTGCGAGACGCTGGTCATGCTCGCCGCGAGACCGGGTTTCGTCCCCATCATGCAGTGCATCCAGACGTGTTTGATGCCCAGTTCCACGCACTGGTCCACGATGAGTTCCGTCACCTTCGGGCTGGCAAGGATGAAGACCGCGTCCACTTTTTCGGGGATGGATTTCAGGTCGGGATAGCACGGCGCGCCGTTGAACGTGTCGATGCGCGGGTTGACCGCGTAGACCCGATAGCCGTTATCCTTGAACTTGGTGTAATTCAGGTTACATCCCGTATCGCGTTTGTCCGAAACTCCCACAACCGCGATCTTCTTCTGGGCGAGAAAATCCTGCACCATATTGTCTATTTTTGCCATATTAATTCTCCTTATCGCGAAGGGAATTATATTCCCGCCCGCACAAGAAACGAAAGTGATGAATGTCATTCTTCCCCAGGCAAGGAATGCGCCACGGAAGCATCACTCACAGGTAAAGGAAAAGTCCATCGAATTGCTTTTCAGGCCGGTCATGTCGTATAGGGTCGCGCGCAGGGTGACATTTTGAGAGCCTTCGCACCAAATGTAAAGTTGAAAGACGCCCGAGTAGGAATCGCCCGCGATCAGGTAGAGAGTCGGATCGTAATCTGCGCCGCCGAAGTTCGTGGCAGAGACCACGTCCAGCGTGAGGCGATTGACGTCCCCATCGGCATCATGGAAATAGAGATTCCCATAGTTGGTCTCCCCGTCGCCGATGATGGTGCTGAGGAATTCGATCCGTTCGATCACTGGCGCACTTGGCGGCGGGATCGTGGCGCTGAGAATGGCCTGATAGGTGGCGGCCTGGTTGGTGGCGTAGGTGTTGTTGTAATCTGCCCATTCCGTGTCGCGGGCAATATCCTCTTCGATCTCCAATTGGATCTGGGTCTGCTCGCGGGAGATGGCAGTGTACGTCGCCGAATAGACATCCTTTGAAACTTCAAAGCCGACCAGTTCCCAGACGATGCAGTTGAGGGTTAGCGCCGAAAACAGCAAAGCCAATCCAAAGCGGCAAGCCGTTTTCATCGTCAGTCTGCTTCGAGGATTCATGGTCAGCCTCCTTTTGAACAGGGCTGAAATGCTTGTCCCCCGACAACGGATATTACATTTAGAGTAGACCTCTTGCAAAAGTCAATATGAGTTGAGTTCAAGGTTGTAAATGGCAGCGATCAGGTTGAAGCGCACAGCAAATCTCTTTCTGCGATTACGATATCTTTCGTTCAAGATACGAAACACTTTCA
>JBMOMR010000091.1:0-5391 GCA_049324715.1 Chloroflexota bacterium | reverse complement strand
GCGGCCCGGAGTCCTTCACAAATCAGGGTTTGAATTCGAGTGTGTGGTTGATGCATTGGCCGCCAAGACCGTTTTCGGTGCAAAGCGCGATGGTGGCTTTGATCTGGTGGTTGTTCGGGTTGTAGACGAAGACTGGCCCGCTGAGGATGTAGGATTTGCCGGGGTCGAGGCTGGCGATGATGCCCGATGCCAGACAACCGTCCATATCGGCAAAACCATTGTCGGAGGCAGTGAGCGTGGTGTTGGTGGTGATGTCCTTGACGACGATGGAATAGGATTTGAAGGGGAACGGCCCGATGTTCTTGAGTTTGAATTCCAGCCACCAGCCGACGCACGAATCCATGCCGGCGTAGGTCATCTCAAAATCGGGTTTGGGGGTGGGCGTGGGCGGCGGCGTGAAGACCGGGAGGGCTGAGGCGTTGCCGACCACGGTGGCATATTGACCGGTGATCCAGCAGAAGATACTGGGGTTTTCCGGCAGGCGGATGTACCAGTAATCGCTGGACGAGTTTCGGCCGTAGACTTCGGCCATCTGCCCCACGTAGATGCCGCCGAGGTAATCGTAGATCTTGCCCGGGCCGACGCGGCAGTTCGTATCCACGGTGACGCTGATCATCGGAACGGAGTTGGTGGCAGTAAAGATTGGCGTGGGGGAGAGTGTGGCGGTGAGGGTCGGCAGCGGCGTGAACGTCTCCCCGGGCAACGGGGTGGACAGGGGTTGTGTGGGACCGAGCGTCTGGTTGACGGCCGCGGCCACGGTCTGTGCGGCGGACGTGAAGGCCGCGCCTGGTTCAGGTGTGGGCGTGGTGGAGACGGGCAGGTTGCAGGCCAAAATGGCAAGCACCAATACACTGATAAACAACGTGCGACGGACAACGGTTGGCATTCTTCCTCCTATCAATAAGGGTGGCGGGTCTTTATCAGTATACCCATCCCGCACAAAAAAGCAAGATGCCCCTTTCGGGGCATCTTTGATTTGAATTAGTCAGTGGCGGAGGCGCTATCGGGGATTTCCGTCCATTGCGAGGAACCGACTTCGCCCGAACCTGCCTGCTTGAAGCGACCCTGTGTGAAGCCCGTCCCTGCGGGGATGAGCTTGCCGATGATCACGTTCTCTTTCAGACCGTACAGCGGGTCGGTCGTGGACGCGATGGCCGCGCCTGCCAGCACTTTGATGGTGTGCTGGAACGAGGAGGCCGAGAGGAACGAGTCGGTGCTGAGGGAGGCCTTCGTCACGCCGAGTAACACTTCCGCAAACTTGGCGGGCTGTCTGCCATCGGCCAGCAGGGCTTCGTTCACGCGGCGGATCTCGAGGCGGTCCACTGGGTCACCGGGCAGGTACTTGGTGTCGCCGGGGCGGGTGACCTGCACCTTGCTCATCATCTTACGGATGATGACCTCGAAGTGCTTGTCGTGGATGTTCTGTCCCTGCGAGCGATAGACTTTCTGCACTTCGCCGAGCAGGTAAAGTTCGCAGGCTTCGCGTCCGCGGATGCGCAGGATGCGGTGCGGGTTGAGCGAGCCTTCGGTGAGCGGTTCACCGGCTTCGATCTTGTCGCCGTCACGCACGAGCAGGCGGGAGGTGGTGGGAATTTCTTCCTCTTTTTCCTCGCGCTGGTCATACGAAACGATCACCTGGCGGTCCTTCTTTTCGACGCGCACGCGTCCGCCGTGCTGGGCGGTGATGGTGGCGTCTTCGAGTTTCGCGAGCACCTCGCCCGCTTTCACTTCCGCTTCGCTCTTGACCACGATCTTCCACTCTTCCGGGATGTCGTAGGTGTCGCTGACGAGTTCGCTGTGCTCGATCTTGACGAGGCGCATGTCGGCGTACTTGTCCGATTGGACGATGTGAACCGTGCCGCTGATCTCTGCGACGACGGCTTCACCCTTCGGCTGTTTGCGCGCTTCGAAGATTTCCTCCACGCGGGGGAGACCGGTGGTGATGTCTGCACCGGTGGCGGCCACACCACCCGTATGGAAGGTGCGGAGCGTCAACTGCGTGCCAGGCTCGCCGATGGACTGGGCGGCCACGATGCCGACCGCGGAGCCCATCTCCACCATGGTGCCGCGACCCAGGTCGAGGCCGTAGCATTTGGCGCAGATGCCGTGATCGAGATCGCAGGTCATCGCGGAGCGGACGCGTACTTCCTCCACGCCGGCGTCCACAATGCGGCGCGCCAGTTCGTGGCTGATGATGTCGTCATGCTCGGCGAGAACTTCTCCAGTTTTCGGGTCCAGTACACGGTCCGCGACGAGGCGGCTGTAAAGGCGCGCGGCCAGCGGTTCGCCAGCCACGTCATCCGATTTGCGGACCCAGATGCCGTCGTGCGTGCCGCAGTCATGTTCGTTGATGATGATGTCTTGCGCGATATCCACGAGACGGCGGGTGAGGTAGCCCGCGTCCGCCGTACGGAGGGCGGTATCGGCCAGACCTTTGCGTGCGCCGTGCGTGGAGATGAAGTACTCCAGCGCGGTCAGTCCCTCGCGGAAGTTGGAACGGATCGGCAGGGGGATGATGCGTCCAGACGGGTCGGCCATGAGGCCGCGCATACCTGCCAACTGCGAAATGGTGGAGAAACCGCCTTTGGTCGCGCCCGAGGTCGCCATGATGGACAGGTTGCCATCGGGGTCCATGTGTTTCTTCACGGCATCGCCCACCTTGTCGGTGGTCTTCTGCCAGATCTCGATCTCGCGCTCGTTCTTTTCCTGCTCGGTGAGCAGGCCGCGGCGGAAGTCGCGCTGGACGATTTCCACTTCTCCGAGCGCTTCGTTGATCAGGTTGGCGCGTTCGGGCGGGATGGAAATATCGGCCACTGCCAGCGTGGTGCCAGATTTCATGGCGTATTCAAAGCCGATGCTCTTGACGTTGTCGGCCACATCGGTGGTGACTTCCTGTCCGCAAATTTCGTACACTTCGGCGATCAGGTCTTTCACGCCGCCTTTTTCCAGTTTGCGGTTGATGAACTGCACCTGTTCGGGCAGGACGCGGTTGAAGATCACGCGGCCAACCGTCGTGTCGATGATGCGGATTTCCTTTTTGGCGAGGCGCTTTTGATCGTCACCGTACCAGGTGTCCACGCGCAGTTTGATCTCACTGTGAACTTCCACCTGGCCGAGTTGGTAGGCGAGTTCCACCTCATCCATATCCGCGAAGATGCGTCCATCGCCCTTGTGCGCCGCTTTCTGCGCCATCGTCAGGTAATACACGCCCAACACCATGTCCTTCGACGGGCTGATGATCGGCTCGCCGTCGGCTGGTTTGAGCAGGTTCTTGGAGGAAAGCATGAGTTCGCGCGCTTCCTGCACGGCCTTTTGCGAAAGCGGCACATGCACGGCCATCTGGTCGCCGTCGAAGTCCGCGTTGAAGGCGGTGGTGACGAGCGGATGCAACTGGATGGCGGACCCCTCGATCAGGATCGGCTCGAAGGCCTGGATACCGAGGCGGTGCAACGTG
Organism: Chloroflexota bacterium; assembly: GCA_049324715.1. GTDB lineage: Bacteria > Chloroflexota > Anaerolineae > Anaerolineales > Villigracilaceae > Denitrolinea. Next base: position 1,937 of record JBMOMR010000091.1, on the reverse strand, counting down.
GGCGCACGGTTCAGTAAAACGGGACGTTCGCCGATGACGCTTTCGAGCGCTTCCCAGACCTCGGGGCGGTTTCGCTCGATGAGGCGGCGCGCACCTTTGACGTTCGCGGCGTAATTGTGCTGGACGAGGCGGGCAATGACGAACGGGCGATACAGTTCGAGCGCCATCGTCTTCGGCAGGCCGCACTGGTAAAGTTTGAGTTGCGGGCCGACCACGATCACGGAGCGGCCGCTGTAGTCCACGCGTTTGCCGAGCAGGTTGCGGCGGAAGCGTCCTTTTTTACCCTTGAGCATGTCGCTCAGGGATTTCAGTTCGCGGCGTCCGCGGCGGCTGAGAGCCTTGCCGCGCTGGCTGTTGTCAATGAGACTGTCAACCGCCTCCTGCAACATGCGCTTCTCGTTGCGGATGATGACGTCGGGCGCGCCCAACTCCAACAGACGCTTGAGGCGGTTGTTGCGGTTGATGACGCGGCGGTACAGGTCGTTCAGGTCGGAGGTGGCGAAGCGGCCGCCATCGAGTTGCACCATCGGGCGCAGGTCGGGCGGGATGACGGGCAGGACGGTCAGCACCATCCACTCGGGACGGTTGCCCGAGCGGCGGAAGGCTTCCACCACTTTCAGGCGGGTCGTCGCCTTCTTGCGCTTCTGCTTGGACTTGGTGACCTTCACCTCGTGCCAGAGTTCATCCGAAAGTTTGTCGAGGTCGAGGCGTTTGAGGATGTCGTAAAAGGCTTCAGCGCCCATGTCGGCGCGGAAGACCTGTCCCCAACGCTGGCGGAGTTCGCGATAGCGCATTTCGCTCAGGAAGGTGAACGGGCGCAGTTCGAGCAGTTCATCGCGCATGCGCGTGTTCTGTCCCTGCGAGACGGAGGACTGATCCTCCAGTTCGTTGCGCAGGGTGTTCATATCCAGTTCGGCCGCGGCCTTGATGCGCGCCACTTCGGTCTTCAGCGTTTCAAGTTCGCGCTGTTTCTCGTCCTTGAGTTCGTTCTCGACCGATTCGAGCCGCGCCTTGACGATCTTCTGCACCTGGCTGATGTGCTTGGCCGCAATGACCGTGCCAGTAGTGACCAGCGTCTCGCCCGTGGCGCCGAACATGAAGTCCTTCTTGGCGGGCTTTCCGAGCTGTTCCTGCAGATTCTTTTCGAGTTTCTGACCCTCTTTGATGATCGGTTCCATGCGGTCAGCCACCTGCTCGTCATAATTGGCTTCGAGCGCGTTGCGCTTCTGGGTCAATTCGGAGATGGCATGGTCGCGGGTGGTCTTGATCTCGGCGATGCGCGCGTTGACCTCAGCGGCCTGCTCGCGGTCCGAGACGGAGATCTCGTCCTCGAGGCGCTTGAGCGCCTTCTGGCGGGCTTCCTCGTCCACGTAGGTGACGATGTACTGGGCAAAATACAGCACACGGTCCAGGTTGCGACGCGAGATATCGAGCAGCATTCCCAAATAGGAGGGGATGCGCCGCGTATACCAGATGTGCGCCACGGGCGTCGCAAGGGTGATGTGTCCCATGCGCTCGCGGCGGACGGCGGCGCGAGTCACTTCCACGCCGCATTTATCGCAGGTGATGCCTTTGTAACGGGGGTTCTTGTATTTACCGCAATAACATTGCCAGTCACGGGTCGGGCCAAAGATGGCCTCACAGAACAACCCGTCCTTTTCAGGGCGCAGGCGGCGGTAATTGATGGTTTCGGGTTTGAGCACTTCGCCATACGACCATGACATGATCGTTTCGGGCGAGGCCAAACTGATACGGAGTGCGTTCAATCCCTTGGTTTCCACTGAGTCCTCTCCTCGAGTAAAGAGTCCAGGTTTCCGGGCCTGTCTTTGCATCCCGCAAGTGGGATATGCTAGAGACAAACAAAGGCAAGCGCTTCGAGACCAATTTTTATCTCAAGCGCTTGCGGTTTTATGCTCGGTTTTCTTTTCATCCAACGG
>JBMOMR010000090.1:0-5570 GCA_049324715.1 Chloroflexota bacterium | reverse complement strand
TCCCCGCCAGAAGAGAAACGCGTCGCAAGGCGCGTTTTTTCGTTTCAGCCGAGGGTCCCCATTGTGGGGATGCTATTCAAATCCCTCCTTCCCCGCCAGAAAACGAAGAACGCGCTGGAAAGCGCGTTTTTCATTTCAGCTGAGGGTCCCCATTGGGGACGCTATTCGAACCCCTCCCTCCCCGCCAAAGACTAGAAACCCGATTTCTTCGAGAAATCGGGTTTCTGTGTTAAGTCTGATATTCAGGATGTCGTTGCAGGTAACGCGTCACAAAAGAGCAGATGGATTGGATTTTCAAACCGTTTGCCCGCGCGTATTCCAAGCCAGCCTTCGCGAGTTTCGAGCCGATGCCCTGTCCCTCCCACTCGGAGGGGACGCCCGTGTGCGTGAACAGGATGGTCGATCCCAACAGCGAATAGGTCAACTCGGCGGTGTGTCCATCCGCACGGATCACAAAACGATTCTCTTCGGGAAGGTGGATGGGTTCCAATGGGTCGGTGTCATTAGTCATGGTCACTCCCTATCTCGCGCCACAACCGCGATAAATTCCATGATGATCTTGAGCGCGGCAAAGACGGTGGATTCGGATGGATCGAGCGGCGGCGCGACTTCGACGACATCGAGGCCGACGAGAGGGAGTCCCTGCAACGCGTGGATCAACGTCAGGACGTCGCGGCTGGTGATGCCTCCGAATTCGGGGATGCCCGTCCCCGGCGCGGCGGACGGATCGAGAGCGTCAATGTCGAACGAGACGTGAACGGCGTCACAACGCGAGAGGATCTTCCGCACATCGGCCGCGACGGATTTCATGCCGAGTTCGGCCACGTCCGCGGCGGTGAATACGTGCATGTGACCGTTTTCGATCAGGTCGATCTCCTGCTCCTCCCACGAGCGCAGGCCAACGAGACAGACATCCTGCTGGTCGATCCCGAATTCGAGTCCGCGGCGAAGGACACAGGCATGCGAAAGACGCGAGCCGTCGAACTCATCGCACAGGTCGGGATGCGCGTCCACCCACAGGATGCCGAGGCGCTGACCCGCGAAGCGCTGGCGCTGCCCCTGAAAGATGGGGATGGTGACGGAGTGATCGCCACCGAGCAGGATGGGAATACCCGAGGGTAGATTCGCCAGATAGTTGGCAACCCGCTCAAAGTCACGCGCGGGATGCGAGATGGGGTTGTCGCCCGCGTCGCAGATGGTCAGTCCAGCGAGCCGCGTCCTGTCTTCGCTGAAAGGGGTCACATGCCGCGACCAGAAGCGGATGCGTTCGGGGGCGAGGGCCGCGCCTTTGCGCGCACTGGCGAGCCCATCGAAGGGGAGTCCCAACACGGTGAAGTCGGTTTGATCGGGCGTCGCGTTCGGGACGTGCAGATCACCCCACAGGCCGTGTGTGCCTTCGATTGTCATGCGGATGCCTCCAGCGGATAAAAGCACAGGCCCGCCGTGCCCGGCCCGGTGTGGACGGCCAGCGCGGGGGAGAGTTCGGCGAAGAACGATTCGACCACGTCCACTTTGGATTCCACCAGCCCCTTGATGCGCTCCACTTCCTGCAATGCCCCCGCGTGGACGTAGGCCACTTTGGCTTTGCCCCTGCCAACTTTCTCCGCGACCAGGTCGGCCATGGAGGTGTAGGCTTGCAGGCGGCTATGCGCTTTTCCGAGGGCAACGATGACGCCGTCTTTCATGCCGATCAGCGGTTTGATGCGCAGGAGCGAGCCGACCAATTGCTGGGCTTTGCCGATGCGCCCGCCGAGGTAGAGATATTTGAGCGTGTCGGCAGTCTGGATCATTTGGGTGACGGGGATCATGCGCCTGACCCGGTCAAGGATCTGATCGAGGCTGAGACCCACCAGCGCGGCGCGCGCGGCTTCGATCACCATCCAGCCCTGACAGAGCGAGACGTTGCGCGTGTCCACCACTTCGATGCGGACTTCGGGCGATTCGTCGCGGAGGGCGTTGCGGGCAATGGACGCGGCCTGGTAGGCGCCGCTTCCGTTGGCGGTCATATGGATGGAGATGATGTTTCGGAGGCCGCGCCCGATCAGGGTCCGGTAAGAATCGAGATAATCGCCCGGGCCGGGGCTGGCGGTGGTGGGAAGGCTGGTGGCGGTCATCATCCAGCGCAGGAATTCGTCACGTTGGACCGTGACGAGGTCGCGCAGGACTTCGCTTCCACGATGGATGTAATACGCCACGGTGTGAATGTTCAGTTCATCCAGCATCGGCTCAGGGATGCTGGCCGTGCTGTCGGTAACAATGGCAACCTGATTCATGGCGACTCCTTTGAAACCTAGCCCTATTGTACTCTGCTCCAATGTTCTGGTACGCGCTAGAATAGCGACATTGACCCGCTTTCGGTTTGCTTTTACAATGCTTGCATGATAGGCTGTTTTGCAGGCTTTTTCCGCCCCGATCACGATCCCCCGCGACGAGTCTCCCACTTTATTCATTTTTAATTTAACCGAACGGAGAAAACCATGCCCACCCCCTTTGTTTCAAAACGCGCACCCGTCTTTGCCGATGTTCCCGACGAAAAATGGAACGACTGGCGCTGGCAACTCAGCCACCGCCTGAATAATGTGGAAGAGATCGAAAAAGTCATCCCGCTGACCGAGTCCGAGCGCAAGGCCTTGCAGACTCAGGGACTCTTCCGCGTGGATGTGACGCCCTACTTTATTTCGTTGATCGACCCGAACGACCCCGACGACCCGACCCGCAAGCAGATCATCCCGCGCTCGGAGGAGATGCAATCCTTCACCGCCATGATGGAGGACTCCCTGGCAGAAGACCGCCACTCTCCCGTACCCGGGCTGGTCCACCGGTATCCTGACAGGGTCCTGATGCTGGTGACGACGCAATGCGCGTCGTACTGCCGTTACTGCACGCGCTCGCGCATCGTCGGCGACCCCGGCCAGACGTTCTCACAGGCCGAATTCGACATGCAGATCGAGTACCTGAAGCGCACGCCGCAAGTCCGTGACGTGTTACTCTCGGGCGGCGATCCGCTCGTGCTGGCGCCGAAGATCCTCGAACAGATTCTCAGCCGCCTGCGCGAGATCCCGCACATCGAGATCGTCCGCATCGGGAGCCGCGTGCCGGTCTTCATGCCGATGCGCATCACGCAAGAACTGACCGACATGCTTCAGAAGTACCATCCTCTGTGGCTGAACATCCATGTGAACCATCCGAACGAGATTTCGTTGGAACTCGAACAGGCCTGCGACCGTTTAACGAAGGCAGGCATTCCACTCGGCAACCAGTCCGTGCTGCTGGCAGGTGTGAACGACAACATCCACATCCAACGCGAACTGGTGCATAAACTGGTCCGCATCCGCGTGCGCCCGTACTACCTGTATCAATGCGACCTCGTCGAAGGCGCGGGACACTTCCGCACGCCGGTGGCGAAGGGCATCGAGATCATGGAAGGCCTGCGCGGACACACCTCGGGTTACGCGGTGCCGCAGTACATCATCGACGCACCCGGTGGCGGCGGAAAGATCCCCGTCATGCCGAACTACCTGTTGAGCATGTCGGACCACAAAGTGATCCTCCGCAACTATGAAGGATACGTCACCACCTACGAGGAGCCGACCGATTACGTCCCGAGCGACGCGGCCAAGTTCAAGGGACTGAAGCGTCCCGAGCCCGGTCAGGCTGGCATCCACGGGATGCTCGAGGGCGATGTAATGTTCATCAAGCCCGAAGGCTTCGACCAGACTCACGATCGCGATGGAGTCCAGCACCGCCTGAAAGATGAAAAGAAATGGGTCCCGCTTGGAATTGGTGACGGCGGGGATGCAAGCAAAGAGAAATAGAAACAAAGGAGACAGACGAATGAAACCATTCAAGTTTGTGTATTTTCTACTCGCGTTGGTGTTCCTAGCCGCCGCGTGCGCACCCGCGGCAGGACAAACCCAGGACGCAGCGGAAGTAGCCGCGCAGATCGAGACCTCGGTCGCGCTGACCGTTGCGGCAGGCGATTCCCTCACTGCCGCGGCGCAGCCCGCCAACACAGAAACTCCTGTGCCCCAGCCGTCCGCGACTTCCTTCCCGACGTTGACTCCCTTCCCCACGCTGACGCCCTACGTTCCCACCGTCCAGAACGGCGGGAACAATGGCGGCACCAGCGGCGGGGGCGGCGGTCCGACCAAGGATACGCGCTACATGTGCCAGCTTCTCGACCAGGTGCCGTATGACGGCGCGCCTGCCACCATCCTGAAATTGGGTGACAAACTGGACGTGAAATGGACGCTCAAGAACATCGGCACCAAGAAATGGGAAGCGGCCACGTATGGCTGGGTCGCCTACGAAGAGAAGGTACGCTCTGACATCCCCGCCAACCTGCTGTTGACCACCAACCCCATCCCGCTGACCGTTGGCATCGGGCAGGACGTCAAGCCGGGCGAATTCATCACCCTCGGCGTTGAACTGACCGCGCCGGCCAACTTCGACGGCAACAAACCCATCTGGATCACCGTCCACATGGCGGTGGTGGGTGACGGATATAAATTCTGCACCCCGTACATCCAGGTGGAGATCATCAGACCAGGCATGACGCCGTAAGTTATACAGTGCAGAAACCAGGTTTCTTCGAGAAACCTGGTTTCTGAGACGTAACTGGAGAACCGCTATGGACCGGAACAAACGCATCTTTTCCCTGCTTGTGACGCTGGCAATCACGCTGGCCTGCGTCCCGGCGCTCCCGGCCGTGGCACCGCTTCCCACCCAGCCTGTCGGCGCCGTGGATACGATGATCGCCGGCACCTATGCCGCCGCGTCCACGGGCACCGCCATGAACACCACGCCAACCCCAACCCTGAGCGATACGCTTACTCCGTCTCGCACGCCGACCATCACTCCCACAGGAACGGCCACCATCATCTTCAAAACGCCGACCATGTTCTCTGTCGGTGGCAGCAGCGGTGGCGGAAGCAGTGGAGGTAGCAGCAGTGGCGGAGGAACCAGTACTGGAAACGAGACCCCAGTCTATTCCTGTAAACTGGTCAAGCTCACCCCTGCGTATGGCGCTCATCTCAAGCGAAACAGGAATTTCATAATGACGTGGAGAGTGGTCAACACAGGCAACATCGTTTGGGACCATAACAGCGTGGACTACATGTACCTCAGCGGCACGCCTATGCACACACAGTCGCTTTACGATATTCCGATCAGCGTTGGGCCAAATCGGCAGGTGGATTTATCCGTCCGCATGCAGGTCCCCAGCAAGAAAGGGACGTACGTCACCACCTGGACCATGAAAGTCGGGAGTGACACGTTTTGCACGCTGGAACAGCTGATCATCGCTGACTGAAATAGCGTTTCCAAAAGTAACGGCGACCTTGCGGTCGCCGTTTTCGTTCTAGGAGGCGGGAGGAAGCGGCTCGTTATCCACCACTGGAGCGGGCTTCCTGCGAAGAGTCACAAAGCCGACCACCACAGGAATCGCGATCAAGATCAGCGAAAGGCAAAGCATTGCAATGCCATACCTGGAAGGGATAATGCCCTGGTCGGTGACGCCATTCAAGGTGGTCGTGTACGGCATCAATCCAGCCGCGGTGACGCCGCCGAAG
>JBMOMR010000089.1:0-45285 GCA_049324715.1 Chloroflexota bacterium | reverse complement strand
TCTTGGGTTGGTATGTTCGTTTGGTCATGAACGTTCCTCACTGAAGGTATTGCAACTCCCCGGGGGAAGCTGTTGACAGGATAAAGTCCGCGTGAGAGCGGACAGGCAGGGCATTATACCGTAACGACTCGGAATCGGTCAAACGATTTTTAGCGTTTTTCTTCGTCGCGTTCGGGATGGCTCTCTGCCGAAAGCAACACCGACAATTGGCGGGCACTTTCGGGGGTGGTGATGGCGAGCACTTCGTCCCATTCCTGGAAAGTGGTGATGCCGCGCGGCAGGGTCACCTGCCCATCGCGGATGATGGCGGCGATGATGCATTCCTCGGGCAGGCCAAGGTTGCGCAACTCCACGCCGATGGCTTTGGCGCCTTTTTCCACTTTTTCCTCCACCAGTGAGTAACTGCCGCGGCGAATTTTCAGCAGGGTCATCATGTCACCGAGGGACATTTCCTCCTGGATGAGGTGGGCAAGGACGTTGGCCTGGTTGAGGGCCACATCCACGTGGAAGTTTTCATTGAACAGCCAGGCGTTGCGCGGGTTGTTAATGCGCGCGATGGTGCGAGGCACGCCAAACATTTTGCGAGCGATGAAACACAGGCTTAGGTTGGTGGCGTCTTCCTTGGTCGTGGCGGCCATGGCATGGGCCTGTCGGATCCCAGCCGCATCGAGCACATCGGGGTCGCTGGGATTGCCCTCGTAAATGGATTCGGTGGGAAGTTCCTGGTGAAGATGCGCAAGGATCTCAGGGCGATCTTCCACAATGCGCACTTTGTAGTTTTCTGAAAGCAACAAGGCGGCCAGTTGGGCGCCCGTGCGTCCGCCGCCGGCAATTAACACAAACATGTTAGGCCTCCACTCCGAACCCCAGCCGCGCCCGCAGGGATTTGATACCGTCGAAAGTGGCGCTGACATTGATCACGTCACCCGATTCGAACTTGATGTCGGATGCAGGCAGGATGGCGCGGCCCGCGCGGGTCAGGGCGACCGGTAGCGTCCCCGCGTTGCCGAGACAAAGTTCATCCCAGGTGCGTCCCGTCCACGAATTGGGAATGACCAGTTCGTAGATTTCCACCTCGCCGTTGCCCGCAGAAAATACCGCCCGAGAGGTCACGCTGGTGAGCAGTTCCTCGGTCCGCTGTGCGCCCCAGGAGGTGGAACTGACGATCTGCAGGCCGAAGGCCTCCAACATGCCGCGCAGACGCGGGTCATAGTTGCGGCACACCACCATGGGGACGTTGTAGATCACCCGCGCGGCATGGGAGACGATCGCATTGAGCGTATCCGAATTGGTGACAGCGGCCAGCCCATCTGCGGTTTTGATCCCCGCCCGCTCCAACACATCTTCGCTCAGGGCCTCCCCAGCCACCGTGCGACCGCGGAATTCAGGGCTGATGCGATGGAACGAATCTTCGTTCTGATCCACCACCACCACCTGATGTCCGCTTTTGTAAAGACGCAGTGCCAGTTCGGCACCTACGCGTCCACAACCAACAACGATAAAGTTCATTCGCTTTCCTTCCTTTCCGAAACCTGATACGGCACGTCTGTGATGACAATGCCGGGGGTATTGAGCAATTCCTTGCGGAGCATATCGGCTGTGTTCATGTGCAGGGTGCTTTCCAATGGAGAGCCCGCCACGAACTGCGGCACGATGATGGTGATCACCTCATTCGGCTGGCGCAAGGCGATGATCTCATCGATGTACTGAAGCAACGGTTCGATGAACAGACGATAGGGCGAATCGAGGGTCAACAAGCGGACTCCATCCCCCCAGGTGGCCCACTTCTTCTGAAGTTTCTCCGTCTCCACCGGGTCGATCGAGACGTGGACGGCCGTCACATCGTGAGACAGCATACGCGCGTACCGAAGCCCTTCCAGCGTTCCCTGGTGCACCCCGCTGACGGGCATGAGAACGCGGTGACGCGTCACATGCGGGGCGGGTTCGGTGTAATGGTCGAGACTAAGGCTGTGTGCGACTTTGGCGTAATGGCGATGGATCAACCAGAAAACCGCCATCAAACTGGGGGTCAGGATGAGAACAACCCAGGCCCCGTCACTGAACTTGGTCACGGAGAAAACGATCATGACGATGAAGGTACACGCCGCGCCGAATCCGTTGACCAGCATTTTGTACTGCCAGCCTTTTTCATAACGCAGGGTGGAGCCGCGCTCCACTACTTCCTGCCCATCTTTCAACCTCCCGATCTTCCACCAACGCAGGGACATACCTCCCTGCGACAGGGTAAACGACAGGAAAACGCCAATGGCATATAGTGGAATCAAGCGCGTGACACTGGCTTGAAAGATGACGATCAGGAGGGAGGCTATCACAGCCAAAGCCACGATACCGCGCGAGAAAACAAGGCGACTGCCGCGATATGTCAACTGACGAGGCAGGAATCCGTCTTTGGCGGCCAGCGCGCTCAAGCGGGGAAAATCGGCGAATGCGGTGTTGGCGGCCATCACAAGAATGACTGTTGTGCCGCCGATGACCATCAAATAAAGGATTCCCCGACCATCGAAAACGGTCTCGGCGAGTTGTGAAATCACGGTGACAGTCTCGGAAGGGACAGCGCCGATCTCACGCGACAGAAATGAAATGCTAAGAAAAAGAGAGCCAAGAATAAGCGCCATCCAAATCAGGGTAATGCCCGCATTCCTGCTGCGAGGCTCCTTGAAAGCGGTAATTCCGTTGGAAATCGCCTCGATGCCGGTGAGCGCCGCGGTTCCGCTCGAAAATGCGTGCAAAATTAAAAATGGCGTAATAGTCAGGTAAGTTTTTTCGATTTCAAGATGTGGTGGATTCACAACAAACCCCAGCGAGCCGGTGAAATAACGCCAGAGTCCCATTCCAACGGTGGTAAACATCATAACAATGAAAAAGTACGTGGGAATGGCAAAAGCGGTCCCCGACTCTTTCACGCCGCGCAAATTGATCAACATGACAAAGAGAACCAGTACAACGGAAATATGCACACGATATTCAAATAAATTTGAATACGCAGATGTAATTTGCGCGACTCCTGCCGCCACCGAAACAGAAACGGTGAGGATGTAATCAGTCAACAAGGCGGCCGCAGCCATCAGCGCGGGGATTTCTCCCAGGTTATCGCGCGCCACAATGTACGCTCCACCGCCATCCGGGTAGGCATGGATGGTCTGTTCGTACGAAATGGTGACAATCGCCATCAATGCAACGATGGCAAGCGAAATGGGAAACACCAGGCCGAAGGCGGATGTTCCCGCCGCGGCCAGGATGATGAGAATTTCCTGGGATGCATAGGCAGTGGAGGAAAGCGCGTCCGATGCAAAGACTGCCAGTCCAATGGCCTTTCCAATGGTCTGGTGAGGTGCGTCCGCAGTTTGCAACGGACGTCCAATAAACCAGTGACTTGGCGTCCAGCGAGGTGTGTGTGCAGTGGTCCGCCTCATTAGTTGGCTGGGATCGTGCTGTTCGGGTGCAACCGTACTCATAACGACTCTTTTCTATAAACAGGCAAAATATAAGCCCTCCAACGAGCGGGGGCGCGCAGGATTATATACCAGATTTAATCTGTTGGGAGAAGATTACCAATGGATTGCGCTCGCGGAACCTGCAGGAAGAAGGTACTGCCTTTGCCAAGTTCGCTTTCCACCCAAACCTTGCCGCCGTGACGTTCTGCAATGGAGCGGACAATGGCCAACCCCAGCCCCGATCCATGCTGGGAACGCGCGTCGCGCTGTTTGCCGCGATAGAACTTTTCAAACAAGCGCGGCAGGTCGGACGTGGCAATGCCAATGCCATTATCCTGCACTTCAAAGACCAATTCGTTCGGCGTGGCGCGCACGCGCAATTTCACCTGTCCCCCGTTCGGTGTGTACTTGATGGCGTTCTCCACCAGGTTGTAAACGCCCTGATGCAACAACGCCTGATCCGCCTCCACGGTGGCAGGGATGTCCCGCGCCGACTCGACCGTCAGTTGAATGTTCTTCTGGCTGGCCTGTAATTGCAAGGCACCGACGACGCGCTCCACAATATCGTGGATGGGAACCGTCTCCACCTGCAGGCCGACGCCGATCTCGATTCGTCCCAGATCGAGCAGGTTGTTCACCAGCCGCGACATGTTTTCCACGCCCGAAACGATCTTGCGGACGTATCCCTGCTGCTGTTCGTTCAACTCGCCCACCATTTCGAGCATGGTGGCATAACCGCGCATCAACGTCAACGGCGAGCGCAGATCGTGGCTGACCGTGGCGACGAACTCGGACTTCATCGAATCCAACTCTTTGAAGTGGGTCACATCCCGCAAAATGCAGACGCGGCCCACGGGGCGTCCCTCCGCGACCACCGAGGAGGCCGTGGCAAGGAATGTCCGACCGCCGTTGAAGACGATCTCCGCAGACTGTTTCTCGGAAGGCGCGGCCCGCAACAGGTCGAGCAAGGCTTTTTGCTCGATCAATTTCTCCACGTTCTGTCCACTGCTCTTGGCAATGTCCACGCCCACCACGTTGGCCGCGGCAGGGTTGGCGAGCAGGAGTCGGTTCTGCGGATCGATCACCAACACCGGGTCAGGCGTGGAATTGAGGATGGCCTCCAGTTGACGGCGGCTGACTTCCACGTTCAGGAAGAGATGCGCATTCGCCGTGGCCAACGCGGCCTGACCGGCGAGAGTCGTCATGAAACGCGCGTCAGATTCCGAGAACGTACGCGGCTGGTCGTAAATGGCCCACATCGCGCCGTAGTAGCGGTTTTCGTGGCGCAAGGCAACGGCCAGGAGCGAAGCGGGCTGAGGCAGGTTCGGGTCCAGATCGAGCGTGCGGGTGCGGGACACATTGGAGAGGACGAGGCGGTCCTGCACCTGAACCTGTCCCAGGATCTGCTCGTCGAGATGGGCGAACTTGTCCCCTGCGGGGCCGAGGCTGAAGCGCGAGGGCAATTCGATGGACGTCTTCGGCAGGATGGCGGGCGAAAGCACCACACGCACCGCGCTGGCGCCGGTAGCCAACACCGCCTCGAACACAGGCTTGACCGCGTCCTGCATCTCCAGGCTGGAAGCAACGCCCTGACTGACGACCAGCAGGCGGTTGAGTTCATCGAGGCGCGCCTGCAGGCTGACACGCATCTGCTCGAAGGCGCGGCGCAGTTGACCAACCTCGTCCACGCCCTCCACTTTGAGGGGATGGTCCAATTTGCCCTTGGCAATACGGTCGGCTTCCACGGCCAAATTCTGCAGGGAACCGGTGATCGTGCGCAGACCAAAGCGCAGGGAGAAGAGCGCCACCACTGCCAGCAGGATGATCATGATCGAAAGAGGCATGGCGGTAAGCAGTGCCAGTTCCTGCGCCTGCCAGGCGGGGATGGTCAATGCCACGGCCCAGGCGCGCCCTTCCACTGGTTGATAGTAAACATATTGACGCGTGCCATCGGGGGCAGTGTGGGTCGTGAACGGATCGGACGGGTCGTGCGGCCCATCGTAAACGGTATTCACCATGCCGGGATTCGGGTGGTAGAGGATCATGTTGCGGTCATCAATCAACATGCCCTCGCCCTCGGTCCCGGTCATATCTTGCAGACTGCTGATGAGCGGCTGGGTGAGCGGATTCGTGCCGAGATCGGTGCGACCGATGAGGACGCGCTGCACCTGCCCGGCGCTATCGACGATTCCGACCATGAACGAGACGCGGGCCGCGCTTTCCCCGGGTTTGATCGGCGGGATGGTATAGATCTGCACCAGCACAAGGCCCTCGGATGCGAGGGTGATGCCGGCCTCTTCTTCACGGAACAAACTGAACGTGTCGCGCGAGGCGGAGGGATAGCCTCCCAGCACGTCTCGCGAGGAGACGTCCAGAACGATGAACTGGTCAAAGTACGGACTCGACTGCATCCGCTGGCCGAGGATCGAAGAAAGTTCGGGGTCGGTGGCTTCCAACAGTCGCGGGTCGGTGGCGAGTTGCACGGCCAGGTTCTGCCCCGTTTCCAGGAAGAACGGCACGCTTTGTGCGGCCGTGCCCGCCACGCTGGTCAGTCGGTCGCGCAGCATCTCGCGGGCGGCCTGCCCGGCCACCACCCAGTCACCAATGAGCAGGGTGAGCAGGAGCAGGGAGATGAAAGTGCCGGTCCCAAACAGAAAGCGGTTTTCAAGACTTTGCTCGGATGGCGACGGCTGGAGAGGCGCGCCGCGTCCCCACGCAGCCGGGAAGAAGGCCACCAGCACCTGCATGACCAGACCGGCAAAGAGCACTTCCCCGCTAAAGGCGAGCGCGGCCACCCCGGCGTTGCTGAGCGCGTAATCAAGACGGACAGCGACCTGACCGGGCACCGTCAGGAAGGTGCCGATCACGTAAATAAAAACGTGCAGGGGAATCAGCAAAAGCGCGCTGACCAGCGGCTGACGAAGCAAGCCATAGGCAAAGGTTCGGTAACGCTGGCGCACATTGGAGGCGAAGAGAGCCGCCAACAGCATCAGGTCAACGATGCTGAAAATGGTGTGCGTGTCCCAGACGCCGCGGAAGATGCCTGAGATGAATCCCAGCGCGGCCGCGCCGATTGGTCCCAGCGGACCGGCCGCCAGCATCCACGGCAGGGCGGAGAAGATCATCATGGCCGGGGGAAGCGGTTCCGCCGGGACGCCCGGTGGGGGGAGCGCTGATTCGGATGGCAGGCGTACGCCCAGGAAAAGGTTGGTCAATGGGACGAACAGGAGCAAAAGGAAGAAAATCCCCCACGTGCGAGCCTTGAAGGAAGGCTGCAAACCGCGCCAGCGATAGAGGGCGTACCCGGTCAGGCCAAGGAACAGGAACCAGACCAGCCAGCCCAACGCCGATGGCGCAGGCATATAAAATGTGCCGCCCAGAAGTGTGCCAATGAAGTTCATGACTGAATTTCCGCGATTATAGCCGTAAAATGAGGCTGGGACGGCCTTACGGATTCATTTCAGATTTGTGCATAGGAAAATCGCCATCGGAACTGGCATTTTGGGCAAAAAAAATGGCAATTCGCCTTATAAATCGCCGTAAACTCCCCGATATTCCGGTGGCAGGAGACGGGCCAACTGGCGCATGATCTGCTCGGTGCCGTTTTTCAGGTCGGCATGACGGTCGGCGGAACGGGTGAGGCGGAAGGGCTGTCCGACGGTCATCGTGACGGGGACGCGCGGCCAGCAAAACGGTCCGCGATAGAGGCGGGGAGCCTCGGTCCCGGTCAACGCGATGGGGACGATGGGCACGTCCGCGCGCAGGGCGAGGAAGGCCGCGCCGTCCAGTCCCTGCTCGAGGCCGCCGATCACGCTTTCCCGTCCCTCGGGGGCGATGGTCACGAAGCGACCGCGGCGGAGCGATTCGATGGCGCAGTTCAAGGCGCGGCGGTCAGGCTGTCCGCGATGGATCCAGATGACGCCGTACGGTTCGGCCACGGCCCGCAGTGCAGAAATATCGAAGAGGTTGCTGGCCCCCAGGGGATCGACGTCGAACGTGCGTAGTTGCGAGAGGATGACCACGATGTCCGCATCGCCGAGGTGGTTGAGCACGATCAGCGCGGGACCTTGCGCGGGGAAATTTTCCAGCCCCTGCACTGTCAAGCGGACGCGCGTGGCGACGAGGAAACGCATGAGCACGCGCAACGCGCGACGCGCCAGTCTGCGCTGCCAGTGATATTCAGGGACGCGCGTCAGTTCGGGACGGAATTTTTCCGCAATCGGTTTAGGAGGGAGAGATGAAAGATTCTGCATAGACCCCGCGATATTCCTCGGGCAACAGCCCGGCCACGTGTTGCATCACCAGATCGGCATTGCGCTGGCGCGCCTCGTGACGCGCCGTGCCTTTCGCCTCGATGGGCGGCAGGATGATCGGTTTGCCAATGCGCATTTCGAGATTCGGTTTTCCACCGCGGCGGGCGCGCTGCCAGAAATCGTCGGTGGTGCCGACCAGCCCAACGGGAATCACCGGCACGTGCGCCGCTTCCACCATGTAGCCAATGCCCGGCATGGCACGCCGCATGGCCGTCACGTGCGAGCGTCCGCCCTCGGGGGCGATCAACAGAGAGCGGCCAGACTTGAGCACGCGCGTCACCCATTCCAGCAGGGCGCGGTCATACTCGCCGCGATGCACGGGTGTCACGCCATAAGCGCGGAGCAACTGTCCCTGCCCGGGCTTGGCGAACACGTCCGATGCGCCGATGATCTCCAACGCCTCCGGCCAGAAGGCGGCCGCGAACGGCGGATCGAAAATCGAAACGTGGTTGATGGCCGCCACGTATGGCTTTCCCACTGGCACGTTCTCACGCCCCTCGATCTTCACGCGTCCCAAAATGTGGAACAACCCGCGAAACGCCGCCCGAAGCATCGGGCGGCTGATGCGATATCGCAGGGGGACGCGGTATTCATCCATTGCACAACTCGCGGACGCGCGTAAACACTTCGTCGGCGGACAACTTGTCTGTATCGAGGATGACCGCGTCCTGCGCGGGACGCAACGGGGCAACGGCGCGCGTCGAATCGATTCGGTCGCGCTCGCGGACCTTCGAGAGGATCTCCTCGTAATCGGCCTCTTCACCCCGCGCACGAATCTCGTCGAACCGACGGCGGGCGCGTTCCTCGGCCGAGGCATCGAGATAAATTTTCAGATCCGCTTCGGGCAAAACGACCGTGCCGATGTCGCGTCCCACCATGACAACGCGGCCGCGCTGTCCGATGCGCCGTTGTTGCTGACTCATCTCGCGGCGCACCCCCGCGTAGGCCGAGACGACGGAGACGTTCGCGTCCACTTCGGGGCGACGCGTCTCCCAGGTGATGTCCTGGCCTTCGACGATGACATCGCAGGCGCGTCCATCGGACTGGGAGGCGGGCGCGACGTCAATGGGCGTTTCCTCCGCGAGACGCGTCACCGCGGCCTCGTCACGGACGTCCACGCCGCGTTGGAGCGCGATCCAGGTGACGGCGCGGTACATCACTCCCGTATCGAAGAAGAGATAGCCGAGTTCATCGGCGAGACGTTTTCCAATGGTGGATTTTCCTGAAGCGGCGGGGCCGTCTATGGCAATGATGGAAGAGGTCATGTAGTTTGATAGTTGAACAGGAGTGAGAAGTTTTACGGTTGCTCGGAATCAATGAACAAGTCGTTGCGAACCCAGAGGACAACTGTCTCTGACGAGGAAGGGAGTTCGCGGAAGTTGAGCCAGCGCAGCCAGAAAGAGGGAAAAGTATCCCAGAAGGGAGTCTGTCGCCAGTTGAAATCCTGCCCGCGGTAGGCGGAGGCGAGACCGAGACTATCCTGCGGCGGGGTGACGATCAGTGCGGGCGAGGAGGCGGGGTCGAGGGCGAGGACAATTTTCGGGTTGTGGTTTCGGAGCGACCAGAGCAGGGCGGGAGAGTCGATCCCAAAGACAGTGACCGGCAGATCGTCCGCCTGACCCGTAGCCCATTCGGAAATTTCGTCCGCCGTTTGGGAGAGCAAGTCCGCCTGCGCGATGCGCGGCGAGGAGTTCCAGAGTTCGACCGCGTTCGGGTCGCGGAGTCCCGAAGCGCCCCAGGTCACGCCAAGTGTGTAGATGCCAAGGAGGAACGTCACGCCCCACGCCATGCCAACGCGGGCGATGCGCTCCGACCAGCCAAAGCCGATCAATATCACGCTGAGGGCGAGCAAAAGCAAAGAGCCGAAGAATAAAATGATGCGAATGGAGGCTTCTTGCGAGGGGATGGGAGTGATCGAGAGCGCGATGAAGTCCATCCATGCGAAGACAAGCAGGAGGATGGTGAAGATGAACACGCCCACCGTCTCGATGCGGTCTTCGCGGACGAGTTCGAGGTGGCGCGAGAGTTCGAGCGCGGCAAGCGCCCAGAGGGGAATGATCCCCCAGATGAGGTCGGCAACCTGACGCGCGGGATAGAACACCGCCAGCAACAGCGCGACCAGCATCCACAGGCTGAGGAGAATGACGCGGCGGCCTGCGCTCATCCAGCCGCGCACGATGGCGATCAGTGCGAGGAGGATGGCGAATAATTGGTACACGCCCAGCGCAAGGAAAAGCCTGCCAATCGGGACGACGCCGAACGTGACCCAGCCTGTAAAGTATTCAGGGAGCGACGCCAGCCACGCGCCCAGCCCTTGCGGGGCGAGGAGAAGGAGGGTGGAGGTGGCGAGGAGGGTGAGGAGGGCGGCAGTGATCAGCGACCAGTAATCCGTTTTCAGTGATGCAGTGGTAGGGGATAGGAGTTGCGAGTTAGGAATTAGGAGATGCGAAGACTCTTCGGTTTCCGAAGGAATTTGTGTACTTGTGTACGTGTCTACTTGCGTACTCTCCTCCGCTTCCACGGGCGCGGGACGCGGCGCCATGAACTGGGTAAACATCCAGGTAAGGAGGATGACGAGGAGTCCCGCCCAGAACGAGGGTCCAGAGAGAAGCGTGAGGGCGAGGAAGAGTCCCGCGAGGCGCGGCTGACGGCGAATCCAAAAGCCTACCGCGAGCAGGGAGAATGTCACCGCGAGGATGGGGCTCCCCGCCTGACGGGAAAGCGCGACCAGGGCAGGGTCCATGGCGAAGAAAAAGGCGAGCAGGATGGCGGCACGAGGTTTGAGCCAATCGCGGAAGAGGAACGGGACGAAGACAAGCGCGGTCCCTGCCAGCGCGGGGAGAAAACGCGCCAGGAAGTTGAAACTGCCAAAAACGAAAAACAAGATCGCGGTGAGGTTGGTGTAAGCAACGTGGGAAGAAAGAGCGGGGCTTCCCCCTTTGACGATGTCCAACGCGTCCAGTGCGAGGCGCGCTTCAGAATCGGTCAACGGCAATTCGCCGAGGCGAGCGAAGCGCAATCCGAGGGCGAGGAGGAGGGCGAGAGCGTATAAAGTTGTCTCGTAGCGAGGGGGGCGGAGGGTCATGGGGATAATTTTAGCATAGAGATTGCTCTCTCCCAATTCTGGGAGAGGGGGTCAAGGCACTCCATAGACAACCGTGTTTCCCGCCTTGAACAACACGACCAGATGCTGTTGGAACTTGGCTTCGCTGACATCGTACGTCGTCCGCTCGAGGTTGCCGACGACGATATAGCGGATCTGGTAACGGTCAATGATGGATTTGGTGACGTCCCAGTTGACGACTTCGTAGAGGGTCTTGATATCCGCTTCGCGCGCACCGTGCGCGGACCAGTCCCCGCGCCATTGGTATTCGTGCCAGGGCCAGCCAAGGACGGCAGGCTGTCCCGAGTAGGTGGAGATGCGCGCATAGTTCGAGTAACTTCCGCCAATGGCCTCGGCCACCACTCCCAGCGGTGCGGACTGGAAATACTGGATGGCGGTCGCGTCCTCGGGGTTGTAGTAATTGAGATGCGCGGAGGCGTCGAGCGTGAATCCGTTGGACGGCTTGAAATTATTGGTCTTGTGGAGGAACGCCAGCACGGGATAGATGAGTCCCGCGAAGAGCACCAGTCCCAGCAGGAGACGCCACGCCACATTCCCGACCCCGCGCAGGCCGCGCAGTAAGACGGCGGACGCGAACGCCGCGGCGATCGCCCACAACTGCCAGGCCTGATAGTAGAACTTGAAGACGGTGTTGATGCGGTAACCGAATCCATCGCGAAGGTAGACGAAATCGGGGGCGAGGATGAGGAGGGAGGCGAGGAGGATGAGAAGGAGAACGAAAGATGAAGGATGAATGATGAAGGATGAAGAAGGCGAGTTAGGAGGGGTGTCGGAGGATGAAGTGTCGCCCTGTGTACCTTCCTCCGTGTCTACCTGTTTGTTTCCCAGAAGATGCGCGAGGGATAGCCAGATCACCGAGGCCATGGTAAAAAGCCCGCCGATGTAGGAGAGGCGGCGCGCGAACGCGGCTTGGAAGAAGGAGGCCGCGTCGGGTTGGTTTTGGGATGCGAGGTATTGCGCTGTGAAGTCGGGATCAATGCGTTGGGCGGCGAGTCCCATCAGCGTGGAAAAGGCCCAGAGGAACAGGATCCCGCCCACGGTCCACGCGAGAGCCGTGAGGTAGCGTGGACGCGTCTCGCGGTCGCGCGTCAACCAGATCAGGTAGGCGAGGAGCGGGAGGAGGAGAGTCCCCCACATCACCCAGAGATGCGCGCCGCGCGTGGGGTTGATGAGGTTCGGGAGGATGCCGCCCGCCTGTGAGGAGAAGCCGACGTAGAAGGGCAGGTAGAGGACGAAGGCAGTGACGGCGAGTGGGATGCCAAGCAGGAACGCGTCTTCGATGCGCGCCCAACTCCAGCCGTCTTCACGCACGCGGACGAGGAGGTACGCGCCGATGATCAGCGCGGCGATGGGGAGGATGTCCCAGGTGTTGAGGAAGGCCAGCCCGCCGAGGACGATGGCGGTGAAGAAGAAATCGCGCGGTGTCGTGCGGAGTTTGAGTTCGAAGAAGTTGACGATGCCGCGCCAGCCGCCGAGGAAGAGATTGAGCGCCACGCCGATGCCGAGCATGTTGAAGGGCAGCGAAAGGATGTGCGGATGCAGGTCGCCGAGGACGAAGGAGAAGGCGGGGAACTCGTCAATCACTTCCTGATGGTTGCCGACCAGGTCGAAGTCGGAGAGGACGCGGGAGGCGCGCCACCACCAGAGGTAGCGGTCGGGAAGCCAGCCGCCGCTGGGTGCTTCGGTGAGGTCTTTGATGTTGAGCCAGGTCCAAAAATTAGCGATTGGCTGTTGGCTGTTAGCAGTTAGCCCATTCGTTGTCCAAAACCAGCCGAGGCCGTGGAAGATTTCGAGCAGACCCTCGAAGTTGGAGAGGATGAGGAGGAAGAGGGGGGCGAGGAGGGCGAGGGTGATGACGGTAGACGGTGGACGGTGGACGGTGGACGATGTGTCATCTTCGGTCTTCGGTCTACGGTCTATGGTCGCTGAAAGCAGATTATAGAGAACCCCATACGATCCCACCGCCGCGAGCGCAAACACCAGCGCGGACATGAGGTTGAAGGCCACGTTACCCGAGGTGCCTGTCAGCCGCGCGAGCATGGCAGTGAGGATGTAGCCGAAGTGGTAATAGGAAATGGAGTAGCCCGACATCCACGGGTCGTTGGGAGGAAGAGTCGGCGAGCGCAGGATGGCGTTGATGAAAGCCAGTTCCATCGGCTTTTCCGTCCCGACTGCTTCAGGATTGGCCGCGCGGACGATGGCGAGGAAGGCGAAGGCGATGAGGAAGAGAAGTTCGGTGGTGAGGATGAGGGGTTTGTGGGAGGTAAGCCAGTCTTTGATGCCAGTGACCAGTGACCAGTAATCAGTCATCAGTGACCAGACACTGAGGCCGAGAAGAAGGATGAAAGCAAAGAGAACCCCGCCCAAGTCATTGCGGAGGACGCCGAGCGAGGCGAGGATCCAGAACAGCCAGCCCCAGAGGAGAATACCCGACGCACGCGCGAGGGTGTAGCCGCGGTCGGTCAACGCGGGGAAGAGGCGGAAGACGAGGGGAAACGTCAACCAGCCGAGGATGGAGGAGGCGAGGTACCAGGAGAGGGAGGCGGTCATCAGTAGTGGGCAGTTATCAGTGATACTGGTGGTCGAGTAGGCTTGCATGCTCTTCGCAAGCCGTATCGAGACCACCACATCCAGGAAAATAATCGTTTGTATGAAACACGTTGGTCTCGGTATGCCCCGACTTGCACGGGGCTACTCGACCAACGATGTCAATTCCTTCACCATGCGATGATAACTGTTAAATGGATTTTTGTCCTGCTGTGTAAAGTCAATGCGATAGCCGTTGCGTTTGTAGAGGCGTTGGGCGGGGCGGTTATCGAGTGCGACGATCAGCGATACTTTTTTGAAGCCCAGGCTGCGAGCCTGTTCATCGGCATAAGTGAGCAGGCGTTTGCCCAGACCATGTCCTTGCGCGGCGGGCAGGACGGCGAGATTGCTGATGTAATATTCGTCCGCTTTGGTCTCGATGCCATTTGCCAGCGACAATACGCGGGCGACGAAGCGAAATGTCTTCCAGCCGAGCGCGCGCGGCAGGTAACGTACCACTGCCAGGTTCAGGCGGTTGATGTCTGCACCGGGGAAGGCGACCATCATCCCCAGCGGGCGGTGGTTCCATTCCGCCACGAAGGCGCGCTCGAAGCCAAAGCGCCCCGCGTTCAGCGAAAACAGGCGCATGAGCGCCACTTCGGTGGCGTGACCGTCCGTGCCGAAGAGATAATCGGCAAGATGGTCGAGCGAGAGGCGGAAGACCGCCGCGGCGAGGGGCGCGTCGTCAGGACGCGCGGGACGGACCGAGATGCGATTCGTCATAATGGAGGCAGGACCCACTTCCCAGCGGAGTCGGAAGCGAAGTCGAGGACGCGCGTCACCGCGTCGAGGTTGAGAGTCCCGTAGATGTGAGGAAACAACTCGTCGGGTTTGTCCGTCCCCGCTTCATATTTGACCTCGGGCTGGACCCGCTCCGAATCGATGACCAGTAGGACGAGTCCGCGCTGGCCCGCGTAAAAACGTTCCGCTGTCGCCACCACCTGCGCGGGCGTGGAGCAATGGATGAAGCCCTCCGTCTCGAGGCTGGGGGCGGAGTAGAAGCCGTTCGTTTGCGCGGTCTCCCACGCTGATTTTTGAGTGATGTGGAGGATTAGTTTCATAGTTACGTAGGTTGGTAGTTACGTAGTTTGGTAGTTATACGGCCAGATAGTCTCATACTGAACTATGTAACCATATAACCACGCAACTACTTAACTTCATAGATCACCGTCGTTCCTTCGCGAAAGACCTCGTTCCACAAAATGCCATCGTAGGCTTCGAACTTCAGCAAGCCGTTGCCAGGATAGTAGATGTTTTCCACCTGTCCAACGATGATGTAGTGCACGTTGTATTTTTTCAGGAACACAATGGCTTCGCTGATGTTGACGGTGTTATAGAAGTTGGTGATCTCGGTGATTCGGTTTTCGATGATGAGCGGTTGCACAAAACCGCGTTGCTGGCGCTGATGCCAGTTCCAGCCGACGACGCCGGGCAGGCCCGTGTAGATCGTGTAGCGCGTACACCAGCGGTATTCGGGACAGTTGGCCTCCACGATGACGGGCGAACCCTGCACGTTGTCCTGCATCCAGCGGATGGCGCGGTAGTCCTGCCCGAGGTCCATGTCCACCGAGTCCCAGTAGGTGGCGGTCGCCATGAAGGTCATCGAGTCGAGCGTGTGCGGCGCGGCTTCGTTCATGCGGTCACGGATTTTGTCCAGCGTGGCGGAGATGGTGAAGAAAGCCGCGCCCGCCAGCAGGAGGGTCAGACCCGCCTGCCAGATTCCGCGCCAACGCATCCTCCACGACGGGACAGCGGGGAGCGTCCATCCCAGCGCGGCCGCCGCGCTGACGGAGAGCATCGTCCACGCCTGCAGGTATAACTTGAAGACCGTGTTCATGCGGCCAATGTCACCCACGACGACGATGATCTCCACCGCGATGGTCAGCACGAGCGACGTCCCGACCATGAACAGCACCCAACGCTTCGCGTCGCTTTGACCGGGGCGCAGGAGCAGAATCGCCGCCCAAAGTGCCATCGGCAACGCGATCAACGAGATGACGGCTTCGCGATAGAGCAGATAGATGAGCGCGACGAAAAACACTGCCAGCGCAATCTCGATCAACACTTGATACCGCTTGAGTTTGGACAGGGAGGAAAGCGGCGTGGCGGCCATCCACTCGCGCGTCTCCCAGGCCATCCATGCGAAGAGGATGAAGAGGAACACGCCCCAATGCGTGAAGTAGGACGAAAGCGGAGTGTGTCCGCCGCGCCACGCGTCCACATCGTTGTAGCCCGATCCCCACCAGTGGAAATACGGCTGGTAGAAGAGGAAGGCGAGCAGGATGAGGGTCAGCGCGCCGAGGAGAGCAACCGTAAAACGTAAAACGTGAGGCGGGATGTTGAAGCGGTTTTCCTTGAAATGGAACGCATTGAACAACGCGTATCCCAACGCAATGGCAGACAACGGCAGGTAGGTGTACGCGTCCCAGGTGTTGGTCGGATAGATCGCGCCGAGGACGAGCGCGCCGAAGAAGATGGGAGGGAGGAGATGCGAGATGCGAGTTAGGAGATAGGAGTTAGGAATTAGAGATTCCGTGTCTACCTGTGTACCTGTGTACCCGTCTACTTGTGTACTTAAACCGCGCAAGAACAGAACAATCGACAACCCCCACGCGATCATGAACAACGCCAGCATGAACACGATCATGTGCGCGTGCAAGTCGCTGTAGAGGAAGGTGAACAGCGGGAACTCGGTGATCGGCTCCACGTCGCCCGGGGCGGGGATGACGCGACTCGGAAGCCAGTACCAGTCTCCCCGTCCGAGAGGAAGCGTGCCGCCCGCGAGGCTTTTGGCGAAGCCATCCAACCCCCAGAGGAAGCGTTGGAAGAATCCCGCCTCGCCCACCACGCCGCCGGGCGCGCCGAGTCGCTGGAAGGCGCGCACCAACATCTGGATCGTCCCGAGATTGCCGAGGAGGAGGGCTAACGCCGTTGCCGCAAAACCAGTCAAAAGTCGAATGTCAAAAGTCATTCGCTGGCTTTCGACCTTTGACCTTCGACCTTCGACCAGATTAAACCCAATCGTGAACGCGCCAATACCGACGAGCGCGAATAGCGTTGGCAAAATCATGTTGTACGCGATGGTTGGCACGATGCCGAGCAACTTCACGGGCATGCCCACCAGCACGAAGCCATAATAATAGTAGTTGATGTACCCGCCCGCGAACCACGGGTCGTACGGCGGGAAGATCGTGGACTTGATGACCGCGTTGAAATACGAAAAGTCCATCGGACGCTCGCCGCCCTTGAACGGATGCCACAGGTCGGGATTGCCGAGACGGATGAACAGGTCGAGCAGGAAGAGCGACAGGAAGACGCCCTCGACGATGATGAACATGCGTCGGTTGGACTTCCACTCGGACGCCAGCGCCTCTCTCTGGACCCAGGCCTGCCACGCCCCAACCAGCGTCATCGCCCCGAAGATGATCCCCAGCAACCCGCGGCTGACGGGGACTCCCAGCGAGCCGAGCAGCCACGCCGCATACGCAAAGATGACCAGCCCGAGCACGCGCGAGAGCGCGTATCCCTTGTCGGCCAGGCCGGGCAGAACGCGCCGCGTGATCGGATACGTCACCAGTCCGAGCAGGAAGATGAACAAATACCAATAGGCCAATCCCAAGGCAGGATATTTATTTTGCAGCCAGTCATAATCGAACAACTGCGACCATGTCCCGCCTGCCTGTTGTGCCGCGAGACGGTCCGCGGGCAGGGTGAGACTCTTCGGCGGCTTGTAATTCCCTGCTTCCTTCGGCGCGAGTCGGACGACCTTCGTCAAATCCACCGAGTTGAGCATCACCGCAACTTTGGCGGAGTCGTAGTCGGCTGTCTTCTTGAAGACCAGCACCTTCGGGTGGTCGTAGAAAGTGAAGGCCTCCTCCGCCGCGCCGTCGTTGATGACCAGCGGGCCGAGGGTGGGATACGAAGTGAAGGTTTGGACCAACTCGAAGCCGAGACGTCCCTCGAATGTGCCAGGCTCGGCCACGCGGTAGCACCAGATGATGTCTTTATCCTGCGGACAGCCAACCAATTCGCGGTAGTAGAGCGTGGTCAGCGGATAGCGTTCGGGGATGCGCGTGATCTGTCCGTATTGGTGGTTCGTCGGGATGAAGATGTAATCGGTCTGGTCGAGAATGTTCTGGAAGCGCGCCACTTTGTCGGCGTTGTCGTCCCAGTAAACTTGCAGGTTGAGGTCGCCGCGGTAAAGTCCGCCGAACGCGTCGAAACCGTCGATGCGGAAGGGCAGATTCCAGTCGTAATCGGTCTCGTTGGCAATGGCCGCGCCCGCCAGTTTGACCGCGCCCGTGGTCTCGATGCGGATGAAGTAGGTTTGTCCCTTCATCAGCAGGAAGGGTTCATTGAATTTGAACGTGACGGACTCGCCGCGTGGATCATCGTCCGCGCGAAATTCGGAGATGTGGGAGGCCGTCAGAATGGAAGCGGAATCGGGCTGCCCAAGCAGGGACACGCTCAACGTCTGGGTGGAGGCGGGCGTGGCGAGGACGTGCGGGAGCAGGATCTCCGTCAACGCGCCGTCTGTCGTGGCGATGAAGGTGGTCAGGTAGGGCGCGCCGTTGGCGATGCTCGCTTCGGCAGGATAGGGCAGGGGTTGGGAGGTCCCGTCGGTGTAGCGCAGGTTGATCGGCGCGGGGACGTTTTGGTAGATCCAGCGCGAAGCGTCCATGCGCGTTTCGGGACGGGTGTAAATGCTGGCGAAAGCGAATGCCCAGATTGCTGTCAATGCGAGAACTATCGTACCGATTGCGAAAGTCACAGGTCGAAGGTTGAAGGTCGGTTTTGCGACTTTCGACTTTAGACCTTCGACGAGAATCCACCCCGCCATCATCGCGAGAAGTGGATAAATGGGAAGTTGATAACGCATGGTGGCGTTGAACTGGAGCGATTGCCAGATGAAATAGATCGCCGTCCAACCCCAGAGGAGAAGGTGCTGCCATTCGCGGTGCTTGAAGATGCGCCAGCCCATGACGAGGAATCCCGTCCAGGTGAGAATGCCGAGCGGAAGTCCCAGCCCCCAGACGGTCAGATTGGTGAACGAGTAGAGATGAGTCCGCCGCGCCCATTGCAGGTTCCAGGGCAGGTCAGCAAGTCCCGTGGCCTGCGCGCGGATCTCGCTCATGTTTGCCAGCCACTGTTCGTTGGGAAGGATCGTGTCGAAGGCGTAGGGTTGGAAGATGCGGAAGGCGAGGATGGTGGCGAGGCCGCCGACGGTGAGAAGAATGGTAATTGGTAAATAGTAATTGGAGATTGGCTTGCGCTCCGAATTACCATTTACCAACCTCCAATTACCAAAGCGCAGCGCCAGCGCCACAGGCAAGACCACTGCCATCACCACCGCGTTGATCTTGGATGCGGCGGCCATGCCGAGGAAGAGGCCGAGGAGGAGGGAGTTCCAGAAGAGAGGAGAGCGAAGGAAAGATGAAAGCGAGTTGGAAGTTGGAGGTTGCAAGGTAGACGATTCAGATTTCATGTCTACATCTGTACGTGTATCCGCGCCTACCTGTGTACCTGTGTGCGTGTCTACCTGTCTACCATCATACGCGATCCTCACCGCGAAATACAACGCCGCGAACATGAACGGGTTCATGAACAGGTCTACGGTGAAGAAGTGCGATTGCTGGATCTGCATGACTGCCAGCGAGGAAAAAGCCGCGGCGAGAAGTGCGACCTTTTGGTTGTAGAGACGCGCCACGATGAAATAGAGAATCAGAATTGTGAACAGATCGGCCAGCGCGGAGAATTGGCGACCGAAATACTTCATTGGGCCGGTATCAAAGCCCTCCGACAGCTTGGAAAGCCATCCGCCTTTTCCAGCCAGAAAACCTTTTATTTCAGGGATTGCCTCATACGTCACACGGATAAGCGTGACAGGCAGGTTGCCGTAGACGTAAAAGCCCGCGCCGCGATTGCGCGGGTTCAACGTGGACGTGGCGGTGTCGAAATATTCCCCAATGCTCATCCAGCGTTGTTGTTCGGGCGGACAGGCTTCGATTGGCGTGGTCTCATCCATGCAGGCGTGGGCGCGCAGGTTTTCGACCACACCCGTTAAGAATAGTTCATCAGGATGCTGGTGCTGTCCCTCGCCCCACTGCACACCAGTTAAACGCAAATACGCCGCCACTGCAAGGACGGCAATTAAAAGAAGATCGTAGATCCAGGATCGTTTTTCTTGGTTCATATAATCCACTGCCCAGAGCGGAGGAGCGTGTTCGTTGCTCCGCAGTCGAAGGGCTAATCTCGGAAGAATGTTTGCTTTGGAAACCCGTCCTTCGACTACACTTCGTTCCGCTCAGGACGGTGATTGCTACTGCACGGGCACGAAGTATACCCAGAAACTCTGCCACCACGGTTCTGATTCATGCAGGCTTAATTCGCCCTGTGGATACAACTCGCGCAAAACTTCCAGAGTAGCGGCGTCATCAAAGGCGTCGGCCTTGGGGCTGGCTTTGAAGATAAACAACTTGGGCGCGGGCAATTGTAACGTATCTACCAGCCTCTCGCGCGGCAGGCCAAAATCGCGGTTCGGGATTCCCGCCCACAGCCCGGGCAGGCGCGTGTCCACCCACTGCTCGTAGGGGACGATCCAGACGCGGTCGGGATGCCCAAACTCCTCAATGACCGCACCCATCTCCGACGTTCTCCACACCACGCGCTGATACTGCTCGTCATATTGACGGAAGACCAGATCATAATTCTGGATGGCGGACGCGGCGAACAGGATTCCGACCACGCCCGCGGCGATGACCCTCTCCCCGCTGCGCGTCAACCCGACCGAGAGGCGGGTGAGGAGACCATCGAGCGTCATCCCCACGAGGACGAAGACTGGCACGAGCGCGCCCCCTGCGCGGTTCAACGCGGGATTCTCGTCAGGGAAGGCCAGGGAAAAGACCGAGGGTAGGATCAACGTCAAAATCGCGGCGACCAGCCAAAGGTCAGAGAAGTTGCGACGCGTGAGGATGAGTATTAGTCCAATCACGAAGAGCGCGCCCGTCACCACATCCAGCGCGGGACGGTGGGCAATCGAGTTGACGAAGATGTTCCCGTCATTGACGTTGAACATCAGCAAGGCGTTCCAGAGATTCGAAATGAAGATCGGAATGGAATTGGCTGCCAACGCGCGGCTGCTGGCTCGGAACCAAAATTGATCGGGATTGGTGAGCGCATATCGAAGCAAAGGCAAAAACACCACCAGCGCGCTTCCAGCCAGGATGCCAGAATTTAACACGACCTGTTTACGTGTGTACCTGTCTACCTGTGTACTTATATACAAAAGAACGGTAACGAGAACAAGCAACGGAACGATGCGAAATGGGGTATATCCATGTAATCCCAGCCCCAGAAAAATTCCCGAAAGAATGAAATCGTTACGATTACGCGTCCGCAGGCCGCGCAAAAGAAAATAAAACGTGGGTGCGACGAAAAGCGGATAAAGCGAAAAGCGCAAACCGACGCGGCTGATGACGTTCGGCCAATACGCCACACCCGCGAAGAGCATGGCGAGCAATCCCGCGCGGCGATTGGCGATCTCTTTGCCAAGCTGATAAATGAATGGCAGGGTGAGAAAGCCGAGGAGCGCCGTTCCGATCTTAAGACTTTGGAAGGTTAATCCCGTCTGGAAAATCGCGGCGACGAAGAGCGTCCAGTAAAACTGGATAGCTTCGCGTCCCGTGTTGCGCGGGAAGAAGATGCGCGTTTCCCCTTGCGTGATGTCGTACACATCGAGGATCTTTTCGGCATGGTCGCTGAACGGCTCGGCGGGGACTTGTGCGAGATGATGGAAGCGGAAGAAGGCCGCGATGAGAAGGATGGAGAGGAAGAGCAGGTGCGGTACACGGATTTCACGGATAAAAGAGATTTCACGGATTTTTTTAGGGAGAGAAAATCCGTGGCTCTCCGTGTAATCTGTGTCATCCGTGTACAAAGTTTTCCTTTGCCAAACGGCGCGCAGGAAAAACACAATCCCCACCAGCCAGAGGGAGAGATTTATTACGGTGAATTGGTTATCCCCGAAGAGAAAGAAGGCTATGGCGAGTAGGACGATGGATGTAAGAAGGGGAAGTGAATGGTAATGAATAACTGGAAATTGGGGGACAGAAGATGGCGTGGGTGAAGCAGGGAGAGTCCATTCCCCGCGGCGAAGGGACCAGAGAAGGAAAATAATGGCGATAACGTAAAGACCGATCGCGGCAGGGACGTGCGCGGGCGGCTCGAGGAGAGTCTGCGCGGCGAGGGCGAGAAGGAGGGCCGTCAGTGGGCGCCAGGGGAAGGGAGGAGATTTGGATTGCATTACTGAAACAACTCCCCTCTTTCCAATTTAGGGGAGGGGAGAATACTGCACAACTATTTCTCACGCGGGACGAAATTCCGTCCGCCCACCCACGCCCCCACCGCCGTGCCGAGAACGGAGAGCAGGAAGGAAAACAGCACGGCCGTCTCGAACCCTGTGGCGGTCAACGCGTCGAGCATGGGGGATTGTTGCGTGTTGGCGCTCATCCGCACGGACTCAGGGATCAGCGCGCCGACGATGATGCCCAGCGCTGCGCCGAGTCCCATGCCCGTGTACGCGCCGATGCTCACGCCGCCCGTCGTCCCCGCCGTGCGGACGGTGAGCGCGGCGGTGAGGATGCCAGTCAAGATGCCGAGAACCAATCCCGTCACCGCGCCGATCAGGATGCCATTCAAGGTGGCAGTGATGGCTCCAATGGCCGCGCCGATGAGCGTCCCACCGATGGAGCCGAGGAAAGACCCAAACGGGATGCTTTTCTTCATCAATTCTTTGTTCATGTGACCTCTATATTTCTAAGATTGTGACAAAAACTTCCTCGTCGCCTCGATTTTATCCTTTTCTACTTTGCCTGTGGCTTCCCAATAATCCAGCATCTCGTTAATGGTCAGCACCGCGTGCATGGAATATCCCGCTTGTGCCAGCGATTCCTTCGCGCCCGATTGGCGGTCCACAAGCACGACAACATCCTTCACGACTAATCCCGCGCCTGTCAACTTTTCGATGGCTTCGAATTTGCTTCCGCCCGTGGTGGCGAGATCGTCAATGACCACGACCGTCTCGCCCGCGCGATATTCGCCTTCGATCTCGGCCTTTGTGCCGTAGGTCTTCACTTCCTTGCGCGGGTAGATCATGGGATAGTTCCCCGCCAGTGAGATGGCCGTCGCGATGGGAATGGCCGCGTAGGGCAGACCCGCAATGCGGGAGAAAGATAGACGTTGCAAGATGGGAAGATAGGCTTCGGCGATCTGCGCAAGCAATTTTGGATACGTGATGATTCTGCGCAGATCAATGTAAATCGGAGATTTGAGTCCCGACTTGAGGGTGAACTCGCCGAATTTGATACAGCCTGCCGACAACAAACCGTCGGAGAGAGCAGAGAGTAGAGGATTAGAGAGTAGTGATGACATGTTATTTTCCTTTACTTCGCAACTGTTCTCTAATCTCTAATATCTGATCTCTAATCTCCGCCGCGGCGAGAGCGGGATTCGCCGCCCGCGAGATGGAACGCGACATGGGAAGGAGCAGTCCCTTACCATCGCTTCGCAGACCTGACTTCAGGGTGGATTCCAACTCGCCGCCCTGAGTCCCGACCCCAGGCGCGAGGAACCATAGATCGGGCGCGGCGGCGCGGACGCGTTTCATCGCGTCGAGATGCGTCGCGCCGACCACAAGGCCGATGTTGTTTTTTGTGTTCCATGTCTGCGCGAGTTTAGCAACGTGGACAAACAACGGCATGGACGATGGACCGTTGACCGTAGACCGTGATTCATCCTCTGTCCACTGTCCACCGTCCACGGTCAGGTCTTGCAAATCGCCGCTCCCCGCGTTGCTCGTCTTGCACAGCAGGAACACGCCCTTTTCGGGATGGTTCAGGAACGGGTCAATGGAATCTTTTCCGAGATACGGACTGAGCGTGATGCAATCCGCGCCGAGCGCGTCAAACGCGGACTTTGCGTAGGCCTCGGCCGTGGACGCGATATCGCCTCGCTTCGCGTCGAGGATGATGGGGATCATCGAGCCGCGTCGCGCCGACTCTTCCTTGATCGCGTCGATGACCTGTTTGAGCGCCACCCATCCGTCCGCGCCGAAGACTTCGAAGAAGGCGGCGTTGGGTTTGAATGCCGCAGCGTAGGGAGCGGTTTGACGGACGAGATTCAGGCAAAAGTCCCGCGCGGAGGCGGCGGTGGGAGATGCGAGGTCGGAGACGTGCGGGTCGAGTCCCACGCACAGGAGCGAGGAGCAATCGTCCACGCGTCGTTCGAGGAAGGTGAAGAAGGTTTCCATGGTTTTCAGTGTCAGGTGTCAAGTATCAGGTATCAGGTCAACCTGACACTTGACACCTGGAACCTGATACTATGCCTTGCCCAACACCAACGCCAGCAGCGCCATGCGGACGTAGAGACCGTATTCCATCTGGCGGAAGTAGGCGGCGCGGGGATCGTCGTCGAAGTCGGGGCTGATCTCGCCGACGCGCGGCAGCGGGTGCATGACGATCATATCCTTCTTGGCGGCTTTCATCACGAAGGGGTCGATCACGTACGCACCTTTGACCTTTTCGTAATCGGCGGGATCCTCGAAGCGCTCCTTCTGGACGCGGGTCACATAGAGCACGTCGGTTTCGGGCAGCACTTTTTCGAGCGTGGAATATTCCGCCTGCGGGATGCCTTTCACGGCGACCTCGTCCATGACCTCTTTCGGCATCTTCAAAATATCGGGCGAGACGTAATTGATCTTGACCTTGAACAGCGAGAGCAGCCGCGCCAGCGAGTGGACGGTGCGCCCGTATTTCAGGTCGCCGAGCATGGTCACGGTCATGCCGTCCACCTGGCCCGCGCCGAGTTCCTCGAAGATGGTGAACGTGTCGAGCAGCGCCTGGGTGGGATGTTCGCCCACGCCGTCGCCCGCGTTGATGACAGGTTTCTTCGCCGCTTTCGCTGCGATCGCCGCCGAACCCGTTTCGGGGTGACGCAGAACGATCACGTCCGCATAGCATTCGAGCGTGCGGATCGTGTCGGGCAGGGACTCGCCCTTCGACACGGATGAGTATTTCACCTCGTTGATCGGGATGACCGAGCCGCCGAGGCGCTCCATCGCGGCGGTGAATGACGACGAGGTGCGCGTGGACGGTTCGTAGAACAGGTTGGCGAGGATCTTGCCTTTCAGCAGGTCGAACGTCCCAACGCGCTCGACCATGCCGCGCATCTCGTGCGCCACGCCGAAGACGTACTCGAGATCCTTGCGCGAGAATTGCTTGACGGAAATGATGTCCTTGCCATACCAGTCGGCTTGTTTGTTTTCGCCGAACGGGAGGTAGGGGGAGGGGGATTGGGTGGGCATGTTTAGTCTCCTAGTCTGATGGTCTTGTAGTCTGATAGTCAGCTGTCTATTATGGCTGTGATTTTTTTCTTCACGTTATTTTTGTTTCAATTCCTCCCAAACTTGATTCGCGTCACGCATAATTAATGATTCGGGAACGCCAACTTGCAACTTTAACACTTGCCATTCCATGAATGAGTTGCATTCATCAACAAACGGAGTGTTCACATCGCAGTGATAGATTTTTCCTGTTCGAACACCATAGATATGCCATTCCTGTTTCACTCTCTCCGTTTCGAGAACGACAAATTCCTTGTTCCATCCGATGTTGACAATATGTGTTTCAGCAACGTATCTTTCTCCTGACAATTTTAATGTTCCAACCAAGGCATAACCTCCATCTGACCAGGTCGCAAGTCCAAAACCATCAACAAAATCCACAGGTTCGGACGTCAGGCTTGGCGGAAAAGCGTAATCTAAAGCAAAGCAGCACATAATAGTGGAAAGAGCCAATGGAAGCACAAGAAGCGCAATTAGTTTCATGTTGACTTCTCCTTTCGCAATCTTCTCAAATTCCTTTTCTGCGAATATCTTGTCATCATTGAACCTCATGTTCACGTAAAAACTCTTTCATCTCCTCAAACGCCATCCCGCTTTCGGGAATCAACTCTCCCAGCACAGGCCAGGCGTGCCACAGGTCGTCCCAGATACGGAGGGTCACATCCACGCCCGCGGACTTGGCTTTCTCGGCAAGTGTAACCGAGTCATCGAGCAGAATTTCATCACTACCGACTTGGATCAGCAGCGGCGGCAGGCCGCGCAGGTCTGCGTAGACGGGCGAGACGAGCGGATTGGTCAGGTTGGATTCGTCGGTGTAGTAGCGCGCCCATTCGTTGAGCACATCCGTTCGCAAAACGGATTCGACTTGCGCGTTCGCGGTGTGACTTGCGCCTCGGTTGGTCAGGTCTGCCCACGGGGAGATGCAGATTAGCGCGGCGGGGAGCGGGGCGCCCGCATCGCGCAGAGAGAGGACGGTGGCAAGCGCCAAGCCGCCGCCTGCCGAATCGCCAGAGATGACAATGTCGCGCGCGTCCGTCCCTTGTGACGACAGCCAGCGATACGCTTTCAACGAATCTTCCAGCGCGGCGGGAAACGGATTTGCGGGGGCGAGCCGATATTCGGGCATCAGCATCTTGCGCTTCAACGCCTTCGCCATCGGCACGCACATCATCAGATGCGAGTCGACAAAGCCCGTCACGTATCCGCCGCCGTGCAAATGGATGATGACCTTTTTCTCGTCCGCGCCCTCGGGGCGGATCCACGCCGCGGAGAGTCCATCAATGTCCACGCGCTCAACGGGCAGGCGCTTGTTCATCTGCTTCATCCATTTGGAACTCTTCGCTGATTGAACGTGGTATTGCTCCACCTTCATCCGTCGATTCTTGAAGGCACTTCGCATCACGAAACGCCAGAAGCGGGCGCGCAGGCTGATCGTCACCGCGTCCTCACATTTTGACCGTACCCTGGTTCGACGAGGATTTTTCCATCCTTGAACGCCTCGCGTCCGCGCAGGACAACGCGGGTGACGCGTCCCTTCACCTTCCAGCCCTCGAACGGAGTCCAGCCACAGCGGGAGTGCATTTCAGAGGCTTTGATCTCATATTCGGTGTTCTCGTCCACTTCGACCCAGGTCTCGGGTTGTTCGGGGAGGTTGAAAATGCGGTGTGGGTTTGTGACCATTTTTTCGAGAACATGGTTAATAGTTAATCGTCCCTCGCTGATGGAAGTGAGGAGCAAAGGCAAAATGGTTTCGATCCCAGGGAAGCCAGGCGGAGGATTTTCGGAATCTTTTTCTGCAACGGTATGTGGAGCGTGATCGGTGGCAAAACAATCAATAACATCCAGATTTTCCCACAACGCGTCCACATCCTTCTGGGTTGCCAGTCGTGGCCGCACTTCCATCCGCCCCTCTTTCTTCCTTCCTCTTTCATCATCCGACACTTGCGAAACCATAAACAGGTGATGCGGACAAACTTCACACGTCACTTTGATTCCGCGTTCCTTGGCGGCTTTGATAAGCAGGATTTCTTCTTTTAATGAAATGTGTGCAATGTGGACGGGACGGTCGTAGATGGCGGCGAAGAGAATCCCCGCGGCCATCGTCCGCGATTCGGAGTGGAGGACGATGGGCAGGTCTTTCGGAAAGTTGGCGAAGTGCGGCATCCACAGGGACATGTCATCCAGGCGCAGTTCGCCGAAGGTGGAGTCGAGGTACATCTTCAGCCCGGCCGATCGGTCTGCGAGGGATGCGACCGCTTCGGCGTTGTCCGGACCCGCGCCGATGAACTGGGCGTAGTCGCAGCGCGCTTTTTGTTTGGCCGCTGACAAAGCGATATCGAATGTCGAATTATCAAATATCGGTGGTTTCGTATTCGGCATGGCGAGGAGCATCGTCACACCGCCCGCCAGCGCGGACTGGGTAACGGTGTCCCAATCCTCTTTGTGGGTCTGTCCAGGCTCGCGCACGTGGACGTGGGGGTCGATCAGGCCGGGAAGTTTTATCATGTGTCAGGTTTCGATGTTTCAAAATTCAGGGGTGTTGCCAAAAGGCACACAAAAGATTACAATTGCGCCATGAAATACTTTTCGTGGAATGAAGAAAAGAACGTGTTACTCAAATCTGAAAGATTAATTTCTTTCGAGGACATTGTCTTTTGTATCCAATCAGGATCATTGTTGGATGTGTTGGAACATCCAAATCAGGAAAAGTATAAAGGCCAAAAGCTGTTTGTGGTTCAGGTAGATGATTACGTGTATCTTGTTCCTTTTGTTGAAAATGAAAACGAGGTATTTTTAAAAACCATTATTCCAAGCCGAAAAGCAACCAAGAAGTATTTGAAAGGAAGTAAAGATGAGTGACTTGAAACTCCAACAAGATGAACTGGAACTGCTTGCATCCTACGAGGCGGATGAATGGACATCGGCAAAGAAACTGAGCGAGCAGAAGGAACAGTATCGGGCGTATGCACGCGCCACGTTCAGCAAGGATAAGCGCGTGAATATTCGCATTGCGTCGAAGGACCTTGTCAGCCTGCAAAGGCGCGCCATTCGCGAGGGAATTCCCTACCAGACGTTGATTTCCAGTGTGCTGCACAAATACGTCAGCGGAATGCTGGTGGAAAAGTAATCTTGCGGTGCAGGCTGCCGTCCCCTCCCCCAAAAAGGAGGGGACGCTCGTTTAAACAGAGTCCGCCTCAAGGTCAGGAAGGAAGCGGGCATGGGGATGGGGATGAGGCGCGGGGGACGCGTCCCATCCCCATTGTACATCTGAGAGACCGTGTTAGTCCTTCTTGAAAACGATGAAAACCACGTTCATCAAAATGCCGACGATGGCCGAGAAGACGATGGCGGGGATGCCGTTCGGGAACAACATGGGGACGATGAACGGGTAGATGCCGTTGGCGAGCGAGAGGTTGCCACCGATGCCGAGGATCAGGATGGTGGCGCCAATGGCGAGGTTCTTCGGGTTGAAGAGGTCCACTCTTTCCGATTGCATGAGAGCCACGCCCTGCATACCGATCACGCCGAAGAGGTAGATGCTAAGTCCGCCCGTCACCGCGACGGGGATGGTGTTGACCAGTCCCGCCAGTTTGCCGATGAAGGCCAGCGCGATGGCGATGCCGCCCGCCGTAATGAGTACGGGGATGGAATAGTTGCGCGTGATGGCCATCAGCGAGTTATTCTCGCCATAGTTGGTGCCGGGTGCGCCGCCGAGGAAGCCCGCCACGAGGTCGTCGGAGCCATCGGCTACGAGGTTGAGGCCGATGAGATTCTTGATGTTGAAGGGCTTGCGTCCGAGTTCGGCGGCGAGTTCGTCAATGTAGAGAGACATCTGGTAGAGATGCGCGGTCGATTCGGGGATGGTGGCGATGGCGATCAGCGAGATACTGACAACCAACCCCCAGGCGCGCGGATCGGTGAAGGCAGGGAGCGTGATGGCGGGCACGCGCACCCAGGCGGCGTTGGCAATGGGACTGTAATCCACGAGGCCGAAGGCCGCCGCAGTGACGTATCCGACCGCCGCGCCAAACAGGATCGGGAGCATGCCCCACAGTCCTTTATCACGCAGATAAACCGAAAAGATGATGGTGGCGATCATCGTAACGAAGGCAATTCCCCAGTTGGCGGAGGCCTCGTTGAGCGCCACATTTGCCAATGCCACACCGATGACCAGCGCGACCGAACCCGTGACAACAGGCGGCAACACCTTATCGAGTGCGGCCTTGCCGACTCGCATGATGAGCAGGCCCATGAGGATTTCCAGAACCGCCGTGCCGATGATGCCAACTTGCACGAGACGCACGCCGTCGGCACAGTAGAACTGGGTCGCGTCGCCGAAACAGTCGGGCGCGAAGGCGTTCATGGCCGTGATGATGACCGCAATGTAGGAGAAAGATGAACCGTAGTACATCGGAATTTTGCGCTTCGAAACGAGCAGCGCAATGATCGTGCCAAGTCCCGAAGTCAGCAGGGTCACGCCGACATCGAACTTGGTCAGGATGGCGACCAGCACGGTGGCGGGGAACATCGTCAGCACCTGCTGGAAGCCAAGACTGAGCATGGCTCCAAGACGCGGCGTGTCATCGGGCATGTAGCCGAAGATGGTGGGTTTGGTTTGGTTGGACATTCTCTCTCCTGTGGGTTGGGGTGACCCTCACACCTGCCCTCTCCCGAAATCGGGAGAGGGGTGCCCGGAGGGCGGTGTGAGGACATAAAAAAAGAGAGTCGCTTTTAGCGACTCTCTAATTTCCGAAAAATGAAACAACCATGCCGAAAAAGTGGTGGCGGCTTCGTAAAAATTGCTTTGGGCAGTTTCGTGTTGACATTGCGCCCAATTTTATGCAGGCGCGTCGTTCTGTCAAGAGGTAAGAATCTTCGTGATAAAAGACACTGATAGATGTATACCCGGATGATATAATCCGCCAGAAAATTTTCGCAAGGAGACAGAACGATGGCATACAAGAACGTGACAGTCCCCGCAGGTGGGGCAAGAATTTCCATCAAGGATGGAAAATTACAGGTTCCCAATAACCCGGTCATCCCGTTCGTGGAGGGCGACGGGACGGGTCGTGACATTTGGCGGGCTTCCGTCCGAGTGTTCGATGCGGCGGTGGAGAAAGCCTACGGCGGCAAACACAAAGTCCATTGGATGGAAGTCTACGCGGGCGAGAAGGCGTTCAAACTCTTCCAGAATTGGCTGCCCGATGAAACCACCCAAGCCTTCAAGGAATTTTTGGTGGGCATCAAAGGCCCGCTGACCACCCCCATCGGCGGCGGCATCCGCTCGTTGAATGTGGCACTCCGCAAACTGCTGGACCTGTACGTCTGCCAGCGCCCCGTCCGCTGGTACAAGGGCGTGCCGTCTCCCGTCCTTCATCCCGAATACGTGGACATGGTCATCTTCCGCGAGAACACCGAAGATATTTACACGGGCATCGAATTCCAATTTGGGACAGAAGACAACAAGAAGTTCAAGGAAGTGTTCCAACAAACCTTCCCGAAGGAATATGCCAAGATGCGCTTCCCGGATACGGCGGGCATCGGCATCAAACCCGTTTCCGTGGAAGGCACCGAGCGCCTCATCCGCGCCGCCATCCAATGGGCACTCGATAACCACCGCAAGAGCGTGAACTTCGTCCACAAGGGCAACATCATGAAGTTCACCGAAGGTGCGTTCAAGGATTGGGGCTACACCCTCGCCAAGCGCGAGTTCCGCAACCAGATCGTCACCGAGCGCGAGACCTGGATCCTCGGCAACAAGGAATCCAAGCCGAACCTGACCGTGGAAGAGAACGCCAAGATGATCGACCCCGGCTTCGACATGATGAGCCCCGCCCAGCAGGGTGACATTAAAGCCGAAGTGGAAGAGGCGTTGAAACTGTGGCCGACTCACGGCGACGGCAAATGGAAGAAGATGCTGCTCATCAAGGACTCCATCGCTGACGTTTCGCTTCAATTTACCCTGATCCGTCCGCGCGACTACGACGTGATCGCCACCCTCAACCTGAACGGCGACTACCTCTCCGACGCGCTGGCCGCGCAGGTCGGTGGGATCGGAATCGCCCCGGGCGCGAACATCAACTACGAGACCGGTCACGCCATCTTCGAGGCCACCCACGGCACCGCGCCGAAATACGCCGACCTCGACAAGGTCAACCCCGGCTCGGTCATCCTCTCCGGCGAGATGATGTTCCGCTACATGGGCTGGACCGAAGTGGCCGACCTGATCGTCAAGGGCATGGAAGGCGCCGTCGCCGCCAAGACCGTCACCTACGACTTCGCCCGCCTGATGGACGGCGCGACCGAGGTCAAATGCTCGGAGTTCGGCGACGCGATCATCAAGCACATGTAAGTAAAATGTAATTCGTAAAACGAAAAAGGCGCTCTCATTTCGAGGGCGCCTTTCGTTATTAGACCTATTGCAAAAGTCTTACACCCAAGCGCAGGATTCCGAAAGTTCTACTTTCGGAGCGCCCGCCTGAAGTAGAACTTCAGGATTCCAAATCCACTTATGCAAGAGGTCAATTATTCGAACGATCTAGAAATTCTGGACAAGATTTTTCCACCACTCATCCTTCTCACCGGGGACAAAGGGAGTGTACAGCGTCAGCCTGTCAGCGAGGCCGTGGTAGCGGGATTTCAAGTCCGCGGCCAAACGTTCAGGCGTGGTGCGGAGACAGAATTCGCCCAGCATTTCATCGGTGATGAGCATCGGCATCTCGGCCCACTCCCCTTTCGCGGCAAAGCCCGATAACTTCTCAGCGGCCTCGCCCCAGCCGTGGAGGTCCATCACAGCGCGGTAGGACGGAGTCG
This sequence comes from Chloroflexota bacterium, assembly GCA_049324715.1. GTDB lineage: Bacteria > Chloroflexota > Anaerolineae > Anaerolineales > Villigracilaceae > Denitrolinea. Next base: position 13,596 of record JBMOMR010000089.1, on the reverse strand, counting down.
ACGCGTAGAAGGCGATCTGCATCCGAGCGAAGGCTTCCTCCTCGGGCGAGGTCGCGACGAACGCGGTGGTGGAGACAGCCACGTCACTGCGCTGACGTCCTGCCTTGGCCGCGCCCTCCTCAATGGCAGGGACGATCACCTCCCGCAAATAGCGCGGAGTGTGGAACGGGTGCGCGTGGAATCCCTCGCAGAGTTCGCCTGCCAGATGCGCCAGTCTCGTGTTGACGCCCGCGATGTAGATCGGGATGTTCGGATTGGAGATCGGCCCGCCGTTGAAGAACGGCGACATCAACGTGATCTTGTAATACTCGCCGCGGAAGTTGAGTTTTGTCCCGTTCTGGAAGCAATCCCAAAAGGCGCGGATGACCAGAATTTGCTCGCGCAGTTTTCCCGTCACCGATTCGGGCCACGGCATCCCGAAGCGCCGCTCGATGTGCGCCTTCACCTGCGTGCCGAGGCCGAGGATGAACCGTCCCCCCGACTGCGCGGCCAGATCCCAGGCGGTGTACGCGAGATTGGCGGGCGAGCGCGCGAACGAGACCGCGATGGCCGTCCCGAAGTTGAGTTTCTGCGTGTGTTCCGCGATCAACGTGCAGGGCAGGAACGGGTCGTGCTGAGTCTCCTGCGTCCACAGCGTGTCGAAGCCGATCTCTTCGGTGGCTTTGGCGATCGCGGGAACATCTTTCAATGGGACAATGGGCAAGCCAGCATCGAATTTCATGGGACCTCTACTTTATTTCGAATGTTCTTATGTATCGGGATAAGTGAAAGGCGATAAGGTGGACATCTGTTTCTTTCAATCGAATTGGCTCATTTGCAATAAAAACGGGTAATGCTTTTGGATTAATAATCCAAATCTCTTCTCCTCCTCTTACTTTTTCCGTATACCAACCGGGGAAAACAATCACAGGCTTTATATAGAATTTAATGCCCGTGCTCTTTTGCAACAAATCCTGAAGCCAGCTGGATAATGCATTTACTTGATCTAATGGATTCCTGTCAACGGAATAACCATCAACATAAATATTGCTTTTATCATGTGTAATTACTGCTTCCCTTTTGACTGGCTTGGAATAAGTTTTTGTCTCAATCATGAAAATACCATGCTGCGATACCACTACATGATCAATGTTGAATTTGTCCCCTTGAATATCGTGAAAGACAGTCGCTCCTTGCCTAATTAATTCCTGTAAACCCTCACCGACCAGTCTTTCACCATCTCTAGCCATTTTTAGGCGATGTATTTCATGCCATATATTTCTTATCCTAACCGCTGCTATGATAAAAACAACCAGAACAAGAATCGTAAAAAGCAATGGACTCGTTGTGGGCTTCGGGTACAAATAGCGCGTCCAGGCATCTATCATAAAACCCAAGAGCATCATCGGGATAATAACCCACATAATTGCAGAAAAAATCTTGTCATTAATTGTGTCACCAATAGACTGTCCCGCATGTCGAAGAGGCTTATCACGTAACGGTGAGCGTTTTTCCTGTTTTGGTTTCATTGGAACCTCATTTACAACTTATCTTTTATTCACCCAACAAATATGCCATCACCCACTGCGTGGTGGCGACAATTGCTTCGGTGTGCGTGCGCTCGTAGTTGTGCGAAGCGTCCACGCCAGGGCCGATGAGCGCAACCGCCACATCTCCGCCTGCGCGCCAGAAGGCCTCGCCGTCCGAGCCATAGTAGGGGTAGATGTCGGTCTTGTACGGAATGCCATGTTCCTCGGCCAGCGCCCGCAGTTTGTTGCTCAGCCCGTGATGATATGGGCCGCCGCTATCCTTGAGACAGATGGTGGCATGGAACTCATCCGATTGCTGACCCGCGCCGACCGCGGCCATGTCCACCGCCACCAGTTCGTGGACTTCCGACGGGATTCCCGCCGACGCGCCGTGACCGACCTCCTCGTAGTTGCTGAACAAAAAGTACGCATCCTGCGCGGGACGTTGAGCGGACGCGGCCATCGACTTGATCGCGGCCACCAACGCGGCGACGCACGCCTTGTCGTCGATGTGCCGCGAGCGGACGAATCCCTCCGTCAGTTCGACGCGGGGATCGAAAGCCACGAAATCGCCCACGCGGATTCCCAGCGCCTCGGTCTCCGCAGCGGACGCGGTCCGCGCGTCGAGGCGGATCTCCATATTATCGTCGTCGCGTTTCGTCTCGTTGACCGCGCCGCCGTGGACATGTCCCGAGGCCTTGTCCAGCAACAGCGAGCCGCGCACTTTGCTTCCATTGGATGCGAAGACCCAACAGCCCTCGCCTTCGACGGTGTTCCACGCGAAGCCGCCGATCTTCGTCAGGCGCAGGCGGCCATTGGACTTGATCTCCTTCACCATCGCGCCGAGGGTGTCGGCATGAGCGGTGAGGGCGCGCGGGGCATCGGAGCGGAGACCAGGCCAGCGGGCCACGAGTCCGCCCTTGCGGGTGCGCGCCAGTTCCAGGTCAGGGAAGGAGGCGAGTTCCTTTTCGATGAGGGCAACGGCGGGTTCGGCCAGTCCCGTTGGGGAGGGCGTGTTCAACAGTCGGACGAGGAAGTCCAGCATGTGGGTTGTATTGATTTCGGGGAGTTTCATTGGACACCATCAAAGTTTTGGAATGCATCGCGCCAGTCCTGTGGAATGGGGATGGACTTTTGTGTGTAGTAATCGTACGCCACCATGACCACCTCGCCCGAGGCAAAGACTTCCTCGGTTTCGGCGTGGACAACGCACTGCTCCACGGTCATGGATTTCGTGCCGATCTTGATGGCGCGCACTCCCACTTTGACGGGCGTCCCCCATTCGACGGGCTTTTTATACGCAATGTGGACATCGGCGAGGATGACGCCAATGTCCATGAACGATTGACCTTGTCGGAACAGGCCGAGATGTCTGAAATATTGGATGCGCCCCTGCTCGAAAAACGTGACGAATTTTGCGTTGTTGAGGTGGCCCTGCGGGTCGAGGTCACCGTAGCGGACTTCGATGGGATGGTAGAAGCGGAAGTTGGACATGCGGGCGATTATAAAGCAAACGGTGGTCGAGTAGCCCCGTGTAAGTCGGGGCATACCGAGGCCGCCGCGTACCTAAAAAAACAATCTTTGGAACGATGTCTGTTGGTCTCGATACGGCGGTACTGCACCGCCTACTCGACCAACAAATTTTTATTTGCAAAACCGTTCCAACGCGCCGCGCTCCAAGATCTGAAATTTACCTTCCTCATCCACCGCGATCAGTCCCTGCGATTTGAACGCCACGATGACCTGATTGACTCTCTTCCGCGACGCGCCGACCAGATCGGCCAGGTCGCCCTGCGAGAGTTTGAGCGGGATGAACACGCTCCCCTCCGCGTCGGGTTGACCGTAGCGCTCGGCGAAATTTAAGAGTTGACGCGCCACGCGACCGTACACGTCCAGCCGCGCCAGCGCCTGAATGTGTTCATCCGCAAAACGGACGCGCGCCGAAAGGATGCGCACCAGGTTGTGCCACAACGGCGGCACGTCCGCGAGACATTCCAGAAATGCCAGCCGATCCATCCACAGCAGGATCGAATCTTCGATCGTCAGCGCGCTGGCCGAGCGACCCGAGTTATCGAACATGCTCATCTCACCGAAGGTGTCGCCGCGCCCCAGAATGGAGAGCGTCACATCCGTGCCATCGCGTTGTTCGATGTAGACTTTCACCTTGCCGCTTTGGATGAAATACAACGCCTCGCCAGGCTGTTCGGTGGTGAAAATATTCGTCCCCTCGGCGAAGGCGCGGCGGCGCACACTGCGTCCCACCCGCGCCAGTTGCTCGGGCGTCAATCCCTGAAACAAGCCGATCCCCGCCAGCAGAGTTTGCGTCTCATCGTGTGTCATCGTCAACATTTTACATCCCTTTCGCCTCAGGCTGTAGAACAAGTCTAAAGACTTGTTCTACTTGCCGCGACCAATTTTGCGACTTGCGCCACGCGCGACTCACCCAACTCCAATGTCAGTTCCTCGTACGCCGTCTGAGCGTTGACGAACAGACTGCGCGCGTGCGCCTGCAATGCATCCAACTTCGCGTCATCGTAGGAGGGATCGTGATGGAACAACACGAGTCGTCCCACGCCCGCGGCGGCCGCGACCTCGCAAGCCATCTCCACCGTCGAATGCCCGAACCCCTGCGCCGACGCGCGATAGTGCGCCTCGCTGTACTGCGCGTCATGGATCAACACGTCCGCGCCGCGCGCAAACGCCACCAGCCGACGATCCCCGCCGACGTAGCCCTCCGTGTCCGTGGCGTAGACCAGCGACCGTCCGCGCCACTCGACGCGATAGACGTAGACCCCGCCAGGGTGCGCGTACGACCGATGGATCCTCACCCGCAACGCGTCACGCCCGACGCTCGCAGCGGGTGACTGAACCCGAACCCCGTTCTCCTCCCAAACGATTTCCTCCGTCTCGCGCACCGAGCGGATCTCCTTCGCGGCTCCCATCTCGCGCAAACTGACAGGGAATCTCTGCGCCGACTGGTTGGACTCCAGCACGCGTTCCAGTGACTCCGCGTCCGCGCCCAAGCCGTAGACGTGCAGCCTCGTGGACGGGATGTACGCAGGTGTGAAGAACGGAAATCCCTGCGTGTGATCGTGGTGCAGGTGACTGACCAGCAACAGCGTCTCCAGCGGCTTGCCGCCCGCGCGTCGGACGAGATCCCGCCCGAGCGGGATGATGCCCGTCCCCGCGTCAAGGATGATCGTGCGCCCGCCCGCGGTCACTTCCACGCAGGGGGTGTTCCCGCCGTAGCGAACCGTCGCATTGCCAGGCGAGGGATAACTCCCCCGCACGCCCCAAAATCGGATGGTGAATTTGTCGTTCATGGTGTGCCTCCGCGTTGAATTACATCCCCATGATACAAGCGAGGCGGGATTGGATACTAGGAAATAGTTCTCAGGCTGAGTGAGAAGTTTGGATGAATCTATGGGACGCGGAGAACGCGGATTTACGCGGACGGACACGGAGAAAAGAGCTTAAACACAAAGGACACGAAGTATCACCAAGGTTTCCTTCGTGTGGTTTTCCTTCGTTGCCTTTGTGGTCTTTGTGTTTAAAAATCAGCGTTCATCCGCGCTCGTCCGCGTCCTATCTTCCCTTCCCCCACAACCCATACCCCGCGTTCCTCCGCTCCTCGCGCCGACGGTGCTGTTCGTGGATCTCGGCCACGTGACCGACCTTCTCCTCGACCGCGGCCTCCAGCCAGAGACGTCCCTTCTCCGCGGTGGCGTGACTGCCCGCGCCGTACGCGCCTGTCTTGCTGTCATCGTCCCAGGGCGGGTTGGCGATGAGACTGCCACCCTCGATCCAGTCCATGTAGTAATCGGGCGTGGACACGAAGTCGGTCTCGTCCACCACGCGCTCCATGTGACACAGGTCGGGACGCAGGTGAAGCATGTACGAGGTCTCCAATTCGCCTGCGTGACCCATCCCGCCGATGGGCGAGGTGCGATATTTGTCCAGCGCGGCGGAACCGATTCTGCCTGCCGTGTGCAGAAACGCCGTGGCGCAGAAGATCCGTCGGTGACGCTCACCCGCGTACTTAACGATGTTGACCAGGAACGACATGTTGCCGCCGTGTCCGCTCATGAAGTAGAAGCGATCAAAGCCACGCGCCGCCAGCACGTCAATGACGCCAAGCCAGAAATCCTCGAAGGCGCGTCCACCCGCGTTCATCGTCGCGGCGAAAGAGGCGCGATGCGTGCTGACTCCATACGGCATGACAGGTAACGTGTACGCCTGCTCAGGGACTTTGTTCGCTGTCCCTTGCGCGATGGACTCGATGATGATCGTGTCCACGGAGAGGGGCAAATGGAATCCATGTTGCTCCGTATGCCCGATTGGAATCAAAATCACCTTGCCGCGTTCGGTGTCGCGCGGTAAGACCTCCGAGGTCTTCGAGACCTCGGAGGTCTGGCGCAACGCAGACTCACCCAACCCCAAATCAATCCCCTGCGGCGTGACCGCATACACGCGCGTAAACCCATCATCCCGCAGACTGTCGAGCAGGTTGCTGATGTAGGCGGAAAGCAACGGCTCTGGGACAGCCAGTCCACTGCCGCGCCAGCCGAAGGGCATGGACGGCAGAATGCCAAGCCGTTGCGGATGTCCCAGTTGCGCGGCGACTTTCTCGGAATTAAAAGAGGAACCAAGCGGCAGAACGAGGGGAACATCGCGAGGAAGTTCGGCAACTTCAGGCCAGGTTAGGTTATCGTAGTGGAAGAATTCGGTCATTGTCAAACTCGATTTTTTCCTACGCGCGGTTGAATGTTTCTAAATTTTGTATTGGTTAAAATCAGAGTCTTTGTTCTCAAATACCAACCCGCCTAAATCAGGGAACAAGTTTCCATCAAACAACGTGGCTAATATTTGATCCTTCTCAGATGATAATCGTTCAAACTTACTATCTTGTAGAATACGTTTCATTTCATCAAATCTACCGATCCAAACAGTTATTGGGGCTCCACACATTTTGCTCCAGAAACTTGATTGAAGAATCGAAATTTCTCCGTCTTTTATAATCTGAGCACCTCGCTGATTTGGCAATAATGGGTAAAACTCTCCGAGAAGTCGTTTGGCAAAGAACTGAAGGTACTGGTCTTGCAACCTCATTTGAGAATTCATGTCAAACGTTGACAAAAATTTATTAATAGAATCGCCCTTTACGTCTAGGTCGATATTTGAATATCTATGGGGTCTTTGGAATTCTAGCATCGCTTCATCAGCCGCATCTTGTAAGACTTGTTTAACTTCTTGGATTGGTTTGTCTTTTCCAATGAAATCCCTCACTTTTAGGTTGTGAAATGCGTTTCTGGCATCATCAATAGTTCCATAAGCAGTATATAAAATAATCTTTGTTCCCTCATCAAGTTTAGCAATTACATGCGCAACGGTCAATCCATCATCATCTTCAGGGTCAATGTCGCTCAATCTTTTATCCAAGAGTGCGACATGATAAGTAGAACGATACAGTTTAAATATTGCCTCTTCGCTAGTTGACGCAGAATCAAATTGATAACCAAGAGCGGAGATAATATCTTGCATAACTCTCCGCCAATCCCCGTTGTCTTCTAGGTAAAAGACTTTTACTTTTCTGGTCATGGTTGTACTCCAGAAGAAAAGAGGACAGACTGTCCAAATTCTTTAGCGCGCAAGAGTAATTCTTAATCCATTGTCGAAAGGATAATCTTATGAATATATTGCAGCGATCTTTCCAGAGAGAGAACTATTTCGGCGTCACCTTCACGTTGTGGAATAAGACCATTCTCTAAATCTGCAACTGTTTTCATTGCTTCTTTAAGGGATATGAGCGATGATGAAATATAAAACAGTAATTGCTTTATCTCAATTGGGAAACTATTCTGATATTCGGCAAGCATTTCTTCGGAAAGCTCTTTACTCAACTCTAAGTCCAATAAATTATTGAGAATTACCACAAAGTCTGTAGGACGCTTCTCTGCCTTTTTCACCTTTTTGAAAACGCCGAGATGGCGAGCGATTCGTTTCAGAATTTCGAAATGTTCGTCAACGATATACTCTATTGTTTCTCGTCGAAAAACATAGTTCCTCTCCGTTCTGTATTGATATCTTGACGCCTTCCTGTACAACCCTAATATCGCGCTCCAACTCGCTAACTCCATTTCGTTTCGACTTGCTTGTTTTATCGCACGAATCACTATTTTGCCGTTTGACTTATCTAGCACAATGAGAAAACCCTTTTGAACAGGAAGAGGGTATTCTTGTAAATCGTAATAAAAGTAATTTAAATGGTTGACAAATTCTCCCTTCACTAATTCAAGAACCTCCGCTTCCGTCAGCCTGTATGTTCTCAAATCCTCCGCGGCAGCGTTCGTGAATGTTTTTTTGTATTCATCAAAGCTAGTTTTCCTTTTAGTTGGCTTGGCATCTTGATAATAATCCGCCGAATCAACTTTTTTCTTATTCTTAATTTCTTTCTTTTTGTTCTTTTCACCCTCATTAACTGATTTGAAATCAAGTTCAATCCCGAAAATATTGATATGACGCAGATAACCCTTCCGAATCAAAATTGTTATTGCCACAATGACAAGAACAAGGAGAGGAGCAAACACATACCAATAGTTGATAATCGTATCTATTACATCTTTCATAATTGTTTCCTTTACTGATGTATTGGCGCCTCGATTATCAAATAAGGTCACTGCAATCTGTCATACAGAATATGCACATGAAGATGAAGTCATTCTTGTTCGCAATTCTATTTTACCCCAACTGTCTTTGTATTCCTCGTTTCCTGTTAAATCTATAGCCCTGCCCAAAGTGGAGTTGGCGGCATGGGTGAAATGGACGCGGAGAATTGAAACTCTCCGCGTCCATCCGCGCTCGTCCGCGTCCCAAAGATCTACTCCTCATCCTCCTCCCCCACCAACGGCAGTTCAATCCTCGGCGGACTCGGCACCGACGGCGGCAAGAGATACCAATCCAGAAAACGTTCCAGCCGCGTCGTCGCGTCCAGCACGGTGGCGTGTTTTTGGAATCCGTGCGGCTCGCCCGCGTAGGTCTTGTACTCGAAGGTCTTGTTGTGACGGCGCAGGGCTTCGGCCAGTTCCTCCGAAGATTGCGGCGCGACCACTTCGTCTTCGAGTCCGTGCAATAGCAACAGCGGCGACTTGATGTTCGCCACCTGATGGATCGAAGAGCCGTCAATGAAGACCTCCCAATTGTCCGAGGGATGTCCGATCTGCATTTCGGTGTACAGACGCGTGTTGCGGTCGCACTGCGCCCACGAACTGACCAGCGACGCGTCGCCATATTGACTCACGCCGCACGCGAAACGAAACTCGGGGTCACGCGCCAGCGAAGCCACCGTCAGATAACCGCCGTAACTCGAACCGTAAATCCCGAGCCGCGCGCGGTCAATGCCAGGCAACTCCGCCAAAAATTTCGCGGCGTGCAAACAGTCCTGCACATCGCCAATGCCCCAGTTGTTGTAGTTGGCATGTTCGAACGCCAGCCCATACCCCGTCGAGCCGCGATAGTTCGGGCACAACACCGTGTACCCCTTCGCGGCCAAATACTGGATCAAAATTTCCCACGTGTACCCAAACTGCTCGGTCGGACCTCCGTGCGGATGAACCAGCGCCGCGCCATTGGGATGTTTCGGCTTGTAAAGAATCCCCGCGATCTCCAGCCCATCGTAACTTTTGTAAATCGCTTCCTCGGGCATCACCATCGGCAGGGTCGCGAGCGCGGGCGGATTCGAAAACGTCAACTGCTTCGCGCGCCCCGTCGCCACGTCAATGCGATGGATGTCGGGCGGCACGATCGGATCTTCGTACTCGACGTAGATGTACGCGCCGTCTGGACTCCACTGCGGACGCGAATAGACTCCGCGCCCCACTTTGATCTCCTCGGTCTTTCCCGACTTCAAATCGGCTGAGGCCAAATCGAGCCTGCCGCGTCGGTTGACGATGACCGCCAGCCGCGTCCCATCGGGTGACCACGAAAACTCCTCCACGTTGGTGCCCAGGTCGGTCACCTGACGCATGTCCGTGCCATCGGGGCGGATAACCCACACCTGGTTGTAGTCCGTGCGTTGCGAGAGGAACGCGATCCATTTGCCATCGGGCGACCAGCGCGGGAACCAGTCCTTCATCTTCGGCGCGCCGACCAGCAAACGCGTCGCACCCGACTCGAGATCCACAATGCGGATGTCGCGGCGGTTGCGGTCGTCGTCAGGCCAGTGGACGTACGCGACCCACTTCCCGTCAGGAGAGGGACGCGGGTCGGCGTCCTCACCGTGGTCGTGAGTCAAGACGCGCAGTCCCGTCCCGTCGCGGTTAGTCATCGCGATGTGCGGAATTTCATCGGGACGGATAGTGATCAAGAGATGGAAACTGTCGGGCATCCACGCGGGCGAAGCGGACGCGTCGAGCGGCAGAGCCAACTTGACGGGAAGCCCGCCGCGCGAGTCCGCGATGTGGACGTGACCCTTCATGCGGAAGGCCAGCCATTTGCCGTCGGGCGACCACTGCGGGGCGCGATCCCACCAATACGGCGTGCTGACGCGCGTGAACGACAATCGACTCGGCCATCCGCCCTTCGACGGCATGACGTACACATCCGCGTTCTCCTCGCGGTTCCAGATAAACGCGATCCGCTCGCCATCGGGCGAGAGGCGGCTCTGATACACGCGGTTGACCGAGTTGATCAGCGGCAAACTCCAGCCTTCGGGTGGAGTCAGGTCGGGCCGTTCGACAGACGGCCAGCCGTTTCGTTCGTATTTTTCAATGACAGGGACGCGCATGAAGACCTCCAGTGGTTGAGGATCGGACAAAAATAACAGGCTACGCGCAAAAAGCGGATAGCCGTTTAGGCCAATAAAAGGGGACGCCTTAAGGATACATTGGAATGGGCAAAGGGGCAAGCAATAAGAAAAATCCCCCTTCGAATTTGAAAGAGGGATTTGAGATGCGATTTCAAGCCACTTAATCCATTACCGCTTGTTGAGCCTCGCTCAACGTTTGCTTCTTCGGTTCCCAGTTCGCGGCGATGAGACTGGCGACGATCAAAACCGCACCGGCAACGATCTGCCAGGTCAGTTGTTCGTGCAGAACCGTCACGCCGAGGAGCACTCCGCCAAGCGGGAACAGATACGTGACCATGGTGGTGCGCGTCGGTCCGATCTCGTGGATCAGGTAGTAGAGCATGACGAAGGCGAGACCGGAACCTAAAACACCCATGAACAACAAGGCCACCCAGGTGATCGTGAGCTGTGGGACCTGGACCGGCCTCTCGAACAGGAAGGCTCCCGCCCACATGACCGCGCTGGCAGAGACCAGCGGACCGATGCCGCGCACAATGCCCGGAACATCCACGGTCGTCTTGCGGACATACACCGCGCTGACGGCGTAGAACAGCGAGGCCACAATGACCGCCGCCTGCCCGAGCAGGGAGTTGTGCGACACGCCGATGTCCTTGCTCATCAGGACGACGATCCCCGCGAAACCGATCACGAGGCCAAGGATTTTCGGGAGGGTGATCTTGTCATCTTTGAGAAGATAGTGTGCCAGGAGGATCGTGAAGAGCGGGACGGTGGCATCCAAGATGGACGCGACTGCCGAGTCGATCACCTGCTCGCCCCACGAGATGAGGAAGAACGGGATGGCGACGTTGGTCAGGCCGACCACGATGAGCGGAGTCCATTCCTTGCGCGTGCGCGGCCAGGGCACACGCTTAATGGTCATAACCGCAACACCGAACAGTAACCCGAACAAAGCGCGGAATGCCACGAGAGTGATCGGTCCCACCTCCCGCACGGCGATCTTGATCCACATGAAGGATGAACTCCAGATAGCCCCCAATAAAAGAAAAACGATCCAATGTTTGGCTTTCATACTGTACTCCCAACTTGTCCTTTCAATAAAGTGGACAATGGTCAAGGTGGATGGTCGACACGATATTTTGAACATTCGTTCCAAAGGTTTCTTACATTAGAGATCTGGCTTTTGGAGTGCGATCCATGAGAATCTCCTTTGACAATTGCGATACCCCCAGTGTATGGTCAATGGAGAATGAAAGCCACCCGATTCTTGCTCAATTTCTCAACCGCCTGCACATCACATTATTGGGTTGTGTCCCCATCCAAGTTGTATTCTTCTTTCAACCGCTCGATCACGCCCTGGATGACATAGCCCACGGTCAGATGTAGTCTGAGTAGACCGTCAGTTTGAACTCCATGTTTGTCTGCTTCTACGCCGTCATTGCGAGACGGTGTTTTTCCGACGAAGCAATCTCCTCTTCATTGCAGAGATTGCTTCGTCGTCGCTCCGCTTCTCCTCGCAATGACGGTGAATCACTTTCCTTTGACCGTGAGCACAACCCCATTCTGCGACGGGTCGTGGACGAGCAACCCGTCCTCGGTCGTGTTGGACGGGAGGCCGGCCGCGTCGACCCGGGCGATGACTTCATCCAGCGCCTGCTGGTTCGGCAACTCCACGGTGAAGTGACGCAGTTCCAGCGCGTCGTCGGGAGGCGGAGGCGCGCCGCGTCCCTGCCAGGTGTTGAGCCCGATGTGGTGGTGGTATCCGCCTGCGGAGACGAACGCCATCTGAAAGTCTCTGACCACGCCCATCACATCGAAGCCGAGGATGCCGTGATAGAAATTCACGGCTTCGTCGATGTCGCGCACGTGGAGATGAACGTGTCCGATTCTCATTTCGGGTGGAACAGGCGCGCCCAGGTCATCATTCTCAGTCAGGTGGCTGAAAAGTTCATCCAGATCCAGCGGCTCGCGTCCGTTGCTGAGGGAACCGTCCCTGCGGCGGGTGATGTACTGACCATCGGTCAGTGACCACGTCCCATCTTCAGGAGACTCGGCGTAGAGTTCGATGCCGTTGCCATCGAGATCGTCGAGATAGGTGGTCTTGGTCATGATGTGATCGGTGGGGGAGTTGGGATATTTCAGTGCGAAGAGACGCGCCACCGCGACCGCCAATTCGTGTCGGTTCGGGAAGAGATAGGCAACGTGATACAGACCAGTCACGCGACTGTATTTGTGGATATTGGGTTCCTCGGTCAGGCGCAGCAAGTCCGCGCCGCCCGAACCAAGCCCCGCGCGATTCCCGTCGCGCCAGTGGAGTTTGAATCCCATCGCCTGCTGGTAAAAGGCGATCTGATGGTCGAGATTCGCCACCCTCAACGAGACGCGTCCCAGCAGGGTCTGCGGGTGGATGGAAAAGTCGGTTTTGGTCTGAGTAGGAGTGGGTATGTTCACGTTAAACCTCTTCTTATTTGCAAATAAGACTGCTGGAGTCCTATTTTTATTACCCGCGTCGGTAGCGCGGAAACCCATCCGAAAGCGGAGGCCGGCCCCAGGTCCGATTGGGAGGCGCTGCATTCCCTTGCAAATATGAAGGGAGAGAAAAATGATGGTACAGTTGCCAATCCCGTCTTTGAGCAATATAATCTGTCAGACAAGGAGATTGTCCACTGGATACGCATCGCATCACCCAGCCATTGGATGACGGGAACGATCCCACCCCCCGCCGACAGCTGCAATCTGGCACGACACTCTCCCATCGCTACCTGATCCAGGAAGTGATCGGCGTGGGCGGCATGGGTTCGGTCTATCGCGCCCGCGACCTGCATTTCCCCAATGTGGTCAAACTGGTGGCCGTGAAGGAAATGATCAACCTCGCGCCCGATCCGCTGGTGCGGCAGACCATCGTCCAGAACTTCGAGCGGGAGGCCAACCTGCTGGCCACGCTCAACCACCCGTCCATCCCGCGTATCTACGATTATTTTTCCCAGGATGACCGTTCCTACCTCGTCCTGGAATTCGTCCACGGCAAGGACCTCGAGGCCATCATCTCTGACACCGACGGCTTCCTGCCCGAAGAACAGGTACTCACGTGGGGCATCGAACTCTGCGACGTGCTCGATTACCTGCACGGGCACAAACCCGAGGCGATTATCTTCCGCGACATGAAGCCCTCCAACGTGATGATCAACCACAACGGCGACGTGATCCTGGTGGACTTCGGGATCGCCAAACCGTTCCAGACGGGAGTGAAGGGGACGATGATCGGCACCGAGGGCTATTCCCCGCCCG
>JBMOMR010000088.1:0-5752 GCA_049324715.1 Chloroflexota bacterium | reverse complement strand
TGAGGCGCACGGCGGTAGGATTTGGGCAGAGAGCGAGGGGGATGGAAAAGGCAGTCGGTTCGTGTTTACATTGCCCGTACGATAGATCCGAGACCCGATTTCACCAGAGATCGGGTCTTTTGATTCACGGAATGGGTTGCACCACTCCAAGCGTCTCTGGCGAGGGTTGGAACGTGCCGAGGTCTTGACAGGTCACCTCGTCTGTGGCGGTGGAGATGCCCTCGTTCGATGTGACGGCAACCGACACGATCGTGTTCACTCGGTACGTTGTGTCAATCGTCAGTTTGAGCGCCACCTGGGTGCCGTTCGGCAGGGACGGGATGCAGACCGTCTTGTCGGGGTGGGGGCGTCCCTCATCTGCGGCGGAGAGGGTCGCACAGACCGTTGTCAGGTCCAGCCCCGAAGCGTTGACGATGGTGACGTAGGCATTGGTCACCTCGCCCATGCCGTGCGTCAAGTCAAATCCCATGCCGCATCCCAACAATTTGATTCCCAGTTCGGGCGGCGGTTCGGTGTTCGTCGGGGTCGCGGTGAAGGTCGCCGTAGCGGTATGAGTCGGCGTGGTGGAGGCGGGCAAGGATGCTGTGGCCGTTGGGGTGACGGAGGATGTTGGGTAGACCAGAATCGGGGTTGGCGAAAGAATGCTCGGAGGACGCGATGGCGTGATGGACAGGGGATTGGGGATGGCCGTCACCGGGTCCATGTTTATGCAGGCGGATGCGGCGAGTGCCAGCATTGCGAGGGCGGCGAGCGAACGTCTCATTTTGTCTCTCCTCGTATCGCTTTCATCATACCCGATTCTTGCACGGATCTCGCATGGTCTTTTTTGCCTCCGGGCACGAAGTTGGAGCGCGTTACAAATTTTCATTCTTGTTGTATGATAGTAACAGGAGAGCGCGAGGTGTGAGACAGAATATCAGCATATTGTTTCTGTGTAAGACATCTCGAAGTCGGCTATCCGTTCTGAACGTGATAAAGGAACGGAAGGGTTCGCTTGACCTGAAAACGGCCGCTTCCCTATCTGACTTTGAGGCGGGCGCGGCGCAGGGAGGATTTGACGTCGGGCTGGTGGAATACGCCTGCCTGCCCGGTGACGACGCCAAACGCGCTCGGACGCTCAAAAAACTGAATGCCCGCCTTCCGCTGGTATTACTGATCGCTGACAGGGAAAAGAGCAAGGCGGTTCATCTTGTTGAAGCAGGGGTGATAGCGGGATTCGTTGCCAGGAAGGCGGGAGAAGTGGGGAATCTGCCGTCCGTACTTTCTTCTGTGGTGGGTCGATCGGATTCAATGCCCCCCGCGCCAATGTCAATTGCCAATGGGGAAAGTTTGCGCCTTCTGTTCGAAAACTCCATGGTTGGGATCGCACGGACCACACTGGATGGGCACATTTTGTTTGCGAACCAAGCCCTGGTCCGCATGTTGGGTTTTGACAGCGTGGAGGATTTGCAGGCGCGCAATCTGCAGCAGGATGGGTTTACAGAGACGCAGCCGCGCAGCGAGTTCCTTGACCTGATCGAGGCCTCGGGTGAGATTCGCGGATATGAAACGGTGTGGACGCGGAAGGACGGGAGACTGATCCACGTCCGCGAAAGTGCCCGTGCAGTGCGCGGGGAAGACGGTCAAATCCTATACTTTGACGATGTGATCGAGGACATCACCGAACAGAAACAGGCTTCTTCATCCTTGCGCGAAAAAATCGCGGCCCTGCAGGCACTGACGAGGATCGATCGCGACATTTTGGCAGCGCGTCAGTCTGGGGAAATTCTGGAACTGGTCTGCCGCAGTGCGGCCTCCCTTTTGAGAACTTCGAAGGCGGCAATCATTTCCACGCGCACGGCCCAATGGTCGGTAGAGGCAACATTCGGCATTCAGTTTCCAGAAGAACTGGCTCGTGAAATGGAAGAAGTGAATTCCAGCGGGGAGAATGTCCAGCCTGCAAGTTTCGCGAGGAACAACATTCGGAGGGTCCCTCGGGTAATGTCGAGCACCGTTGCACGGGAGAACGTGCGCTCCATCCTCGCGGAGATGCTGACGGTGGGAGCCAGGGAACAGGGAATTCTGCTGGTGATGGATTCGCTCCCACGCACCTGGACCGACGATGACAGGCAACTGTTAAAGACCCTGGCTGGGCAGGCGGCCATTGCATTGGAGAAAGCGCATCTGCTGGCCGATGCGCAACGACGCGGCGACGAGTTCGCGGCCCTGCACGAGGTCTCCGTTGGCCTGTCGAAGGAACGTGAGTTGCAATCCATCCTGTCCATGATCGTGGATGCGGTCGGCCAAACCATGCGGGTGCCCAGTGCGTTTATCTATCTGTATGATAGAAACCGAGATGTCCTCGACCTGTCCATTTCGAAGGGGATGGGATACAGGCAAAGCCTGACTCTTAAGGTGGGGGAGGGCGTTGCAGGACGGGTGGCTCTGACGCATAAGCCCGCGATGATAAAGGAATACCGAAAATGGCGGCACCGACTTCGAAAGTTGGACGCTGTTAACTATTCGTCCGTTCTTGAAGTTCCCATGCTGTTCGGCGGAATGCTGATCGGCGTGCTGGGCGTGGCTGAGGTGGATAATACGACCAGGGAATTCACGGAGCAGGATGAACGCCTTCTGTCTTTGTTCGCGGCGCAGGCGGCGAGCGCTGTCCATAATGCGAACCTGTTCGATGCCATCCAGAAAAGCAACCAGGAACTGAACCGCTTGTATCGGGCTTCCGACGCGCTGATCGGGGCGATCTCCTCCAGTATCGAAGAAGTGTGTCAGAAGATCGTTCAGATCGTGGTGACGGAATTTCGCCAATCGAATTGCAGTTTGTGGTTGGTGAGCGGCGAGTCGCTTTCTCTGCAACGGGCAGCACTGGCTGGGGTGACCTCCGCTGAGATCGCTCTGCAACCCTTGACGCTTGTGGGCACGGGGCTGATCCCCAAGGCGATCCGACACGGTCAGATCGTCAATGTCCCAGACGTTTCAAAAGATCCCGACTATCTGCCAGGATGGAAAGCCTCGCGTTCGGAACTTGTGCTGCCCATGAAAAACGGCGAAACCGTCATTGGGGTATTGGACCTGCAAAGTTCCGAAACATCTGCTTTTTCCGACGATGAGGTGAGGGTGCTGTCCCAGTTCGCCTCACGCGCCAGCATGATGGTCGAACACGCCCGCCTCGTGTCGGAGACCGAACAGCGTTTGAAACGCCTGTCCATTTTGCACACGGTGGATATTGCCGTGGCCTCCAGTCTCGACTTGCAGGTCACCCTGAAAGTGTTCCTGGAACAGGTCACATCGCAACTGCACGTGGACGCGGCGGATGTCCTTTTGCTCAATCCCTATCTACAGGTATTGGAATTTGCGGCTGGACGCGGTTTTCGCGGGACGGGCGTCCGCCGCGTCAACCTGCGGATCGGGGAGGACGCCGCCGGTCAAGCCGCCCTGGACCGTGCGATGGTGGGCGTCTCCCGCGTCGATCTGGCCGGGGAACTGATCTCGCATCCCGAACGGATCGACGGCGAGGAATTTGTCAGCGTGTATGCCTTCCCGTTGATCGCACGCGGAAAGATGAAAGGGGTCATGGAATTGTGCTTCCGAAGGCAATTCAACGCTGATCGGGAATGGCAAAACTTCGTCGAGACTCTGGCGCGTCAGGCGGCGGTGACCATTGATGATGCGCACCTGTTCGAGCAGTTGCAACAGTCTTACACCGAGTTGACCGTGGCCTACGATAGCACCATCGAAGGCTGGGCTCGTCTTTTGGAGATTCGCAAGATCGAGCCACTGGGTCATACCCTGCAAGTCGCTTTAATGGTGGTGGAACTGGCGCGCCGCTTGCAGGTCCCTGAACGGGAGTTGAAGCAGATTCATCGCGGCGCCATGCTTCACGACATTGGGAAACTCGCCATTCCCGAACAAATCCTGCTCAAGCCGGGCAGTTTGACCGAGGACGAGATGGCCGTCATCCGTACCCATCCTGTGATCGCGCGCGACCTGCTTACCTCCATTGATTATCTGCGGGCGGCAGTGGTCATTCCGTACGGGCATCACGAAAAATGGGATGGGAGCGGGTATCCAAATGGTCTGGGCGGGGAGCAGATCCCTTTCGCTGCGCGGATCTTCTCCATCGTCGACGTTTGGGACGCGTTGTTGCGGGACCAGCCCTATCGTCCCGCTTGGAGCGAAACGGCGGCCGTCAAATATATCAAATCGCGGGCAGGCCTCGACTTCGATCCGCGCGTGGTCGAGGCGTTCCTGTCGATGTTGCAGGAAGGCAGGAATAGTATTGTCTCTGAGGGGAACGATAAGATATAATTTCCAGCATGTCCAATCTCAAGAATTCGATCGCCTTCCTCTTCTTTTACCTGATCCTGATCTTTGGCGTCGCGCAGGTTAACTATATTGAGCAAAACATTCTCAATTTCGAACCCGCGTTTTTTATTTTAATTGCGCTGACTGTTTTGATCGGGTTCTATCTTCCCTCCGTTTCGCAGATTTCGATTTATACCTATCTGGTATTCTGGACGATAGTGTATGGGTTGGTTTGGTGGTTCTATTGGCGGACTCTGGAACATCCGTCGAATGTCCAGACTCTGGGCATCCAATTCATCCTGGTCGCCATCGCTGCCGGCCTGGCTTTTGATGTGGGCCAGCATTTGCGCAACATGGGAACGTTGTTCGAAGGGTTATCCATAACGACCTATCCAAATCGCACGCTCGAGATTCAACAGGCCGAGGATCGCATCAGTGCGGAATTGACGCGTTCCCGCCGTTACCATCACCCTCTTTCTCTGCTGATCGTGGAGCTCGAGAAGAACAGGTATAAATACAAACGCGAGAACCTGGATGGACTTCAAAAGGACCTGCTCCAGCGTTTTGCCGTGGCCCGCGTTGGACAGATCATCAGTGATGGTGCGCGCGAGACAGACCTGATCTTGCGTGACCGATCCGGGCGATTTATCCTCCTTTGCCCCGAGACGGATTTCGAACGCTCCGTCATTTTCGGTGAGCGGATTCGGAAGGCGGTGGCAGAGAGTATGGACACGGAAGTGGTCTGGAGTTCCGCCTCCTTCCCGGACGAGGCGCTGACGTTTGACGAGTTGATCGAACGGGCCGAACAGCGGCTTGCCCAGCCTGATCCTGCTGCAGAGAAACCTATTCCCGTGCAGGCCGAAGAGCAGCAACTTAAATAATAGGGAGTCGATAATCTTGTGGGCTTGAAAAAGATTTACCACAGAGCGCACGGAGAACACGGAGATTTTCCTTTGAAATTCTCTGTGAACTCTGCATTCTCTGTGGTGAGAAAACTTTAGCCCATTCTTTTTGCCACTCCCAAATAATACAGAATTTGTCATAATTTGATATAATGAATCAGTTGTCAGGACAACGACCCCTTTTCTTATTGGTGCGCGACTAAAAAAATAGGTTATTATGGAAATAAGCGCTAAAGCGAGTCCAGTCATGGCAATTGATTATGCCTGGGTTAGAAGGTTTGATCCCAAAAAACGGGTCCTGACCGGCCCGAACTATCATGCTATTAAACGCCTGATGGATTTGGTGATCGTGATCCTTGCCCTTCCGTTCTGGCTGCCATTGATCGGTCTGATCGCCCTTGTCATTCGCGTTACCTCTCCGGGGGCGCCGGCGATATTCGTTCAATACCGAACGGGCAAAGGCGGCCAGCGTTTTCGAATGTTCAAATTCCGTTCCATGGTTCCCAATGCCGAGGAACTGAAGGCCAAATACGCCCATTTGAATGAATTGC
>JBMOMR010000087.1:0-46558 GCA_049324715.1 Chloroflexota bacterium | reverse complement strand
GGTAGTACTTGGTCTGGAAGTCGATGCGCGGCGTGCCGCTGGTGACGAGGTCCGTGCCGTTGACAGCGAAGTAGCCGTTGTCGGTGCCGTCGCAGGCGACGGTGTCGGTCAGGCTGTAGGTGGCGGTATCACCCGCATCGGGATCGGTGGAGGAGAGCGCGCCGACAACCACACCCGCCGGTCGTTCTTCCTGGATGAAGCGGTTGGAGAGCGTCAACGAGGTGGGGGCGAGGTTGGCAGGAGGCGGGGAGGCCTTTTCCAGCACCAGCAGGGCAAAGGCGGCCTTGAGAGCCGCACTGCTCCCTTCGTAGAAGGTGCCAGCGCCCCAGCCGCCGTCCACCTGTTGCAAGCCGATCGTGTAGGTGGCGAGGTCGTCGCCGGTAGTCGGGTCTGCGTTGAACCAATCGTCGTCGCGCGTGCCGCCGCCATCCAGGTCGAGTAGGTGCACACCACTGTAACTCAGGCCCTTCATCAGGCTCCACGTTCCCAGGAAACCGGTTCCATCGGGGAGCGGCAGACCCCAGTTAGCCTCGATGTATTTCAGGGCGTTATCCATGCGGGGGGTGGCAGGCGTATCGCCGACGAAGGCCATCATGGTGATCAGGTGGCCGGTGCGGTACAAATTGGAACCCGGGCAGGCTGTGTAGCCCGCGCCGCCATCCGCGCACTGATCATACGTGATCCAATTGTCCAGTTCGGTCTTGACGAAGGCGGGAACGGTCGCGCCAAAACTTTCAGCGTAGGCCAGGCCCAGCGTGGCGAAACCGGCGACCGATCCGTCTGAATCTTGCGGGTTGAAGCCATAGCGCCATCCGCCCCGGTTCGCCCCCGTATCATTCTGCGACCAGGCCAGGAAATCTACGCCTTCCTGGGAAAGCTGGCCGAAAGTGTCGACGCCGCCGACCCCGTCGAAGTCAAGCGCGCCTTCGTTGGGGTGGTCCGGCAGTTTGCTGGAAGCCATGGCCATCAGGCACAGGGCGGTTTCGTAGTTTACCTCGCTGTAAGCAGGGGCCGAGGCGGGGCTTGCGAACCAGACGCCGTAGCCGTTGGCATTGGTATCCGGGTCGCCGGCCGGTTGCACTGCCAGGGGGGTCTGCTGATGGGCATTCGCAAAGATGTACTGATAGGCCAGTGTGATCTCGTCTGAGTATGTGTAGGCGGGATCGAACGGCGAAGCATAGCCTTTCTCATAGGCGCGGTCCTGGAATTTGGAGACGGTGGCGCAGGTAATACCCACGGTGAAGTCCCCGGTCCAGGAACCGTCCACATTTTGAATGCCGGCCAGGTAGGCCAGGCCGTCATCAATGGAGGTTTCAATCTCGGCCAGGGTGGAGGCGCGGGCCGGGGACGCCTGGAAGGCCAGTCCGGCCAGCAGGGCCAGTGCAATAAGCACTGAGAAAACATTTCTTTTCATTTCTTTCTCCTATATTGTTGCTTGATTTGGTTGAAGTTTCTGCATCATGCTGGAATTTCTAGGAAGGTGGTTTCGGCCCCGACACCTCCTCTGGAGATTTCTTTGGTAATTCGTCTTCATCTTTGGCCGCCGGTTGGCCGCCTGCACGAGCCTGCGTCAACGCCTCCAGCAGTTCCTGCACTTCCTGGAAGGAATGCGCCGGGTGTGACTGACCGGTTAAGACGGTGACGGTGTCGGTGTGCGCATCCAGCCCGATCAAGACCGGGCCGGTCGCCTCGCGCAGGCGGGACAACGCCTTTGCACTGGCAGGTTCGCTCACGTCGTACGCGACCATCTCCACACCCTCCAACTCCCCGAGCGGTCCATCCTCCACGCGCTCCACTTCCCAGAAGCCGGCCTCCTGCAGGCGGCAGGCAAGCCCGGTGATCAAAATGGAGTTTCCGTAGAGCAGGATCTTCTTGTGGACGGGGTCCGGGTGTGGTTGCATAAGAATGGTGGTGTCCTTTCCCTCGCATGCTACTGCAATTTGTAAAACAAAAAGTACAGTCTGGGTACAGTCTTTTTGCCACCGCGATTATTTACCGGGAAGGCCCATCCATGGGTGGCTTTCAATGCTGAGGACGGTAAAGGTGCGCTGATCATGACCCTAAAATAACAGAAACCCCTGTTTAGCGCATCCGCGTGGTGTTTAAGTTTTGTGGAAGTTTGTTTAAGCGCGGGGGTTAAACAAGAATCAACAAAAACGACAGTAACCAGGGAGTCGCTGTCGTTTTTGTTAGTTGCGGTCTTTTCTGCTTTTTACCGTTCTTCGTCTCGCCGCCCGTTGGCGTATGCTACTGCCTGGGCGCGGTTTTTCAACCCAGGCCGTTGTACTCCCCGATCGGCGTGTAAGCGGATGGTTGCCTCGGAAAGGCCGAAAATCCCGCCAATCTCCCGGTCGAACCGTTCTTCTCCGGGCCGGGAGATTATTTCCTCATTTTAGCGCTCCCCTATTGGATTCCCCTGTTTTTGGCGTATTCCTCGGCTTCGCGCCTTCCTTTCAATTGCAGGCGCGCCAGGATTTCCCCCATGTGATATTTCACCGTGCGCTCGGTCAGGAAGAGACGCTCGCCGATCTCTTTGTACATCAAGCCGTTTGCCACCAGCCGCAGGATCTCCGTCTGCCGCCCGGTCAAGAGGTCCGTCTCGGCGGCAGGTTTGGAATGCCCATTTTCCTCTTGCGTCCCATCGGTAGATGGAAACTCCGCGAGAATTTTCTGCGCCATCTCAGCCGAGAATTCCGCCTCGCCGCGCGCCACTTCATTAAGGGTGAGGAATAATTCGTTCGCGCTCATCCCCTTGAGCAGGTAACCCGAAGCGCCGGCGCGCAGGGCTTCGAAGAGATCCGACTCGCTGGCGGAGGTGGTCAACATCACGATCTTCGCCTCGGGCATGTCTTCCTTGATGCGGCGCGTGGCCTCCAAACCGTTCATGCGCGGCATGTTGATATCCATCAGGGTTAAGTCGGGCTTCAAGGCACGTACCACCTCCTGCGCTTCGAGGCCGTCCTTCGCCACGCCGATCACCTGCATGCCACGCACTGCCAGCATACTCCGCAACCCGTCCGTGAACAGTGGATGATCGTCCACGATCACAACGCGTAGATGGGACAACGCTCCAACCGAAAGGTTTCTCGGCAGGCGGACGATGACGCGTGTGCCTTTCCCCGCCTCCGATTCGATGGACAGCGTGCCGCCCATTTCGTTCACGCGTTCACGCATGATGCGCAATCCAAAACGTTCGCGCGTGCGGCGTTCGGGACCCGCGTACTGATCCGTTATACCGACGCCTTTGTCTTCGATCACCGCCTGCACGGTATCCTCGCCCGCTTCAACCATGACGGAGGCCTGGTTCTGCCCCGAATAGCGGCGCGCGTTGCTCAGCGCCTCGCGGATGATGTAGGTCAAATGGGTTTCCACTTGCGCGCTGGCAAGAGGGTCGGGCAGGGCGCTGGGAAAGACGAGCGTCACGTTGAATAAATACGCCTGGCGCAGATGCTGGCAGTAGCGTTGCAATGCGGAGAAAAAGCCCTCGGGCGCGGCAGATGCATCGCTCTTTAGATTTTTGATGTACCCGCGCAGGTCGCCGTGCGCCTCCTGTGTCACTTCCGCCAGCCTCGCCAGGATTTTGGACGTGCTGTCCTTGTTTCCCTGCTCAATCAATGCCCGCGCCGTTTCCGTTTGCAAGTTGATGAATCCCAGCGTCTGGCCGATGCCGTCGTGCAGTTCGCGCGCCAGCCGTTCCCGTTCCTCGAACGCGGCGACGGCGCCCTGTTTCTGGAGGAGTTGCTCCTGGACAGCCTCGCGCTGAAGCATTTCTGCACGCAGGGTGGTGTTGGCTTCGTCCAGTTCCCTGGTGCGGTCCGCGACGCGCACCTCCAGGTTGCGCACATGGTCGTCCAGCGCGTCGCTCATTGTGTTGAAGGCTCCCGTCAGGAAACCGATTTCATCTTCCGTCTGGACGGGGATGGTAATGTTCATCTCTCCCGTTCCCATGCGCCGCACGCCCTCAGTCAGCGCTTCGAGAGGCTTGGCGATCGAGGCGCGCATTAAAAGCGGAATGAGGAACAAAATCAAAAGACTGCCGCTAACCACCACCCAGGCGACCGGCAGCATGAAGGTGTGCAGGTAGCGCCGAAAAGCCAACAGATGATTCTCCAGCAACGGGCTTGTGCCCGCGCGGGAGAGGGTGATCAAATCAGCGGGTTTTTCCATGCCGTCGGGTAGTTCATACAACGGCTCGCCGCGTCCGCCCACCGCGCCGCGCAGCGAGGGTGTGGAATCCGAACTGTACAGAATGGGCTGAGGCAAGCCATTATTGGTGAACTCAAAGGTTCCATCCGCGTACAGGATGGACTGGAAGGTGTATATCTCCGACCGGGAGGCGAGCAGGCGGTTCCAGGTGATGATCAATCGTTCAGGTTCCCGATGGATATACAGCCCACTGTTTTCCTCGGCAGGGTTGGGGTACAGGCTGATCTTCAATGGGAAGAGGGTTGGGACGCGGGCAGCACCGGCTTGTAGATTGAGCGGACGGAAAGGTTCGCCGAGGCTGATGGCCCCCGAATCGGTGATATAGGCTTCGGTGTAGGTTTCCCCGTAATAGGGAAAGGTGAATTCTACCCGCTGGTTGCCGTTCTCATCCATGGTCTGGTCGCGGACCTTCTCGCCCAGTGCGCGCTCGAAGTGAAAATCCACTTCGCTCACGTTGTATCCCCCTGCGGGGTTGGGCGTGAAGCGCAAGGTCTGGTGGTCGCGCAGGTCAGGCTCGAAGGTCGCAATATAGGAAGGGGCAATCAACCATCCTACTGTGCCAATCAGGGCGAGGAAGAGGGTCAGCATGAGAATGGACAGCCTGGAGGCGACATTCACACTGCCAGGGATGAAGTTGACGTAGTTGTTGGCAAACAACCACAGCATAAGCAGAATGCCGATGGACATGGCGGCATTAAAAAACTCAAACGGAAGCCCGAAGTTGAGTAAAACACTGATGATTCCCACCACCACCGGAACGCCAAACACCAGTACGAAGTTGCGCGCCCCACGGGCGTCCTTGCCTTCGGGTTTCCACAGTTTGCGCCACCAGGGGATCGGGCGCGGGTCTGCCGCCAGCGTTTGGCGCAGAAAGGCAATCGGCACAAAGAGCACGACCACCGGCAGACTGTACGCGTCGAGCGGAAAGCGGTTGAAAACATTTCCATCCCGAAAAAGGGAAACGTACCGGTAAACCATGAAACCCGCTTCAAACAAAAGGTAAATTATGCTGAGCGTCAGGAGGATGCGCATTTCCCATTTGCGTTGCGGATAGCGTTCCGGGAATTGGTAGGCAAACCAGATCATTGCCGCCAGCGCCAGCGCCAGAACGGTGTTTTCGGCATAGGCAGGCAGTATTCGGGGAAACGGCAGCAAGGCGGCATCCAGAATCATCAAGCCGGTTAATGCCGTCATCGGCGCGAAGAAGGCTACCAATAATAGCAATGAGGGGCTACGCTGACTGCGCAGGCGGTTAAGGAGGAAGATTGTAATCGCCAGCGACAGGATAAATTGGGTCAGGTAACTGATGGAGGCAGGGGTATGGTAAAGTTGGAATATCATACGGGGTATTGTGATTTGAAACAAAAAGGGCCGGGATGCATACGAACGATTGGTGCAGAGTACTTTCTAATGGTAGTGGTGGAAATAGTAAAGTGATAAAAGTCATTGTGTTTGTGCATAAAAAAATACGACAACTTTGTCTGAATAACGCCGCGAAATAAAAAAGAGACCGTCACGTTCAACGTGGCAGTCTCTTTGCTTCTGGAATAGACCTTATCGGCAATATCAGGAATGGCCGCCTTCATCTAACTGAGAGTTGCCTTGCCGTGCCTACTTTCGGAATCCCATCCACACCTCCAGCGCGGGCTTGGGTGTGCCGTCCATTTCACGCAGCCCGAGCGAGGCAAACAGGCTGAGGGTGGCGATGTCGTCCACGGGGACGCCTTGCCCCTCCATCGCGGCGATGTAAGAGTCCATATCAATGTCGTTGAGCAGGAGGTAGACCCAAAACGCCATGCGCGAACCGAGTTGATCGTGGATCGCGTTCAGGTACGCCACCTGGTCTGCGGGCGTGGCATGGATCGTGGAAACGTCGCGCGAAGTCCATCCGCCCTCCGCGACCGCGACGGGTTTACTCGTTTTATCCAGCAGGCGCGAGTAGTAATCAGCGGGGATGTCCGCGCCCGAGGGGAAGATAAAGTACGGGTACGAGGAGATCACCCACAGGTCCAGGTTCGGTTCGAAAGCGTCAACCTGCTCCCAGTTCGGAGAGAGACGTGTCCGATTCCCCTCCTCGGGCTGGGGGAACATGTTGTTCAAGTCGTCCCATTGAAAGGTGACGAAAACCTGTGTGGTCGGCGCCTCGGCCTTGATCTTCGCGTACACCTCGTGATACAGGCTGACGAAATTTGCCGCGTCGTCGGGATACGCGTCCATGTAGGTGTTGATCTCGGATGCCAACCCCAAATAGCGCGGATGAAAATTGCGGACGACCCACAGTGTGTAATTGGTGAACGCCGCGCGTACATCGGGATTGGCGAACGAGGCCTCCCAGTCCGCGGGCAAGCCCTTGAACTCGCGTCGGTTCAGACCGTTGAGCGGGTCCACCACGTAGACGGAGTCGAGGCCGTTTTGCGTCGCCAATGTCTGCTGGTTGATGATGTCGGTGCGCGATTGACTCTCGCCCTCGACGCCCTCCACGAAATCCAACCACGGGACGTTGTGTTGAAACAGCACGAAGTCCGCCAATTGGCCGAGGTCCTCGTAATGCTGGAACACGCTGTCGAGCGTCACCTGCGGAGGGGAGGGGAAGAATCCATAGATGGTTCTTGCGGTGGGATACGGCAGGTTCTGGTAACTATCCCAGATCGGAAGCGCCCGCTTCGCGCATCCGTTGCTTTTCTCCAAACCCGTGTAAACCCAGAACATGGCAAGATCGCGCATTTCAGATGGCAGGATGGCGAGCAGCTTGTCGTAGTCAATGGACGTGAAGTTGACCACGAAAACGAAATTTTTCTCGTAGGCTTTTTTCAGCAGGAAGTTGAACCAACTGGCTTGATAGGCTTCGTTGAATTTGAATGTCATTCCATACGCGCTGAAAGTGCGCGATGGCATTCCCGACTCGGCGATGGCGATCGGCTTGCCGAATGACAACGCCACATCGAAGTAGTTCTGCGGGATGGGCGCGAGGCTTCCGCTGTTGTAAGCCCAGCCGTAGGGATACGCACTCAGCCCGACGATGTCCGAGTAGGGCAGGAGCGTCTTGACCTCCCGTTTTTGCGCGGCCGTGTTGCCGCCGTCCCGTCCGTTCATATGGTTGACAGAGAACGTCAGGAAGATGGGCAGGTCGGGATAATCCTTTTTCAATTCCGTGTAAACGTACTGATGCAGGCGTTTGTACGCCGCCCATTTGCCTGGGGCATTCACCTGCAAAATATTCGCTTCGATCCCAATGGCGAGATAGTCGGGATGGAAGTAATTGACCGCGCGGCGGACATAGTTGAGATACGCCTTCTTGGCGTTGGCATGATCGAACGTGTAGGTGTCCCACGGCCTGGGTAATGCTTGATTCGTCTCCGTTCCCCAATAATCGGCCAGTCCGTTGCGGTTGATGTTAATCGGCGTAATGGCCAGGTATAACTTGTGCGCCGCGGGGATGGCCGCCTTGTTACCCGCCCACTCGTCCCGCACGACCTTGGGGAAGGATTTCCCGTTCAACGCCTCGTTCCAGGGAATGCCGCCGTCGAAGTGGACCGCAGTCAGGTCGCCGTGAGAAGCGAGGAAGGTGTTCATCCGCTCGATGCCTTGCGTCGTCGCTTCGGGAGGCCAGCGCGTGAATCCCATCAGGAAGGGACGCGACTGGATCGTCAACGCGGGAGGCGCGGGCGGTGTCGGACAGTTGGCCGCCGCGGAGGCGGAGGGTGTCCCCGCGCACGAGAGAGTGGAAGCCAGAATGGCAAGGATGCAAACCAACACGGTGGTAAATCGAGCAGGATGAGTGAATTGTCGTTTCATGGAATGACCTTGATCGGGGTGGCGATGTAAATATCGGCTTCGAGCATGACGTTGTTTTTGTAGTAGTGATGTGTGAAATAGACGTTGCCTTCGTTATCGAGTGACGCCTCTCCCGCGAAGGGACCGAACATCTTTTGCGGAGTCGTCCATTCACCGTTGACTTTGATCGAACGCCACAACTCGGGCGCGCCGACCACGCGCGTGAACCAGAGTTGGCGTCCATCTGCGGTGACGAACGGCCAGCCGTCGGAATCGGTCGAGTTGACGATGGCGAGATTGACAGGCTCCTGCCATTCGCCGTCCACATTTTGTGAGACCCAGATGTCGAGTCCGCCCAGTCCGCCTGCGCGCGGCGAGTGAAAGTACAACTCTTTCCCGTCCGCAGTGATGTGCAGTTCGCCCACTTCATATTCTGGCGGGAAATCCGCGTCTTTCCAGTTTTGCCATTTGCCGTTGACGAAATCGGCGGTAAACCAGCTCAGTCCCGTGTAGCCTTCGCGCGCCGAGCAAAACCACATCATATTGCCCAGCACAAACTCGCAACCGTCGAGTGCCAGTTTGCCCGCGTCCTGCAAAACCACGCGTTTGGCTTTGCTCCAGATGCCGTCAGTTTGACGTAGAACGTAAATTCCCGTCACGCCGTCGGATAATTGCTTTTCGGGCGGGATTTGCGTATCGGGTGTGAACCAGACGTACAGCGTTTTCCCGTCGGGCAGGACAAAGGCCGAATCCTCCGCGCCTGCGGTGTTGATCGGATACGCCAACGGGACTGGATCGGCGTATTCCGCGCTGAACGATTGGACAGGATACGCGTCCGTCTCGCGCGTGACCTTGACCGCGTTCGCGGGGATCGACGCGTCGCGGTCAACGGGAGGTGCGACCACCGTCGGCGAAGCAGGCGCGCAGGCGGTGGCTGTCAGCAACAGGAGCAGGGCAGATGTCAAAATTCGTTTCATCTACCTGTACTACAGGTCATTTGGGAAAAAGTTGCAAAAACGGCAGTCCTCGCAAGAGACTGCCGTTTTCTGAATTCCGATTGTGGGTCAGGCCGCCCTGAATCTTTTGAGCCGAGTCGCCGCGAGCATGATAATTCCACCGAGGGCGAGCACTGCGGATTGGATGGCAATCGGCTTCGAAACGCCCGCCAGCACCGAGTCGATCAGTCCGTGCATGAGTTCTCGCACGGATATTGGCAGGGTGGGCGGGATGCGCGGCACCGCGTAATTGACGAACGCCCAATCAGTGAGCAAGCCGACACTTCCCGCGGCGACCAGTCCGAGCAGGCCACCAAGCAGAATGGGGATGCCCCACCACAGCAGCCAGCCTTTCATGTCACGGACGGCGAACAGGGTGATGATGAACAGCAGACCGAGCGGGAGGAGCGGGCTGAAGCGCAGGACCCCGCGCAAGGTCCGCAGGACGCGTAACGGGTCCTGTAGATTCTCCGCATCGGCGCGGATGAATGTCACCGTGTCGGGAATCCCCGCCGCGGCTGTCTGCAATCCCGTTTGGATCAACGGCTGCATGAGTCCCAGCACTTCCTCCGACGGATTGCAGAAGAGCAGTTTGGGATTGCCTGTCAACATGCCCACGGTCATCTCGCCCATTTGTTCCAGCGTGCAAGGCGGTTGTGCGCGCAACATTTCCATCATGGCTTGTGTGCCAGCGGGGCCGCTGATGTGCGCCTTGAATTCGCTCATTGAAAGTTGGGCGCTTTCGCTTTCTCCGTTGAGATAATCAAAGACGGAATTGATGGCCTGTTCGGTCATGGGCCGACTCACCTCGGCGGGCAGGAAGGCGCGCATGGCCGCCTCCCAATTTTCTGCGGGGATGATCGCGAGAAGCGACCGAATTGCGCCCAGGTCTCCGTCTTGTTGCGTTGGGTTGGAAAGCGTCTCCGCCGCGAGCGCGGGCAGTTGCTCGTAGAAATTTTGGTGTTCCAGCGCGGTCAAATAGGAGCGTGCGTCGAAGAATCTTCCCTCGGTGTTGAAGAACACCAGCGCGACGACAACGGTCGGCACGAACAGGATCGCGCAAAGTGCGGCGATGAATTTAAAGACACCGTTAAAAAAGTTTTCCATCGTTTCACATCGCCAGTTCGATGTAATCCTGCGTCACGGTCGGTTGTCCCGCCGCGCCCAGGAGCGAGAGCAGTTCGTTCACCAGTTCGGCCTTGCGCTGCGCGTCGCCGCGGCTCCACGTACGCGATTTGACCTCCAGGAAATGTCCAAGCGACGGAGTTTTTACATCGTCGAGGTTGACGAAGAATTCCGTGTCCTTGTAGCGGATCAGCCAGCGGTATCTGTCCTTGTTCAGTTCCACTTCACGCACGGGCTTGAAATATTCGCGGTAGAAACGCAGGGACTGGGTGGCGGGCGCCAGGAAGCGCGAGCGCGAGAGCAGGACTTCCTTTTCGAACGTGCCCTCGCGTTTTTGCCCCACCAGTGTCAGGCGTGGACGCGTGGCGGTGACGTTGCCGCGCTCGTCGAGGAACTCGTCCTCGCGGTAGCGGATGCGTCCCTGCGCGGGATCATCGAAGAGGAAATACGTGTCGTGCTGGTCGTAATGACGGACGCGGCCGATCTCGATCTCGGGACGTTCGAGTCCTTTTCTGACCTTCACGGGGTCAGCCAACTTGACCTTCACCTGCACCTCGAACGACTCTTCCTCCATCGAGCCGCCCAGCGCGATCAGTTTGGATAATACCGATTGTTCGCGTTCGATCAGGAACGCGTCAATTTTTTGTGCCACTTCCTGCGCCTGTGCGAGCAATTCCTTCTCGTTGAGAGTCAGCAACTCCCTATCCCGCATTAACCATTTTCCATTCACCATCACGTCGCTCACGTCCGTGGATTTCGCGGCGTAGACGATCTGGGCGTACGCGTTGTTCGGGTCGCGGCGGAAGCGCGGCGAGTTGTGAAGCGGACTGGTGTCCACCACGATCAGGTCGGCGCGGCGGCCTGGGGTCAGCGACCCCGTCAAATGTCCGAGATGAAGCGCCTGTGCGCCGAAACGCGTCGCCATCGTCAACGCGGTCTGCGCGGGGACGGAGGTCGGGTCATTGCTGGCGGCTTTCGCCACGAACGAGGCGAGGCGCACTTCCTCGAACATGTCGAGGTCGTTGTTGCTGGCGGGGCCGTCGGTGCCGATGCCCACGTTCAGCCCCGCTTCGAGCATCTTCGTCACGGGAGCGAATCCCGAGGCCAGTTTGAGATTCGACGAGGGGTTGTGGCTGACGCCCGCGCCGTGATTCTTGAGCGTGCGGATCTCGCCCATATCCACATGGACGCAATGCGCGGCGATGACCTTGGCTTCGAACAGTCCCTGCTTTTTCACGTAGGGGATCACGGGCATGTTGTTTTCATTGCGCATGTTCTCCACTTCAAAGGATGTCTCAGCGAGATGGGTGTGGAGGGGCACGTCGTATTCTTTGGCGAGTTGCGCGGTTTCGCGCAGCATTTCGGCGGTGGTGGTGTAAGGCGCGTGCGGCGCGATGGCAGGGACGATGAGTGGGTGCCCCTTCCAGCGCTGGATGAAATCGCGGGCGCGGGCGATGCCGTCTTCGTACGAGGGCGCGTCCGATGTGGGGAACTTGAGGACGGATTGCCCACAGACGGCGCGCAGTCCCGCCTCGGCGGTGGCCTGTGCCACTTCCTCCTCGAAGAAGTACATATCGTTGAAGGTGGTCACGCCCGAGCGGATAAATTCCGCGCAGGCGATCTGCGTCCCCAGCCGCACAAATTCGGGTGAGACGAACTCGCGCTCCACAGGCCAGAGATAGCCTTGCAGCCAAACGTCGAGGCGCAAGTCATCGGCGATGCCGCGCAGGAGCGTCATCGGCACGTGCGTGTGCGCGTTGATCAGTCCTGGCATCAATACTTTTCCGCCGCAATCGAACGTCTCTTGGGCGGAATATTCTTTTTGGATCTCGTCTTCGGGACCAACGGCAACGATGGAATCTCCAAGCACGGCCACTGCGCCAGGGTCGTATTGGGTCAGTTTTTCGTCCATGGTGAGGACGAGGGCGTTGGTGAAGAGGACATCTACAGATTTGGTCATTCAGTCTCCTTAACCTAACCCCCGCCTTCGACTCCCCCTTCCCTAACAGGGAAGGGTCCTGGGGGGTAGGTCTGATTTGTAAACTTCCGAAGTCATAGCGACTTCGGAAGCGTGATGAACGGGGCAAAGTTGCTTTATACTACCACAAAGTTTTTCAAGTTTATGGTGGAGGAGTCTTCGTAGGCGTTGCTAAAAGAACTATTAAAGGCGGCACATCTGGATGCGATTCTCGATAGTGAATGTGATCAATCATCTCTTTTAACCTTCCGTCAAATACAGATCGACCAGTATACAAACCAATTCTTTCTTGTGCCTCTACTGGAAACATTTCCCGGATTCGATATTTCCATTTTGAGTCGCCAAATGGAGTTTCTATATTTTTAACTGTTCCGTTTTGCTCAAGATTGATAATTGCTGGACTCTCTCCTCCTTCCCTACCCCAAGGCGCACAATATGCCCATACATGTACCTTTCGGTCAGAGCGTCCTAAAATATCCCATTCACACAATGCATTTTTATACAAATCAGGAGAATATCCATGTATGGGGCTGTATCCGGCTATTACGACTTTCGCCAATGCAGTTTGATATTCTTTCCATCTTGCCACTTGAGTCGCGTCAGGTGTGATGAAAGGGATAGGTGACTGCGTTGGGGCTGGCGATGGAATTGGAATAGCGAAGGTAGCAGTCGCCGTAGCGGTAAATGGAAATACGGTTGATGTAGGCACCATCGCTGGCGTGCAAGCAGTCAAGATAATCGCCAATAGAAGAATCGCCGTTTTGATTTTCATGCTTCCAACTTCCTCATTTTGAAAGACTCACACAACGAAGTTCCTTTATACTATCACGAACCACCAAATGGAAATCCTATTTCAAAAAAACGAATTTCTCAGAAAAAGAGTTCCATGCAAACCCTCCTCCCAAACCTCCGCGTCCTCGATCTCTCCCGCGTCCTCGCGGGACCCTACTGCACCATGCTCCTCGGCGATTACGGCGCGGACGTGATCAAGGTGGAAGCGCCAGGCCGCGGCGACGATACCCGTCAGTGGGGGCCGCCGTTTGCGGGCGGAGAAAGCGCCTATTATCTTTCGGTCAACCGCAACAAGCGCAGTATCACCGTCAACCTGAAATCTCCCGAGGGACAGGACATCATCCGACGACTCGCCTCCCGCGCGGACGTTTTAGTCGAAAACTTCGAGGTCGGCGCGCTCGGGCGCCTCGGTCTGGACTTTGAGCGGATCCACGCCATCAACCCGCGCCTCGTCTATTGCAGTATCACCGGCTACGGTCAGACCGGCCCCTGGCGCGACCGCCCCGGCTACGACTTCATCATCCAAGCCGAGGGCGGATTGATGTCTATCACGGGCGAGCCAGACGGTCAACCGATGAAAGTCGGCGTCGCCATCGCAGACATTATGGCAGGGATGTTCGCCTGCAATGCCATCCTTGCCGCCCTCCACGCCCGCGCGCAAACGGGACAGGGTCAACACATTGACCTCTCGCTCTTCGACAGTCAATTGGCCTGGCTTGCGAACGTGGGACAGAATTACCTTGTCAGCGAGAATGCGCCCAAACGATATGGCAACGCCCACGCTAATATCGTCCCGTATCAGACCTTCGCCACATCCGAGGGGCGGATCGCGTTGGCGGTGGGCAACGACTCGCAATTTAAGAAGTTATGCGAAGTCGCGGGTTGCCCTGAACTCGCGTTGGATGAACGTTTTGCGACGAATCCTGCGCGAGTCGAGAATCGAATAGAGTTGACGGAGATACTGTCAGCGTTGTTCACGAAGCGCACGAGGGAGGAGTGGCTTGGGTTGTTGAGCGCGGCTAAAGTCCCGCATGGGGCGATTAATTCCGTGCCGCAGGCCTTGGCACATCCTCAGGCTGTTGCGCGCGGCATGGTTCAGTCCATGCCGCATCCGACCGCGGAAGAGATCAAATTGGTCGCGCCGCCAGCGAAGTTTTCATCCGCGCCCGCGGGGATTTGGCGTCATCCGCCGCTGTTGGGCGAGCACACGAACGAGGTTTTGCGCGAATTAGGGTTTGGAGAGGGGGAGTTGGCGCGGCTGCGCGAGGCGGGCGCGGTGTAGGGGTAGGAAACAATCTGCCCAGATATTTTGACATATAATTTCAAGTAATGCTGATTAGAGAGGAGAGAAAACAATGCACACAAAATTGGTTCAGAAAATATTTCTTATAACGGTTCTTTTGCTTGGCATGTGGGTAATCGCAGGCTGCGGACCGGTAATGCCGATTCCGACAGCAACATCTACATTGATTCCCATAATGACGTCAACAACCCTGACGGAAATATCAAGTTCGATACCAACTCCAAGAGATGGCTTTACATTATCAGCTCCAATACCAAACTCAATTTATCTGGTTGACTACGAGGGACAATCCAGGTTGTTTTTAACAAGCAACAACCCTGGAGATTCTTCATCCTCTGATGGTAAATTGATATTTGAACACGAATGGAAATCGGCTAGTTTTCTTGATCTTAAAGCTCCCCGAAGGTTGGTGACCTTTACAACAGATAGGGTGGAAGGAATATCTCCTATTATAAAGGGTTCAGATAGTCAGGTTATTTACTTTATCGTGAGTATGATCGAGTCTGACCATTCTAGTTACGAACTTGTTTACAAAGTTGATCTTGACACTTTGAAAGTGACAGTAATTTTTGAAAAGGGGCTTGCTTATAGTCCTTCGAACGATGCCAAGGGCGGTGTTTTAATCAGCCAAGTTAAAGAGCCCTACATGGAGTTGGCCATTCTTCCTTGTGGTGGATGCAGTCCCTGCCCACCCTATGGTGTGTTGATTATAAACATGGAGACGGGAGCAAAGAAGTTTCTTGGAACTGTCGGGAACGTGGAAATTGATTTGAATCAAAATTTGGTTTCATATCAAATGCTAACCATAGATTATGCGTGCAATGAGACGAGTATATGCCCCTGCGCGGAAAAAGAAACCGGGACGGTCCTGACTGAATCGTTACCGCTGACTCCAATGGCTGCTTTGACGATACCATCAACCCCAGCCGCTGTTCTTGGCGCAACCACCACTTGGACCTCACCAAAAGATAATATGACGATGGTATATGTCTCAGCGGGGGAGTTTAGCATGGGGAGCAGCGGCGGTTTTCCAGATGAGCGGCCTATCCACCCCGTCTATTTGGATGCTTATTGGATGGATCAGACCGAAGTGACCAATGAGATGTTCGCACAATTTTTGAATTCCGAAGGGAATTTGGTGGAGGATGGCTCACTTTGGCTGGATACAAGCCAGGCTAATGTTCATATCCATTTATCGGGTTATGCCAGGGTTGCTGATTCAGGATACGAAGATCATCCAGTTGTAGGCGTATCATGGTATGGCGCTCAAGCATATTGTAAGTGGCGCGGGGATGGAACCCGCCTGCCTACCGAAGCGGAATGGGAAAAGGCTGCCAGTTGGGATGATGCTAGAAAGGATAAGCGAGTCTACCCTTGGGGAAATGATATTAGCTGTTTGTATGCAAACTATTACGGATGTGTGAACGATACCAGTAAAGTAGGAAGCTACCCGTTAGGCGCGAGTTTTTATGGTCTTTTTGACATGGCTGGCAATGCGGCGGAATGGGTGGCGGACTGGTACGGTTGGACCTATTATGCTGATGCACCGTACAACAATCCCGTGGGACCATCATCGTCCACGTCAGATTCTCATGTTGTGCGGGGTGGTTCATGGTTCCATAATGATTTTATAGTTTATTCCTCGCTTCGATCCTGGCAATATTATGAAACCGCATCTCCCTACATCGGTTTTCGTTGCGCCCGTGATGCAACTCCGTAGAATTGACCAGAACCTCGATTTCTCACAGAAACCGGGGTTCTGCATTACCGCTCCGAGTTCATAAACATTCGCAACACTTTGAGATTGATTTCAAAATCCGTATTTCGGTGGTCGCTCGGTTCCATTTCTACGGAGGCTGTGCCCATGGAGACGGCGTAATCGGCCAGTGTGCCGGTGTAAGTACAACCGGTGTCGATGGGGGGATAGGGATTTTGCGTTATCTTTGGCGTTATCCGCCATTATTGGGTAAGCACACGGACGAGGTTTTACGCGAATTGGGGTTTGGAGAGGGGGAGTTGGCGCGGCTATGCGAGGCGGGCGCGGTGTAGTTATTTTCCCCAGTTGGCATTACCCGCCACTGACGGGGGGGAACATCGCCAACTCCGCTCCATCGGGCAGAACAGCCTCATCGAAGGCGTATTCGCGGTTGATGGTCGTCAGCACGGATTTCATGTTCTGCTCGAGCGCGGGAAATTCGCGGGCGACCTGCGCCTTGAGCGCGTGGACGGTCGCGCCGTCAGGCAGGGTCAATTCGATAAATTTCACACCGCCTGCGCGCTCGCGCAGGGTGGCAAACAGTAAGATTTTGACTCGGGTCATGTCGCTCCAATTTTTGCCACGGATTTACCCTTCGGGCACGATGTCACGGATAATTCAATCTGTGAAATCCGTGTAATCTGTGGCTGAATCATTTTTCTTTCATCTCGTAAAATACCAACAGCGTATTGCTATATTTTCGCTCATCGAATTTTACCAAGTTGTGCAATTCCAAATCTTTATACTCGCGTGGATTAATTTGCACCATCACCCACGCGTCCTCCGTCAACCAACTGGGATTTTCATCGAGCAACAGCACGGCGTGTTCCCAGATTTCCTTGTATTGCGGCGGGGCGATGTAGATGTTTTGGAATTTTCGATCCGCAGGTTGCGCCAGCATCGCCAGCGAATCGGCGCGGCGGACTTCGGCCTGCTCGGTGAAACGGCAATGCTCCAGGTTGAATTTGATCGTCTCGATCGGTGCGCGGTTCAAATCCGTGAAGCGGACGAACGACGCGCCGCGGCTGATGGCTTCGATGCCCACCGCGCCCGTGCCCGCGAACAAGTCCCACCACGATGAGTCGACCACGTCCGTGCCGATGATGTTGAACAGCGATTCCTTTACCATGTCTGTGATCGGGCGTGTGGTGTCGCCAGGGACGGATTTCAGTTTGCGGCCTTTGGCCGCGCCAGAGATGACGCGTAATGTCATAATCACCTGACGACTGAAGTCGTCACTACGTGGATGTTCCCATGCGGTGCGATGACGGGGACAACGCATCCCGTGGACAGGATGAACTTCCGTCCGCGCGTTTGCTGGATGGCATCCTCCGCCTCTTCCCGCACTTGGGCGGGATTGCCCAGCGCGAGCGTGTCCTGTCTCAGGCCGCCGCAGGTCACACCCTGAAAGGTTTTTCGCGCCTCGGCCAGCGTGGGCGGAGTCTCGCGGTCGTGCCAGTTGACGACAGGGAAGAAGAAAGAGGAAAGTAGGGCGAAATGAATATCCTTCCCGTGTAAATGTAAAACATTGAGCCACGAACCGTTGGCGGGTTCGAGCACTTCCTGGTCGAATGGCAGGCCGAAGGTTTTGTATTCCTCGAGCGAAAGCAAACTGGCTTGCGCGTGCTGGACGGCGTAGAAGATTCCGTCAATGCCTGTTTCGAGCGCGGCAGTTACAAATGCACGCGTGGAACGGGCGATGATGTCCAACCCGCGCATGACTTCTTCGGGATGCGAGCGCAAGTGGGAAAGGAGCGTCTCGTTGCCCGCCAGATTTTTGGCCTGCGCCAGCGGACTGAACACGGTCTGGATGAAGGGAGTCTCAGGGTCGAGTCCCTTTTTGATCAAGCGCAGACATTCCAGTTGCGCGGCGAGATGCCTGGATGTGGAATCCAGTTCGGGCAGGAGCGACCAGTCGCGATGTCCAGTGATGACGCGTTTGACGTAGCGACGCGTCCCCTCGGTGTGTCCCTCCCAGACATCATCCACGCCCCAGTCCTTCAAACAAAACGAGGAGGCGGGCGTCACTTTGACAAAGTCGAAGTCGCAGACGCGTTGCCAGTGAAGAGTCGCCGCGGCGAGGGTCTCGGGCGACTGATCGTCCACGGGAAAATGCCGCCAGAGGGCGACGGGGATGCGGTCGGGAGTTTCGCCCGCGAGACAGGCCTGAAGACGTTCTCGATGCGTTGTCATGGGACTTGTTTTACCACACAAAAGGTCGCGCCGCCGCGTCCGACCTCGATGACGGTGGGCGCGTCGTGGACGGTTTTGCGGTCCTCGTTGGTGCGCGTGTTGACGAGGACGAGGTCGCCTGAAGCGATCTGACTGAACTCGGCGCGGTAATCGCGGACGACGACATCCGCGGACGCGTAGCGCGCAGCGATGTACGGTTCGCGTCGGACGAAGAGATTCATGCGGCGTTCGGGGTGGATTTGCTCGACGGCTTCCTTGTAGCAGGTGAGCCAGTAGTCGGTCTCGTAGACGCGGAACGCGCCGCCCGTCCCGCCGACGAGGGAGTTGTAGTAGGTGTATTCGTAGGGATGGAGTTGCGCCGCGCTGATGATGCCTGGAAGAATCAGGACGATAATTGAGACTGCGCGTAGCCAGAGTTGTAATCTGCCTGATGGCAGGATTGCAGACTTCCAGTCTGCCTGGGCGGACTGAAGTCCGCGCTCCGTACCAATCCACCTCAAGATCGCTTCCAGTCCCAATCCGCAAGTGACGAAGATGGGCGGTAGGATGAAAAGGAAATGGCGGAATCCATCATACATTGGCGGCTTGCGGAGGATAACGTACAGGAAGGGAATGAGGAAGGCAGTCAGCAGTAACCCATGATCGGTGGAGAATGGATCAAGGTTAATGTTTGCGGTGGTCGAGTAGGCGGCGGGTCTCGATATGCCTTTCAGGCTACTCGACCGCCGCAGTATCGAGACCACCAGTTTCCAGATGGAAACTCCGAATCCGATAATGAACAGCGGCCAGACAGGTTCCGTCAATGTGATTCCGAGCAGGGTGGGGAGGTAGCGCCGCGGAAGTTCGTAGGCGCGATAGATACCCCCGCCGAACAGCACCTGGAGTCCCGTTGGGTTATCGGACATGAAGAGGAAGACTTGGAAGAAGTTATTAAACGGCGATTCCCAAAGATAAGGCCAGGAGGCGAGGATGAAGAGGAGGGAGAGGAGGGCGTAGACGAGGATGAAAATGGTTAATGGGGGATGGTTAATGGAGGATGGCTTGTGGTTGATCGCTGATAGTTGGCGGATGATGGCGTAGATGACCACGAGAATTCCCGCCAGCGGAGCAAGCACGCGGATGGAAGTTGCAATTCCAAGGAAGAACGCGGCAACAACCACTTTCCAAATTTTGCATTTTACGTTTTTCGTTTTATCGTTTAGCGCGTCCACCATCTCGAACCCAAACAACAGCGCGCCCGTGAAGAAGACGAGAAACGGCATGTCTTTGGGATTGATGAAGGCATGTCCGAGCAGCAACGGCTGTGTGGAAAATAACGCCGCCGCGCCAAAGGCCGCCCACTCTCCCATCCAGCGTAGGCTGAGACGATAGATGAACCAGACGCCGAGCAGGAACGTCAGGAAATTGACGAGATGCCATGCGGATGCTTCGTCCACGCCGAGGGATTCGAGTAGGTGGACGGGCGTTCTCGCCAGCAGGAGGTAGGCGGGGCCGCGCGTCTTGTGGTCGTCACCGCTGGAACCGTAGGATTTAGAGAGGTCGAAATCGGGAGAGAACCAGTTGGCGGGCGTGTACGCGTATCCCAGCGCTTCGCCGTAATCGTAGAAGAGAGGCTCGTCCCACGAGAGGCCGAAGTCGCGGAAGGTGGAGAGGCCGAAGATGAGGAGCGCGAGAAGAAGGATGATGAAGGGGACGTGTTTTGATAGCGGAGGGGGGATCATTTGTGTAATTATAAGAGAAAAACGAGCGCTATGTGTTGTGGCGCTCGTTATAATTTGGCGACCTTCAGCAGTAATTAGATGGCTTGCAGATACATCGATCAGAGGAAAACCAAATTAATTATTAACGGGTAGTCTCAATGGTTTACTCACATGTGCAGTACCTATTGCGTCGCTAAAAACGGCGCGTAGCTTTACTTTACCTTTATATTCTCCCTTCTGAAGTTTGGCCATTACCTCTTTCTTAGGAGTCCAAAAAATCGCGTTTTGACCTGAAGGTAAGTCAAATGGAAAGCGTTGTGTACCGTCTATGAATGGATATGTTATTTTTTTCTTGCCTAAATCTAAATCTACTGAAACAACTCGTACTGTTTTTTCTCCAGCATTGGCCACTTCAAGAATGAGCATCGGCTCGCCAATTTTAGATCCTTGTTCACGGAATCCGTAGGATATTTTCGAGTGCAATAATGGTTTTTTATCTCTTCGCGTTACATATAAGTTGTATATTGAAAGGCCTAACCCTGCAATGGCTACAACAGCGGTGACAATCTCGAATGATGTCATACGAAAATCCTTCCTTTGTAATGAAACCAATTACAGTAATTTGTTTCCACTTACTCCAAATACCTTTACCTCTACCCTCGCGGCGGGACTCGTCGGATACTCGCTATCGAGCATTCCCCACACCATCGAGTCGCTCCAGCGGTCGAGGAAGGGAGTCTTTTGGCGGAGAGTCCCTTCGTGGGTGTAGCCCAGTTTGCGCGGGACGGCGGCTGAGGCGAGATTGGCAGGGTCGCAGTGGATTTCCATGCGGTGGACGCGGCAAATCTCGAACGCGACCTTCGTCAGCGCGGCGGATGACTCGGTGACCAAGCCTTGATTGGCGAAGTCCTTGTGGATCCAGTAGCCGATCTCGAATTGATTCTCGCCGATGCGCGGGTGCAGACCCGTTCCGCCCAGCAGGCGCGTTTCGTCTGCGTTGAAAATTCCGTAGATGTAATTTTCGCCCAGATCGAACTTGCCGCGGAAACTCTGCACGGCCTTTGTCCGCGCTTCGAGGGAGACGGGCTCGTTGTGCGCCCAGGGCATCCACGGTTTGAGATGCTCGAGGCTCTCCATCACCGATTGCTCGAGCAGTTTCGCATCGGCAGGGTTGTAGCAACGGATGACCAGTCGCTTCGTCACGATGCGGTAGGCGGGGTTGGGGGTGACGTCGCTCATTCATTTTCTCCGCAGGCGGTACAGTGATCCGCCCAAGTCTTCGATCTGATAATTCTCGCTCAACTCTGGCGAAAGGACGGTGAAATAGATCGGCCGTTCATCGATGTTCGCGTCGATGTACGCCAGCGCCGAATCCGCCACCCTCATTTTTTCGTTCACGAACGCCGAGTGGATGCTCACATCCTCGCGCGCGTTTTCCACTTCGGCGGTGTATGCGAGGCTGTAAAGTTTGTCCCAGTCTGTGAACAGGATGGCGTTCGGCTCCAGCCGTCCCAGGATCTTGCGCGCATCCTGAATGGCCTTGTCAGGTGCGAAGATCGGATAGATGTGGTCGCGGCGGACGAATTCGGGATAGCCCCTCAGGATGGACGACTGAAGGTCCGCGCGCGCGTCCAAAAACGGAAGCAGGACCAGGGTCAGGCTGGACGCGCCGACGAGGAGAGTCCGCATCACGCGACCCGTCGCGGGAATCCGTTTCAGGAGCCATTCCAACCCGTCGAGGAACGCGCTCGCCCCCGCGCCCATCCAAACGGCGAGGAAGACCATC
The DNA here is from genome assembly GCA_049324715.1 of Chloroflexota bacterium. Classification (GTDB taxonomy): domain Bacteria; phylum Chloroflexota; class Anaerolineae; order Anaerolineales; family Villigracilaceae; genus Denitrolinea. The sequence continues at coordinate 24,950 of JBMOMR010000087.1, read as the reverse complement.
GCAGGGACGTAGAACTCGCGGAAGATCGAGAACGCCACCGTGACAGCCAGTCCCCATACGAGCAGAAATCCCGCGAGGGGATAGAGTGCGTCGCGCCACCCCGCCCGCTGAAAGAGGACGAGCATGCCCAGCAGAATCAGCACGAACGCCCACGCGGGGAGGAACGAGACAAATTCCACCAGCCGCGCGTGGATCTCTTCGGGCGCGGCGCTAAAGTAATACGTCCAGAAACTGTCGGCGGGGAAGATGGCCGCGAGGCGTTCGAACGGTGTGTCGAACTGGCTTTCGGTGAGGCCGAATTCGCTGAGCGAGGGACGATAGACCGTGTTGTAAATGCTGGAGGGCGGGTCGTTCGTGTCCACATACAGGAAGGCCGCCAGCGTGCAGGTTGCGCCGAGCAACGCTCCCAGCGCCGCGGCGGTCCACGCGGATTTTGTCCGCGCGGAGGTGACCATGACGATCAAGACTGAGACGGCGGTCATCACGATGGTGCTGTGGATGCCGAGACTCAGTCCGCCGAGTATTCCTGCCGCGAAGAGAAATCCCCATTTGTGCGTCCGCTCCCAGAGCAGGATGAGCAGCCAGATGCTGGCGATGAATCCCGCCGCGGTTGCGTAGGATTCGGCGATGAGCGCCCGCCACCAGAATCCCTGCGCCAACGCGAGCAGGGCAGAGGAGGCCAGCGCGGCCGCGCGGCGTCCGTTGAGCAACCGTCCGATGAGATAGACCTGCGCCACCGCCAACGCGGCGAAGAAAGCCGACATTAGGTTGACGCGCCAGGCGATGTTTCCGAATGGGATGAAAGTGAAAAGTTTGCCGATGAGGATGTGCGTCATGTACCCACTTGGGTGGGTCATCCCCAGCGTGTACGCCAGCGTCTGGAACTCAGCCGAATCGCCCCACAACAACGATGGCGCCAGCGTGCGGACGTATAACGCGAACGCGAGAATCCAAACCCCAGCGGCTATCAGAAGGTCGTTGCGTTGAAGGGATGTGCGGTTGTGCATGGATCAACAACGATGCTACTTCCTCAACTCCAATCGCCGCGCCTGACGCTCCCTGGCTTCCGCGAGTTTCTTTTCCTCGTCCACGGTCTCTGCGAAAATTGGCGGCACCTGGACGGGTTTTCCCTCGTCATCCAGTGCCACATAGAGGAGATAGGCGGTATTGGTGTGCCAGCGCTGTCCTGTGATGGGATTCTCCGCGATGACCTGCACTTCGGCCTCGATGGAGGTCTTTCCCGTGTAGGCCACTTCGGCGTTGAGAATGACAAGGTCGCTGGTCTTGATCGGCAGGCGGAAGACCATCGAGTCGATGGCTACCGTCACCACGCGGCGTTGGGCGTGACGCATACACGCCAACGCGCCCGCCTCGTCCACGAGTTTCATGATCCAGCCGCCGTGGACGTTGCCGAGGTTGTTGGCGTGTTCGGGTTGCATCATCTGTGCGATGCTGATGCGTGAGGTGCGAATGGGTTTGGGGGTAAGGTCGGTCATCAGTATCCAGTAATCAGTTTTCAGTGATCAGTTTTCAGTTCCGTGTCTACCAGTATACGTGGGTGCTTGTGTCTCTGTCTGCGCACTTAATCGAGATCTTCCCTAAACTCGCCGCGATCCAGCGTGTGCAGGCGTTCGGGCTCGTCCAGTAACACGTCCACGATGCTGTAGGTGATCTCTCTCATCATCGGCGCGAGCGGGACAGTCGCGGGTGGCGCAACTCTCTTCGGTGGCGCGGGCGGCTTCAGTCGAGGCTTGAGCGTGGACGTCACCCGCTTCCGAAGGATGCGCGGCTCGTCGGTCAAATATCCAACGTAGTATCCGAGCACCGAATAGACATCCCGTTTGGGTGTCACCCAGCCGATCCAATCGCCAGTGCGGTTGTGCAGGTACGGATACGCAAGGAAGGCGTCCACGTCGCCCTTCGAGTTGTAGATGGGGATGAGCGTGCGGCGCAGGGTGGGATGGGGATCAGCGTTCATCAATGTCATTATACGTCCAATAGCGGTTGGCGAAATAATTCCATAGCATGACAATTCCGATGGCGATCGCCAGCGCGGCATTGTGACCGACGACGACCGCCGCTTCCGCCCCGACCCCGAGGCGGGCTGCCAGGTCCCCGAGCGGACTCTCCATCCAGGCGATGATCGGCGTGCGGATGAGCAGTCCGACCACGTTGATCAATCCGAATTGTGCAAGCTGGTGGTGGACAGCCTTGCCGCGCGATTCGGGATAGGTCCAATGGCGGTTCCACAAAAAGTTGTTGACTACTGCCAGCGCGAAGGAAATGGCCTGCGAAACGACAGGCGCCAGGCCGATAGCCAGATTGAGAAAGTTGTATACAGCAAAATCCACCACCGTGCCGATCGCGCCGACGGTGGCGAATTTCAGAAAACGAATGCGTTCGTTTGCGTCGTTGAAGATATGGGTCATGCAAGTCCGAGTTTTTTCTGGAAGTAGGGAATGGTCTGGCGCAAGCCATCATCGAGGCTGACCTTCGGCTCCCAGTTGAGGATGGTGCGTGCGCGCGTGATGTCGGGTTGGCGCTGTTGCGGGTCGCGTTCACTGCGTTCGTTGGCGAGGAAAGTGACGCCCGCTTTGTTGCCCGTCAGTCGGTTGATCGCTTCGGCGAATTGCAGGACCGACATTTCCACGGGGTTGCCGATGTTGACGGGCATGTGCTCATCCGAGTACAGCAGGCGGACGATGCCATCCACCAGATCGTCCACGTAGCAGAAGGAGCGCGTCTGCTGTCCGTCGCCGTAGATGGTGAGCGGCTGTCCGAGCAGGGCCTGCTTGAGGAAGTTCGGGAGGGCGCGGCCGTCCTCGAGGTCCATGCGCGGACCGTAGGTGTTGAAGATGCGGACGATACGCGTGTTCACACCATGCTGACGGTGGTAGGCCATCGTCAGCGACTCGGCGAAGCGTTTGGCCTCGTCATAGACGGCGCGCGAACCGACGGGGTCCACGTTGCCCGCGTAGTCTTCCGTTTGCGGGTGGACGAGCGGGTCGCCGTAGATTTCGCTGGTGGAGGCCAGCAGGAATCTCGCCTTGTTCACTTTTGCCACACCGAGCGAATTGTGCGTGCCCAGCGCGCCTGCCTTCATGGTCTGGATGGGCAGGTTGAAATATCCCGAAGGAGATTTCGGGTTGGGGCTGGCGGGCGAAGCGAAATGCAGGACGGCGTCCACGCGGCCGCGCACGTAGATGTAGTTGGAGACGTCGTGTTTGTAGAACACGAATCTCTCGTTTCCCATCAGGTGGGCAATGTTTTCACGGCTTCCCGTGATGAAGTTGTCCAGCCCGATGACTTCGTGTCCATCTAGCAGGAGTTTGTCGCATAGGTGGGAGCCGAGAAATCCCGCGGCTCCAGTGATGAGTATTCGCATGAAAAGTTCCTCTCTAGAATGATTGCAGGGTTTGTCTTTCTATTTCCAATCGACCTTTGCCAGCGTCCCGTCGTTCGTGACCTGGAACGCCTGCCCGTTTCCCGAATCCACCAGCCAAAGATTGCCTTGATAGACGAGCGCCAAAAAGTCTCCTGCCTGACCTTCGACGGGTTGCGGCGCCCAGGCGGGAGTCTGCGGCTCGAGGCCGATCGAGTCCACGGGCGGGAAGATGGCGCGTCGGTTCGACCCGTCGCGGTCCATCACGAAGACGCGATAACGGCTGGACTCGCTCTGGTCTGGGAAGATGGCTTGCAGGTACGCCACCTGATACAGCCGCTCCTTCCCGCTGACGCGGATGGGGGAGGCGGATGGGTAGGCGAACATGCCGACATTTTGCACCAGCCGCACCGTCGCGTCGTTGATCATCGAGACGGCCATCAGGTCGAAGTAGGGCGATCCCTCCGCGGTCAGGGGTGCGGGAGCGGGGGCGTGCGCGATCACGAACAAGGTACGCGCGTCCGTGCCCCAACTCATGGGAGGGATCCACGCCCAGTCGCTGTCGGTTTGCAGAGGCGTGATCTCCAGCATCGGGCGGAAGAAGCCCTTTTCCTGATCCACAATGCCGATCTCATCGGGGCGGGCATACACGAGACGTCCATCCGAGCCCCAGGCGTAGGCGATGCCCCACCATCCATACAGGCCACCGCCATTGGCGTCGATGAGTCTCCGTGGGGTGTTGGGCACACTGCCAGCCATGGTGACGCGGTAAAAATCGTTATTGGCCTGCCAGCCTGGCGCGGCGGGACGCGGCTCCACGGTGGTGTAACCAAAGGTCGGCGCGGTGTTCGGCGCCCAGCCCGCAAAGTGGACGATGTTGGCCGCGCCGCTCACCTGATTGGGTTGCGAAGTCCCGTTCGTGCGGACGACCCACAGCGTGTTGATCTGTTCCGTGATCGGCTTCTTCGATTTGCGCGTGAAGAGCAAGTACTCGCCCGTCGGCGAGAGGGTGAACACATATCCATCCAAGTCGCCAGTGGTGACCAGCGGCTTTCGGTTGCCCGTGCTTCCCTCCATCAGCCAGGCGCTTCCGCCAGCCAACAGCACCAGTTTACCCGGGATCGGCAGGGGCGCAAACGCCGATTGCGCGCCCACCATGGTTACCTCAGCGACCGCCTCTTTCAACACCACGGTCTTCACCACGGTGCGGCTGGTCTCCTCCCCGTCTTCGCTCAGGATGCGCCAGGTGATCTCCTGGCTTCCGTTCTCGCCTGGCGTCAGCAGGATCGTTTCGCCTTCGGTCACGGCCTCGCTGCGCACCACCCTGCGCTCAAAGGGGACTTCCACCAATTCGGTGATGAACGTCTCGACGACGCGCGTGATGTAGATGGAATCCCCATCGTTGAGGACGGTGTATATCGGCGGCTCGACGGTATCCAGATTCCCGACGAGGATCCCCGCCTGCGCGAGCGCCTGCGTCACCGTCGTTCCGTTCTGGACCTCGAGCGGGGTCGCGGCTCCGTCGGCGTGAATCGTCACGGACAGGTTTCCGCCAAACTGTGGGGAGCGGCAACCTGTCAGAACAACCGCGAGCAGGATAGAGGTCAGAAGGAAGCGGGCTTTCATCGTCACGCAAATCGCTTTGGTATAATCCAGCCGCTAACGGATCCGCCCGACGACGGTCATCACACCATCGGCAATGGAAATGGATTGAATGCGGAAGCCGGTTGCCACCGGGCCGAGCGCGCCGGTATAAGCCTCCTCGATGACAGCCGTGATGGCTTTGTTCAGGCCTTCGGGCAGGGGAAAGGGGCCAAAGTCCGCCGAGACGAGTTGCAGTGCGGGCTCGCCTGTCTCGTCCACGCCGACTGCAAGGATGATCCCGATGTTGGCGACAAAGTTACCCTGCGTGGTCTTACCGTAGATGCGCATCTGCCCGTCACGCAGGTAGATTTGCGGATCGGTGAACATGGGCGAGGGGTCGTCGGCATTTTTGTAAGCGATGTAGGAGGTCAGTTGCGTTTCGTTCATCGTGAACGTGGCCTCGCCAGTGATGGCGCCCGCCTCCACCGCCGCTTTGACCTGTTCCTGAAGCGAAGTGACCGCCTCCTGTGAAACGGGAATCGGCGGTTGCGGATAATCGGGTCCGCCCACAAAGATGGTACAGGCCATCGTTGTAATTAGCGCGGCCAGCAAGAGCATGATTTTTCTAGTTCGTTGCATGGAAATTCTCGAAATGTATAAAATTGAACGGGAGTAATTATAGCATGACCGATTCTGAAAACCTGCTGGCCTCCACGGCCATTCGTCTTGAGGCGCTTTTGTTTGTGGCCGCGGAGCCTGTCCTGCCCACGCAGTTGGCCGCCGCATTGGAAACCACCACGACAGAGATCGAGCAGGGATTGCGCGTGCTGGAAGAATCCCTCCAGACGCGCGGCTTGCGCCTGCAACGGCACGCGGGACGCATCCAATTGACGACCGCGCCCGAATTTGCCGAATTGATCGAGCGCTTCCTCGGCCTCGAAGCGACGACCCGCCTGAGCCGCGCCGCGCTCGAGACGCTGTCCATCATCGCCTATCAGCAACCCGTCACCCGTCCGCAGGTGGACGCGATCCGCGGCGTCAACAGCGATGGGATGATGAAGAGTCTGCTGAGCAAGGGACTCATCCAGGAGACGGGCCGCACCGATGGACCTGGCCGCCCGATCCTCTACAGCACCACGCCCGAGTTTCTGCAACACTTCGGCATCAATTCCGTCCGTGATCTGCCGCCACTGGAGTTGCCGCAGGAAAGTGAAGAGCAGGATGTAAGTTTGCTGAAGGGGTAGAACATCCAGACCGAAATAATACCGCCCCTGAATTTCAGGGGCGGTCATGTTTTTCATCCACTTACGGAACGTAGTATTCGATGATCAATATCGGCCTGGCGCCGACTGTGGCATGGTTGCCGCTGATGAACTTCGTGTAATCTGCAATTCCGTTATCGTTATCGTCGCGGGTAAAGTACAGGCGGAATTGGGTCGCGCCAGTCTTGTTGAGGTAGGCGCGTCCCGCAATCGTTAGCTGGGCGCTGTACCAACTGTTGATCGGCGTCAAACCAAAGGTGGCGACGCCAACCCTGCCAGCGGAGGCCTGGAAGTCGTTGATCGCCAACCCGACTGCGCCGAAGGAGGGTTTCCGCATGTCGGCTTTGAGTCTGCCGAGAATGGCGAACGGGTCCGTTCCCACCGTTGTCTGTTTGCGAATCCTGAGTATGGCTTTGGTGATGACGGCGGTATCGGGCAGGCCGGCCGTGTTGAAGTGCAGAATGACGCGATATTGCCTGTCTACGGTCGCGTCTCCCAGGTTGAAGACGGTCGCTGTTGAATTCATACTTCCTCCAACGCTGCTGGTTTCCGTCGCTTCCAGGATCCATCCATCATTTGGACCACTGGACCGAACCATCAGGGTGACGGTGGACTCTGTAGAACCGATCTCGCAATGGGTGCCTTGTGGGCGGGGAATCCCGTTTTGCGATGTGTTGCTCACCGGCGCGGCGGAACAAATGGTATCGTCACCGGCGTTGTTTGCTGGTGATAGTTTGCTGAGCGGGAAATAAGCGGGAGAGCCAGTTGGCGCACCAAGGCTGGGATCGGACCCAATAATATTATTGCCGCTGGCGTTTGAAAATCCACAAGTATTAATTGTGTCTTCGATCAGGTTGTTATTTCCCGATGCGGTTCCACCATCCAGCAAACAGTTGCCTCCGCCACCATCGTTGGCGAGGATGGTGTTGAAAAGGTTGAGCGAAGCCGCGGGGCCATATTGATAAATGTCTCCGCCGCCAGATGGACCGCCATTACCCGAAAAGGTGCTATTTTTGACGGTCAGAGTACCTCCTGTGTTAAGAACACCGCCTCCATAGTCTGGGGCGACATTTCCGTAGAAAGTACTGTTGGAGATTTCCAATGTGGCGCTGTTATTGTAGATGGCGCGCGTGGTCGCGCCGACACTTCCCGAGAACGTGCTGTTTTTAATCGAAGCGTTCGTGGTACCGTCTACGAATATGGCGCTCGTTGAACCTCCGCTTCCTGTATTATCGATGAAGGAACTGTTATTAATGGAGACTTGACCACCGGCGTAGATGGCGCTGCCGCCACCCGTAGCGCTATTGCCCGAGAACGTGCTGTTCGTGACCGTCAGAGAACCGTTCGCGCCTGAACTGTTGACGGCCCCGCCATAGACAGAGTCGTTACCAGTGAAGACGCTGTTGGTGATGGTTATCGCACCGTCGTACACAGTGATCCCTTCCTGGTTGCTGTTGAACGTGCTGTTCGTTATCGTGACTGTGCCGCCGCTGCTGTAGACACCACCTCCGCTGCAGGAGGTACATGCACCATCCTCCACGGTCAAGTTTTCCAGCGTGAGCGCGGCGCCAGTGTCAACCAGGAGAATGCGATAGGTGTCACTGCCGTCGATGATGACGTCGCCTCCACCGTTGATCGTCAAGCCATTGGCGTCGGTGATGGTGGGAAGGGTTGCGCTGAGGGTGATTGCAGTAATGCCATCGGCGAACACGATGGTGTCACCTCCTGAACCCGCCTCGAGACAATCCGCGTAGGTATTAGAATCTGTATTGGCGTTGCTGATCGCTTCGCGCAGAGAGCACAGAGAGTCGGATGATATATTGTCGAGATCGGTTGTCACGGTGAAAGTTGCCCCGAGCGCCTGAACGTTAGTCGGACTAAAGATGTAGCCGCTAATAAGAATCAATAAAATGGATAGATTGACCAGAATGCGAGGAGTGGTCTTACTTGTAAACATGGTTACCTCATTTCGAATGTCGATTCTTGGGTTGTAAGGGATAGACAAATACGACAAGCGTTTCTGATAATAACCCAAATGCGAGAATAATGGTACGAATATATTTGGATCCTTGAGAGAAAACTCTGAAAATGAACTTCCCCGATTACTTGCCATCTGAAACAAGCGGCATTGGTTTTTTTCCTTGCAATGAGATCGGGTGAATTATAGCCGCGAAGGCGGTTGCGCCGTTATAATGTTGCCATTATGAATGAGAGACTACAGAAAATTCTTGCCCAGGCTGGCTACGGTTCACGCCGCGCTTGCGAGGAGTTCATCATCGCAGGGCGGGTACGCGTCAATGGACAGGTGGCCGAACTGGGGCAAAAGGCCGACGCCTCCATTGACCACATCACGCTGGACGGCAAGCCGCTTCCGAAGATCGAACGGCTGGTGTACGTCGCGCTGAACAAGCCGCGCTTTGTCCTTTCGACGGTGGAACGCGAAGAAGGCGACGCCCGCGAGACGGTGATCGATCTCGTGGACGTGCGCGAGCGCGTCTATCCCGTGGGACGGCTGGATCTCGAATCCGAGGGACTCATCCTGCTGACAAATGACGGCGAACTGACGAATCGTCTCACGCATCCGCGCTTTGGGCACGACAAGGAATACCGCGTGCTGGTGGCGCGTCGCCCCGACGAGGAGCAGTTGTCCGCATGGCGGCGCGGGGTGGTGCTGGAAGACGGATACAAGACCGCGCCTGCCGGTGTGTTCATCACGGAAACGCACGGCAAGGGAGCGTGGCTTAAGGTGGTGATGGGGGAGGGGAGAAAACGTCAGATTCGCGAGATCGGTGCGCAGTTGGGATTGCCCATCGTGAGGATCGTCAGAGTGCGGATCGGCGCGTTGCATCTGGGCAAACTCAAACCACGCGAGTGGCGCTTTTTGAGGGAGGATGAGGTCGAAGCGTTGAGGAATCCCGAAAAGGAACGTCCGAAACAGGACAGGAAACCCAGTTACAAAAAAAGAAGGCCTGTCCGATAGGGCAGGCCTTGGGGTCGTTCACTCGATCTTCAAAATCTTGAATTTGATCTTGCCTTGAGGCGTTTCGACATCCACCACGTCGCCGACGCGGTGGCCCATGACCGCGCGTCCGATGGGCGATTCGTGCGAGATGCGTCCGTTGCGCGGGTCTGCCTCTTTGGGCCCAACGAGGTGATATGTCTCCGCGGGGTAGTCCGCTTCCTGGATGGTGATGGTATCACCGACACTGACAATGTCCCTGTTCGCGTTTTTCTCGATGACGACCGCATTGCGGACGAGATATTCCAGTTCCTGGATGCGGCCTTCCAGAAAGGCCTGGTCTTCCTTCGCCTTGTGGTAGTCCGCGTTTTCGGAGAGGTCGCCCATTTGGATGGCGGAACGCAGGCGCGCGGCCAGTTCGATTCGGCGTTCGCCCGTCAGTTCTTTCAATTCGGCTTTGATCTTTTCGAGACCTTCGGCGGTCAGGTAGGTGGGTTCGGTCATGTCTCCTCTTGCGTTACGGCATTGCTAGTGGGTTGAATAGTTTTTGGTGTTCCTCGGTGGCGTACCGATCGGTCATCCCTGCGATGTAATCGCAAATGGTGCGTTCCAGTCCGCGCAGGGTAATGATCTTTTGGATGTGCTCAGGCAGGATGGACGGCTCGGCGCGATAAGCGGCGAACAGGTCGGAGAGGATACGTTCGGCCTTGACCTGCATCCTCACGACGCGATGATGACGGTACATGCGGGCGTAGAGGAAATCCTTCAACTCGCGGTTGCGGCGATGTGTCTCTTCGCTGAACCCGATGACGTTGTGCTTCAACTTCTGGATATCGAGCGGGGACTTTGCACCGCTGTCTTTGATCCGCTCGTAGGTCGCGTTGACCAGATCGGTGACTTCGATGCCGATCAGTTTGCGAATCAGGCGATGGCGGTCCATGTCTTCGAGTTCGGGTCCCTGCCACTGGATGTTGCCTGTCAGCGATTCCCAGAGCGTGATACCGTTCAACATGCGCGGCGTGATCATGCCCGAGCGCAGGCCGTCATCGAGGTCGTGTGCGGTATAGGCCAACTCGTCAGCCACATTGCAGATCTGGGTTTCGAGATTCCCGCGCAGGTCAGGGTTGAACGCCGACGCGTCCGAGATGTCGTATTCCGATTCGTGCTTGACGATTCCCTCGCGAACTTCCCAGGTCAGGTTCAGGCCAGGGAATTCGGGATAGCGCTGTTCAAGTTCAGTGACGATGCGGAACGATTGCTTGTTGTGGTCGAACCCGCCGAAATCTTTCATCAGTCGGCTGAGTGCGGATTCGCCTGAATGTCCAAACGGGGGATGTCCCACATCATGAACGAGGCAGATGGCCTCCACCAGGTCTTCGTTGGCGCCGAGGGCGCGGGCGATGGTACGTCCGATCTGTGCGACTTCGAGGGTGTGTGTCAGGCGGGTGCGGTAGTAGTCGCCTTCGTAGTTGATGAAGACCTGCGTCTTGTATTCGAGGCGGCGGAAGGCTGTGGTGTGGAGGATGCGGTCGCGGTCACGCTGGAACGAGGTGCGATAGTCAGGTTCGCTATCCAGATATGCGCGGCCTTTTGAGTCCTTGCTCCGCATGGCGTAGGGAGCGAGGCTCTTGTCTTCGATCTCTTCGAGGTGCTGACGTGTGTAGTACATGGCAGATATTTTACCCCTCTCTAATGAGAGAGGGGTAAGTGGGGCGAGTGGGACTTGAACCCACACGGGCCTAAGCCCAGCGGTTTTTAAGACCGCTGCGTCTGCCGATTCCGCCATCGCCCCGGTGGATGGATTTTACTCGATAGGGGAATTCCGTCAAGAGAATTTACTTTGTGTTCGGCTTCTGTGCTTTTTGAGCGAATCGTTGTTTGAACTCGGCCAGTCTGGGTTGGCTTTCTTGCGCTAACAGCAGCGTCATACCGAAGGCAATGAGGATGTTGGTGATGAAAAAGAAGACGACTTCCTCCAGCGGCAGGATGCCGAAGAAGAGGATGCCCGTGGTCTGAGACGGGGAGATCGACCACGTCGTGTCTTTGAGCGCGACGATGTCCATCAGCGAGAGGTATGTGCCAGGGACAAGGATCGCCAGCGCGACGAGTTTGCGGTGATGCCAGAGGATGTCTGCGCCGTAGAGCAGTTGTGGGAAGATGGCGGGGAATGCCCAGAATAGCGTGATGGACAGGTAGGTGATGGGCTGGTTGTCGCTGAAGAAGAGGGCGGTGAAGATGAGCCAGAGGAGGGCAAGTACACAGGTAGACACGTACACAAGTAATTTGTTGGGCTTGAATTCTTTGGGAGGAGAAATTCGGCGCGCGAGGAACCACCACCACAGGCCAGAGAGAATCGTTTCGAGAACGAAGAACGTGTATTCTTCGATGGGCACGTAGCCGATGACGATGCCTGTCACGAGGTCAGGGTTGTAATACCAGACGCCCGTGGCGACGAGGTAGTTGTCCCAGGGAGTGGTGTAAACCACCGCCAGAAACACGTGGACGGCGATGCCGATCCACACCGCGCGGCCGTTGGCAAAGCCTTTGGTGGAGCGGTTGTTTTTGTTGTCCCACCACGTGATGGCAAGAAAAACGATGATGGGGATGACGAGAAAGCGGAGAAGAAAGCCGAAGTAGGTCATAGTTTGATTCCAAACCGGTGGTTGAGTAGCCCCGCATGAACTTCGCGGGGCGTATTGAAACCACCAGTAATGAGTTGTTTTTTGTTTTCTCGGTGGTTTCGGTACGCCCTTCGCAAAGAACGCTCAGGGCTACTCAACCACCGTGGTTTTTTGTAACCCTCATCATCACCCCAGGCCGCGGCTCGAGCGTCGCGCCCATGTAGGGACGGATTCTGTCCGCGTTGAGGGGCTCAAATCGGAACGTCCGCAGGAGGTGGGCGATGACCACCCGCGCCTCCGCCTGACCGAAGGCCGCGCCGATGCACGCACGCGGACCTCCGCCGAACGGGACGTAACTCATCGGCGGGGTGGCGCGTCCACGAGAAAAACGCTCGGGGCAGAACGAGTCCGCGTTCTCCCAGATGGACGGGTCGCGGTGGGTGAGGTAGATCGAATAGAACATACGCTCGCCTGCAGGGACGGAGCCTTCGTCGAAGTGGATCTCCTCCGCCACGCGGCGATTGCCGATGTGGATGGGCGGATACAGCCGCAGAGACTCTTTGATGACCTGATCGAGCAGGGGCGATTTTTCGAGCGTGGTCACTTCCTCTGCCAGCCTGGCGTGGACATCGGGATGTTGACCGAGCAGGGCGAATGTCCAGGCAAGCAGGGCGGTGGATGTATCGTGCCCTGCGATCATCATGGTCAACATCTGGTCGCGGATGACATCGTCAGAGAGGCCTGCGTCAATGAGGTGTTGGAGGAGATCGGGTTTCCGAGTTAGGAGTTGCGAGTTAGGAGTTAGGTTGGCAGACGCCGCATCTCCGTGTGTACTTGTGTACGTGTTTACCTGTGTACCTGCTCTGCGTTCTGAGATTATTTGAAGCAGGTAGTTATCCAGCAGGCGCAACGACTTTTTGAATCCTGGCCTTGGCATTCTGCGCCAGAAGATCCACGCGCCAGGGGAGATGAACTCGATGGCTTTAAGAGTCGGATGCCAGATGCGCGGCAGGTCATCCCAGACGTCTTTGCTGAAGAGGGTCTCCATGATGATGAGCAGGGCGATTTTTCGGCCTTCGACCAACATGTCCACGGCCTCACCCGCCTTCCACGTGGATGTGACGCGGTCGGTTTGGCGGATCATCATCTCAGTGAATTGCGGCAGTTGCGACGGATGAAGCGGCGGCTCCATCAGCGCGCGATACTTGTCGTGCTCATCACCGTCCACGATGAGGACGCCGCGGCGGAGCAGATCCGTGACGGGGTCGGTGTTGCGCCAGAGCAGTTTTTCGCGCTCGGTGATGAGTACCTTGCGGTTGGCTTCGGGACCGAAGACCACGTACGGGCGGAAGCCTGGCAGGGGAATTTGGAAGAAGCGCCCCACGTATTTCGCCATCACTTTGAGAGGGCCAAGCGGGGAACGTTCTTTGAATAGCGCGCTCATGGCGGCGCGGCCGAGTTCGGGGGTGATTGAGGGTTTCATAAATCTATTTCAAAAAACTTTGATTGTCATTGCGAGGAGGGTGATCTTCCCGACGAAGCAATCTTCTGGCGATATTGGGGATTGCTTCGTCGCTCCGCTCCTCGCAATGACAAACTCTCTGCTATTGCATCGTCGCAAGAAAATCCGTCACGGCTTGCATGAACAGCTCGGGATGTTCTTCGTGAGGGACGTGTCCGCATTGCGGGACGACAACGAGTTGGGCGTTGGGGAGTTCGTCTGCGAGTTTCAGCGATTGCTCGGTTGGGACGATGCGGTCGTCGTCGCCTGTGATGACGAGGGTGGGGAGGGTCAGTTCGCCCACGCGTTCGGTCAATCCGCTTTCGCGGCTGGAGACGGTCAGGAACCAGAGGGCTTTGTCCCAGTTTTCGGCTTGTAGCGGCTTTTGATAGCCTTCCATAATTTCAGGCGTGATCTTGGATGGGTCGTGCCAGGCAAGTTCGATGAATTCGGGACCGCGCGCCTGCAGTTGACGCGAGATCAGCGGACCGACGCGATTCATCTGCGGCGTGTTCAAAATGGGACGCGTCCAGGCGGGCGCGCCGCCGCCCGCGAAGACAGCGGGATCCACGAGGATGAGCGCCTGCACACGGTCGGGATATTGCAAGGCGGCCTGCATCGAGATCGTCCCGCCTGCCGAGTTACCGACCAGAATCGCTTTTTCGATTCCCAGCGCGTCCATCAGGCCGATGACGAGTTCCACCTGCGATTGCGGGCTGTACGGACTCTCGCCTTCCCATTCCATCGGCCGTTCGGTGAGACCGAAGGCGGGGCGGTCGTAGGCGATGACTGTCCCGTATTCCGCGAGCGGCGCGGTCACTTCGTGCCACGAGAACAGGCTCGCGCCGAATCCGTGCAGGAGGATGAAGACGGGTTCGCCCTGCCCAAACATTTTGTAATGCACGTTCAGACCGTTCACTTCGATGAACTTACTATCGGCATCCGCCAGTTGTTCAGCAGGGACAGTCCCCTCAAGCGGCGGGACGGGAATGAGAAAAGGAACAATCAGGATGATGACAAGAAGCGTCAATGCGATGATGCCGACGATGCGTTTGAGTCGTTGTTTCATTCGTAACCTTTCGGGGAAATAAGTCAAAGGTCAAAGGTCGAAGGTCATCAAGACTTTTGACTTTTGACCTTTGACAGGTTGTATGCTTTCAGCGTTCTTTCCTTATCCCGTTCCACGATCGGCCGTTCGGGATAGCCCGCGACTTTGATGCCTTTTTCCCACGGCGCGTGGATGTCTTTCGCGTCCAGCCCGCGCAGTTCGGGAACCCAACGGCGGATGTAATCTCCGTTCGGGTCGAACTTGGCGCTTTGCAGAATGGGGTTGAAGATGCGGAAGTACGGCGCGGCATCGGTGCCTGTGCCCGCCGTCCACTGCCAGCCGCCGTTGTTCGCGGCGATGTCGCCATCGAGCAGATGTTCCATGAACCAAGCTTCACCCCAGCGCCAGTCAATCAGCAGATCCTTGACGAGGAACGACGCGACGATCATGCGCGCTCGATTGTGCATCCAGCCCAGCGATCGAAGTTGACGCATCCCCGCATCCACCACAGGGACGCCTGTCTCGCCCGCCTTCCACGCCTCAAACTCGGACGCGTTGTTCCGCCACGGGATGTCCGCGAGGGCAGGGTTGAAGGAGGTCTTTGCCACGTGCGGGAAGTGGTAGAGGATCTGGATGTAGAACTCGCGCCAGATGAGTTCGTTGAGCCATGTCTCAGAACCTGAGGATGGCGCGTACTGCGTATTGCGTGTTGCGTAAACTGCCTGACGTAAGCCGAGCATTCCGAATCTGAAATACGGTGACAGGGAGGATGTGCTGTCCAAGTCCATGCGGTTGCGGGATTCTTGATAAACATGGATGGGTGCGCGGAGTGCAAAGTCTCCAGACTTTGCATCCAACGTCGGGAGACGTTGGAGTCCGTGGGCAAAGGATTCCAGCCGTTTCAGCGCTTCTTGTTCACCAGCAGGGAAGCCAGGGTTGACGTGGAAGGGCGGCAGAGGGTCGGTGTGAATCCCCGCGGGGGTGGGGATGTGGTTCGGCGCGGGGAGCAGGTGGATGGGTTCAAGGCGTGCTTTCCACGCTTTGGAGTAGGGCGTGTAAACGGTGTAGGGAGTCCCGTCTGCTTTTTTGACAAAGTCGGGATGATGGACGGTCTGTCCGTGGATGAGTTGCAGGGGCAGGTGACGCGCGATCTCGGCGTCGCGTTTGCGGGCGTAGGGTGTGAAGTCCGCTTCGGCGAAGATGGTTGTCGCGTTGGTTTCGGCGAGGAGGCTGCGGAGAACTTCGAGGGGAGAGCCGTTACGAGTTACGAGATACGAGTTACGGGCGCGCAGGTCTTTGTCGATGGCGTGCAGGCCTTCGTGGAGGAAGTCGCGTCGGCGCGGGGAGGCGGAGTCAAAGCGCGGGTCAAGGATGAAGACGGGGACGACCTCACCCGCCTCGAGGGAGGCTTGAAGCGTCGGGTTGTCGGTCAGACGCAGGTCGCGGCGAATCCACCAGAGCGCGGTCATGTCGGTTTCACATCCATCGGCTGGCCGTTGACTTGGAGGGCGATGCGGTTCTCGCGGTCAAGAGTCAGTTTGCCCGTGTTGCCCGCGTTGTCGTTGAAGTTGAGGAAGCCATAGGCGCGGATGCGTGTGCCGCGGAAGAACGAGAGCGCGAGTTCGCTGGTGAGGATGCCCGTCAGGGTCGCTTCGTAGGCGTTGGAGCGGAAATGGAATTTGGATGGCGCGGGCATGCCGAGGCCGCGCAGGCCGACGGTAGTGCCCGTGATGTCCTCATCACCGCTGAAGAGGTCGCCGTTGGGGAGGGTGGCCGCGTAGGAAATTTTGTAGGTGGGCGAGGAGGATTTGAGTTCCGCCCAAACCGTCGCGCCCGTTGCGGGGTCGGGTTCGGAGATGCGCTCGCCGACCGCGTTGAAGCGCGGCTGATAGTAGGCGGGTCCGAACGAGGTGGACGCGGCCACTGCGTACATGGCAATGCGCGCGAGGGCGTCCGCAGACATGCCTTGCGCGAGCAGATCCTGAATCGGAGTCAGCCACGCGGTCTTGTGCATGCGGCGCACGACATAGCCGATCAGCGAGATGCCTTCGGGTGGAAGTTCGTAACGGGTGGTCGGGTTCAACGTTAATCCCCAGTGGACGCGCGCACGGGAACAGGTTCCTGTTTGAGCGTGAACACGATCGGGTGGTTGTAGATCTTGACGAAGACGTAGGCGAAGACGCCCGCCATCACCACCGCGCCGAACGCGCCTGGCGCCCATGTGCCGACCTGCTGGAGCAACGCGCCGCCGATGACGGGGGCGAAGATGCGCGTGGCAGACTCGACCGAAGCGGACAGGCCAAGGATGCCGCCGACTTCCTGCGGGGAGACCGCTTTGGTCAGCGTGGAGGAGAGCAGGGTGTTGAGGATGCCGCCCGAGAGCGCGGTGGGCGTGAGGATGATCAGCAGCGCGAGCACAGACGGAGCGACCGCCCAGCCGACCAGCGACACGGCCATCAACGCCACGCACGCGACGATCAGAATGTCTTCGCGGAATTTGGCGGTGATGCGCCCGACGAGGAATCCCTGAGTGATGACGGATAGCACGCCGACGTAGGTGAGCACGTAACCCGTCTCGGTGGCGGTCAGGTTGAACTTGGCGAGCGCGTAAAGCGAGAAGATGGTCTGGAAGATGGCGAAGGCGAGCCCGAAGAAGAAGCGCGTGATCAACAGCGATCCCGTGAACGGACGCTTAAGCGCGGTGAACAGGGCGCCGAGAGTGACGGCGGGTTTCTTCGCGTCGGTATCGGCGCGCTTTTCGGGGGTGAGAGATTCGGGCAACCAGGCATAGATCAGGATCAGGTTGGCGAACGACATGGCCGCGGCCACGAAGGCGGGGACGGCGTAGCCGAACTGGCTGAGCAGACCGCCCGTCACGGGTCCGATGATGAAGCCGAGACCGAACGCGGCGCCGATCATGCCGAGTCCCTTCGAGCGGTCTTTGGCGTCGGTCACGTCGGTGATGTAGGCCTGCGCGATGGACAGGTTGCCGCCCGTGAACCCGTCAATGACGCGCGCGGCGAAGAGCATCCAAAGCGTGTTGGCGAATCCGAGCAGGAGGAAGCCGAGGAACGTCCCGAAGATGGACGCGAGCAAAAGCGGGCGGCGTCCGAAGCGGTCGGAGAGGCGGCCGAGGACGGGCGCGCCGATCAACTGCGCGGCGGCGTAGGCGGCCACGAGCAATCCCGTCACGAATTCGCTGGCCTGAAATGTTTCGGCGTAGTACGGTAGAAGCGGCAAAATGAGGCTGAAGCCGAGCAGGTCAATGAAGACCACTAAAATGATGGAGAAGAGTCGTTTGTTGTTCATGGTTCCTGATTATTTTTGTGTGTGAATAATTTCCGCATTCAGCCGCTCAACGATCTCGAGAATTTCTGCGTTGGCGGGGATGTCGCTCGGATCGTGGCCGTAATGAACGAAGCGGACTTGTCCGTTTTTATCAATGGTCACTTGCGCGGGTTGGCGCCCAAACTTGAAGAGACTCACTTCCTGTCCGTAACGCTTCAGCACAGTGTGGCTCGGGTCGGGCAGGCCGATGAAGGGCAGGTTGTTCGCTTGCCAATACAAGGCGAATGCCATCGCGCCTTCGGGTCCAACCACGATCACTTCCGTATCTTGCGCGACAAACTTGTCATAATCCTGGCGCAACTGCGCCATGTGCCTGCGGCAGAACGGTCAGAAGAAACCGCGGTTGAAAACCAGTAAAACATTTTTGCTCCCGCGAAAATCCGACAGGCTGACTTCGTTCCCGTTGAAGTCGGTCAGCGTGAAATCGGGAGCGGGTGTGTTTAATTCGACTTTACTCATTGATTCCTTTGATTGATTTAAAACCCACGCCTCTGGCCTGACCAGGGGGCGGGCGCGCCGTTCTGAAATTCTTCCACGCTCGGGCCTCGCAGTCTCGCTAATCGCCACGTGCCGTAGAGATAACTGAAGACGAGCAGGGCGATGGTGGCAGGCCAACCCGTCAGCGTGTTGACGAGGGTCAGTTCATCCACGGCGTTGCCTTGAAAGAGCGTGACCTGCCAGAATAATTTCGCGGCGAAGTAGATCAACCACGCCACGGTCACTTCGGTGTAAGCAGGGCGGACTTGGTCGTGCCAGTACCAATCGAGCGGCCAGCGGCGGGCGAGATAACTTGTCCACGCCACCATCGGCTTGCGGATGAGCAGACTGACCAGCGCGAGCGCGACGGTCAATCCGCCGTTTACAATGCCTGGGATGAAGAATCCCTCCGAACGTCCGAGCAGAAGCGCAAGCCCAATCGCCAGCCCGACACTGCCCAGTCCCGCGAGCGCGTAGAGCAGGGACTGTCCGCGGCGGAGGCGAATGATGGCGATCACGAACGAGAGGCCGAGCGCGCCGACCATCGCGGCGTTGAAGCCAGCCAGTCCGTTCAGCAGGAGGAAGAGCACGGGCGGCAGGATCGTGTCGAGCAGGCCGACCTTGCCCGTCACCGCGCGGAATTCCTCCAGCAGTTCGCGCGCCTTGTCAGGCATTCTTTCCCATCCAGAATTTGCGCCAGTCGCCGTTGCTGGCTTGCAGGGCGAGGAAAGCGTAGAGCGCGCCCGCGAAGAATCCGAGCGTCATCATGGCGATCGTCCACACGATGGCGACGGACAGGGACTTCTCGCGGTAGATGATCCACATCGAGAAAAGCGTGAAGCCTGTGTACAAGTCCACGAGCGAGACGATGCCCCACGGCATTTTCGTGAGTTGACTGCCTTCGCCAGCGAAGTCACCGACGGTGAAGCCGTAGACGAGAACGGCGGTCATGGCGAGGATGCCGAGGATCGAGATAATTTTTGCGATTTTCATTGGATTGCTCACTTGTCTTAGCGGAATCCCGAAGTAGAACTTCGGGATTCCTATTCATAGAACCAAAATGATTCCCAGCACGATCTCGGTGGCAACGCTGATCCAATTCGATTGGACGGAGGACTTGTCCACGAAGATGGAGACGACGCGCACGGCCGCGATGGCGAGGTACATGATGCCGAGCGCCTGATAGACTTCGCGCGTGCCCAGCACAAGAACAGCAACGCCGAGGCCGATGAACAGCCCGCCAAGGATGGCGCGAATCTCAGTGATGCCGCGTCCGTCGGCGGCGGTCAGTCCCGTGAAGCCTTGCACACTGCGCGGCCAGAGGAGTGATACCAGTCCCGTCACGATGGTGAGGATGACGGAGATGAGTTGGAGAATTTTGAGGAAGGTCATGGTGTTCCTTTTCGTGGTGGTCGAGTAGCCCTGAGCGGTTTTTGCGAAGGGCGTACCGAGACCACCAGTAACTTGAAAATAATTATGTCTTTGTAAACTCGTTGGTCTCGATACGGCGGCGGAGGTTGAGTAGGCTTGCAAAGGCGTACACCTGCACTGCACCAAACGCAGTACGGTGCAAGTGTCGAAACCCGCCGCCTACTCGACCAACGGCGTGCTTTGAAACCTTACAGCCGCGGGATCAAGACGGGCGTGTTCTTCTTGTACTCTTCGTAATCCGCCTGGCCGCCCCATTTTGTGTCCGATTTTTTCTCGAGCAGGGGGATGCCGCTGACGCGGGTGAGGAGCAAGGTCACGAACAGCGGAGAGATCATCGCGACCCACTGCCAGCCTTGCAGAACAGGGATGGCGATGATGGCGATGCCGATCCACAGGACGATCTCGCCGAAGTAGTTGGGATGGCGCGAGCGCGACCACAGTCCCGTGCGGATGAACTTTCCCTTGTTGGACGGGTCAGCGTTGAAGCGGCTCTTCTGCGCGTCGGCGGTCACTTCGATGACGAAGCCGATGACCCACACCAGTGCGCCGATGATGGCGAACGCGTCCAGTCCCTTGCGCGTGGCGGATGTGATTGCGACCAGCGCGGCCGCGGCGGTGAAGGTCACCCACAGTCCCTGGATCGTCCACACGTTGAGGAAGCGCATGAAGTTCGGTTTGATCTCGTCGAAGCGGTCATCCTTGCCAGCCTTGCGGATGCGGCTGAAGAGGAAAGTGCCGAGGCGGATCGCCCAAATGATGACCAGCGCCGCCACGAGGATCGAACGCGCATCCAACGGGACGCTGTAGCGGGAGTAACACAGCGCAACGCCCGTCACAGTGATGTAGGTGATACTGCCCGTGATGTCGAAGAACTTCTCGGTCTGGAAGGCATAGGCAGGGATGAAGACCAGCCACTGAATGACGAAAGCCAGCGCGACCACGATGCCAAAAACAGGCAGACTGCCTAATGTAGCGCCGTTTTGGCTTCCCGCCAGCGCGACAAGGTAGCCGATCAGAATCAGGATGGGGAATACGATGAGAGAACTGCGATTTTTCATGGTTATTTTTCCTTTGCGATACAAGCGAAGCCGAGCGCACCGATGCCGAGATGCGCGCCGAGCGCGGGGGTGATCTGCACGATGGGAATTTCACCATGCGGGAGCAGGTGTTTGATGCGCTGCAACATTCCCTCGGCCTCGTGTTGCACTCCCGCGTGGACGATGGCGAGTCTCTCGAATGGCGCGTACTCGTTCAGCCATTCCATCATCCGTTCGGTGGCGCGTCCCTGCGTGCGGACGCGGTGCGCGGCGGGGTTCCCCTGATTCATGTGGAGCAGGGGTTTGATCTGCAGGAACTCGCCAAAGCGCGCCAGGGCAAAGTTCATACGCCCGCTGCGGCGGAGATATTCAAGCGTCTTGAGCGAGGCGAAGACATAGGTGCGCTTCATCACGTCCGCGAGTTGGTCGAGGATGTCTTCCATCTTGTGACCGAGTTCTGCCAGTTGCGCGGCCTTTTCGACGATGAAGCCCATGCCGAGGCTGAGTTGGCTCGAGTCCAGCACGGTCACGGGGATGCGGGTGAACTGTTCCGCCGCGACGCGCGCCGCGTTGACGGTGGCGCTCAACTTCTCCGAGATGTGGATGGAGAGGATGGCCTGCGCGCCCGCGTCCGCGAGTTTGTTCCACGTCTGCGTGAAAACATCTGTGCTGGGCGTGGCGGTGCTGGGCGCGGGATGGAAGGAGGGGAGTAGGCGGTAGAACTCCTCACGCGTCAGGTTTACGCCGTCGAGGTAGGACTTGTCGCCCTGGTTGATGTAAAGCGGCACGACCGTGATATTATGTTTCTCCACGATGGAGGCGGGCAGGTCGCAGGTGCTGTCGGTAACTATACGGATGTTCATAGGTCTCCTTACTTCTCAAGTTTGTTCACTTCGTTGGAAAGCCATTCGTAGATCGGTCGTCCCGATCCGTTGATGTGTCGGTTGACGGCGTCGGCATAACTCGTGATGAAAGCCGCCAATTCCTGCGCGGGGCGTTCGTGCGCCTTCACAAGCGTCTTCAGCCATTCGATCTCGCCTGAAACGTAGTTCATATCTCCGAGTTGGAGCGCGGCGGCGATGTTGTTTCCGAGATGAGTGATGCCCGACATCAAACCTTCGGGGCTGATGGCCAGCGGCTGGATGTGTTGACGCAGGGTCAATTCGATCTCGGCGCGCTTGGACGTGAAGAACTGATGCGCGGCCGCGTATTCCTGCGAGACGGACTTGGAAACCCTAAAGGTCTCCGATACCTTGCGAGTCTCCACCAATTGATCCACTTTCTCGAGCGCGTCGCGCAGACTATTGCCGAGGAAATGCGCGGGGATGCTCTCGACGAGCGCGGGATTGACGCTGAAGATTCGCCCGCCGAAAGCAGACTCCACGCCCTGGCTGTCGAGTCTCCATGCGACCTCCTGGAGGGTCGCGGCGGTAACGAGCGTTTGCGCCACGAGGACGACCAGGTCCGCGCGGACGGAGGCCGCCATTTCAGCGAATTGCTCGGTCGGGACATTCGCGCCGAGGTAGATGACGTTCAGTCCGCGGCGGCGGAGGAGCAGGGAGAGCAACAGCGGAGTGAACGCGTGCCACTCCTCGGCGGGACAGCCGACAATGATGGTCTGCTTGCGCGAGGGCGCGGGCGAGGCCGCCAGCAACGCGTCGAGGCGGCGCATGGCGAGCGCGGAAGCGAAGTGTTCCTGTTGCACGCTGGCGCGGTTCTCGTACCAAAGTTCGCCAACCTGCGCCAATCCCTTTTGCAAAACGTCCATGCAGACCGCTTCGACGGGGAACATCGAGAAGGCCTGGTTGAGAGTCTGCTCGGCGGCGGTCTCGTTGAATTTCAGGCAGGACGCGATCCACTCGGCGCGCAGGGCGTCGAGCGAGGCGTTGACTGGGGAAGTTGTCAGCGTGGTGACGGCTTGAGAGGCCGCTCCCGCCAGAGGGTCCACGCCTGAAGCGGATTGTTCCTTCCACAGTTCGACCGCCCGCGAAATGGAGAGTCCCTCCGCCTGGCGCGCCATCAGCCATTTGATCGTCTCGATGTCGAATTGGGAATACAACCGATGGCCGCCTGCGGTGCGTTCGGGCAGGGGCAGACCGTATCGGCGTTCCCAAGCGCGCAGAGTGTCGGCGGCGATGCCAGTTTCTTTGAGAACAACCTTCAGGTTGAAGGTGGGGGACTTGCTGATGGTCATGGTGGACTCCAAAATGGGTTAGTCTGTCGTGGCTGTTGCAGTGGAGAGGTTTTGTACAGGTATTGTACCCATTTCTTTCAGAATTCGTTCAGTTGTTAAGCGAGCCGAAAGGAGCACGATGGGAAGCCCGGTGCCTGGGTGGGTGGACGCACCAGCAAAGTACAGGTTCTTGTATTTGGCGTGGCGGTTTTGTGGGCGCAGAAAGCCGACTTGCCAGAAATTGTGGCTGAGGCCAAATGCCGCGCCCTTGGCGAGGTTGAAACGCTCTTGCCAGACGTTGGGCTGGTACACGATCTCGAACTTGATGTGACTGCGTAGGTCGCTGATGCCCATCTCTTTTTCGAGACGAGCAAAGACGGTCTCGCGGGCGCGGTTCACCATCGCGTCCCAATCCTGCTCGGAGCGGGCGTCCAGGTGGCCGACGGGAACCAACACGTAGAGCGTCTCCTGCCCCTCGGGCGCGGCGGACGCGTCGGTGCGGGCGGGCGCGTGAACGTAGAACGACGGCGACTCGGGCAGGCTGTGTTCGTTGAAGATCTGGTCAAAGGAGGCTTTGTAATCGCCGCCGAGGAAAATATTGTGATGTTGAATCTGAGGATAGGCCTTGTCCACGCCCCAGTAGAACATGATAGTGGAGCAGGTGTAGAGTTTCTCGTCCAGTTTCTTGGCGGGCGCGGCATCGGGGAGCAATTCTTTGTAAATATAAGGCAGGTCGGCATTGCCGACAAAAATATCGGCGGTGAGTTCGCGACCATCTTCAATTGTGATGCTTTTGATCCGTTGAACGTTAAACGTTGAACGTTCAACGTTCAACGCCTTCACTGGCGCGTCATAGATGAACTTCACGCCATGCTTCTCCGCAACTTTCACCAATGCCTGAATGCCCGCGTACATCCCGCCGATGGGATACCAGACTCCCTCGGCCAATTCCGTGTATTGGAGCAGGGAGTAGGTGGCGGGCGCGTCGTAGGGACTGAGTCCCAGATACATATTCTGGAACGTGAACGCGGCCTTTAGGCGCTCATCCTTGAAGAAGCGGCTGGTGTTGGCGTAGTGCTTTTGCAACGCCTTGAGCTGAAAGATCAGCGGCAGGTTGCTCAGGCTGAAATATTCGAAGATGTTGTAGAAGTTGCGCCCAACGAACTTCTCCACCGAAAGTTTATAGTGACGAGCGCCCTCGGCGATGTAATTGAGGAAACCAGTAAACGCGGTCGGCTCCACCTTCTCCAGTTGCTTTTGCATCTCACCGATGTTGGAGGTCAGTTGCAGTTGCAGGCCGTCGTCGAAGTGGACTTTGTAGGTCGGGTCAATGCGGCGCAGGTCGAGGTGGTCGCTCATCGTTTCGCCGAGAGAGGCAAAGGTCTCCTCCCAAACTTCGGGCATGAGGAAGAGGGTGGGGCCAATGTCGAATCGATGTCCGTCGCGGACGATCTGGTTACAGCGTCCGCCTGGGGTGGATTCCTTTTCGATCACCGTCACGTCATATCCGTTTTTAGCGAGGCGGGCGGCGGTCGTGATCCCGCCAATCCCCGCGCCGATCACAATTGCAGTGGGTTTGTTCATACGTTTTCTCCGTTTGTGGTTCTGTCAGTACCCGTATTATACATATTGCAAAGAATTTGTCAAGATTTACGAAAGTAAATCGTTGCAAAACCTTGACAAATCTTCGAACTTCTGTAAAATATGACCGTTGTTGTCAACATACAACTTTCAGACCAGCGACCAGGAGACCACACATGCAAGCACATTGGGAACGCCGACTTATCAATCTTGCGGGTACCGATCCCCATCCTCCCTCGCGTCCGTTTTTCTCCTACTGGGCGGGCGACGCCTCTTTGCGGGCGGCGTATAGCCACGCCGCGAAAATCACCGCCGCGCACAGCAAGTCTTTTTATCTGGCGTCCGCACTTCTGCCCGAAGAGAAGCGCTCCGCCGTCCGCGCCCTTTATGCTTTCTGTCGTACTGTGGATGACATCGTGGACGAATCCTCCGCCACCGATCGTGACCGTCAACTGGATGAGTGGCGACGGATCGTGACCACCGCTTCGGCCCCCGACGGGAATCTGGTCGCGGCCGCCTGGGTGGATACCCTGCTCCGATACAACA